>NZ_JALOCP010000002.1:0-566800 GCF_030511745.1 Paraburkholderia sp. SECH4
CGTTAAGCTAACTGATACTAATTGCCCGTAAGGCTTGATCCTATAACAGGTGTGTCTCGACCAGAGTTAGCGCTTTAGCTGTCGGCCGGAGTTAGTGCTTTAGCACTTACTCCGGGCCCATGCAAAGCTCTTACTCTGGTCCGATCCCCGAAGGGGATGCGTGTGAACCCCGGATGGGGTAGCAGAACACACAGGTTGAGATCGTTGTTGTGCCTCGAACAACACAACTCCCTCTGGTGAGCATCACCAGAAACTACTTCTTCCAGATTGGTTGTGTTGGCCCGGGTTTCAAACCCACCCAGCACGACAACAAGTCATGCCTGATGACCATAGCGAGTCGGTCCCACCCCTTCCCATCCCGAACAGGACCGTGAAACGACTCCACGCCGATGATAGTGCGGATTCCCGTGTGAAAGTAGGTAATCGTCAGGCTCCCCAGCAAGACCAGAAACCCCACCCCGCAAAGGTGGGGTTTCTGCGTTTACCCGGCAAAAACAGGCGCAGAAAACATCGCCGCCGTCAGACCCTCGAAGCGCTCCGGCTCTTCTGGTCTCACTCCTTCCCGATCCGCAGCGCGTTCGCGTACCGCGTCAGCTCCAGATAAGCACGTCCGACATCAGTAGCGCCGCGCGTCGACATACGCACAGTGGCAGCGACGGCCGAATCACAAGCCGTCTCCCAGATCCATTCAGCCGCTTTATTTCTCTTGTGCCAGAAATCGCTGCGCCAGCCGAACCCAATACGTCGCGCCGATTGGCAATAGCTCGTCGTTGAAGTCATAGCTCGCGTTATGCAGCATGCAAGGCCCGGCACCATGTCCTGAGTCCCGGTGCCCACCGTCGCCGTTACCGAGAAATGCGTAACAGCCCGGCTTCGCCAGCAGCATGAATGAAAAATCCTCGGCGCCCATCGTCGGTTCGACCGCGTCATCGACATTTTCCACGCCGACAATTTCCTTCATGACCGCCGCCGCGAAGCGGGTCTCTTCGCTACTGTTGATGGTCGGCGGGTAGTTTCGATGGAAGTGGATATCGACCGAGCAATCGTAAGCCTCTGCCGTGCTCTGGGCGATCTTGCGCATGCGTGTTTCGATCAGATCGAGCGTTTCGGTGGTAAACGTCCGCACGGTCCCTGCGATCCACGCATCGTCGGGGACGACATTGAGGGCGTCGCCAGCGTGAATCTGGGTGATCGACAATACGGCGGTATCGAGCGGTTTCTTGTTTCGCGTGATGATGCTTTGCAGCCCGCTCGCAATCTGAACCGCGGTGAACACGGGGTCGCGTCCGTTGTGCGGGAGTGCCGCGTGTGAACCCACGCCCTTGATTTCAATGCGAAATTCGTTGCTGGACGCCATGATCGGGCCTTCGGTCACGCCGAAGTGGCCTGACGGCATGCCCGGCCAGTTGTGAATGCCGAAGACTGCATCGACCGGAAACTTCGTAAACAGGCCATCGTCGATCATTGCCTGTGCGCCGGCACCGCCTTCTTCTGCCGGTTGAAAGATGAATACGATCGTGCCGTCAAATTCTCCGTGCTTGGCCAGATGGCGCGCCGCGCCAAGCAGCATCGCAGTATGTCCGTCATGGCCGCACGCGTGCATTTTGCCGTCGTTCTGCGAGCGATGGTCGAAGCTGTTTAGCTCCTGAATCGGCAGCGCGTCCATGTCGGCGCGCAGTCCGATCGAGCGCGATCCGTTACCGCGCTTCAGTACGCCGACTACGCCCGTTTTGCCCAATCCGCGATGAGTCTCGATGCCCCAGGACTCAAGTGTCCGGGCAACCAGATCCGCAGTTGCTGTTTCTTCATAACGCAGCTCGGGGTGGGCATGAATGGTTCGTCGAAGGGTTTGAATTTCGCCGTGGGCGGCCTGAATTTCTGGGATCAGTTTCATGATGGTGCGCTTGTGCTTTGCTTTGCGTGGAATCGCTCGGGGCCATATTGCCCGGGCACGTTGATAACCGATTCTACGCCGAAGGCGTTTTTGGCGGCACCATACGGGGCAACGGGCAAAGGACGTAATAAAATTCGGAATTGCCCCACCGCTTAACGCTCTCCTGGACGGATCGCCGATGAATGCTCCGACTGAATTCGCCCGCGCGGTGTGCCCGCACGATTGCCCTGATACCTGCGCGATGCGCGTGACCGTCGAAGGCGGACGGGCGATCAAGGTCGTCGGCGATCCCGATCATCCGCCGACCCAAGGCGCGCTATGTACCAAGGTCAGCCGCTATGCCGAGCGGGTGCACCATCCGCATCGGTTGACGACACCGATGAAGCGCGTCGGCCGCAAAGGCGAAGGCCGTTTTGAGCCGATCAGTTGGGATGAGGCGCTTGAGTTCGCGGCAAC
This sequence comes from Paraburkholderia sp. SECH4, assembly GCF_030511745.1. Lineage (NCBI taxonomy): Bacteria > Pseudomonadati > Pseudomonadota > Betaproteobacteria > Burkholderiales > Burkholderiaceae > Paraburkholderia > Paraburkholderia sp. SECH4. The sequence goes on from NZ_JALOCP010000002.1 coordinate 2,351, forward strand.
GCGCCTGTCGGAGATCGCGAGCCGTGCGCCCGAAGCCATCATGCCCTACAGCTACGCTGGTACGATGGGTCTGGTCCAAGGCGACAGCATTGCGCAACGGTTCTTTCACAAACTCGGCGCATCGCAGTTAGACCGCACGATTTGTGCAGCCGCCGGTGCGGCGGGGTTGAAATACACCTACGGCGCCGGCATTGGCATGCTCACCGAGTTTTTCGGCGAAAGCGAGGTCATCCTGATCTGGGGCTCGAACCCCATCGCTTCGAACCTGCACTTCTGGACACGCGCCCAGGAAGCCAAGCGTCGCGGCGCAAGGCTGATCGCGATCGATCCGTATCGATCGCTGACGGCGGAAAAATGCCACCAGCACATTGCGCTGAAACCCGGAACTGATGGCGCTTTGGCGCTCGGCATGATCAACGTGTTGATCACGGAAAATCTTCTCGATCACGCCTACATCGCGGCTCATACCTTGGGCTTTGCTGAACTGAAGGTCCGCGCGCTCAGTTATCCGCCGTCACGTGCTGCTCAAATCTGCGGTGTCGACGAGCAGGTGATCGTCAATCTTGCGCGCCTTTACGGCAGCACGAAAAAGGCCGCGATCCGGATGAACTATGGCCTGCAGCGGGTGCGTGGCGGCGGTAACGCTGTGCGCGCAATCGCCTGCTTACCTTCGCTGACAGGTGCATGGCGCGAGCGGGCGGGTGGTGTGTTGCTGTCTTCGGGCGGATGGGCGCCAGTGGACTCGCACGCGTTGCAGCGGCCGGACCTGATGCCGGGCTGGCCCGCCAAGACTTCGCGCGTCATCAATATGAACGCAATCGGCGACGCGTTGCTGCATCCGGGCGATGCCACGTTCGGCCCGAAAGTCGAGGCGATCATCGTCTACAACTCGAATCCGGTGGCGGTCGCGCCGGACTCGGAACGGGTCGCCGCAGGTTTTGCACGCGAAGATCTGTTCACGATCGTCCTCGAGCACTTTCAGACCGACACCGCGGACTACGCCGATCTGCTTTTGCCTGCCACGACGCAGTTGGAGCATCTCGACGTGCACAAGTCGTACGGACACACGCACGTGATGGCCAACTTGCCGGCGATCGCGCCGGTCGGCGATGCACGCCCGAACACGGAAATCTTTCGCGGCCTGGCGCGCCACATGGGCCTGCAGGAACCGGCGCTTTACGAGAGTGACGACGCTATCGCGCAGTCTGCTTTCCGCTGGAACGACAAAACGCTGGAAGGCGTGAACTGGGACTCGCTAAAGAAAACCGGCTGGGCCGCACTGAATCTGCCTGACGCGCCATTCGCAGAGGGCGGCTTTCGCACGCCGTCCGGCAAATGCGAGTTCTTCAGCGAGCGCCTCGCGCTGCAAGGGCTCGATCCGTTGCCCGACTACCTGCCGCCTTACGAATCCGAAGACGGTGCGCCTGAACTCGCCGCTCGTTACCCGCTTGCGATGATCTCGCCGCCTGCCCGTAACTTCCTGAACAGCACCTTCGTGAACATCGAAAGCCTGCGCTCGACAGAAGGCGAGCCGCACCTGGACATCCACCCGGCCGACGCGCAGCAGCGAAACATCGCCGACGGTGACCTGGTGCGCATATTCAACGATCGTGGCGCGATGCAGGCGCGCGCCCGTGTCACCGACAAGACACGTAAAGGGCTCGTGGTCGGCCTGTCAATCTGGTGGAAGAAGCTCGCGCCTGACGGCTGCAACGCCAATCAGGTCACCAGCCAGGCGCTCACCGATCTGGGTGGATCAGCCACGTTCTACGACTGCCTCGTCGAAGTCGAACGCGCCTGAAACACGTTCAAAAATCCCGCTGCAACGGCTCTTAACGGGTTCGAGGTTGCAGTCTAACCTGGCCGCTTTTCACGAATAACACAGGGAAGCCCATGCTACGATGCGTTTTTAGCACGACCATTCGAAAATAAAGGAGGAGACGCTGCATGGACAAAATCTGGCTGAAATCTTATCCACCCGGCGTTCCCGCAGAGATTGACCCGACTCGCTATTCGTCCGTCGCCGAACTGCTCGAAGAAGCCTTCCGCGACCACCGCGCCAAACCGGCGTTTGTCTGCATGGGCAAGGAGATCAGCTACGGCGAGCTCGACGAGCTCTCGCGCAAGCTGGCCGCGTGGTTTCAGTCGAAGGGTCTTGCCCGCGGCGCGCGCATCGCGATCATGATGCCGAACGTGCTGCAATATCCTGTCGCGATTGCGGCGATCTTGCGCGCGGGCTACGTTGTGGTGAATGTGAACCCGCTCTACACCCCGCGGGAGCTCGAGCATCAGCTCAAGGATAGCGGCGCGGAAGCGATCATCCTGCTCGAAAACTTCGCTGTCACGCTGCAGGCGATCGTGCGCAATACGTCGATCAAGCACGTCGTCGTCGCCGCAATGGGCGATCTGATGGGCGTGAAGGGCGCGCTGGTGAACTTTGTCGTGCGGCGCGTGAAGAAAATGGTACCGGCGTGGAGTCTACCGGGCCACGTCAAATTCAACACGGCGATCGCCGAAGGCGGTCGCCAGAGTTTTAAGCCGGTCCAGCAAGGTCCAGACGACGTCGCGTTTCTACAGTACACAGGCGGCACGACCGGCGTGGCCAAGGGCGCGACGCTCCTGCATCGGAACCTGATCGCCAACGTGTTGCAGTCGGAAATCTGGCTCGATCCGGTTCGCGCGAACCGCAAGGACATCGATCAGTTCGTCACGGTTGTTGCGTTGCCGCTTTATCACGTCTTTGCGCTGACGGTCTGCGGGCTGTTGACGATCCGTACTGGCGGCCTCGGCGTGCTGATTCCGAATCCGCGCGATATCCCCGGCATGATCAAGGCGCTGGAAGGTTATCCGATCACGACGATTCCCGCCGTCAACACGCTGTACAACGCGATGTTGAACAGCCCAGACTTCCACAAACTGGATTTTTCGAAGCTGATCGCAGCAAATGGCGGCGGGATGGCGGTGCAGGAAGCGGTCGCCAAGCGCTGGTTCGAGCACACACATAGGCCGATCATCGAGGGCTACGGTCTGTCGGAGACCTCGCCGTGCGTCACCTGCAATCCGGTCACCGTTACGGAATATAGTGGCACGATCGGTTTGCCGCTGCCGTCGACGGAAATCTCGATTCGCGACGACGAAGGCAATGAGGTGCCGCTCGGCCAGCCGGGAGAAATCTGCATCCGTGGCCCGCAAGTGATGGCGGGTTACTGGAACCGCCCGGACGAAACGGCCAAGGTTATGACACCGGATGGCTTCTTCAAATCGGGCGATGTCGGCTTGATGAACGAAAATGGCTTCGTCAAGATCGTCGATCGGAAGAAGGACATGATTCTGGTCTCCGGCTTCAACGTCTATCCGAACGAGATCGAGGACGTGGTTGCCAAGCTGCCGGGCGTGTTCGAAGTCGCCGCGGTCGGCGTGCCGGATCAGCATTCGGGCGAAGCGGTGAAGCTGTTTGTAGTGAAGAAGGATCAGGCGCTTACCGATGCGGATATCTTCGCGTATTGCAAACAGCAATTGACCGGCTACAAGCGGCCGAAGATCGTCGAATTCCGTACAGAGTTGCCTAAGAGCAATGTTGGCAAGATTCTGCGTCGCGAGTTGCGCGACGGCCGGGCGTAAGCGCATCAGGCCCATCGGCCCGACCAAAGCGGGCGCGAAGTAAAGCATTGCACGAAAGAAAGAGAAAGGCCCGACAGACGGAAGTCTGCCGGGCCTTTCTCTTTGGCCCGTCGCCTCCACGCCAACCAAGTCTGATCTGCGCGGGTGCGCGGCCATAAAAAAAGGCGCCCGAAGGCGCCTTTGAGGCAAACTGCTTTATTACGACTTATTAGAACTTGTGGCGGATACCGATGCGAGCCGTGAACTGGTTCTGGTTCGCCGACGGGGTGATGCTGGCGATGGATGCAGTTGCAGGAGTCAGGCCACCTGCAGTGTTCAGCGTCTCGCCCAAAGCGTGCTGGTACACACCCGTCACGTACACGTCGGTACGCTTGGACAGGAAGTAATCCACGCCAACTGCACCTTGGTGGTACTGAGCGCGCGATTGACCTTGGATTTCCGCACCGCGGGTGTAGTCATATGCTGCGCCGACCAGTAACGCCGGGGTCAACTGATACTTGAAGTTGAGTTCCGCATTGTTGAACGTAGCCGATTGGCCCGCGAACGGCGAATGGTACGTAGCGCCCAAGTTCCCGAAGCGGATATTCGAGTACGTTGCGCCGATCGTTGCTGCGCCGAACGTGTATGCACCGCCTGCACCAATGACTTGGTACGTGTTAGCCGACGCGAAGCCGGTGTACACGCCCGACGTCACAGCTGCGGCTGCCGCAGACGGCGTGGCAGGCGTGTTGAACAGGCCGCCCGAATTTGCCGGGGTGCGTGCGTTCAAGTAACCAACGCCGAGAACGAGAGGGCCGTTGTTGTAGCCAGCGCCCAACGACCAGATCTGGTTCTGCGAGAAATTGCCGGCTTGACCGCCGAAGCTGTACGTGCCGCCGAACGTCAGGCCGCCGTAGTTTGCGCTCGTGTACTTGACCGTGTTGTTGGTGCGGAACGAGTTGTTGAAGTTGTCGAGGTCGCTCGGGTGAGCTGCGATGGAGCCACCCCATTGGTCACCGGCTTCCAGCGGACCGACATAGTCAACCACGGAGTCGTACTGACGACCCAGCGTAACCGTGCCGAACTGGCTCGTCGACAGGCCGACGTAAGCTTGACGACCAAACATCAGGCCGCCTTGACCCAGCTTGCCGGTGTTCACGTCAAAGCCGTTTTCCAACACGAAGATTGCCTTCAAACCACCGCCCAGATCTTCGGTGCCGCGCAGGCCGAAGCGCGAGCCTTGCAGAACGCCGCTGGACAGGTTGTACAGGTGCTTGCCGTTAGCGTTGGTGTTGATGTTGAAGCCTTCATCAATAATACCGTACAGGGTCACGCTGCTCTGAGCATGAGCGACGCCTGCGAATGCGCCCAGTGCTGCGAGAGCGAGAAGCGACTTTTTCATCGAATGATCTCCAAGGATTACGAATCTTTTGTACAAGGCGAATATTTGTCTAGCGTTGAGGCCTTGCTTGTCCAACTTCGCGAGAAGTTGCACGTAATGTAACAAAAGGCCTACATGGCACAAAGAAAAAGGAGACGGCCGGGACCGGTCCTGTTTCGTTTACGCAACATGGTCTAAAATCTGAAATTGGCCGTCGGAATCGTTTGAATTCAAGGCCTTCGCGACGCCGGGTTTACCCCGCAAAGTCTTGTCGCGGGGACCTGTCAGCGCGGCGGGGCGGTTGTCGAATCAGGGAGTGCTGAATGTTTCTGGACGAGTTGATTAGCGAGTTTGATAGGGGTTTACGCTCAATAACCGGCGTGTCGCGGATGAGTCGTCCATTGCCGATTCCGCAAGAATCGGCGGCGGAGCCTGCCGAGCTCTCCCCGGCGGAACGCGCGCATGCGGCCGGTTTGATGCGTGTGAACCACGTCGGTGAGGTGTGCGCCCAAGCGCTTTATCAGGCTCAAAAACTTGCTACCAGGTCGCCGTCTTTGCGAGCTGTGTTTAATCACGCTGCCACAGAAGAAGAGGATCATCTGGCGTGGACCGCCAAACGCCTCGAGGCGCTCGATTCGCGTCCAAGTCTGTTGAACCCGCTCTGGTATACAGGTGCGCTGGCAATCGGCCTCGCGGCAGGCCGCCTGGGTGATCGGGTGAGTCTCGGCTTCATGGCCGAAACCGAGCGCCAGGTCGAACAGCATCTGGATAGCCATCTGGATCAGTTGCCTGCGGCCGACCGCGAGTCACGCGCGATCGTCGAACAGATGCGCGTAGATGAAGCGGAGCACGGCAAATCCGCCATGGACGCGGGCGGCGTCGAACTACCGTTCCCTGCGCGAGCGCTGATGCGAGCGGTATCGAAAGTCATGACACGCACCGCCTACTATATATAGGTCCGAGACCTCTGCTCACGCACCGCCTGAGAGTGGGGCGGCGCCTCGCGCGCCGTCCGCTTGAAATACCCGGAACGCCAGCAAACACCTCCCGATCCCGCTTCACGATCTCTTACATTCCGCGCCTTTCCCTCGCACTTTTCACGTATCACCTTCACAAGATTCACTAGCTCATTCATTTATAACGGTTTTCCGTTTTATGTCTGACGTGAAGGAGTCGCGCTAAGTCCTTGTTCTAACAAACAAAATTCGCTCGAAAAGCGCGTATCTCCCTTGACCCCTGTTTAGCGTTACTCTAAAGTGGGAGACAGTGTGAGAAAGTGTATTTTTGTGTGATCTCACAGGCGGTTTCGGGTAGATTTTCACGAATCGGACAGCCGGCGAAAAAAACGCCGACACGGGAGAGCGAAGTGTTCCAAGGGGCGTCGGCGCTGACGCTCGATGCGAAAGGGCGGATGTCGATTCCCTCTCGCTATCGGGACGCGCTGCAAACACAGGCAGAGGGCCGGGTGACGATCACCAAGCACCCGGACGGCTGCCTGTTGCTCTTTCCGCGCCCGGAATGGGAGATCTTTCGCGACAAGGTCGACAAGTTGCCTATGAACGCGGCGTGGTGGAAGCGCATTTTTCTCGGCAATGCCATGGACGTCGATATGGACGGCGCGGGCCGCGTGCTCGTGTCGCCGGAATTGCGCGCGGCCGGCTCGCTGGAAAAGGAAGTGAACCTGCTCGGCATGGGTCGTCATTTTGAATTGTGGGACGCACAAATTTACGCAGCAAAGGAACAGGCAGCGATCGCTGAGGGCATGCCCGAAGCGTTAAAGAATTTCACGTTCTGATCGCGGACTACATATATGGCACCTGCGATGGGAAACGAATTGCAGCATCGCACGGTGCTGCTGGAAGAGGCGGTTGAAGCGCTGGTCACGCGCGCGGACGGCGTTTATGTGGACGGTACGTTTGGGCGCGGCGGTCATAGCCGCCTGGTGCTGGAGAAGCTGGGTGAAGCCGGACGCCTGATCGCGTTCGACAAAGACCCGCTCGCCATCGCCACGGCCCAGCAGATTGCGGATCCGCGCTTTGGCATCGTGCACGAGAGTTTTGCTTCACTGCGTGACGCGATTGCGGAGCGCGGGGTAGGGCGGGTGTCGGGTGTTTTGCTGGATCTGGGCGTGTCGTCGCCGCAAGTCGACGACCCGGAGCGGGGTTTCAGTTTCCGCGCCGACGGCCCGCTCGACATGCGGATGGACCCGACGCGCGGCGAGTCTGCGGCTGACTGGCTGGCGCGGGCCACGGTGCAGGAACTGACGGAGGTGATACGAGATTATGGGGAAGAACGGTTTGCTTTTCAGATTGCAAAGGCGCTTGTTGCTCGCCGGGCAGAGTCCGACCGTCTTGGGCCTCTCGTCAGCACGGGCGAGCTTGCCCAAATCGTGGCTAACGTCGTCAAAACCCGTGAGAAGGGCAAGGATCCGGCAACCCGCACCTTTCAAGCTATACGGATTCACATCAATCAAGAGCTTGCGGAGCTGCAAGTCGTTTTAGAAGCAGCGTTGTCGCTGTTGGAGCAAGGGGGGCGGCTGGTGGTCATCAGCTTTCATTCGCTCGAGGACCGGATCGTCAAACGATTCATGCAGGCGCACGCCAGTACGCCTGCGGTGGACCGCCGTCTGCCGATTCGTGCGGTCGATTTGCCGAGCCCTCCGCTCAAAATCATTGGCCGCGTGTTCGCCAGCGACGCTGAAGTCGCCGCGAACCCGCGCGCCCGTTCTGCCGTGATGCGTGTGGCGGAGCGGATCGCGCCATGAGCCGCCTCAATATCTTCCTGCTGATGATCGTGATGGGCTGCGCTTTGTCGGTCGTCAACGCTACCAATCAGCAGCGTCAGATCTTTATCCAGTTGCAGCGCGCGCAATCGCAGGAGCGCCAGTTGCAGCAGGATTATTCGCAGCTTCAATATCAGCAGAGCGCGTTGTCGAAGACGTCGCGCATCGAGCAGATCGCCACTGATTCCCTGAAGATGCAATCAGTCACGACCGGGCGCACCCAGTACCTGACGCTCGATCCGGGCGCCGCCAAGGCTGAGGACGCACCGATCCCGACTTCCGGCCCGGCGTCGGCGCCGGTCGCGAGCCGTCGCGGAGGCGTGCGATGAAAAAATCGTCGACTCGCAAAAGCGTCGCCTTTTCGGCGAACCCGATCCTGTCGGTGCGCCTGCCCATGTGGCGCTCGAAACTCGTCGTGTTCATGCTGTTCATGGCGTTTGTCGCGCTGACCGCGCGCGCCTTCTGGATTCAGGGGCCGGGCAACGCCTTCTATCAGAAGCAGGGTGAAATCCGCTATCAGCGCCGGCTCGAACTGCCGGCCACGCGCGGCAAGATTCTCGACCGCAACGGCCTCGTGCTCGCCACGAGTCTGCCGGTGCGCGCGATCTGGGCAATTCCCGATTCGGTGCCGGACGACCTCGGGGCCGACAAGCTGAATCAGCTCGGCAAGCTGCTCGGCATGACGAACAAGGAGTTGCGCGCCAAGCTGTCCGAGGACAAGAACTTCGTCTACGTGAAGCGGCAGGTGCCGGTCGACGTCGCCGAGAAAGTCACCGAGCTGGACATCCCCGGCATTTACGCACGCGACGAGTACAAGCGCTTTTATCCGGAAGGCGAGATCACGGCTCACCTGATCGGCTTCACCAATGTGGAAGACGAAGGCCAGGAAGGCGTCGAACTCGGCGACCAGAAGTTGCTGGCCGGCATGTCGGGCAGCCGCCGCGTCATTAAGGACCGCATGGGTCACATCATCGAGGATGTGGACGAACAGGTCGTGCCGCACAACGGCCAGGACGTCGATCTCTCTATCGACAGCAAGATCCAGTACATCGCTTATACGAACCTGAAAGCGGCCGTCGAGAAATTCAAGGCGAAGGCCGGCGCGGCGATGGTGATCGACGTGCGAACCGGCGAAGTGCTCGCGCTGGTTAACTACCCGACGTACAACCCGAACGACCGTTCGCACCTCACAGGCGACCAACTTCGCAACCGCATTCTCACGGACACCTTCGAGCCGGGTTCGATCATGAAGCCGTTCACGGTGTCGCTCGCGCTCGACCTGCACCGCGTGACGCCGACTACACTGGTAGATACGGGGCCGGGCCGCTTTGTGCTCGACGGTGCGCCAATTACCGACGACAGCGCGTTCGGCGTGCTGACTGTAGGCGGCGTGATCCAGAAGTCGAGCAATATCGGCGCGACGAAGATCGCCATGCAGCTCAAGCCCGAAGAGATGTGGAACATGTACACCAGCATCGGTCTCGGCCAGGCGCCGAAGGTCGGCTTCCCGGGCGCGGCGGCGGGCCGTCTGCGTCCGTGGAAGAGCTGGCGCCGCATCGAACAGGCGACCATGTCGTACGGCTACGGCTTGTCGGTGTCGCTGTTCCAGTTGGGCCGTGCGTACACCGCGATTGCGCATGACGGCGAGATCATGCCGGTGTCGATTTTCCGCACGCCTGGCGATCAGCCGGCCACGGGGCCGCAAATTTTCGCGCCCACCACCGCTCGCGAAGTGCGGGCGATGCTTGAAACCGTCACGGCGCCTGGCGGCACGTCGCCGGATGCGGCCGTGCCGGGCTATCGCGTCGGCGGCAAGAGCGGCACTGCGTACAAGCATGGTGCTCACGGCTACGACCACTCCAAGTACCGCGCCTCGTTCGTCGGCATGGCGCCGATGCCGAATCCGCGCATCGTCGTCGCCGTGTCGGTCGACGAACCGACGGCGGGCAGCCACTTCGGCGGTCAGGTGTCCGGTCCGGTGTTCTCGTCGATTGTCGGCGACACGCTGCGTTCGCTGAATGTGCCGCCGGATATGCCGGTCAAACAGATGGTCGTGTCGGACGACTCAGCGCCTGCTGCGCCAGGCGCACCGCCCTCGCCCGCAACGGTCAAGAAACTTTCCACCAGCGCCGGCGCGAAGAAAATGACGATTTCCGCCAACGCGAAAAGCCATCCCGGAGTTGTGCGATGAGCGCGCTGCGTAAGAAGCACCCAGCGCACCGGCAAATTGCCGACGCACTCAACTGGCTGCACGCTCGCGTGCAGCCAGGCGCGCATCTGCACGCCGACACGCGCTCGCTTGCAGCGGGCGACGCGTTTTTCGCCTATGCGGTCGACGGCGCGGACAACCGTCCGTTCATCGACGGCGCGATCGAGCGTGGCGCGGCAGCCGTGCTGGTTCAGCCCGAAGGCTTTAGCGGTGCGATCGATTCGTCCACTACGCTGGCCGTGCCGGCGTTGAACGAACTCGCCGGTTCGATTGCGAGCGCCTGGTATAACGATCCGAGCGACGGCATGCTGACGGTCGGTATCACCGGCACGAACGGCAAGACCTCCTGCAGCCAATGGATCTCGGCAGCCTTGACCGCGCTCGGCAAGCGTTGTGCGATCATCGGCACGCTCGGCACCGGTCTGCCGGGTCAACTCGTACACACCGGTTTCACGACGCCCGACGCGCCGCAACTGCAACGCAGTCTCGCGCAATTGCGCGATGCCGGCGCTCAAGCAGTCGCGATGGAAGTGTCGTCGCACGCGCTGCATCAAGGCCGCGTGAACGGCACGGCGTTCGACATCGCCGTGTTCACGAATCTCACACAGGACCACCTCGACTATCACGGTACGTTCGAAGCGTACGAAACGGCGAAGGCGCGTCTTTTCGCATGGCCGGAACTGCGCGCCGCGGTGATCAACCGTGACGACGCTGCAGGTCGTCGGCTGCTCGCGAGCACGAAGGGCCATGCTCGCACGGTCGCCTTCGGTCTCGACGAAGCGCTCAAAGACGCGCCGCAAGCCGACGCGTTGCTGCTCGCCTCGAACGTGCGCGCCACCGCGATCGGCACCGCGTTTCACCTGACCACATCCGACTGGGGCAATGCCGACGTCGAAGTGCAAACGCTCGGCGCTTTCAACGTCAGTAATCTGCTCGGCGTACTCGGCGCATTGCTTGCCGCTGATGTGCCTTTTGACGCCGCACTGGCCGAACTGGCGAAGCTCGAACCGGTAAATGGCCGCATGCAGCGTCTCGGCGGCCGTTTGCAGAACGATGAGCCGCTCGTCGTGATCGATTACGCGCACACGCCGGACGCGCTGGAAAAGACCCTGGAAGCACTGCGCCCGATGGCGGCCGCACGCGGCGGCGAACTGATCTGCATGTTCGGTTGCGGCGGCGACCGCGACGCGACCAAGCGTCCGCTGATGGGCGCGATCGCCGAGAAGCTCGCCGACGGCGTCGTCGTGACGAGCGACAACCCGCGCAGCGAAGATCCGCAGTCGATCATCGAGCAGATTGCCGCAGGCATGAAAGACGCGTCGAAGGCCCGTCGCATCGAAGACCGCGCAAGTGCGATCCTGCAATCGATCCGCTGCGCCGCGCGCGAAGATGTCATCGTGCTGGCCGGCAAGGGGCACGAAGCAACACAGGAAATCATGGGTAAGAAACGCGCGTTCTCCGATCAGGACCATGCTCGCCTTGCGCTCGCCGCACGGGCGACGCACGCACGCGGAGGTGGCGAATGACCGGGCGGCGTACCGCAATGTTCTCGCTGCGTGAAGCCGCTGCGCTGATCCCCGGCGCCACCGTGCTGGGTGACGACAACGTCACGTTCGAACGTGTTTCGACCGATAGCCGCAGTGTCGGTCCGGGCGATCTGTTCGTCGCGATCAAGGGTGAGCGTTTCGATGCGCACGATTTCCTGCCGGAAGTCGCGTCGCGTAACGTCACGGCGGCATTGGTGACGCGCACGCCTCAAGACTGGCACGTGCCCGCTTTGCGCGTAGCCGATACGCGTTTCGCGCTCGGTGCACTTGCGCGCGGCTGGCGGCGCACATTCAGCATGCCGCTCGTCGCCGTGACGGGCAGCAACGGCAAGACGACGGTCAAGGAAATGATCGCATCGATCTTCGCCGCTGCGGTCGGCGCGGACGCACGCCTCGCGACTGCTGGCAACTTCAACAACGATATCGGCTTGCCGCTCACGCTGTTCCGTCTGCACGCCGCGCATCAACTGGCGGTGGTCGAACTCGGCATGAACCATCCGGGCGAGACCTCGCTGCTCGCGAAGATCGCCGAGCCGACGGTATCGGTGGTGAACAACGCACAGCGCGAGCATCAGGAATTCATGGCGACAGTCGAAGCCGTTGCGCTCGAACACGCCAGCGTGATTCACGCGCTCACGCCGGAAGGCGTCGCCGTGTTCCCGGCCGATGATGCCTACGCAAGCATCTGGCGCGTCGCCGCAACCGGCAACCGCATCATCGACTTCGCCTTGAACACCGCCGAGCGCGTGACCGAAGCCGCCGTAACCGGCACGTTCACCGGCAACGTTCTGAGCATCGACACACCGGAAGGCCACGTCGACGTCACGCTGCAAGTGCTCGGCAACCACAACGCGCACAACGCGTTGGCCGCGACTTCCGCCGCGCTCGCTGCAGGCGTGTCGCTCGACGCAATCAAGCGCGGCCTCGAATCGTTCGGCGCCGTGAAAGGCCGTTTGCAGGTGAAGCGCGCCGCGCTCGGCACACTCGCCGGCGCAACGGTGATCGACGACACCTACAACGCGAACCCCGATTCAATGCGCGCGGCGATCGACGTACTCGCGTCGCGCGAATCACCGCGCGTGCTGGTGATGGGCGACATGGGCGAAGTCGGCGACAACGGCCCGGCGTTTCACCGTGAAATCGGTGCCTACGCCAAAGAACGCGGTATCGACGTCCTGTACGCCATGGGCGACGCCTCGCGCGACGCCTGCACCGCGTATGGCACGGGCGCACATCACGTGGCCGATGTCGGCACGCTGGTCGCGCAATTGCAGCAGGCGGGTTTTGGCGCCGCTGCAACGCTTCTCGTGAAAGGCTCGCGCTTCATGCAAATGGAACGCGTGGTGGACGCCGTAACGAGTCCACAACCCAACGCAGCGGGCAATACGCCCGCTGCACATTGAAATAGAAGGACCGAAGCATGCTACTGGCGCTGGCGCAATGGCTGCAGAATGACGCAAGCTTCTTGCGCGTGTTCAGTTATCTGACTTTCCGAGCGGTGATGGCCACCATCACCGCGCTGCTGATCGGGCTCGTCTGTGGCCCGGCGGTGATCCGCAAGCTGACCGCGATGAAGGTCGGTCAGGCCGTTCGTAAAGACGGTCCGCAAACGCACCTCGTCAAATCCGGTACGCCGACGATGGGCGGCGTGTTGATTCTGCTCGGCATCGCCGTGGCAACGTTGCTGTGGGCCGATCTGACCAACCGTTTCATCTGGATCGTGATTCTCGTCACGTTCGGTTTCGGCGTGATCGGCTGGGTCGACGATTACCGCAAGGTGGTCTACAAGGACCCGCGCGGGATGTCGTCGCGCGAAAAGTATTTCTGGCAGTCGGTGATCGGCCTGTTCGCGGCGGTGTATCTCGCGTTCAGCGTGTCCGAAGCGAGCAACGTGCGCGTGTTCGACCTGTTCATGGCGTGGGTGCGCAGCGGCTTGTCGATGGGCTTGCCGGCGCGCGCCGACCTGATGCTGCCGTTCGTTAAATCGATCAGCTATCCGCTCGGCGTATGGGGCTTCATCGTACTGACGTATCTGGTGATCGTCGGCGCGAGTAACGCGGTCAATCTCACCGATGGTCTCGACGGCCTCGTGATCATGCCGGTCGTGCTGGTCGGTGCATCGCTCGGTGTGTTCGCTTATGTGATGGGTAGTTCGGTCTATTCGAAGTACCTGCTGTTTCCGCATATCCCCGGTGCCGGTGAATTGCTGATCTTCTGTTCGGCGATGGGCGGGGCAGGGCTCGCGTTCCTTTGGTTCAACACGCACCCGGCGCAGATGTTCATGGGCGACGTCGGGGCGCTCGCGCTCGGCGGCGCACTTGGCACGGTCGCCGTGATCGTGCGTCAGGAAATTGTGCTCTTCATCATGGGCGGCATTTTCGTCGCGGAGACGCTTTCCGTGATGTTGCAGGTGACGTGGTTCAAGTTCACCAAGCGCCGCTTCGGCGAAGGGCGGCGTCTCTTCAAAATGGCGCCGCTGCATCACCATTTTGAATTGTCGGGTTGGAAGGAAACGCAGGTGGTGGTGCGCTTCTGGATCATCACGTTGATGTTGTGTCTGTTCGGATTGTCCACGCTCAAGTTGCGTTAAGTCGTATTTAGGGGAAGCAGGCGATGTTTGGCGAGAAGTTTCGGGATCGGCAAAAGCCGATGGTGCTCGTGCTGGGACTCGGTGAATCCGGTCTCGCGATGGCGCGCTGGTGCGCGCGGCACGGCTGTCGGCTGCGTGTGGCCGATACGCGCGAAGTGCCGCCGAACCTGTCCGCGCTGGAAGCGCACAGCGTCGATGCCGAGTTCGTCGGCGGCCCGTTCTCGCTCTCGTTGCTCGAAGGCGTCGAACTCGTCGCGATCAGCCCGGGGTTGTCGCCGCTCGCCGCTGACTTGCTGCCGCTCATCACTGCGGCGCGTGAGCGAGACATCCCCGTGTGGGGCGAACTCGAATTCTTCGCGCAAGCATTGAAGACGCTTGGCGAAAGCGGCTATGCGCCAAAGGTGATCGCGATCACCGGCACCAACGGCAAGACCACGACGACGAGCCTCACTGGCCTCTTGTGCGAACGCGCCGGCAAGAAGGTCGCGGTGGCGGGCAACATCAGCCCGGCGGCACTGGACAAGCTCAGCGAAGCGATCGACAACACCGCGTTGCCTGACGTGTGGGTGCTGGAACTGTCGAGCTTCCAGCTGGAAACTGCACACACGTTTACTCCGGATGCAGCGGTCGTCTTGAACATCACGCAAGATCACCTGGATTGGCATGGTGGCCTGGATGCGTACGCTGCCGCGAAGGGCCGCATCTTCGGTACACAAACCGTGCGCGTATTGAATCGCGATGACGCCCGAGTGATGGCGCTCACGCCTTCGGACGGTGACGTCGCAATGGTCACGTTCGGCGTGACCGAGCCGAAGAACGACGGCGACTATGGTCTGCTGCGCGACAACGGCATGATCTGGCTGGTCGAAGCGCACGATCGCGACGTCAGCGACGAACCCGCGCCGACGCGCCGTCGCAAGAACGAAGTGGCGGCACCGAAGAACATCGCGCTCAAGCGCCTGATGCCGGCGGACGCATTGCGTATCCGTGGCCTGCACAACGCCGCCAACGCATTGGCCGCGTACGCATTGGCGCGCGCGATCGGTCTGCCTGGCGCGCCGCTCCTGCACGGTCTGCGCGAATACCGTGGCGAGCCACATCGCGTGGAATTGATCGCCTCGATTGAAGGCGTCGATTACGTCGACGACAGCAAGGGCACCAATGTCGGCGCGACGGTTGCTGCGCTCGACGGTCTCGCGCAGCGTGCGGTGCTGATCGCCGGTGGCGACGGCAAGGGTCAGGATTTCGAGCCGCTCGCCGAGCCGGTGATGCGCTGGTGCCGCGCCGTGATGCTGATCGGCCGCGACGCACCGCAGATCCGCGCCGCGCTGGAAGACACCGGCATCGCAATGACCGACCACGCGACGCTCGAAGACGCGACGCGGGCCGCCACCGCATTGGCGCAACCCGGGGACGCCGTGTTGCTGTCGCCGGCTTGCGCGAGCTTTGACATGTTCAAGGGTTACGCCCATCGCGCGGCGGTGTTCCGCAGCACGGTGGAAGACATCGCGGCTGAACGGGGGACGATAATATGAGCTGGTCGGAACGTTTCGGTTCGCGCCTGGCCGGCTCCCGTGCCGGCAATGGCGATACGGGTAGCACGGGCCGCACCTCCGGCCGCACCGGCGGCAGTGGTCTCGCGAGCGCCGTGAACGGCGTGCGTCCGCTGCGCTCGCGGATGCTCGACTACGATCACTCGCTGCTGTGGGTGGTCGTCGCGTTGCTCGGGCTCGGCGTCGTGATGGTGTATTCGGCGTCGATCGCGATGCCCGATTCGCCGAAGTACGCGTCGTACCGCGACTATGCCTTCCTCGTGCGCCAGATCATTTTCGTGGTGATGGGCTCGGTGATCGGCGTCGTGTCGTTCCGCATTCCGATCTCGACGTGGGATAAGTACGCGCCGAAGCTGTTCCTGATTTCGCTGGCCGCGCTGGTGATCGTGCTGATCCCGCACGTCGGTAAGGGCGTGAACGGCGCGCGTCGCTGGATTCCGCTCGGCATCACGAACATGCAGCCGTCGGAAATCATGAAGCTGGCCGTGACGATTTACGCGGCGAACTATACGGTGCGTAAGCAGGAATACATGCACAGCTTCGCCAAGGGCTTTCTGCCGATGGCAGTTGCAGTGGGTCTCGTCGGCGCGTTGCTGCTGCTTGAGCCGGACATGGGCGCGTTCATGGTGATCGCTGCGATCGCGATGGGCGTGTTGTTCCTCGGCGGCGTGAACGGCAAGCTGTTCGGCGGCCTCGTGGCGACTGCGGTCGGTACGTTCAGCTTGCTGGTATGGGCATCACCGTGGCGTCGTGAGCGGATCTTTGCTTACCTCGATCCGTGGGACGACCGTTACGCGCAAGGCAAGGCTTATCAATTGACGCACTCGTTGATCGCGTTCGGGCGTGGCGAATGGTTTGGCGTGGGTTTGGGCGGCAGTGTCGAGAAGCTCAACTACCTGCCGGAAGCACATACCGACTTCATCCTCGCGGTGATCGGCGAGGAACTGGGTTTTGTCGGAGTGCTCGTCGTGATCCTGATGTTTTACTGGATCGTGCGCCGTTCGTTCGAGATCGGCCGTCAGGCGCTCGCACTTGACCGGACGTTTGCCGGGTTAGTCGCGAAGGGCGTTGGCATCTGGTTCGGCGCGCAGACTTTTATCAACATGGGCGTGAATCTCGGCCTGCTGCCGACCAAAGGTCTGACGTTGCCGCTCGTCAGCTACGGCGGCTCGGGCATCGTGCTGAACTGCGTGGCAGTGGCCGTATTGATGCGTGTGGACTACGAGAACCGGGTGCTCATGCGCGGAGGGAAGGTATGACGGCTCTCCCGCAACGCACGCTGATGGTGATGGCCGGTGGCACCGGGGGACACGTGTTCCCGGGGCTCGCGGTCGCGCACCTGATGCAGGCGTGGGGCTGGAAGGTCGTATGGCTCGGAAATCCCGCGGGCATGGAAGCCACGCTAGTGCCGAAGCACGGCATCCCGATGGAATATGTGCGCTTCGGCGGGCTGCGCGGCAAGGGCCTGAAGACCAAGCTGATGCTGCCGCTCAATCTGCTGTGCGCCTGCTCGCAGAGTTTGAGTGTGCTGCGTCGCGTGAAGCCGGATGTCGTGCTCGGCATGGGCGGTTACATCACGTTCCCGGCGGGTTTGATGACCGCATTGAGCGGCCGTCCGCTGGTGTTGCATGAACAGAATTCGATTGCGGGTCTCGCCAACAAGGTGCTCGCGAAAGTCGCGAAACGCGTGCTGGTTGCATTTCCGAATGCGCTGCCGCATGGCGAATGGACCGGAAACCCGATTCGTGCGGAACTTGCGGGCGCAATTGCACCCAAAGCACGCTACGCAGCGCGCAGCGGTCCGTTGAATGTACTGGTGGTGGGCGGCAGTCTGGGCGCGGCGGCGTTGAATGAAGTGGTGCCGCGCGCGGTTGCGCTGCTGGCGCCGAATGAACGTCCGCGCATCGTGCATCAGGCGGGCGCGAAGCATATTGAAGCACTGCGCGAGAACTATGCGGCAGCGTGCCTGCAGGCCGGTGCCGATGTGGAACTCGTGCCTTTCATCGACGACATGACAAGCGCGTACTCGAATGCGGATCTGGTGATCTGCCGCTCGGGTGCGATGACCGTGTCGGAGATTTCAGCAGTAGGCGTGGCGGCATTCTTCGTGCCGTTCCCGTTTGCAGTAGACGATCACCAAACCACTAATGCAGCGTTCCTCGCCGACAACGGTGCGGCGCTGGTCGTGCAGCAACGCGATCTGTCGGCGGAAATGCTCGCCGACTGGTTGCGCAGCCAGACGCGAGAAACCCTCGCAGAGATGGCAGAGCGTTCGCGCTCGCTCGCGAAACCCGACGCCACGGAACAGGTCGCAAAGATTTGCGCGACTGTGGCGGGTTCGATTTCGGGCGCGAGCCCAGAAGGAAAGCAATGAAACACATCGTCAAACACATTCACTTTGTCGGCATCGGCGGTGTCGGCATGAGCGGCATCGCGGAGGTGCTGGTCAACCTCGGCTATCAGGTGAGCGGCTCGGATTTGTCGAGCAACGCGATCACCGATCGCCTCGCCGCACTCGGCGCACGCATCGCGATCGGCCATGCGGCGGAGAACATCGAAGGCGCGAACGCTGTGGTTGTTTCCACAGCAGTGCGCAGCGACAACCCGGAAGTGCTGGCCGCGCGTCATCGCCGAATTCCGATCGTGCCGCGCGCCGTGATGCTCGCGGAACTGATGCGCCTGAAACAGGGCATCGCGATTGCCGGCACGCACGGCAAGACCACGACCACCTCGCTAGTGGCGAGCGTGCTGGCGGCGGGCGGGCTCGATCCGACGTTCGTGATTGGCGGTCGCCTGATCAGCGCGGGCGCGAATGCGCGTCTGGGTACGGGTGATTTCATCGTCGCCGAAGCGGACGAGTCGGATGCGTCGTTCCTGAATCTGTTCCCGGTGATCGAAGTCATCACGAACATCGACGCCGATCACATGGACACCTACGGCCACGACTTCGCGCGGCTCAAGCAGGCGTTCATCGAATTCACGCACCGCCTGCCGTTCTATGGCATCGCGGTGCTGTGCGTCGACGATCCGAACGTGAAGGAGATCCTGCCGTTCGTGTCGAAGCCGATCATCCGTTACGGCTTTGCGCCGGACGCACAGGTGCGCGCGGTCAACGTCGAAGCGCACGGCGGCAAGATGCATTTCACGGCAATGCGCGAAGACGCGGCGCCGATCGACATCGTCTTGAACCTGCCGGGCGAGCACAACGTGCAGAACGCTTTGGCCGCAATTGCAATTGCGACTGAACTTGAAGTGAAAGATGCCGATATCCAGCGAGCGCTGGCGGATTTCAACGGCGTGGGCCGACGCTTCCAGCGCTACGGCGAAGTGCCGGTCGTATCGGAAGGCAATCCGGCCGGCGCATACACGCTGGTCGACGATTACGGCCATCACCCGGTCGAAATGGCGGCAACGGTTGCGGCGGCGCGTGGCGCGTTTCCGGGGCGGCGTCTGGTGCTGGCCTTCCAGCCGCACCGCTTCACGCGTACGCGCGATTGCTTCGAAGATTTTGTGAAGGTGCTGTCGACCGTCGACGCGCTCGTGCTGACCGAAGTTTATTCGGCCGGCGAAGCGCCGATCGTCGCCGCGGATGGCCGCGCTCTCGCGCGCGCGTTGCGCGTGGCGGGCAAGGTCGAACCGGTGTTTGTCGATACGGTTGATGAAGTGCCGGACGCGCTCTCAGCAGTGGTGCGCGACGGCGATGTGGTGATCACGATGGGCGCGGGTTCGATCGGCGGTGTGCCGGGTCGCCTGGCGCAAGAAACGAAGGTGTGAGTGAAATGAGCAGCATCGACCCTAAACAGTTCGGCAAAGTAGCAGTGCTGCTCGGTGGGGATTCCGCCGAGCGCGAGGTGTCGCTCAATTCCGGCCGCCTCGTGCTGCAAGGTCTGCGCGACGCCGGTATCGACGCGCATCCGTTCGATCCGGCCGAGCGTCCGCTCGCCGCATTGAAGGACGAAGGCTTCGTGCGCGCGTTCAACGCGTTGCACGGCGGTTATGGCGAAAACGGCCAGATTCAGGGTGCGCTGGATTTTTACGGCATCCGTTACACCGGTAGCGGTGTGCTCGGCTCGGCGCTGGGTCTGGACAAGTTCCGCACCAAGCTCGTGTGGCAGCAACTCGGCATTCCGACGCCGCCATTCGAGGCCGTGCTGCGCGGCGACGACTACGAAGCACGCGCAAAAGACATCGTCGCGAAGCTTGGCTTGCCGCTGTTCGTGAAGCCGGCCAGCGAAGGCTCAAGCGTCGCGGTGATCAAGGTGAAAAGCGCCGACGCATTGCCGGCAGCGCTGCTTGAAGCGGTCAAGTACGACAAGATCGTCGTGGTGGAAAAGAGCATCGAGGGCGGCGGCGAATTTACGGCCTGTATCGCCGGCGATCTGGATCTGCCGGTGATCCGCATCGTGCCGGCCGGCGAGTTTTACGACTACCACGCGAAGTACATCGCGAACGACACGCAGTATCTGATTCCGTGCGGTCTGGCGGCTGACGAAGAGTCGCGCCTGAAAGTGCTGGCGCGCCGCGCGTTCGACGTACTTGGCTGCACCGATTGGGGTCGTGCCGATTTCATGCTCGACGCAGATGGCAACCCGTACTTCCTCGAAGTGAACACGGCGCCTGGGATGACCGATCACTCGCTGCCGCCGAAAGCGGCGCGTGCGGTGGGCATCAGCTATCAGGAACTGGTGGTCGGCGTGTTGGCGCTGACGCTCAAGGATTAACAAAGGACTAACCGGGGCAACCCGAAAGCAACTCCATGTGGAACAACGTTCGCCAGCTCAATCTCGCCGCCAACGCATTGCATGCGTTGCTGGTGCTCGTGCTGCTGGCGGCAGGCGGTTACTGGCTCATCCAGCGTCCGAATTTCGCGTTACGCGAAATCCAGATCGACGGCGACACCGAGCACATCAATTCGCCGACGGTGCGCGCGGGTGTAGTAGGGCGCTTGAAAGGCAACTTTTTTACGGTGGATCTCGACGTCGCGCGCCAGGCGTTCGAGCAGATGCCATGGGTGCGTCACGCGAGTGTGCGGAGGGTTTGGCCGAACGCACTGGCTGTCACGCTTGAAGAGTACAAACCGCTAGGAACGTGGGGCAGCGATCAACTGGTAAGCGTGGACGGCGAACTGTTCACCGCGAACCAGGGCGAGCTCGAAGAAGAGCTGCCCGCGTTCGACGGACCGGACGGTACGGCCAAGGAAGTCGTCGCGCGTTATAGCGACTTCAAGAAGTGGTTTGCGCCGTTGGGCGCGACGCCCGAAGAAGTCACGCTGTCGCCGCGTTACGCGTGGACGGTGAAGCTGTCGAACGGCATGCAGGTGGAACTTGGACGCGAACGCAATCAGGACACATTGCTCGATCGGAGCAGGCGCCTGACCGCGGCGTGGAACGCGGTGACGCAACGTTGGGGAAAGGATATCGAGTATGCGGACTTGCGCTATCCGAACGGTTTCGCGATTCGTGCCGCTGGCATGCGCTTCATCAGCGAACCCGACAAGGGCAAGAAGTAAACGGACATCACACGCAATGAGCACGCTATGAGTAAAGACTATAAAGATCTGCTGGTCGCCCTCGACATTGGGACGTCGAAGGTAGTGGCTATCGTCGCCGAGTTGAAGGGCGAGGGCCACTACGAGGTGATCGGCCTCGGCCAGAGCGAATCGAAGGGGCTCAAGAAGGGCGTGGTGGTGAACATCGAAGCCACCGTGCAGTCCATTCAGCGCGCGCTCGAGGAAGCCGAGCTGATGGCCGATTGCAAGATCACGAACGTATTTACCGGGATCGCCGGCAGCCATATCCGCAGCTTCAATTCGAGCGGCATGGTGGCGATCAAGGAAAAGGAAGTCACGCAGACAGACGTCGCGCGCGTGATCGAGACGGCGAAGGCGATCAACATCCCGACCGATCAGCAGGTGCTGCATATCCTGACGCAGGAATTCATCATCGACGGTCAGGAAGATGTGCGCGAGCCGATCGGCATGAGCGGCATCCGCCTGGAAGTGAAGGTGCATATCGTCACCGGTGCGGTGAGCGCGGCGCAGAACATCGTGAAGTGCGTGCGCCGTTGCGGGCTCGAAGTGAACGATCTGATCCTGCAGCCGCTGGCTTCGTCGCTCGCGGTACTGACGGAAGACGAAAAAGAACTCGGCGTGGTGCTGGTCGATATCGGCGGCGGCACGACTGATATTGCGATTTTCAGCGAAGGCGCGATTCGTCACACGGCGGTGATTCCGATCGCCGGCGACCAGATCACCAGCGACATCGCGATGGCGCTGCGCACGCCGACGCCGGACGCGGAAGACATCAAGGTCGACTACGGCATTGCAAAGCAAGCCTTGGCCGATCCGGACGAAATGATCGAAGTGCCGGGTCTCGGCGAGCGCGGTCCGCGCACGCTGTCGCGTCAGGCATTGGCGGCGGTGGTCGAGCCGCGGGTCGAAGAACTGTTTTCGCTCGTGCAGCAGGTGGTGCGCGAGTCGGGTTACGAGGAACTGCTTAGCTCCGGCGTGGTGCTGACCGGCGGCGCGTCGATGATGCTCGGCATGGTCGAACTCGGCGAGGACATTTTCCTGAAGCCGGTGCGAATTGGCGTGCCGGAATACGCGGGCGGTCTCGCTGACGTCGTGCGTAACCCGCGTTATTCGACGGCGATGGGTCTGCTCTTCGAAGGACGCTCGCAACGGATGCGCGGCCGCAAGGTCGCTGTGCAGTCGGGGTCGATGGGTCAGGTCTTCACGCGAATGAAAGACTGGTTCCTCGGCAACTTCTAACGAATTCGCTTTTCGAACGGTTTTACGTAAATACGCGCTGGTGCCGGCGGCTGGCGCGCGACAGGAGGTTGCCCGATCTCCTGCCGAATAACGGCCGAAGTGGCTGCAATTTTTTATCTTGACGGAGGCAACATGGAATTCCAGATGCTGGAAACCGAAACGAACGGCACCATCATCAAGGTGATCGGAGTAGGTGGCGCTGGCGGCAATGCCGTTCAGCACATGATCAACAAAGGCGTGCAAGGCGTCGACTTCATCGTGATGAACACGGACGCGCAGGCTCTGTCGCGTTCGCGCGCTTCCGCGGTGATCCAGCTCGGTAACACGGGTCTGGGCGCTGGCGCCAAGCCGGAAATGGGCCGCGCCGCAGCAGAAGAAGCACGTGAGCGCATCGCCGACGCACTGCGTGGCGCGCACATGGTGTTCATCACCGCCGGTATGGGCGGCGGCACGGGCACGGGCGCAGCACCGGTGGTCGCGCAGATCGCCAAGGAAATGGGTATCTTGACTGTTGGCGTGGTCAGCAAGCCGTTCGAATTCGAAGGCGGCAAGCGCATGCGCGTGGCAGAAGCTGGTTCGCAGCAACTGGAGGATCACGTCGACTCGCTGATCGTCGTTCTGAACGACAAGCTGTTCGAGGTGATGGGCGATGACGCCGAGATGGACAAGTGCTTCCAGTGCGCAGACGACGTTCTCAACAACGCAGTTGCCGGTATCGCGGAAATCATCAATGTCGACGGTCTGGTGAACGTCGACTTCGAAGACGTGAAGACGGTGATGGGCGAGCAGGGCAAGGCGATGATGGGCACGGCGACGGTTGCCGGCGTCGATCGCGCGCGTCTGGCTGCCGAGCAGGCTGTGGCCAGCCCGCTGCTGGAAGGGGTGGATCTGTCGGGCGCGCGTGGCGTGCTGGTCAACATCACGTCGAGCCGTTCGCTGCGTCTGTCGGAAACGCGCGAAGTGATGAACACCATCAAGAGCTATGCTGCTGAAGACGCAACCGTGATTTTCGGCGCGGTGTACGACGATGCAATGGGCGACGCGCTGCGCGTGACGGTCGTGGCAACGGGTCTGGGCCGTGCGGCGAAGAAGCAGCAATCGGCACCGATGACGCTGCTGCGCACCGGCACGGACAATCAGCCGATCAGCGCGCACGCTGCTTACGCACCGTCGCAGTCGCACGCAAGCACGGCGGATTACGGCGCGCTGGATACGCCGGCTGTGTGGCGCACGTCGCGCGATACGGCGGCTTCGCACGTGCAGGCGCTGCAGGAAAAGGGCGTCGACACGTACGACATTCCGGCATTCCTGCGCAAGCAGGCGGACTGAGCGCACGAGCAGGCTTTCGTTGCGGTGCTGCTTGCGTAGCACTGGCGGACGAATGCACGAGCGTGGCGGGTGAACGGCGAACAAGCCGCGTATCGTCTGATTCGCGGCAAGGACAAGTGCCCTCTTCGGATTCGCGAAGCGGATGGGGCAACTGTCGCCGGATGGCGGAGCCTGCAGTTAGGCAGATGCTGAAATTCACTGCGACACGACGACGTGCGAACGTACTTCGCATCGATGCAAGGGACTGAGCATGATTCAAGCAGGTGAAAAGCTGCCCGACGCGACGCTCTTCGAGTTCGTCGAAGACACGCGGGCGGGTTGCACGCTGGGGCCTAACAGCTTCGACGTGCGCGAGCAGACGGCGGGTAAGCGCGTGGTGATCTTCGGGTTGCCCGGTGCGTTCACGCCGACCTGTTCAGCCAAACATGTGCCGGGTTACGTCGAGCACGCCGAGCAGTTGCGCGCGCTTGGCATCGACGAGATCTGGTGCGTGTCCGTCAACGACGCGTTCGTAATGGGCGCGTGGGGACGCGATCAGCACGCCTCGGGCAAGGTGCGCATGATGGCGGATGGCAGTGCGGCTTTCACGCGGGCGCTCGGTCTTGAGCAGGATTTGTCGGCGCGCGGCATGGGAATCCGTTCCCAGCGCTACGCGATGGTTGTCGACGACGGCGTGGTCAAGACGTTGAACGTCGAGGCTGCCGGCAAATTCGAAGTCAGCGATGCAGGGAGTATCCTCGCTACGTTGAGCTAGGCACGATTGCGTTCGATGCCTTTGCCTCGAGCCTGCGCGGTTACCGCGTTGTATCAGGGCAACGGCGCATAAGACGCTTTTGTGACGGGCCGTTACTCGGGCCGATGACCGGAAACGCCTCCGTTCCGGACATCGGCCCGTCACGCTTTCCCTGACGGGCGCGCTTTGGGTAATGCAGCGAAACAGATTGATACGTTCCGTGTAACGACGCTCCTTAGGGTATTGGAGTATACTTCGCGCTATGGAATAAAAAGTCCCGATTGGGATTTTCAATCGAATAGAAGATCACCATGTTGAAGCAGCGCACTATCAAATCAATCGTCAAGACAGTCGGCATCGGCCTGCACTCCGGCCGCAAGGTCGAACTGACGCTCCGCCCGGCGGCGGCGAACACCGGCATTGTGTTTTCGCGGGTGGATTTGCCCACGCCGGTGGATATCCCTGCGTCGGCGATGGCGATTGGCGATACGCGTCTGGCTTCCGTACTGCAGAAAGACGGCGCGCGCGTGTCGACCATCGAGCATTTGATGTCCGCATGCGCAGGCCTCGGCATCGACAATCTTTATATCGACGTCACCGCTGAAGAAATTCCGATCATGGACGGCAGTGCGGGTTCGTTCGTGTTTCTGATTCAGTCGGCCGGTATTGAAGAGCAGAACGCGCCGAAGAAATTCATCAAGGTCACCAAGCCGGTTGAAATTCGCGACGGCGATAAATTCGCGCGTCTCGATCCGTATTTCGGTTTCAAGCTCAAATTCACCATCGATTTCCGTCACCCGGCTGTGGATAAAACCGGCCAGGCGCTGGAAGTGGATTTTGCCAATACGTCGTATGTGCGGGAAATCGCCCGTGCGCGTACGTTCGGCTTTGCGCATGAAGTGGAAATGATGCGCGAACTCGGTTTGGCGCGCGGTGGCAGCATGGATAACGCCATCGTGCTGGACGAATACCGCATTCTGAACAACGACGGCCTGCGTTACGACGACGAATTCGTGAAGCACAAGATGCTCGACGCGATCGGCGATCTGTACGTGGTCGGCCATCCGTTGCTGGCTTCGTACACGGCATACAAGTCGGGCCACGGCCTGAACAACGCGCTGCTGCGCGAGTTGCTGGCGCATGAAGATGCGTACGAAATCGTCACGTTCGACGATACGCAGAAGGCGCCACGCGGCTTCGCGTACGAAACGCAGACGGCATTTGCGTAATTTGTGTAGCGCCTTCGGCTGAAATGTCCGAAACGAATGGATGAAAAATAAGCGGCCCTTCTGGGCCGCTTATTTTTTTGTTCAGCGATTTCTCCGATGCCGCGCTGCCATTTTCGCCAAAGCTTCCTGCAGCGGCGAGGGCGCGAGCGATTGGGAGAGCGCGTGCAGCGCGTCCGCGCCGACCGGCGTCATGCGCGCCTGTTTGACCGGCGGCGGCTCCTTCAAAGGCTGCGGCCGCACGCGAATCCTTAGCGCATTGACCGGCCAGCCACGCTGCTGCAGATCCGACAGCAACCTCGGCTCGATCTGGCGCAGGCGGGCGGCCAGCGCATTGTGCGCGGCAAAAAGGGCCAGCACGCCTTCCTTGATAAAGCTGGGCTCCACGCTCGTGGCCAGATAGTCCGGCAGCAGCTCGCGCAAATCCTTTTCCAGCGCCGCAATTTGCTCGACGCCCGCGCGCAGGGCCACGAATGCGTCGGTGCGATTCAGCACTTCGGCGACGGGCTGCGGGCGGCGCGCTTTGAACTGCTTGGGCGGCGGCCTTGAAAAGGACGGAATACGGCTCATGTTCGATAGTGACGGCGCGTTCGCACCCTATGTGCGTTCACGCCGCGATTGTACCGCGCGGGATGCACGCGGACCCGCCTCAATGCGTACCGTCGGACGTCGCTGCGGCGGGCTTTCTGTGCCTTGCCGGCGTCGCACGGCTGACACAGGCGCGGGCGGGGGCGCGTGCTAAAATGCGCGATTCGAATTCACTCTTGGACTAAGCCGCCGAGGCCCTTCCGACCCCGGAGCGCACGTGCATGAACTGCACGCCGCGAACCAGCCGAAGCCGCGACGCAGACACCGATCCGATGACCACCGGTTTTCTACAGAAGATTTTTGGCAGCCGCAACCAGCGGCTAGTCAAGCAATATCAAAAGACCGTCACGGCGATCAATGCGCTCGAGCCGCAGATCGAGCAATTGACGGATGATCAACTGCGCGCCAAAACGGGTGAATTCCGCCAGCGCGTCGCGAGCGGCGAGTCGCTCGACAAGCTCCTGCCGGAGGCCTTCGCGGTGTGCCGCGAGGCCAGCAAGCGGACGCTGAAAATGCGCCACTTCGACGTGCAGTTGATCGGCGGCATGGTCCTGCACTACGGCAAGATCGGCGAAATGCGCACCGGCGAAGGCAAGACGCTCGTCGCTACGCTCCCGGTGTACCTGAATGCGCTGTCCGGCCGTGGCGTGCACGTCGTCACCGTCAACGATTACCTGGCCCAGCGCGACGCCGAATGGATGGCGCGTCTGTACAACTTCCTCGGTCTGTCGGTCGGCATCAATCTGTCGCAGATGGATCACGGCGCGAAGCAGGAAGCGTACGCCGCTGACATTACCTACGGCACCAACAACGAATTCGGCTTCGACTACCTGCGCGACAACATGGTCTACGAGACCGATGCGCGTGTGCAGCGAGCCCTGAATTTCGCGGTGGTCGACGAGGTCGACTCGATCCTGATCGACGAAGCCCGCACGCCGCTGATCATCTCCGGCCAGGCCGAAGATCATACCGAACTCTACGTGCGCATGAATGCGCTGCCGCCGTTGCTCGAACGCCAGATCGGCGAAGAGAAAGCGGACGGCACCGGCGTCGAAAAACCAGGCGACTACACGCTGGACGAAAAAGGCCGCCAGGTCTTCCTGACGGAATCGGGCCACGAAAAGGCTGAGCGTCTGCTCGCCGAATGGGGCCTGATTGGCGAAGGCGAAAGCCTGTACGCGCCGCAGAACATCACGCTGATGCACCACGTGTACGCCGCACTGCGCGCGCACACGCTGTTCTTCAAGGATCAGCACTACGTCGTGCAGAACGGCGAAGTCGTGATCGTCGACGAATTCACCGGCCGTTTGATGTCGGGCCGCCGCTGGTCGGATGGCTTGCACCAGGCTGTCGAGGCGAAGGAACACGTCAAGATCCAGAGCGAGAACCAGACGCTCGCGTCGATCACGTTCCAGAACTACTTCCGTATGTACGCGAAGCTGTCCGGCATGACCGGCACGGCCGACACCGAAGCGTACGAATTCAACGAGATCTACGGTCTCGAAACGGTCGTGATCCCGACCAACCGTCCGCCGAAGCGGATCGACAAGCAGGATCAGATCTACAAGACCGCCAAGGAACGCTATGACGCGGTGATCCGCGACATCCGCGATTGCCACGAGCGTGGTCAGCCGGTGCTGGTCGGCACGACCTCGATCGAAAACTCGGAACTGCTCTCGCATCTGCTGAAGCAGGCCGGGTTGCCGCACGAAGTGCTGAACGCCAAGCAGCACGCGCGTGAAGCCGAGATCGTCGCGGAAGCGGGCCGTCCGAAGCGGGTCACGATCGCCACGAACATGGCCGGTCGCGGTACCGACATCGTGCTCGGCGGCAATGCCGAAAAACAGGCGTCCTTCATCGAAAAGGACGAAACGCTTTCTGAAGACGAGAAGCAACGCCGTATCCAGAAGCTGCACGACGAATGGCAGGCGCTGCACGATCAGGTGAAGGCCGCGGGCGGTCTGCACATCATCGGCACCGAACGTCACGAGTCGCGCCGGATCGACAACCAGTTGCGCGGCCGTGCCGGCCGTCAGGGCGACCCGGGTTCGTCGCGTTTCTATCTGTCGCTGGAAGATCCGCTGCTGCGCATTTTCGCGGGCGATCGCGTGCGCGCGATCATGGACCGCCTGAAGATGCCGGAAGGCGAAGCGATCGAGGCGGGCATCGTGTCGCGTTCGATCGAATCGGCGCAGCGCAAGGTTGAAGCGCGCAACTTCGACGTTCGCAAGCAATTGCTCGAATACGACGATGTGTCGAACGACCAGCGCAAGGTGATTTATCAGCAGCGCAATGAATTGCTCGAAGCGAACGACATCACCGAAACGATCGGCGCGATGCGCGGCGGCGTGATCGCCGATATCGTTCACCAGTTCGTGCCGGCCGGCAGCATCGAAGAGCAGTGGGACGTGCCCGAGCTGGAGGAAGTGCTGCGCAACGAATGGCAGCTCGACCTCGCGATCCAGGAAATGATCAACGAGTCGAACTCGATCAGCGCGGACGAGATTCTCGAAGCTGTCGAAGCCGCCGCGGACGAAGCGTACGAATCGAAGGTTGAACAGGTCGGCCGCGAATCGTTCAGCGCGTTCGAACGCTCAATCATGCTGCAAACGCTGGACCGTAGCTGGCGCGAACATCTGGCCGCGCTCGACCACCTGCGCCAGGGTATCCATCTGCGCGGGTATGCGCAGAAGAATCCGAAACAGGAATACAAGCGCGAGGCGTTCGAACTGTTCGCCGCGATGCTCGACGCCGTGAAGCTCGAAGTCACTCGGGTGGTGATGAACGTGCAGATCCAGTCGCCGGAACAGCTGGAACAGGCCGCCGAGCAACTCGAAGAGCAAGGCAGCCACCTCGAAAACGTCGAGTTCCGTCACGCCGAATTCGCCGAAGCGGCAGCAGCAGCGCCTGCCGCTGCGGAAGCGGCTACCGCCGCCATGATCGGCGACGCGATGAGCCACGGCGCCTCGCACGCCATTGGGTCGGACGTGAGCGTGGACAACGTGCCGAAGGTGGGCCGTAACGACCCGTGCCCGTGCGGCAGCGGCAAGAAGTACAAGCAGTGTCACGGCAAGATCGCATAATGCCGAAAGCGGCGCGCTTTAAGCGCGCCGCTTCGTTTTACACGATGTTTTGTTGATGATTTCGCGGTGGTTCGGCTACAGGCTCGAGCCATCAGTTACCGATCCCTCGATGCCGGCGCCACGCCGGCATTTTCTTCGACAGGTCGCGACCATGGCTGTCAATTTCCCCTCGATCGATCCCGCTCAACTTCACCCTGTCGCCGGCGTCACGCTGGGCTGGGCGGAGGCGAATATCCGCAAGCCGAACCGCAAGGACGTGCTGGTCATTTCCGTTGGCGAAGGCGCGGCGGTAGGCGGCGTGTTCACACAGAACCGTTTTTGCGCCGCACCCGTCACGGTGTGTCGCGAGAATCTGGAGCGCGTGCGCGCGGGCGGCAAGCCGATTCGTGCGCTGGTGATCAACACGGGCAACGCGAACGCGGGCACGGGCGAACCTGGCCTCGTGGCCGCGCGCGAAACCTGCGTTGAGCTCGCGCGCCTCGTGGACATCGCGCCGGAACAGGTGTTGCCGTTTTCGACGGGCGTGATTCTGGAACCGCTGCCGGTCGATCGTCTGAAGGCCGGTCTGCCTGCCGCGCTGGCGAACCGCAAGGAAGCCAACTGGTACGACGCCGCCCAGGCGATCATGACCACGGATACCTTGCCGAAAGCCACCTCGCGTCAGGTCACGATCGACGGCCACACGGTCACGCTCACCGGTATCAGCAAGGGCGCCGGCATGATCAAGCCGAACATGGCGACCATGCTCGGCTTCCTCGCGTTCGACGCCGCCGTCGCGCAACCGGTGCTCGACGCACTGGTCAAGCACGTGGCGGACCGCTCGTTCAACTGCATCACGATCGACGGCGATACGTCGACCAACGATTCTTTCATCCTGATCGCCTCGGGCAAATCGAGCCTGCCGGCGATCACGTCCACCGATTCGCCCGCTTATGCAGCGCTGCGCGACGCGGTGACCGAAGTCGCACAGACCCTCGCCCAACTGATCGTGCGCGACGGCGAAGGCGCGACCAAATTCATGACCGTGCATGTCGAAGGCGGCTCGAGCGTCGGCGAATGTCGCCAGATCGCGTACGCGATCGGCCACTCGCCGCTCGTGAAGACGGCCTTCTATGCATCGGATCCGAATCTCGGCCGCATTCTCGCGGCCATCGGCTATGCAGGCGTGGACGATCTCGACGTCGGCAAGATCGATCTGTATCTGGACGACGTGCTGGTCGCCACTGCCGGCGGCCGCAATCCGGCCTACCGTGAGGAAGACGGCCAGCGCGTCATGAAAAAGAGCGAGATCGGCATTCGCGTCGTACTCGGCCGGGGCAATGCGCAAGCCACGATCTGGACTTGCGATCTGTCGCACGACTACGTGAGCATCAACGCCGACTATCGTTCGTAACCAGGTTTATTGCGCGGCGTTTTGGCCGCTTACCTTACAGCCATGGACAAACTCGAAAAGTTTCTGACCCGGGCAGAAGCCGTACTCGTCCGCCTCGAAGCGATGCTTCCTCCCGCCGAACCGGAGATCGACTGGTCGGCGGCGGTCGCCTTTCGTTGGCGCAAGCGCCAGGGGCGCGGCTATCTGCAGCCCGTGCCCGCCATTTCGTCGATCACGCTCGGCGACCTGCAAAACATCGATCGCCAGAAAGGGTTGATCGAGCAGAACACGCTTCAGTTCGTGCGTAAGCAGCCGGCCAACAACGTGCTGCTGACGGGTGCGCGCGGCACGGGCAAGTCGTCGCTGATCAAGGCTTGCCTGAACGCCTATGCGAAAGACGGCCTGCGCCTGATCGAAGTGGATAAAGACGATCTGCACGATCTGGGCGACATCGTCGATCTGATCGCGCAGCGGCCTGAGCGCTTCGTGGTGTTCTGCGACGACCTGTCGTTCGAAGATGGCGAGTCGGGCTACAAGGCGCTGAAGGTCGCGCTCGACGGATCGATCGCTGCGCAGTCAGACAACGTGCTGATCTACGCAACGTCCAACCGCCGCCATCTGCTGCCCGAGTACATGAGCGACAACGAGACGTACAAGCACATGGCCGACGGCGAGATTCATCCGGGCGAACTGGTCGAAGAAAAGATCTCGCTGTCCGAGCGCTTCGGCCTGTGGGTCAGCTTCTATCCGTTCAAGCAGGACGACTACCTGTCGATCATCGGCCACTGGCTTCGCCATTTCGGCTGCGACGACGCGGAAGTCGAAGCGGCGCGCGGCGATGCGCTGGTGTGGGCGCTGGAGCGCGGTTCACGCTCCGGGCGCGTCGCGTGGCAATTCGCTCGCGACTGGTCAGGACGGAAGACCCCGGCATGAACGATGCGCAGAAGAACGTGGCTGGCCGCCCGGTGACTGAAGTCGCCGTCGGCGTGCTGATTCAGCCGGATGGACGCTATCTGCTGGCGCAGCGCCCGGCAGGCAAGCCGTACGAGGGGTACTGGGAGTTTCCGGGTGGCAAGCTGGAAGCGGGCGAGTCGGTCGAGGCCGCGCTAGCCCGCGAGCTGCACGAGGAACTGGGTATCGACGTCAAGACGAGCCATCTTTGGCACACGCTCGAACACGATTACCCGCACGCCTACGTGCGGCTGTTCTTCTGCAAGGTCACGCAGTGGTCCGGCGAACCGCACGGCCGCGAAGGCCAGGCATTTGTGTGGCAGGCGCTGCCGGCGGATGTCTCGCCACTGTTGCCGGCGACGATCCCCGTGCTGGAATGGCTCGCGGCTGAGAAAAACTAGGGAAATTATCGGCGGTTTTAAACGGCGCTGCGTGCGCAGCGCCGTCCTGCGCAACTGCAACACGCCGCGCATGCGGTGTGCGTCTGCAACCTGCAGTGCTCAATGCGGGGTGTAGTCCGCGCCAGGTGATTCATCAGACGGCGTTTCTTCCTCCGTGCCGCCTATCTTGTACTTCTCAGCGGCCCAGGCGCCGAGGTCGGTCTGCTTGCAGCGGTCAGAGCAGAACGGGCGGAAGCGGCTTTCTGGAGTCCAGCGGACATCCTTGCCGCAAGTGGGGCATTTGACGACGGTAGGCATACGGTCAGGCAGTCAATCGGAAACGGAACAAGTTACGAATATAGGGGCATTTTTCGCCGCTTTAAAGACGCGGCCCCGCGATTCAGTTCTACAGGGCAAGCGTTACAGGCTGCAAAGCGTGAGCTGGAACGGCACGTCGACATCCACCGCGCGCGGACGCAAATCGCCGTCCTGCACCGTGAATCGCACCCAGAGCATGTACTTGTTAGCACTGGCCTCGGGGATCACCCGCAATTCCGGTGCCACCCGTACTTGCATCAATTGGTATGAACGACCTGACAGCATCTGCTGATAGCTGCCCTGCATCGCCATGACTTTGGACGCCTGACCCGATTCGCGCGCGAGGCGCAGCACGATTGTTGCCGCATCGCGCAACGGCAGCAGCGGCGTGACCCATTTGGCAATATCCTGCCGACGCTGATCTGGATGGATCTGCTGCCACGCGTAGTACGAAGGCAAATCGAACTTGCAAGTGCCGCCCGGGATGATCGCGCGGCTGCGGATGCTGGCAAGCCACTCGTTGTCCGCCAGATGCTGGCCGGTCTTACCCTGCATCTGTGAAAGCCCTGACAAGGTCTGCTCGATCTCCCCTAGCACTGCTTCCAGCGCGTTCTGCTCGATCCCCGGATTGCCCCGGAACGGCGCCAGAGTTTGCCGTTGGCGCTCGAGCTCCTTCATCAGATCGGACTTCAGATCCGCGCGACCTGCAACCTCTGAGATTTCGAACAACGTTGTCAGTGCGACGTGATGTTCCCTGGCGTCTTCCTGAGTCAGAAAGAACGTGAAGCGCTCGAACAGATCTTCGAGGCGCAATAGCGTCCGGATTCGCTCGTTGAAGGGATACTCGTAAAGGATCAAGCGGGCTCGCCTCGGGCGTGGTCGGTGACGGGAATGCAGAACATTCTAATGCCGTGGGACTACCCTAGCAATCACGCACTTTTTCAGCGCGCTTTCGCAACTTTTTTCACGTGTTTCAGGCGGTTTGGCGCGTGCTTTGCGTGCGTGCCGCTGCATGGCTGAGCAAACCACGCACGCTACAAGCCATGTTCAGCGTATTCTCACGCGCTCGCTAGGGACAGATAGACGCGATGCTGTGCATCGACCTGCGTCTTGAGTGCGTCGAGCGGCGCGTTGTCGTTGTCGTTGTCGATGACGTCGTCGGCTGCGACGAGGCGTGCTTCGCGTGTCGCCTGGCGGGCGATGATCGCCAGCACCTGTTCGCGGCTAAAGCCGTTGCGGCTCATCACGCGAGAGATTTGCGTCTCGACGCTGCAATCGACCGTCAGCACACGATTCACGCGAGTTTTCCAGCTACCTGACTCCACCAGCAACGGCACTACTACGATCACGTACGGCCCTTGCGCCTCGCGCTGCTCGCGTTCGGTCTCCGCACGAATCAATGGATGCGTGATGCCTTCGAGGCGTTTGCGCGCGCCGTCGTCGCTGAATACCAGCGTGCGCATGCGGGCGCGGTCGAGCGAACCATCTGCCGCCACGAACGAATCGCCGAACTCCGCGGCAATCTGCGGCATCGCAATGCCGTGCGGCGCCGTGATGCGGTGCGCAATCAGGTCCGTGTCGACCAGCGGCACGCCGTGCGCGGCGAACAGGTCAGCCACGGTCGATTTGCCGCTGCCGATGCCGCCGGTCAATCCCACAGCAAACATGCTTCAGCCTCCCAACGCCAGATAAAGCGGTGTGCCGAGAAATAGCGTAACAGCACCGCCCGCTGCAAGAAACGGCCCGAACGGTAGGGGTTCTTCGAAGCGCATGCGGCCGCGCCACGTCGCCGCGAGGCCGACCACCGCGCCAGCGACCGCCGCGATCAGCACGATCTGCGGTAGCGCCGCCCAGCCGAGCCACGCGCCGAGCGCCGCCAGCAGTTTGAAATCGCCATATCCCATCCCTTCGACGCCGCGCACCAGACGGAACAGCCAATGCACGACCCACAGCACCAGATAGCCGAAGATCGCGCCAAGCACGGCATCGTGGAGGTTCGCGAACATGCCGTTGAAGTTCACGATCAAGCCGGCCCACAGGAGCGGCAGCGTCATCGAGTCCGGCAGCAGGTGGGTGTCGATGTCGATCGCGCTCATTGCGAGCAACGCGGCGCACAGTCCGAAGGCGGCGAGTGCCATGCCGGTCGGCCCATACAGCGCGAGCGCCCCGGCCGCGAAGGCGGCGCTGGCGATTTCGAGCAGCGGGTAGCGCAGGCTTACGCGTGTCTTGCATGCGGAGCAGCGCCCGCGCAACAGCAGATAGCTCAGCACCGGCAGGTTCTCCCACGCGCTGAGCACATGGCCGCAATGAGGGCACGCACTGCGTGGCACCCACAGGTTGTAGCGGGCGGGCAAGCCGTCGTCTTCGAGCGCTTGTTCGGTGGCCTCGCTGACTTCCTCGCGCCACGCACGCTCCAGCATGATCGGCACCCGATGCACGACCACGTTCAGGAAACTGCCGATCACCAGACCGAACACGATCGCGAATGCGATCTGCAGGCCGTTGGGCAAGCTGCCGAACGCCAGGCCGAGACTGGTTGTGACGTGGCCGGACAGCAGGCCCGAAAACAGGCTGGAAGAAGTATCTGACACGGGCGGAAGGGTAGCCTGCATATAAAGGGTGGGATTCGGCTGCGATGCTACACCACGTTGCCGAGTTGAATAATGGGAAGATACATCGCGATCACCAGGCCGCCGACCAGCGTGCCCAGCACGATGATGACAAGCGGTTCGCACAGGCTCGAGAGCGTGCCGATCTTTTCGTCTACCTGACGATCGGCGAGCGACGCCACATCGATCAGCATCCTGTCGAGCGCCCCGGACTCCTCGGCAACCGCAACCGGCTGCACTACCTCCGGTGGAAAGCAGTGCGCCGCGCGCATCGCGGCGGCGAGCCGTTCGCCGCGCCGCAGCCGGGCGGCGATCTCCACCGTGGCGCGATCGAAGAAAGCGTTGCCCCCGCTTTCCTTGATTGACAAGAAATTGTCAGTGGCTGAGAATTTCCCGCCAAGAATCCATGATTTAAAAGGGAAAGCGGCTGATGGAGGTAGCGGAGAAGGGAACTGAAAAAGGGCTGACAATTGTCAGTCGTCGATTACTGCGTTTGACAGCTGAGGATTGGCGGGAGCCAGAGGAACACTTTCAGCGCATTCGAGGCGGAGCACTAGCGGCACTGCTGGCTGCTTCTGAAGCTAAAGCCAAAGGGCTTGCCAGCGCACTTGAGCGACACCAGAGGGTGCTGCTCTTACTGGATTGCATGCTGCGGGTCATTGGCGAACCGGCCCTCGCCTCGCCAATTGCGTTCGCCACCGTGCGGTTCCAATCGCTTCAGACATTGTTCTATGGGGCGCTCGGCTCGAAACGCTTTATCAATGTCTCAACGACCACACGCATTGCGTGGGCGCACACGTTTCGTACCTTGGTTGAGGAACTTGGCGCTAAGACACCCGTTATGGCTTCGGGCCATCTTCAGACGTCCACAGCGGCGATTCCGGAGGTGCTCATCGAGGCGTTCGAGCAGACTGAACTCAATCTCGAAGAGGTCAAACAGCTGCAGCCGTTTCTGCTAACCGCCAAATCGGGTATCGAGTACAACGTACTGCTCGGAGAGATGCTTCCGGTCTTGGGTGAGGCCTTCACCACATCGTTTCACGAGGGCCTGTGTGCGATTGCCCGGGCGAAGGCGAAGGACGCGGCTCTGCGAGACTTCGGTACTACGTTTGCGGGGTTTGTTCAGCACCATGCCTCGCTGGGGCAGCGTCTTACCGCCGACCTGCTCCTTGACCCAGCATTCGTGCAAATCTGGCTGGTTGACTTCATGGAATTCCACTTCAGGAAGATGGTGCGTCGTCTATCCCCGGTGCAGGAGGGCACGCTGGCGTCTCTACAAAAGCTGTGGAGTCGCTATCGCCTCTACTGGACATCCTTGGCCAACAAGGGAATCCTCGCAGCGCCATCGACAGCCTTCCCCGCAGGTAACCCGAAGCTTCTAGCGGGAACAGGCGTAGCGCATCGAAGGTTGGTCCGCGCTCCCGACGGTACTACGACAAGCGTCACGCGAAAGCTCATTGTGCCGGTACCGCTGCACGTAACTGACGAGGAGGCCACGCAGCTTCTGTTCAGGCGGCTCAAAACGGACTTCGATACTGTGCAATCCTGGTTGCGCGAACACCTAGAGAGGTTTTTCGCAGACTACAACCAAGGCGTTACGCTTTCGAGTGCGGTAGATTCGCTGCCACCGATTCTTGAGCTGCAACGATTGGTTCGCGAAGACCGTAAGGAAACCGCGGGCATCGCGCTCGCGGTCAAGTATTTCAGGTGCCGCCACGACGGCTACATCGACACTTCCAAATTCGTTACGCCGATTTATCCGAATCTTGCAGCGCGCGGTGGGCCATCCAAGGAGAGGGTATCCCGCTATCTCGGCCTGCCATCTCGACGGGAGGCCATGGCACTAATGGCGTTCTTGGCATCACAGGATGGCCGCTTCTCCGAATCGTCATTGTCGGCGGCAACTCTGTTAGACATCAACGGTAAGCGAATCAACGCAGTTGAAACCGATGCGGGATTAACGCTTACTGTACGGAAGGAGCGCAATGCCACCGACGGGTGGCACGACGTGATTCTGAAAGGGGAAGCGGCCGACTACGTCCGCCGCTGGATTCATCTCACAACGCCGTTGCGAACCTACATGCGTCAGCACGGAATCAAAGGCTGGAGAAACCTTTTCATATACGTCGGCAAGCCGTTGGGCGCGCCAGGGCATTTCAATCGCGGCAGCAATCTCAACAGCGCGTTCCTCCAGTTCGCGTTCGCCAACGAGCGACGTCTCGGGTCCCTCGCCGGCCAGGTCACCATCCCCCGCATCAGGTCAACGCGTGGCGTTCTTGTGTTCTTGGAGACCATGGATTTGACAAGAATGGCGCGAGAACTGGGCAATGACAGCGAGACATCCTTGAGACACTATTTGCCAGACTCGCTGTGGGACTACTTTGCAACCCGATGGCTCAGGATTTTCCAAAACCTTCTGATTGTAGAAGCGACGAAGGGTACGCCGTACATGCAGCGTGCTCTTCACTTCAAGGACCCAGCCGAGATGGACGACTTCTTGCGAAACCATGCCCTGACCCCGCTCATTCCAGTGGACGAAGGCGAATCAAAGCCGATTGCTTGCGAACGAAGCGTGAGCGAGGTCATGGTCGCCGCTAGTCCCGGTCTATTCGCTACGTTGTTATCAATCACGGCCGCCGCAGGCAAGGCCGTAGAGCGTGGACTTCAGCTAGCGCCCCAGGCACTGTATTGGACCGAGTTCACACAGCGATTGAAGGCATATATCGAGAGCGACGCCTTCCATGATAGAGGTATCAAGCGCATGATGGCGGCCGCCTCGGGGAATCTGGACCCGTCCAATTTCGAAGAGGTAGTCTGTGCATAGGCCGTTGCCGGAGGAGTTACGCTTCATCAATCTGTTTCGATTGGACCAGAACACCCTGGAGCATGCTTCATGGCGCACCAGCGAGTTCAAATCCGATGTATGGGAGTGTGTGTTCGGAACGACGCGAACAAGTATCGACTTCCGGAAGACCCTCGATGATGGCCGCCTGTTGACAGACAGCAAGCATCAACCTCTCCTGGACGACATCAAGCGATTCCTGTGTCTGCAGACGCACCCAGCCCTCACTGGCAGCGTTGTTCTTGCGCCGCTGACCGCGCGTAGCCGCATAGCCGTCGCTCTTCACGTGCTTGACTACTTCGTGCTTCGCAGTGGCCAATTCGGGCTAGCGGCCAATGGCTTCCGCCTCGTCACCGCCAACGACGTGATGGTCCTCATCGACGCGCTCACTTCGCATCGGACACTCAAACACGCGATTTACGAGCCCAAACATCGCATTCTCCAGCACCTCGCAGGTGTGTGTGTGTCCGAGCGCGACTTCGCCGTGGTGCGCGCTGCGAATCCAGGCCTTTTCGAGTTGGCTGATGGCGAGGAGTCGGACCTTCCCCCTGACCAGACGCTCATCGCCAGGGCTTGGCTGAAGCTCAATGACTGTTACCTTCCCGGAAAGACCGGCGGGGCAACGGAGTACCGGTATCGTGTGGCGCGCAAAAGGCTGTTGGCCAAGGTGATAGGCGAATATGTATTGACGGACCTCAAGTTCGACGGGTTGACGCTTCCCGGCCTAGACGTGGCACCATCGCGCTGGTTCGCGCAAGAGTTGCCTGCCGTTCCTGTCAGCGACCTCGACGACGACGAGCGCGCGGCCGTCGACTATGTGGGCCAATACCTTGCCGTTTTGAGAAACATGCACGTCGCTCGACAGCATGGAATTTGCCTCATTTCGGAACAGTCACTCGCTGCCCTTGATGGAGCGGAAATTCTGCTCAAAGAACGCACCAAGGAACGGCAGCGTTTCACCACCCTTCCATTTTCTCTCGCGAACGATTTGCTCTCGAAGTCAATCGGCTTCTTCCTCGAGTATGGTGAGCCGCTTGTCGACTTCTACCTCACGCTGGCACGCAAGGGAGATGACATACGTGAGATGACTTGTCCGGTGCCACCCAAGCTTGCAGCTTTAGGCATCGTGACTTGGCGCTCGGACGCGGGCACTCCTGGCGAGTTCTTCCGACATCTCCGCCGAGGCGAATGTCTGTTCAACATGTTGGAGGTGCTGATTGGTGCCGTCGCCATCATGGTCAATACTTTGATGGCTCGGCGCGCATCCGAGCTGGAGGAGATGAAGGCCGACAGCATTGTAGAAGAGCACGGTGCGTACTTCTTGGCCTTCTATCTGAGGAAAGCAAATGTCGGTGAACACAGACAACGTGTTCTTCGGCCGTTACCCGGCATAGCAGCCGAAGCGTTGCTCCTCTTGGCAAAGTTGTCGCGAACACTTCAGACGTTGGGTTATCCGACCCAAGGCAGATTGTTCGAAGTGCCGTACAGCGCCTGGAACGGAGCACAACCATTTTTCGGAACCTGCCAACCTGACCTGCGTCGATGCTTCAACCGGTTTTGCGATTTCCACCAAGCTGGCCAGGACGAACAAGGGAGACGTTACTACGTCCGTGCACATCAGCTTCGGCGCAACTTTGCCATGCTGTTTTTCTGGAAGGGGTCCTTTGGCGGAATCGAAGTGCTGCGTTACTTTCTTGGACATTCCAAGCCGTCCATGACATACAGATACGTCACCGAAGCGGTATCCGGCAAAGTGCTGCGCCGCGTGAAGGCGACCGTTGCCAAGGACCTCATCAAGGTCGACCATCCTGCCACACAGGATTTGGCGCAACTGGTTTGCGACCGATACGGCATTTCTCTCAACGAGCTTTACATCCTGCCCGAGCGCGATGTCGTCGACTATGTGGAGGACTTGATTGTGTCGGGTGAAGCGGCGGTCGAACCTGAATTTTTCGACGGACCCAATGGGGAGGAATACCGTGTGTTGTATCGCGTGATAAAGCGACGTGAGGAGGCTTGACGTGGCACCAAACGCACAACTGAATGTCCGTCCCAAAATGGCGTCGGTCAAGAAACAGTTCGAACTGCTCCAACAGGTCGTGAAAACGCCGGAGTCAGTAGGTGGGTCGGTTCGTGACGCGCTCTTATCAGCCTTGGCATCGCAAGGAGCGCTCGCTGCATTCGAGCTGCCAGAAATTGGGATTATCGGAATGTCTCTGAACACCCACAAGGCGATTGCTGATGCGGAGTTGCAGGGCGGATACCAGGCGCTCAACACCTATCGTAAGGCGGCACTCGAAAGGCTCAGAGAGCTTGGTCGGGGTGCTGACCAGCCAGGACGTGGCACAATTGATTGGTACAAGAGCGAGCTTGCCGACAAGGCCGCGAAGCTGAATCGAGTGGCAAATGACATTGCCCTGATGAGCCTGCAACTCGATGAGGTCCTCGCTTTGGCTCAGCACATGGCGCAAGAAGCTGGCAAGGATGCGGAGTTCTACAAACGCCGGGCCGAGTTGCTCCGGAAGTTCAAACTAGCATGAGTGCTTCCGCTAAGCTCTACTGCATCACGACCGACGACTGCTCGCTACCGCTGCACGTTACTCCCAGCGGCGTGTCCCATTACCCGGCGCATGATATACCTCAGGTACTGTGGCCCGACGGGACGGTCTGCTGGTTGGTCAACCTGTACCTCCTGAGTGGTTATCGCAAGGGGCGTTCGAGGAAGAACAAAGGCGGAACCCTGCTGACCTGGGCCAAAAACCTGAGTCACTTAGTGAGGTGGTGCTATCAAAACAAGGTCGACTTCATAGACCTAACGGATAGCCACTTCAGAATGTTTGTGAACGCTCTGTTGGTGGAGAAGGACGAGGAGCTGGTCGCCGAACGGAAGCGCGGCGACCAGCAGGTCTCGAACATTTGCTCCACGGTTCTCAACTTTCTCGCGTTCGTCGATAGCCGGATGCCAGGCCTGAACCTCATCGGACCTGACGGGCGTGTTCGGGCGGAAAAGAAATCCATCCAGGTGAAGGGTAGTCGTGGCGGACAGACTGTCACCCGAACGGTGTGGGTTCACGAGCACGTACCTCGGCACGGGCGCACTCGTCGGCGTCAGCCTATTTCGACCTCGGCCGTCAACCGGTTGTACGAGGCGAACGCGACAGTAGCGGCATCGGCTTTTGTTGCGCGGAGGCGCTACATCATGCTCCGGCTTCTAGAAATCACGGGCGGGCGCCGAATTGAGGTTTCATTGGTGAGGGTGTTAGACCTTGAGGAGGCGGAGCGAACTGGCGAGCTGAAGGTATATACAGCCAAACAGCGCCGTGACGATGTCTTCCGCTACGTTCCAGTAACGCAAGCCGACTTGCGGGATATTCTTTCGTTCGTCAAGCATTACCGCCACAGGGTCATGCGCAGTACGATTGGAACGGCAAAAGACCACGGATTCCTGTTCATTGCAGAGACGAACGGGCAACCCCTCGAGATTGACACGCTCGGAGCCGAGCTCTATGTCCTCCGAAAAGCAGCTGGCATCGACGACGAAGAAGCGTGCATGCATGCCTTTCGCCATCGCTATATCACGAACATTTTTAGGGACCTCATCAGGACCCACCATTTCGAAAGCCCGAGCGACCTACGACGTGCACTGCTTTCAACTGAAACGCTCAAAGCGAAGGTGATGGAGTGGACCGGCCACAGCAGTCTTGAGGCGCTCGACCATTACATCCACATGGCTTTCGAAGCCGAGTCGAACTTTCAGGAAACTCTAGACCTTCTCCAAGCTAAGAGAGTCGTACAATCTCTCCAACTGCTGCTCAGGGACTACAGCGCGCAGTTTCGCGCGCCGAAACCTACATCCGCCGCGTTCATTTCACTGGCTGAGGTTGTTGAAGCAGCGGCCTCCGAACTCGGCGAGCTACTGAAAGCACCTGAGTAGGCACGTTAGAGGACCGACGGT
Organism: Paraburkholderia sp. SECH4; assembly: GCF_030511745.1. Classification (NCBI taxonomy): domain Bacteria; kingdom Pseudomonadati; phylum Pseudomonadota; class Betaproteobacteria; order Burkholderiales; family Burkholderiaceae; genus Paraburkholderia; species Paraburkholderia sp. SECH4. The sequence goes on from NZ_JALOCP010000002.1 coordinate 44,168, forward strand.
ATGTGGACGACCTATCTCGGAATTCGGGCGTCGTACGACATGACAGCCGACAGAACCTCGTCGACCACGCGTTCGCTGTCGGAGAGATTCAAGGCGGCGCAAATCGAGTCGCGGTTTTGGCCCAGTCCGACAGGAAACACCGGCATTTGCATTGGTGCCGCGTCCAAGGGCGGGTCCAGCTGTGGGCTCGGAAGCATCACTTGGTAGGTCTCGTTCGCAATCGACAGGATAAGAAACGCGTACGGCAAGGCGATATTGGGCTCGTTTCTACGCAACACTGCGGCCGTAATCATCTGGCCGTTCATTGGTCCAGGCCTCAAAGTTCGAAGCACGGGCATCCGAACCATTCGTTCATTCGAGTGCTGTGGGTCACGAATCCACCTGATTGTTTCCTCGAAGTTCGACACTTCCGCTTCCGGCAGCAGCGTTAGACCAATCTTGACGAGCGCTTTGCGAACGGCCAGCGGAACGAACGGCCCCCTCTTCAGATTGAACCGAATGAGCTTCTGCGCTTCGTCGACTTCAAACACAGAATCAATGCGATTGTGACTGACCTTCAGTTCGGTTCCGTCATCACACTCGATGCGCCAACCGTCGCGCCCATTTTTCAGCGTGGGGACGCCGTTTTTACCGTATATGCGCAAGAGTGTGCGCATCGGTAGTGACCAGTTTCCCAAGTCGTTTTCAATTGTGCTGCCGAAGTGCTTGTTGCACTCATCGCACTCGTAACGGGACAGCATCCCCTTGTTGCCCAGTGCTTCGGGGATGGCGTGAGCCTTCAACCTGAAAGTAACCTCGGGTGCCGGTCTCTGGCAGAATCGACATATCTGCGGGCCGCCACTCCCGAGAACCACCCGGACACCAGGCGTGATGTTCCACATGTTCAGAACAGCGTAATGCTGAAGATAGAACGCTTTTGCGTACTCGATTGGGTCCATGTGTACGTGATTGCTCAGAGGTCGTCTTTGAATTATCGTGCCGCGAGGAGCTGTGGGCAACTCGCCTGCCCACCGGCTGCCTCCGGCACCCCGTGGACAGCCCCTGCGGGGTCCGCGAGTTCTCCACAGCTCTTCCGCCTACGCTGATGGACAACCCTTCGGGTTGCCCACAGCGCACGGCGGCCATCAATGTCGATATAGAAATCAAAGTCAACAAACCCGCCTGCACCGCGAGGGAAACTGACAACTTTTGCTGGAAGTGTTGTTATTCTGGGAAACGGTGGCGTGAGTCAGTGAATCGAACGCATCCGCGAGCGGTGTGCCGGCCGACAGCAAGGTACCGAGTGCGCGGCTCCAGCGCGCCGCGCACAACGTGCGCAGCAACGAACCGGCGACCGGCATTGTCAGCGATAAGCGGGCGAACCGAATGCGCGCAGCTTCGGAACGTCGCAGCAGAAACGTCATAGCCGAGCCCGCGGCGAAAACCGTGACGACCAGAGGAATGCTCCAGCGCGCGGCACCCGCTGACAAGGCCAGCACGAACTGCGTGGGCGCGGGTAGTTTCGCGCCGAAGCCGTCGAAGATTTGCTTGAAAGTCGGCACGACCCAAACCAGCAACGCGGCGGTTATTGCGATCGCAAGCAACAGGATTGCGACCGGATAGGTGAGCGCCGCGCGCACCTTGGCACGCTGCGCGGCGGCGCGTTCGCGGTCGTCCGCGATCCGGGCGAGGACGGCGGGCAGCGCGCCGGCTGCTTCGCCGACTTCGACAAGTTGACAGTACAGCGCGTTGAACTGAGCAGGGTGCCGTTGCAATGCTGCGGAGAAGCGCAGGCCACCGGTGATGTCGCGTGCCAGCGCGCCGACGATCCGCTGCATACCTTGGCCGCGCGAACCATCCGCTTGCGCCAGCAGTTCCAGCGAAGGCGCGAGTGGCAAGCCTGCGCGCAGCAGACTGGCGAGCTGCCGGGTGAACACCGTGACGTCGGTGGTGCGGGTTTGAGGGCGTGGCGCGTGCCCGCGTGCCGCGAGTTCGACGATAAACAGCTTTTCGCGTTTGAGTATGGCTCGTGCGGTGCTGACGTCCGGCGCAATGAGCGCACCGGTTTTCTGTACGCCGTCGGCATCGACGCCGCGCCATCTGAAGCGCATCTCGGGCGCTGGGGGTGGGTGAGTCGTCGCTGCGTTCATGTGACCTCGGTGGCGGCCAGCGCTTCGGTCAGGCTCGTCGTGCCGTCGCGTACACGCGCCAGGGCTGCGTCGCGCAAGGTGGCGACCTGTTCACTTTGCGCGAGCCGGGCCAGCTCATGGGTGCCTGCGCGTGCCACGATCAACTCGCGCATCGCATCGGAGCCCGGCATCACCTGGTGAACTCCGACGCGGCCGCGGTAGCCGATGCCGTGGCAGGCTTCGCATCCGGTGGCGGCGAATGGTTGCCAGCCGTCGAGACGATCGTCGGCGAAGCCCGCTGCTCGCAGCGCCGCTGCCGATTGCGGCGCCGGTGCGCGGCATGCAACGCAGAGTCGCCGCACCAGCCGCTGTGCCGTCACCATCCTTAGCGCGGCGGCCAGGTTGTAAGGCTCGACGCCGATGTCGATCAGGCGCGCGACAGCAGCAGGTGCGTCGTTCGTATGCAAGGTGGACAGCACCAGGTGACCGGTTTGCGCTGCCTTCACGGCAACATCGGCGGTCTCGTCGTCACGGATTTCGCCGACCATGATCACATCGGGATCCTGACGGAGGAACGCACGCAGCGCAACCGCGAATGTCAGGCCAGCCTTTTCGCGCACGCTCACCTGATTGATACCCGCCAGTTGAATCTCCGCCGGATCCTCTACCGAGCACAGATTGCGTGCCTCGTCGTTGAGCATGTGCAGGAAGCAATACAGCGACAGTGTCTTGCCGCTGCCGGTGGGCCCAGTGACCAGCACGAGGCCGTGCGGCGCGCGAATGGCGGCATCGACCGCTTCACGTTGCTGTGGATCGAGGCCGAGCGAGTCGAGCGAAAGATTGGTGGGCAACGCGTCGAGCCTGCGCAACACCAGCTTTTCGCCGAACAACGTAGGCAGCGAGTTGACACGATAGTCTTCGACGCGACCGGGCGACGTGGCAATACGCAGCCGTCCGTCCTGCGGTACGCGCCGCTCGGCGATATCCATGCGCGCCAGCACCTTCACGCGCGTGATGAACGCATCGCGCAGATGCGCAGGGGGCTGAGGGATTTCATGCAGTACGCCGTCGATACGCAAACGCACGCGCCAGCCGTGCTCCGCCGGCTCGATGTGCAGGTCCGACGCATTGCGGCGGGTTGCCTCCTGCAAGGTGTCGGTCAATAGGCGTACGGCAGGCGCGTTGTCGGAATCGGGGAGACTCGAGTTGAGGTTGGAGCTGGCACTGGTGTCGGCCGCAAAGGCGTTATGTCTGGGTTTCGCTGGACTTTCGCTATCGACGGCGACAGGCCGCAACGACGCCGCGCGTTGAAAAGAATCTTGCATGAGAGACCGGTGATGAGCCGCCTGTAGAACACGACGACTCCATCATCCGGTAACGCCGCAGGCACCACCATTCAGCCAATCGGCTAATGGCGCGTTTCGAGCCGATGTGCGACGCTGCGCAGCGTGTAGGCCTTAACCGCGCGCCGCCTTGACGGCTTTCGCGCCCGTGCGAGTGGGCGGTTTGAACAGCTTGACGGTGCGGATCGCCTGGTCGTCGCTGCGCATCACTTCGAGTTTCACCTCGCGGATCTGCACGCAAACGTCGCCGTCCGGAATCTCTTCGAGAATCTCGAGGATCAGGCCGTTGAGCGTTTTCGGTCCGTCGGTCGGCAGCGTGAGATGCAGCCAGCGGTTCAGTTCGCGCAGCGGCATGCTGCCCGCCACGATACATTCGCCGTTCTCGTTCCATCCGCCGCGCGAATTGGCGCTACGCGGAATCGACGTAGTGAATTCGCCGATCAGCTCTTCGATGATGTCTTCCGGCGTAACCAGCCCTTGCAACTCGCCGTATTCGTTCACGACCAGCGCCGTGCGGTGACGGCTTTCCTGGAAGTACTGTAGTTGCTGGAATACCGGGGTGCCGCTCGGCACGAAATACGGCTCGGCCAGCAGTTCGCGCAGCGTCTCGCGCTCCAGTTCCTGGTTGTGCAGCGCAGCCAGTGTCTTGCGCACGTGGAGCACGCCGAGCACCCGGTCGATGTCGCCTTGATAGACGATCAGCTTGTTGTGATAACAGGTTTCCAACTGATGCAGGATCTGCTCGAACGGTGCGTCAAAGTCGAGCGCTTCGATGCGGCGGCGCGGGATCATCACGTCGTCGACGGAAATGTTTTCGAGGTCGAACAGGTTCAACAGAATGCTGCGGTGCTTGGTCGGCATGAAGCTGCCCGATTCGAGCACGATGGTGCGCAGCTCTTCGGTGGAGAGCCGCTGATCTTGCGCGCCTTTGGTATTGATATGCAGCACGCGCAGGATCGTGTTCGCGAACAGATTGACGAACCAGACGAGTGGCTTGCCGACGCGCATCATCGGCGCGATCAGCAGGCTGGCCGGCAGGGCGATCTTCTCGGGGAACGTCGCGCCGACGATCTTCGGCGTGATTTCCGCGAACACGATGATCAGGAACGCAACGATGCCGGTCGCGATCGACAGCACCACATTGTTATGGCCGAAGGTATGCAGCGCGATCGAGGTGGTGAGCACCGGGATGATCGTGTTGAACAGATTGTTGCCGATCAGGACCACGCTCAGCAGTTGGTCGGTGTGCGCGAGCAGGCCCTGAGTGGTCTTTGCGCCGAGCGCATTCTGGTTGGCAAGGTGTTTCAGGCGATGGCGGTTGATCGCCATCATCGCCGTTTCGGAAATCGAAAAGAAGCTGGAGCAGATAAGCAGCAGAAAGACGGCGCCGATCTGCGCCCATAAGGGAAGTTGTTCCACGCGTAGTGAAGGATAGGGGACGGGATGGAGAGAATATAGCAGAGGGGGCTGGGCGAGCCGCCTCCGCGGATGGTCTATGAAGACTGGGACAAATCGTATGTTGTGGCAAGGCGTCGGCGGGGCACAAAAAATCACGACCCAAAACAAAAAAACCGCCAAGCAAGCTGGGCGGTTTTTCGAGCCTTGAACTAACAAGGCAAATCTGGTCGGGGTGAGAGGATTCGAACCTCCGGCCTCTACGTCCCGAACGTAGCGCTCTACCAGGCTAAGCTACACCCCGATTTGGTACTGGACTCCTACGGTGTTTCAGTCTCTTTCAAGACTGTCTTGCCGTCGAGTAAGAACATAATTCTAGCAGGCTATCTTTGAAAATGGAATCCGGAAATGAAGAAATTGCTGCAGCTGCGGCCGTCGCTTCCTGCTTCGCGCACTCGAGCGTGTGATCCAGCGCGCCGGAACGCGTGATCGCCTCGAAAATGGTGTCGAAACGGTCCGTGCCGCCTTGCTCGATGGCTTCCCGCGCGAGCGCCGACTGCTCGGGCGTGCCGCGTTCGATCAGATAAATCAGCGGGAGCGTGGGTTTGCCTTCGCGCAGATCGTCGCCGGCGTTCTTGCCCATCGATTCAGCCGTGCCCGTGTAGTCGAGCCAGTCGTCCATGATCTGAAACGCGGTGCCGATGCGGCGGCCGAATTCCGCGGCGGCGGCTTCCGTCTTCGCGTCCGACCCTGCCAGCACCGCACCGAGTTGGGCGGCCGCCTCGAACAATTTGGCGGTTTTGTAGCGGATCACCTGCATGTAACGTGCTTCGTCCACGTCGGCGTCGTGCATGTTCAGCAACTGCAGCACTTCGCCCTCGGAGATGATGTTGGTCGCCTCTGACAGGATTTCCATCACGCGCATCTTGCCCACGCCGACCATCATCTGGAACGAGCGGGAGTAGAGAAAATCGCCGACCAGCACGCTCGCAGCGTTGCCGAACAGCGCATTGGCCGTCTGGCGGCCGCGCCGCAGGTCGGATTCGTCGACCACGTCGTCGTGCAGCAGCGTGGCCGTGTGGATGAATTCCACCACCGCGGCGAGTTCGTGCCGGTGCCCGGTGGTTTCGCCGAGCGCGCCCGCCACCAGCAGCAGTAGCGCGGGCCGCAGCCGTTTGCCCCCGGCGCTGATGATGTACTCGGAGATCTGATTGATCAGCATCACGTCGGACGCCAGACGGTGCCGTATGACGCGATTGACCTGCTGCATGTCTTCGGCGATCGGAGCGAGCAGGCTGGCGGCGTTGGAGGAGGGGGTGGCAGTCGACGACATGATGGCTGAATTGGGTAGTGCCGCGAATTATAAGGCGAATCGCGACAGTTCCGGGTCGCAGGCTGCGGCACGGCGCGACGGAGGCAACGGCCAGGCCGTGTGCCGGGGCTGGACGGCAAGTCGCCGGGCGGTGCGCGCGGCGACTCTCAATGAGTTTTGACCGAGCAGCTAACTCTATGTATAATCACGGGTTTCCGCGCGCGGTGCGTGGGAAAAATGAACACAGAGTGAGGTTCTCAATGTACGCGGTCATAAAAACCGGTGGCAAGCAGTATAAAGTTGCCGTCGGCGAAAAACTTAAAGTAGAACAGATACCGGCAGACATTGACGCTGAAATCACGCTCGACCAGGTTCTCGCAGTGGGCGAAGGCGAATCGATTAAGTTCGGTACGCCGCTGGTCAGTGGGGCTTCCGTCAAGGCTACCGTCGTGTCGCAAGGTCGTCACGCAAAAGTGACCATCTTCAAGATGCGTCGCCGGAAGCACTACCAGAAGCATGGCGGCCACCGCCAGAACTATACCGAACTGCGCATCGACGCGATCAACGCGTAAGCGCAACGGTTAAGGAGCAAATCAAATGGCACACAAAAAGGCAGGCGGATCATCCCGCAACGGCCGCGACTCTGAATCGAAGCGTCTCGGCGTCAAGGTTTACGGCGGTCAGGCCATCAACGCTGGCGGCATCATCGTTCGCCAACGTGGCACGCGCATGCACCCGGGCGAAAACGTCGGTATCGGCAAGGATCACACCTTGTTCGCGCTGACGGACGGCCACGTCAATTTTTCGACGAAGGGCGCAGCGAAGAAGCACATGGTCAACGTCGTCCCGGCAGCAGTCTGAGTTTAATCAGGCACGGGCTTCAGGACCGGAAAAAGGCCCCGCGAAGTTCGCGGGGCTTTTTTTATTGCAGCGCTTTTTGTCCGAAGAATTGGCGGATTGCACGGCCAAATCGGCGCGGTTAGCCGATCGGCCGATTGCCCACCGCACGGCGGGCGCGGCAAAATAGCAGCATCTGAAAGCATCAACCCAGCAGCACCATCTAGCAGCACACCACGGGACGGAGTTACGCATGAAGTTCATTGACGAAGCGAGGATTGAAGTCATCGCCGGCGACGGAGGGGATGGCAGCGCGTCGATGCGCCGCGAGAAATTCGTTCCGTTCGGCGGCCCGGATGGCGGCGACGGCGGCCGGGGCGGCAGCGTGATCGCGGTTGCAGACCGCAACATCAACACGCTGATCGACTACCGCTACGCGAAAAAACATTTGGCGCGCAACGGCGAAAACGGCCGCGGCGCGGACTGCTACGGCAAGGGCGGCGACGACATCACGCTGCGCATGCCGGTCGGCACGACTATCACCGATATGGAAACCGGCGAGCTGATCGCCGATTTGACCGAGCACAACCAGAGCGTGCAAATCGCGCAGGGCGGTGCGGGCGGTCTCGGTAACCTGCATTTCAAATCCAGTACGAACCGCGCGCCGCGTCAGAAAACCGACGGCAAGCCCGGCGAGCGCCGTATGGTGCGCCTCGAATTGAAGGTGCTGGCCGACGTCGGTCTGCTCGGAATGCCGAACGCCGGCAAGTCGACCTTCATCTCGTCGGTGTCGAACGCGCGGCCGAAGATCGCGGACTATCCGTTCACGACGCTCGCGCCGAATCTCGGCGTGGTACGTGTTGGGCCGAGCCGCAGCTTCGTAATTGCCGACATTCCTGGCCTGATCGAAGGCGCGGCGGAAGGCGCCGGCCTGGGTCACCAGTTCCTGCGTCACCTGCAGCGCACCGGCTTGCTGTTGCATATCGTCGACCTCGCGCCGTTCGACGAAGCCGTCGATCCCGTCGCGGAAGCCAAGGCGATCGTCAACGAGCTGCGCAAGTACGACGAGCTGCTCTATGAGAAGCCCCGCTGGCTGGTGCTCAACAAGCTCGACATGGTGCCCGAAGACGAGCGCGAAGCGCGCGTGTCGGCCTTCCTTGAAGGCTACGGTTGGGAGGGCCCGGTGTTCGAAATCTCTGCGCTGACCGGTCAGGGTTGCGAAAGTCTTTGCTACGCGGTGTATGACCACATCGCCGCGCATTCGGACGCGCAGCGCGCGGCGGAAGCCGAAGATCTCGCTGCTGACGTGCGTTTCCGCGCAAAGCCGGAAGCACCGGCCGCTGCGTCGGACGACTCGAGCGTCGACCCGCAGCAGTAATAACAAGCCTGAGCGCCGGCGCCTGCACGGGCTGCCGGCATGCATCACGCGTCATCTTGGGAGACCGCGCACAATGCGTTCCGTCATCGCAGATTCACGGCGATTGGTAGTGAAAGTCGGCTCGAGCCTCGTTACGAATGACGGGCGCGGCCTCGATCATGCTGCAATCGGCCGCTGGGCCGCGCAGATTGCAGCACTGCGCGCGCAGGGCAAGGAAGTGGTGCTGGTCAGTTCGGGTGCTATTGCCGAAGGGATGCAGCGGCTCGGCTGGACCAAGCGGCCACGCGAAATCGACGAATTGCAGGCGGCCGCGGCTGTCGGTCAAATGGGTCTCGCGCAAGTCTACGAAAGCCGCTTCGCCGAGCATTCGATCCAGACTGCGCAGATTCTGCTGACCCACGCCGATCTGGCCGACCGCGAACGCTATCTGAACGCGCGTTCCACGTTGCTGACCCTGCTGCGTCTGGGCGTCGTGCCGATCATCAACGAGAACGACACGGTCGTTACCGACGAAATCAAGTTCGGCGACAACGACACGCTAGGCGCCTTGGTCGCCAATCTGATCGAAGGCGATGCGCTCATTATCCTCACCGATCAGCAGGGGCTTTTCACCGCAGACCCGCGCAAGGATCCGAACGCGACGCTCGTTCAGCAGGCGGATGCCGGTGCGCCGGAGCTCGAAGCAATGGCGGGCGGCGCGGGTTCGAGCTTGGGCCGAGGCGGCATGCTGACCAAGATTCTCGCGGCCAAACGCGCGGCGCACAGCGGCGCCAATACGGTAATCGCGAGCGGGCGTGAAGCAGACGTGTTGTCACGGCTTGCCTCGGGTGAGGCGATCGGCACACAGTTGATCGCGCGCACTGCACGCATGGCGGCGCGCAAGCAATGGATGGCCGATCATCTGCAGGTGCGCGGCCACGTGGTGATCGACGACGGCGCAGTCGAAAAGCTGACCGAAGGCGGCAAGAGTTTGCTGCCGATCGGCATCGTCGGTGTGCAGGGCGCGTTTGCGCGCGGCGAAGTGATCGCTTGCCTGAGCGCGGCAGGGCGTGAAGTAGCGCGCGGCCTGACGAACTACAGCAGCGCGGAAACCAAGCTGATCCAGCGGCGTCCGAGCGGCGACATTGAATCGGTGCTCGGCTATATGCTGGAGCCTGAGGTGATTCACCGCGACAACCTTGTGCTGGTCTGACTCCCGAGCACGGTTCGCACGACAGAAAAAAAGCCGTTCCGGCGTGAGCTGGAACGGCTTTTTCACATTCGCGGCGGCTTCCACATTCGAAGAAGGACGCTCGCGAAAACGGCCTTAGTGAATCAACGAGGTCTGCGTGCGCTTGTAGCGGATGTTCTCGACAATTTGCTTGGCGTTGCCCGTGGGCATCTTGTTCGCACACAGGTAATCCTGATACAGCGCAGCCTGATAGGCGTTCAGCGCGCCATTCTCAATGCGCCTGAAGTCGTTGGCGACGGTTTGATCCCAGCCGTCGTGATCGGCGTTCAGCCCCGCGTACTGGCGCCATTCATACGTATCGCAGCGAATCCCTTCGTAGTTCACGTTGCGCGCGCCGCTCGGGCTCGTTACGACGACGGTGTAGCGCACCACGCCGTCGGTCCCGACGGTAAGCGAATTTCTATCGATCGCGAAATGCAGCGGCGTATTGCCCGAAACCTCGAAGGGCAGAAGATTCGAGTCTTGCGGCAGCGGCGGCAAGGCGTCCACCTTGTTTTCAACCCAGGTGCTCGGCCGGTCCAACAGGTAGGCAAACTCGCTGTCGTCTTTATTGGTAGGTTTGCCGGCGCTCGAACATCCAGCCAGCAGGGCGCCGGTGGCGACGCACGCCACGACGAGAGCAAGTGCTTTCAATATGGTTTCCTCGAAACACTGGTGCGGCTCATTGAGCCGCACCAGCAGAAGCGGCGTGGACAGCCGCACAGAATTGTTAATTGCGCACGCCAGGGCGGAACAGCGAGCCGGCGGTTTCGCGCTCCGATTCGTCTTCGTGTTCCGACGCGGAGCCAACTTCGGCAACCGACCCGGAGCCCGGACCGCAATCAGACGCGAACGTCGTGTGAATCGACGTTTCGATGCTGACTGTGGTCACCGAGGTGGTGACCGTCATCATCGTCGAATCCGGCGGACTTTCCATCGACGACGCTATCCGGGGATAACGCGGCCCATGGTGCCCGCCAGGTTTTTCCGCACGCGGCGCAGCCCGGCGCATGAAACGGGATAGCTCCGTCAGCGCCAACTGATACACATCCCGCTTGAACTCGATCACACAGTCGAGCGGCACCCAGTACTCGTTCCAGCGCCACGCATCGAACTCAGGGTGGTCGGTGGCGCGCAAGCAAATGTCGCAATCGCGTCCAACCATCCGGAGCAAGAACCAGATTTGTTTCTGGCCGCGGTAATGACCGCGTACTTCGCGCTTGATGAACTTGTCAGGCACCTCGTAACGCAACCAGTCGCGCGTGCGACCGATCACCTTGACGTGCTCAGGAAGCAGCCCGGTTTCTTCGTGTAACTCCCGATACATCGCTTGCACGGGGGTCTCTCCGTACTTGATGCCCCCTTGGGGAAACTGCCAGGAATGTTCACGGAGCCGTTTGCCCCAAAACACCTCGTTGTGCGCGTTCAAGAGGATGATGCCGACGTTCGGGCGAAAGCCTTCACGATCCAGCATACAACCACCTTCGAATCCTTTAAAATTGCTTTGATTATAAACAGATAACGGACCCGACGCACCGATTCGCACCAGATTGGAACGATTCGCCGCAAAAGGCCCGCGTTTGCGGTAGCCTGTCAGTCTTTCCGTGCCTTATCCCTTGCTGCAAAGGCTTTGCGCGGCGGCTTCGGCGCCGCGATCGGGCCGGTTTTGCCGGGGTTTTGCCTGGTATACGCGGACCATTTGCCGGGTCTGAGCCGGATTCCTGGACAGACTTTGGCCGGGTATGTGGCAATTCCGTGCCGGCGCGAGGCCGGGTCTGTGTCGGTTTCCCCACCGTTTTCACCTTTCGGGCGGTCCCTCCGGAGCCGCCGCTTTTGGAAAATCTGAATGAAAGCTTCCCGTTTCTTTATCGGCACACTGAAAGAAGCGCCCGCCGACGCCGAGATCGTCAGCCACAAGCTCATGGTACGCGCCGGCATGATCCGCCGCGTTGCCGGTGGCATCTATAACTACCTGCCCATCGGCCTGCGTTCGATCCGCAAGGTGGAAGCCATCGTGCGCGAAGAAATGAACCGGGCAGGCGCGATCGAACTGTTGATGCCTTCGGTGCAGCCGGCTGAACTGTGGCAGGAATCGGGCCGTTGGGAAAAGTACGGCCCCGAACTGCTGCGCTTCAAGGATCGCAAGCAATCCGATTTTGTGCTCGGACCGACCCACGAAGAAGTGGTCACGGATATCGCGCGCGGCCAGATCAAGAGCTACCGCCAGTTGCCCGTGAACTTCTATCAGATCCAGACGAAGTTTCGCGACGAGATCCGTCCGCGTTTCGGCGTGATGCGTGGCCGCGAGTTCATCATGAAAGACGCGTACTCGTTCGACAAGGACGCGGAAGGCCTGCGCGAGTCGTATCGCAAGATGTACGACGCGTACGTGCGTATCTTCACACGCCTCGGCCTGGATTTCCGCGCAGTGGCAGCGGACAACGGTTCGATCGGCGGCAGCGGCTCACACGAATTCCACGTGATCGCCGACACCGGGGAAGACGCGATCGCGTATTGCCCGACCTCGGAGTTCGCTGCGAACGTTGAGGCGGCCGAAGCGTTGCCGCTGTACGCGGAACGCGCAGCGCCGACCGAAGAGATGAAGAAGACCGCGACGCCGGGCAAAGCAAAGTGCGAGGCCGTGGCCGAGCTGCTGAACATCCCGCTCGAGCGCACCATCAAGTCGATCATTCTCGCCACGGAAAACGAAGGCGCCGAACCGACCATCTGGTTGCTGATGCTGCGCGGCGATCACGAGCTGAACGAGATCAAGGCAAGCAAGCTGCCGGGTCTGGCGGACTTCCGCATGGCGACCGAAGCCGAGATCATCGAGACCTTCGGCACGCCGCCGGGTTATCTCGGCCCGATCAACACGAAGAAGCCGATCAAAGTCGTCGCGGATCGCACAGTCGCGAACATGAGCGACTTCGTGGTGGGTACGAACGAAGTGGATTACCACACCACCGGCGTGAACTGGGGCCGCGATCTGCCGGAGCCGGTCATCGCCGATATCCGCAATGTGAAGAAGGGGGATCCGTCGCCGGACGGCAAGGGCGTGATCGACATCTGCCGTGGCATCGAAGTCGGCCACGTGTTCCAGCTCGGCAAGAAATACTCGGAAGCGATGAACGCGACCTGTCTCGACGAGAACGGCAAGCCGCAGCCGATGGAAATGGGCTGCTACGGCATCGGCATCACGCGTATTCTGGGCGCGGCGATCGAACAGAATTTCGACGACAAGGGCATCATCTGGCCGGAGTCGATCGCACCGTTCGAGGTCGTGCTGTGCCCGATGGGTTACGACCGCAGCGAAGCCGTGCGTGAGCAGGCCGACAAGCTGTACGCGGAACTGGTCGAAGCCGGTGTCGACGTGATCCTCGACGATCGCGGCGAACGTCCGGGCGTGATGTTCGCCGACTGGGAGCTGATCGGCGTGCCGCATCGTCTGGTGATCGGCGATCGTGGTCTCAAGGACGGCAAGCTCGAGTATCAAGGCCGCCGCGACGCTGAAGCGACGCTGCTGCCGGTCGAAGACGCCGCCCAAACGGTGATCGGCAAGGTTCGCGCAGCATTGGCGCAATAAGCGGAGCGGACGGTGGAGTACACCTTCGTATCCGCGACCGTCCTGCTGATTCTGATCACCGATCCGCTCGGCAATATTCCGCTCTTTATCAGTTGTCTGCGCAGCGTATCGCCTAAGCGGCGCACGATCGTCATTCTCCGCGAGGTGGCGATCGCCTTCGCGATCCTGCTGGTCTTCATGGTGGTCGGCGACCGCTTCCTGCGCATGATGAGTCTGACCGACCAGTCTTTGCGCATCGGTGGCGGGATTGTGCTGTTTCTGATTGCGCTCAGGATGGTGTTTCCGCATCCTGACGGTCCGTTCGGCGGTGACACGCGCGGCGGCGAGCCGCTCATCGTGCCTCTTGCCATTCCGGCACTGGCTGGCCCGTCGGCGCTGGCGACGGTGATGTTGTTGACGTCGCAGGCGCCCGGCAAGATGTTCGAGTGGATCGGTGCGCTGACCGTCACAATGATCGTCTGCGCGATCGTGCTGATGCTGGCGGAGCGCATTCAGGCGTGGCTCGGCGAGCGCGCGATGATGGCCTTTGAGCGGCTAATGGGATTGGTGCTGGTGGCGATCTCAGTCGAAATGATGCTCGGCGGTATCCGCTCTTTTGTGCATCAACTTTGAGTGAGATCGGGTATGGGGTTCAGCGCGGTAGCGCAGCAGTGCTATCACCTGCCTGATAAACAAAAAGCGGCCAGTGGGCCGCTTTTTTTACGCCGGTGCGCGCCGTAAATGGCGCCGCCAAACCAACCTGGCTTTAAGTTAAGCCCCTTCGGTCAACGCCCGAATAGTCGGCAGGTTGCGCCAGTAGCCTTTCGCATCCATCCCGCAACCGAACACGTAACGGTCCGGCACTTCGAAACCACAGTAATCCGGGCGCAGCGGCTTGGCCTTCGGAATGATCTTCTCGCACAGCACCGCGCTCAGGAAGCGCTTCGCGCCCATCGCGAGGATGCGATCGCGGATCGCGGCCATCGTCTCGCCTTCGTCGAGGATGTCGTCGAGCACCAGCACGACGCGATCCTTCACCGACTCAGCCGGCGCCACGCGCCACTGCATCTCATTGCCACCCTTGGTGGTGTTGCGATAGCGGGTCAGGTGGATGTAGTCGAACTCGAGCGGGAAATCGAGGTGCGGCAGCAACATGCCGGTGAACACCGCCGCGCCGCCCATCACCGACAGCACGAGCGGGAAGTCCTCGCTCATCTCGTTGCGGATGGCGGCAGCCATGCCGCTGATCGACGCGTTGACGTCGTCGGCCGAAACGATTTCTTCGGAGTGGCTAAAAATATGGAGAGCTTCTTCGCGGTTCATGACGTCTGACGGGCGGTAACTGTATACATAGTGTGGGTGAGAACGACGGCGTGCGGTACAGAATAAACCCGCACAAATCCGGAGTCAGCCGCGCGTGCCGTTGTTTACGCACGGAAGCACGCGCGCCGCCGTCTTGCTAAAGCTTAGCGCATGCCGGGCATCATGCCCTTCATGCCGCGCATCATCTTTTGCAGATTGCCGCCCTTCAGCTTTTTCATCATCGTGCGCATCTGGTCGTACTGATTCAGCATGCGGTTGACTTCCTGCACCTGCACGCCCGCGCCGGCGGCAATGCGGCGCTTGCGGGTGGCCTTGATCAGATCGGGCTTGGCGCGCTCCAGCGGTGTCATCGAATTGATGATGCCTTCCATGCGGCGCATCTGCGATTCGGCCATGCCCATATTGGCGCCGGCAGCGGCCTGCTGGAACTGCGCGGGCAGCTTGTCCATCAGCGACGACAGGCCGCCCATGCTCTTCATCTGCGTAAGCTGCGTGCGGAAATCGTTGAGGTCGAAGTCGCCGCCTTTCTTGACCTTGTCGGCGAGCTTCTGCGCGGCCTGAACGTCCACACCGCGTTGTGCTTCTTCGACGAGGGCGAGAATGTCGCCCATGCCGAGAATCCGGTTCGCCATGCGATCCGGGTAGAAAATTTCGAGGCCATCGAGCTTTTCGGCGACGCCGACGAACTTGATCGGCTTGCCCGTCACGTGGCGCACGGAGAGCGCCGCGCCACCGCGTGAATCGCCGTCGAGCTTGGTGAGGACGACGCCGGTGAGCGGCAATGCGTCGCTAAAGGCCTTCGCGGTGTTGACCGCGTCCTGGCCGAGCATCGCGTCGACGACGAACAGCGTTTCCGCCGGTTTCAGCGTGCTGTGCAGCGCGGTGATTTCGGCCATCATCGCTTCGTCGATACCCAGACGGCCGGCCGTGTCGACCAGCAGCACGTCGTGGTAGTGGCGCTTGGCCCAATCCACCGCGGCGATCGCGATATCCACTGGCTTCTGATCCGGTTCCGACGGGAAGAAGTCCGCGCCGACCTGCTCGGTCACCGTCTTCAACTGCGCAATAGCAGCCGGGCGGTAGACGTCGCACGAAACGGTGAGGACCTTCTTCTTGTACTTTTCGCGCAGGAGCTTGGCGAGCTTGCCGACCGTGGTCGTTTTGCCGGCGCCTTGCAGACCCGCCATCAGGATGACGGCCGGCGGCGTGACGGCGAGGTTCAGCTCGACAGCCTTGCCTTCATAGTCGCCGCCGATGATCGCGGTCAGCTCGCGCTGCACCACGCCGACCAGCGCCTGACCCGGGGACAGGCTGCTGATCACCTCCTCGCCGAGCGCTTTTTCCTTCACCTTGGCGATGAACTCGCGCACGACGGGCAGCGCCACGTCCGCTTCGAGGAGCGCGAGGCGCACTTCACGCAGCATTTCCTGGGTGTTCGCCTCGGTGAGCCGGGCTTCGCCGCGCAGCGTCTTGACGACGCGCGCCATCCGTTGAGTCAGATTGTCGAGCATGGGGAGCGATGAACTGTGCGGCCGGAGCGGGGCGCGATGAGGGAGACGTCGCGGAGCAGGGGCCTAGTGTAAACTTCGAATATGGATATTGTACTGTATGCCCTCACTGCGCTCCTCTACGGCGGTCTAGCCGTGGCCGGCTGGCGCTCGCACCGGCACGCCGCCTTGCGCCCCATGCTCGAGAGCGTGCCGCCGGTGCCCGTCTCCGCGGGCATCCCGGCCTCATCGGCCGCTTCGGGCATGAGCACCTCGGGCCGCGCGCTGCTGTTTGTCGCGCTGCTTGCCCACGGCGTGCTGCTGCACACCACCATCTTTCCCCAAAACGCGATGGTGTTCGGTTTCGCGTTCGCGCTGTCGGCGATGTTCTGGCTCGGCGCCGGCATCTACTGGATCGAGAGCTTTTTCTTTCCACTCGACGGCTTGCGCCTGCTGGTGTTGCCGCTTGCCTGCGTCGCTTCTTTATTGCCGCTGGCGTTCAATGGCGTGCGCGTGCTGCCGTATTCAGCCGCGCCGATGTTCAAGCTGCATTTTCTGATCGCCAATATCGCGTACGGCTTGTTCGCGATCGCGGCGCTGCACGCGGTTCTGATGCTGCTGGTCGAGCGGCGTCTGCATGCCATGCGCGGCGGCATGTCGCAACGCAATACGGCTGCGGCGGGCAACGGCTGGCTGTCGAGCTGGCTCGACACCTTGCCGCCGCTGCTGACACTTGAAAAGCTGCTGTTCCGTCTGATCGGCGCCGGCTTCGTGCTGCTCACGCTGACGCTGGTATCGGGCATCCTGTTCAGCGAGCAACTGGTCGACCGCGCCTTGCGGCTCGATCACAAGACCGTCTTCGCGATTCTTTCCTGGGTGATGTTCGGCGCGCTGCTGACTGCGCGCAAGGTTTCCGGCTGGCGCGGCCGTGCGGCATTGCGCTGGGTGCTGGCGTCGTTCGTCGCGCTGTTGCTGGCGTACGTCGGCAGCCGTTTCGTATTCGAGGTGCTGTTGCACCGTGCTGTAGTGTGAGTGTCCTGCTATGCGACAAATTTTTCTGCTGATCCTGTTGTTCATCGTTGGCCAGTGGCTGGTCAAGGCGCTGCGTCGCCATGACGCGCAAGCGTCGCAACGCACCGGCGCCGGTGCGAATGGCGCCGCGGGTGCCGGCGGTGCAAGAGGCCAGAGCGGTCCGAATGGCGGCGCGCGTGGACCCAATGCGCCGCAAGCGCAGCCCCAGCTCGCCGAGCCGATGATCCGTTGCGCCGAGTGCGGCGTGCACGCGCCGAAGAGCGACTCCGTGGTGGTGGCGGGGCAGCCTTTCTGCAGCGCCGCGCACGCGCAGCGTCATGGCGCGCGTCCCTCGGGCCGCGACGCTCGATGAACGTCGCGTTCACCGTCGATGCCGACGGTTGGGTTGCCGCCGCACGCAAGCTGCCATCGCCGAATTTCGAAGCGCGGCCCGAAGGGGCCGTGCCGACGCTGATCGTCGTCCACAACATCAGCCTGCCGCCAGATGAGTTTGGCGGCACGGCGATCGCCGAACTGTTCCAGAACACACTCGACTGCGACGCTCACCCGTACTACGACACGCATCTGCGCGGCGTGCGGGTGTCGGCGCATTTCGTGATTCATCGCGACGGCGCGCTCGAGCAATTCGTGTCCTGCAACGAGCGGGCATGGCACGCCGGGCCGTCGAATTTTTTCGGCCGCGAGCGCTGCAACGATTTCTCGATCGGCATCGAGCTGGAGGGCAGTGATACGACTGCTTTCGAAGCGGCGCAATATCGCACGCTCGGTGCACTTGTGACGGCGCTCAAGGCCCGCTATCCGGTCGAAGGCCTCGCCGGTCACTCGGACATCGCCCCCGGCCGCAAGACCGATCCAGGGCCGCATTTCGAGTGGCAGCGTCTGCAGCGCGACGCCGCGTTAGCGGATCAGTACTTCCCCTATCTCAAGTTTTCCAAAACGCTGTAACGACCCTTCGCGCAACCTCGCGTGATGCGAGGAGAACAAGGCGCTGCCTTGTTCTCCGGGGAGTCGGCTTCGCGTCGCGCTATGCAAAAGTCAAGCCTTTGAAAGCAAATAAAACGATTTGACCTGTCTTGAAACTACACTATACTTGGTGCCAGAAATTCAGTTTCGCACTATATCTTGTGTCCGGTGTGTATAACTCTGTGCATAACTGAGTGCATAAGTCTGCGGCGCCCCGCTTCCCGAGCATGGCGCCGCAAGCATTCCGGGCAGCGAAAAATATTCCTGCGGCGTGGCCGGTCGAGAGAGCCGGCAGCGTCCAGAAGCATTCAGGAAAAGGGCATAGCAAGTGATCGCGACACACATGGTGAAGACCGTTATCAATTCGAATCAGGCTTCATCGCTGTCGCATCCCGCCACCCGGCTCAGCCGGCCTTTTTCCTGCACCCCATCGCTTGCGCACGCGGCGGCGCAGCGTTCGTTTTAATCCGCGGTTATCTCCGCAACATTTCCAAGACCAGGAGCTTTGCACATGCAAACCACCGACAACGCGACGACCCGGTACGAGGGTTCACCGGCTGGCCAGGCCTTCGGCCAGACACAAGGCGCCCAGGCGCTCGCGCCGCAAGTGACCTACGCCGACTACAAGGTGATCCGTCGTAACGGCAGCGTGGTGTCGTTCGAGCCGTCGAAAATCGCCATCGCCGTGACGAAGGCATTTCTGGCCGTCAACGGTGGTCAAGGCGCGGCGTCGGCTCGCGTGCGCGAACTGGTCGAGCAACTCACGCAGAATGTGGTGCGTGCGCTCGTGCGCAGCCGTCCGAACGGCGGCACGTTCCATATCGAAGACATCCAGGATCAGGTCGAACTCGCGCTGATGCGCGGCGGCGAACACAACGTCGCGCGTGCGTATGTGCTGTATCGCGAGAAGCGCACCCAGGCGCGCGGTCATGACGACCAGATCGTCGCCAGCACGCCGGGCCTGAACGTCACCGACAACGGCGTGACGCGTCCGCTCGACATGGCTGCGCTGCGCGGCATCATCGAACTGGCCTGCTCGAACCTGGGCGACGCCGTGAGCGCCGATCCGATCATCGCGGAAACGGTCAAGAATCTGTACGACGGCGTGCCGATGAGCCAGGTCTACGACTCGGCAATTCTGGCTGCCCGCACGATGATCGAAAAAGACCCGGCTTATAGCCAGGTCACCGCACGCATCCTGCTGCACACGATCCGCCGCGAGATCCTCGAAGAGGAAGTCACGCAAACGGAAATGGGCGAACGCTACGCCGAGTACTTCCCGCAATTCATCAAGCGCGGCGTGCAAGCCGAGCTGCTCGACGACAAGCTGCTGCAGTTCGACCTGAAGCGCCTCGGCGCCGCACTCGACAACAACCGCGACCTGCAGTTCGGCTACCTCGGTCTGCAAACGCTGTACGACCGCTACTTCCTGCATCACGACGGCGTGCGCATCGAAATGCCGCAGGCATTCTTTATGCGTGTGGCGATGGGTCTGTCGCTGAACGAGATCGACCGCGAAGCGCGCGCGATCGAGTTTTACAAGGTGCTGTCGAGCTTCGACTTCATGTCGTCCACGCCCACTTTGTTCAACTCGGGTACCCGCCGCTCGCAACTGTCGTCGTGCTACCTGACGACGGTCGACGACGACCTCGACGGCATCTACGAAGCGCTGAAGGAAAACGCGCTGCTGTCGAAATTCGCCGGCGGTCTGGGCAACGACTGGACGCGCGTGCGTGCTCTGGGTTCGCACATCAAGGGCACCAATGGCAAGTCGCAAGGCGTCGTGCCGTTCCTGAAGGTCGTCAACGACACGGCTGTCGCTGTGAACCAGGGCGGCAAGCGCAAGGGCGCGGTCTGCGCGTACCTGGAAACGTGGCACCTGGACATCGAAGAATTCCTCGAGCTGCGTAAGAACACCGGCGACGATCGTCGCCGCACCCACGACATGAACACGGCGAACTGGATTCCCGACCTGTTCATGAAGCGCGTGCACGAAGGCGGCGACTGGACGCTGTTCTCGCCGTCCACCTGCCCGGACCTGCACGACAAGTTCGGCGCCGAATTCGAAACGGCTTACACGGCTTACGAAGACAAGGTTGCGCGCGGCGAGATCAAGCTGTTCAAGAAGATCCCGGCGGCGCAACTGTGGCGCAAGATGCTGGGCATGCTGTTCGAAACCGGCCACCCGTGGATCACGTTCAAGGATCCGTGCAATGTGCGTTCGCCGCAACAGCACGTCGGTGTCGTCCACTCGTCGAACCTGTGCACGGAAATCACGCTGAACACCAGCGACGCCGAAATCGCCGTCTGCAACCTGGGCTCCGTGAACCTCGTCGCTCACCTGAAGGAACAGGCCGACGGCACCCTGGCGCTCGACCACGACAAGCTGAAGCGCACCGTCAGCGTCGCGATGCGCATGCTCGACAACGTGATCGACATCAATTACTACGCAGTCGCCAAGGCGCGTAACTCGAACCTGAAGCACCGTCCGGTCGGCATGGGCATCATGGGCTTCCAGGACTGCCTGCACCTGCTGCGCACGCCGTACGCGTCGCAAGAGGCGGTTGCGTTCGCCGATACGTCGATGGAAGCGGTCTGCTACTACGCTTACTACGCGTCGACGGAACTGGCGCAGGAACGCGGCCGTTACTCCAGCTACCGCGGCTCGCTGTGGGATCGCGGCATCCTGCCGCAAGACTCGGTGAAGCTGCTGGCCGAAGCGCGTGGCGGTTACGTTGAAGTCGATTCGAGCGAATCGATGGACTGGACCGAACTGCGTTCGCGCATCGCCACCTACGGCATGCGCAACTCGAACTGCGTCGCCATCGCACCGACGGCGACCATCTCGAACATCATCGGCGTGTCGGCCTGTATCGAACCGACGTTCCAGAACCTGTATGTGAAGTCGAATCTGTCGGGCGAATTCACGGTGGTCAACGACTACCTGGTGCGCGACCTGAAGGAACGCGGTCTGTGGGACGAAGTCATGGTCGCCGACCTGAAGTACTTCGACGGCACGCTGTCGCGCATCGACCGCATCCCGGCCGACCTGCGCGCGATCTACGCGACCGCGTTCGAACTCGACCCGGTGTGGCTGGTCGAGGCGGCTTCGCGTCGCCAGAAGTGGATCGACCAGGCCCAGTCGCTGAACATTTACATGGGCGGCGCGTCGGGCAAGAAGCTCGACGAGATCTACAAGCTCGCATGGGTACGCGGTCTGAAGACGACCTACTACCTCCGCACGATGGCGGCGACGCACGTCGAGAAGTCGACGGTGGCGCACGGCGCGCTGAACGCGGTGAGCTCGGGTGGCGGCGAAGGATCGGGCGGTGCGGGTGGTGTCGGCGGCGGCGCGGCCGGCGGCTTCGGCGCGAGCGGCGGTGCAGCTTCGGGCGGCATCCAGGTCGCGGCGGCAGCGCCGGCAGTTGCGGTCGAAGCAGCGCCGGAAGCAGATGGTCCGGTGTGCATGATGCGTCCGGGCGATCCTGGTTTCGACGAGTGCGAGGCTTGCCAGTAAGAAGCCTGGCAACTGCCGGGCAAGCACGAAGCAGGCGGAAGGATCGCCGCCTGGCTAAGGGTTGTAGGTAAAGACCCGAATGCAGCGATCAGCAAGCCTCATAGAAGTGATGCATAAGTGAAGTAGACGAGCGGCGCAGCGAAACGAAATCGACGTTGCGCCGCTCGTCGAAAAGCAGCGAAGCACGGCAAGCAACTGAAGTCGTGAAGCGGCAGGCGAACAGCAGGCAAGCGGTAAGCAAGTAGTAGATGAAGCAGACAGCAGTCGGCAGCACAGACGAAGCGCTCGACATGAAGCGCTCAGCAAACGCCCCGGTCGAAGCTCGATCGACACAGCCGGCCAGATGCATCGCTCGACATTGCATTGAACTTCACCTCGCCGGCACTGACGAACAGGCAACCACGGGACAGCCGGAACGTCAGCACGAGGCAGCAGGAAGCAATCGCAAAACGCTGCAAGCACGCTCCGCAATACAGATAGATAGAGCAGCGAAACGTCGCTTTAACACGTTGCTCTTCGAGCTCGCGAAGCACCTCGACGACACACGTTCAACACGCTTCACATGAGGCGACACACACAGTCTGTTGAACAAAGTGTTGTATGAACGTAGCAACGCGAATCGAAAACAGGATTTTTCATCAGCGAACTCTTTTATCGCTCGTGAAAAGATGGTACAAACCGTTCTAAATTGATGGTGACATTTATGCTCAACTGGGATGACGAGATCACTGCCGTAACTCCCTCGAGCGCTACGCAACAGAATGTGTTGCGCAACGCTGCGGGATCGGCTGTCGGTTCGCAAGTCGGAACGCGTTCCGCTCCTCACGCTCCCTCGGCTCAAGACATCTTCGCGAACGACATCGCAGTCGCTCCCGTCGCTCATGTGACCCACGCTGCTACCGGAACGGCTGCCGCCTCCGAAGCGCGAGTCAATGTCGCCGACAAACGCATCATCAACGGCCAGACCGACGTCAATCAGTTAGTGCCGTTCAAATACAAGTGGGCCTGGGAAAAGTATCTGGCTGGTTGCGCCAACCACTGGATGCCGCAAGAAGTGAACATGTCGCGCGACATCGCCCTCTGGAAAGACCCGAACGGGCTGACCGAAGACGAGCGCCGCATCGTCAAGCGCAACCTGGGCTTCTTCGTGACGGCAGATTCTCTGGCCGCCAACAACATCGTGCTGGGCACCTACCGCCACATCACGGCGCCCGAATGCCGCCAGTTCCTGCTGCGCCAGGCGTTCGAAGAGGCGATCCACACGCACGCTTACCAGTACATCGTCGAGTCCCTGGGTCTCGACGAAGGCGAAATCTTCAACGCGTATCACGAGGTTTCCTCGATCCGCGCGAAAGACGAATTCCTGATTCCGTTCATCCATACGCTGACCGACCCGGCCTTCAAGACCGGCACGCTCGAGGCAGACCAGACCCTGCTGCGCTCGCTGATCGTGTTCGCCTGTGTGATGGAAGGCCTGTTCTTCTACGTCGGCTTTACGCAAATCCTGGCGCTGGGCCGCCAGAACAAGATGACCGGCGCGGCGGAACAGTACCAATACATCCTGCGCGACGAGTCGATGCACTGCAATTTCGGCATCGACCTGATCAACCAGATCAAACTCGAAAACCCGCAACTCTGGACGGCTGAGTTCCGCGCGGAAATCCGCGAGATCTTCCAGCAAGCGGTCGAACTTGAATATCGTTACGCAGAAGATACGATGCCGCGCGGGGTGCTCGGCCTCAATGCGTCGATGTTCAAGAGCTATCTGCGTTTCATCTGCAACCGCCGTTGCCAGCAGATCGGTCTCGATCCGCTGTACCCGAACGAGGAAAACCCGTTCCCGTGGATGAGCGAGATGATCGACCTGAAGAAGGAACGCAACTTCTTCGAGACGCGAGTGATCGAATATCAGACTGGCGGCGCGCTGACCTGGGAGTGATCCGGGTTCGTGTCGCAGATGCATTCATTTTGGGGATGCCGGCAGGCTTCGGCCGCGGCAATTTAGTTAGGAGCAGAACCGCCTGATGCAAATTGTGCCCAGTGCGCCGCGTGCCTTCGCGGCCCACAAACATGACTGGCACTTTGCGAACCCTTCAGTGGGATGGGCAAACTTCCCCCCGGAAAAAGCCGCTGGCGTCGCCGCCAGCGGCCCGATCAAGCAATTGCCGGCGTTGAGATCCAGCGCCGACCAGATCTGGCGCGCGGTGCCCAAGGGCACGGCGCGCCTTACCGCATTCATTAGCGTAAGCGCGCAGCACCTGCGTACGCCGATGAATAGCCCGCTTCGTAGCGCGCGCCCTGAGAAGCGTCCGCGGGAAGCGGGTTTTGACGAAGGGTGTAGTTTGAACTGACTCTCATCTGAAAACCTGAAGGAGAAAATGATGGCAACTATCAAGAAAGCAGCAGCTAAGAAACCCGCAGCTAAGAAAGCTGCTCCGGCAAAGAAGGCTGCTCCGGCGAAAAAAGTCGCTGCTAAGAAAGTCGCAGTGAAGAAGGTTGCAGCGAAGAAGGCTGCTCCGGCGAAGAAAGTCGCTGCTAAGAAAGTCGCAGTGAAGAAGGTTGCAGCGAAGAAGGCACCGGCAAAGAAGGCGGCGCCGGCTAAGAAGGCAGCAGTGAAGAAGGTTGCAGCAAAGAAGGCAGCACCGGCGAAGAAGGCTGCAGCAAAGAAGGCGCCGGCTAAGAAGGCTGCTGCCAAGAAGGCTGCGCCTGCCAAGAAGGCTGCTGCCAAGAAAGCTGCGCCTGCTAAGAAGGCTGCCGCCAAGAAGGCTGCGCCTGCGAAAAAGGCTGCCGCTAAAAAGGCTGCGCCTGCCAAGAAGGCTGCCGCGAAGAAGGCCGCTGCTCCTGCCAAGAAGGCTGCCCCTGCGAAGAAGGCTGTCGCCAAGAAGGCTGCTCCTGCTCCCGCTGCGACTTCTGTCTCGAGCGCACCGGCGGCGACGGTGAAGACCGCGCTGAACCCGGCAGCGGCATGGCCGTTCCCGACGGGCAGCCGTCCGTAAGCGGTAGAAGTACTTCGACACGTCGTACTGTGTGTCGATGATCGAGTAGCGCTTGAAGCAACATCACCGAGCGCTACTCGGTCAGGGTCCCGTTGCCGGGTTTCTGGCGACGGGATTTTTTTTGCTCGGGCGAAGGCGCCGGTTTTGAGAAACGAGTGCAAAACCCGCAGGCGAAAAAAAAACGCATGCACAGAGGGCATGCGTTTGAGGTCGTCGCGGCGGCGCGTGAAGCGCGACCGCACGAGAGGGGAAACTTAGTGCGTGACGCGCGTGACGCCGCCGCTGGAAAGCAGACGGACGCGCTCGCCGGCGCGGAAGATTTCGCCGGTGGCGCTTTGGGTGATCGCGCGCATGTCGCCGTTATCGAGTCGCACGGTGATCTCGAGGCCGTCGTGCACCGCGACGCCGTTCTCGACTGCATTGCCTGCCACTGCGCCAGCCAGGCCGCCGATGATGCCCGTCACGATCGAGCCGCGACCGCCGCCGATCGCGCTGCCGGCCACCGCGCCCAACGCACCGCCGCCGATCGCACCCAGGCCGCTCGGCTGGCCGTTGTTCGAACTGATCTTCACGGCCCGAACGCTGTCGACCGTGCCCATGCGGACCGTCTCTTCGCGCTGTGCCTGCGACGCGGTGTAGACGTCGGCAGAACTGCTGTTGTACGCACACCCCGACATGGCCAGCGAACCGGCAATCAAGGCGGCCACTACCAGACGACTCGTTGTTCTCATTCCCTAACTCCAATAGCTTGCGGCATTACTGCAGGTCGTATCCGAACGCCTGCTTGAACCGTTCGTTGATCTCCGCCCGGTTGGGCGCGTAGTTTTGCGGGCCCTGGTGTTCGATCTTCAGCGCGCCCATCAGGCTCGCCAGACGCCCGGTGGTCGCCCAGCCCAGCTTGTTCTCGATGCCATACAGCAGGCCGCCGCGGAACGCGTCGCCACAGCCCGTAGGATCGAGCACCTGCTGTG
Organism: Paraburkholderia sp. SECH4; assembly: GCF_030511745.1. Lineage (NCBI taxonomy): Bacteria > Pseudomonadati > Pseudomonadota > Betaproteobacteria > Burkholderiales > Burkholderiaceae > Paraburkholderia > Paraburkholderia sp. SECH4. The sequence goes on from NZ_JALOCP010000002.1 coordinate 69,602, forward strand.
CCTTGACCGCCGGAATGGCTTCGATGCCGCCGGCGTGATGGATCTGCGCGCCTTGTTCGCCGAGCGTGACAATCAGCGCTTCGATCTTGCCGGCGATCTCTTCGATCGACCAACCCGTTTTATTGCTCACCAGTTTGGCTTCGTAATCGTTGACAGCTACGTAAGTAGCAAGTTCAATCATGCGGCGTAGCGACTCACCGTCGAACAGCGGCAAACCTTGACCCGGATCGAAGATAAACGGCACGCCGGCCGCTGCCAGGTGCTCGGAATGCTGGATCATGGCGTCGTAACCATCCGGTCCGACGATGCCGAGTGTGATGCCCTTCGCTTCGTCGGCACGGTTCAGATGCGCCTGCATCATCGCGCCCGGGTGGAACGCCGTGATCTGGTTGTTTTCGAGGTCGGTGGTGATCATCGCCTGGGCCGAGTACGTGTCCGGCACCACCAGGACGTTTTCCGTCGAGAGGCCGAGCTGCTTGAAGCGGTCCATGTAGAGCTGCGCGTCGACCGCGCCAAGCGCGCCCATGATGCGCGCGTTGCCACCGAGTAGATGCAGCGAGTAGGCGATATTGCCCGCGCAGCCGCCGAACTCACGGCGCATCGTCGGCACGAGGAAGCTCACGTTCAGGATGTGGACCTGCTCCGGCAGGATGTGCTCCCGAAAGCGGCCTTCGAAGGTCATGATGTTGTCGTAGGCGAGCGAACCGCAAATCAGCGTAGCCAAGGCGAGCGTTCCTGTAAAAATCGATAAAAAGAATGGCGCGACGACGTGACAGCGCCGCGCATGAAGCGCGGCGCCGGGGTTCGTGCGCGAAGGTTTTACTTCAGCGCGGCAAGCGCTGCGTCGTAGTTCGGTTCGTTCTTGATTTCGCCGACCAGCTCAGCGTGCACGACCTTGTCGTTCTCGTCGAGGACCACCACGGCGCGTGCCGTCAGACCCGTTAGCGGGCCGCTCGTGACGTCGACGCCATAGGCTTGCGCGAACTCATGGCCGCGGAACGTGGACGCCGTCACGACGTTCTCGATGCCTTCGGTCGTGCAGAAACGCGATGCGGCGAACGGCAGGTCGCCCGACACGACGATCACAGCCGTGTTGCTCAGCTTGGCTGCTGCCTCGTTGAACTTGCGGGTCGACGTGGCGCAGGTCGGCGTGTCGAGGCTCGGGACGATGTTCAGCACCTTGCGCTTGCCGGCAAAGTCGGCCAGCGACAGGGGCTTCAGATCCTTGCCGACCAGCGAGAAGGCGGGGGCAGTCTGGCCCGCGCTCGGGAACGTGCCGGCTACTTCGATCGGGTTGCCACCCAGCGTAACTTGACTCATGTTGTCGTGCTCCGAAAATTCGTCAGTAATGACGGTGAACACGCCCGGTCAGTGCCGGGCGCGAGGATGCGTTACGGATAAAAAATCTGTACGCGGAAATTGGACGCGACCGCATTGCCCGTGTCGAGATGCACGATCATGGTCTGGGTCGTGTGCGCCGGCAATCCGGCCGCGATCGGCGTGCCGGGTGCGACGTAGTCTTGCGGCCACAGCACGCGGCGCACGGCGACATTGTTCTGGTCGTCGAGCAGCGTGAGTTCGATGGCCGGGTAGGCCAGCGCAACATTGGCGCGGTTGCGCAGCGGCATCTTCAGTTCGAGCTTGTGCGGGCCGTCGATCTGCCGCAGGTCGGATGGTTCGACCTGCAAACCGTCGATGTCGTGCGGCGGCGTGATCTGGCAGCCGAGCTGCGCGCAGGCCTTTACGTAGAGCGTCTGCGAACGTGGGAAGTAGACCTGCATGGTTTCACGCTGCCACCAGGCGAGTTGCGCGAGCAGGGCGATAACCAGTAGCGCGGCGACCACCGAGCCGAAGATGATCCAGCCGAGGCGGCGCGGTTCGGCCGGACGTGTTTCGCGTACCACCGGGAAGGGATCGACGCCGTCATGCACCGGCTGGACCGCGAAGGGTTCGCCGCTCGATCCAAAGGTGGCTGGACCTGGACCTGAGCCACCGCCCGCGGCGGCGGCACCCAGTCCGGCTGCCGCAGCTACGCCTGCAGCGCCTAAGCCGGCCCCACCTGAGGCGGCCCCACCTAAGCCGGCCGCACCGAAATGCGGTTCATTGTCAGGAATGCCATGCAAGCTGGCCGGTTCGTGCAAAACCGGCTCGTCAGCATCAGCGAGATGTTCAGAAGGACGCTCGGTCTTGTGCCAGACGCGCGGCGCTGCGTCCGCAGACGGATTGGCCTCGTAAGCGAAAGGCTCACGCGGCAGGTCCGGGGGCGCCTCGGCCTCGTGGGCAACGGGTTCGAGCGGCGCGTTCGCGAGACTGGGTTCGTGGTCGGCAGCAATCGGCGCGGTGAAGGCGCTCGCCGGCAGTTCCGGCTCGGTAGCGTGGCGCGGCGTGACCGCGACGCCTGCACCGGTGGAAATCGGCGTGAGCGGCAGGTTGCTGGCGTTGTGAAGCAGGCGGTTGTCGATCGCGGCGTCGGGCGCCGGTGCCCACGGATCCCATGCTTCAGCACTGAAATCGGGGCCCTTGGGGCGTACGCCGGACAAAGCCTCGATCGCCGCAGCCGCGGCAACCGGCTTGGCGGTGGAGAAGTCGCCGTCCTCGTTCAGTTCGAACAGGCTGCTCGATGCGTCAAATACTTCATGGCACTGCCCGCAACGCACGAGGCCGCGGCGCAGCGCGAGCTGCGCCGGTTGCAGGCGGAAGACGGTTTCGCAGAAGGGGCAACGCGTCGCCAGGAGCATATTGAGCCGGTAAGCCGAAAGGCCGTTGGTTGGACAATACGCCTTATTCTAATGGCTTTCGCGGCGCGTTCCCGTCAGGCATACCCAACCTTCGTGTTCGCGCCATACGCCGATGTCGATCCATCGCGAATAGACCTGCGCCACTTCGTCCGCCTGGCGCGCCAGAATGCCTGACAGCGCGATCCGGCCGCCCGGCTTGACCTTCGACGACAGCATCGAGGCCATCAGCTTGAGCGGGTTGGACAGGATGTTGGCGACCACGATATCGAACTCGCCGGTGGGGCATTCGTCAGGCAAACCGTACGTGACTTCCGCCCGGTTGCGCTCGCTGTTGTGACGGGCCGATTCGACCGCCTGCGGGTCGATATCGATGCCGTACACCGGGTTGGCGCCGCACTTCTTCGCGAGGATTGCAAGGATGCCCGAGCCGCAGCCGTAGTCGAGCACGGATTGCTCCGCCTTCACCGACTGCTCCAGCCATTCCATGCACAGACGCGTAGTGGGGTGGCTGCCGGTACCGAATGCGAGGCCCGGATCGAGTTCCAGCACGAGTGCGTCAGGGTCCGGTGCGTCGTGCCACGAGGGCACCACCCAGATGCGCTCGCCGATCGAAATCGGATCGAATTGCGACTGTGTGAGACGCACCCAATCCTGCTCTTCGACTTCACGCACGGTAAACGATGGCGCGCTTTCCAGTCCCACCTCATTGGCCGCCGCCGCGAGCAGCACACCCGGCTCCTGTTCCGGCGCGAGCAGTGCGATCACGCGCGAACGCTGCCACGCCGTGCGATCCGGCGTGAGACCGGGTTCGCCGAACAGCGGCTGCTCGTCGGGCGTGTCGGCGTCCGCATCTTCGACCGATACGGACAGCGCACCCAACTCGAGCAGCGCGTCGGAGAACTCCTCCGCGTGCTCGCGTGCCAGCTCGGCGATCAGTTCCCGGTAGCTCATGACTTACGCTTCTTCCGGCGCGGCCTGCTGCTTCGCGGCCAACCGGTTTTCGAGGTAGTGAATGCTGGTGCCGCCTTCCACGAACTTCGCGTCCAGCATCAGCTCGCGGTGCAGCGGGATGTTGGTCTGAATGCCTTCCACCACCATTTCCGACAGCGCGATGCGCATCCGCTTGATCGCCTGCTCGCGCGTCGCGCCATAAGCTATCAGCTTGCCGATCATCGAATCATAGTTCGGCGGCACGAAATAGCCATTGTAGGCGTGCGAATCGACGCGGATGCCGGGACCGCCCGGCATATGCCACGACGTCAAACGTCCCGGCGACGGCGTGAACTTGAACGGATCTTCCGCGTTGATCCGGCATTCGATCGCATGACCCTTGAACACGATGTCGCGCTGACGGAACGCGAGCTTCTCGCCCGCTGCGATGCGAATCTGTTCCTGCACGATGTCAACGCCGGTGATCAGCTCGGTCACCGGATGCTCGACCTGCACGCGCGTGTTCATCTCGATGAAGTAAAACTCGCCGTTTTCGTACAGGAATTCGAACGTACCCGCGCCAAGATAGCCCATCTTCTTGCAGGCGTCCGCGCAGCGATCGCCGATGCGGTCGATCAGGCGGCGCGCGATACCGGGCGCCGGCGCTTCTTCGATCACCTTCTGGTGACGGCGCTGCATCGAGCAATCGCGCTCGCCGAGCCAGACTGCGTTCTTGAACGAGTCGGACAGGATCTGAATTTCGATGTGCCGCGGGTTCTCCAGGAATTTCTCCATGTAGACCTGCGGGTTGCCGAAGGCACGGCCGGCTTCCTCGCGCGTCATGTTGACCGCGTTGACCAGCGCCGCTTCGGTGTGGACCACGCGCATGCCGCGGCCACCGCCGCCGCCGGCGGCCTTGATGATCACCGGGTAGCCGACCTGGCGGGCAATTTTCACGATCTCTTTCGGATCTTCCGGCAACGCGCCTTCAGAACCCGGCACGCAGGGCACGCCGGTCTTGATCATGGTTTGCTTGGCGGTCACCTTGTCGCCCATCATCCGGATCGTTTCCGGGCGCGGGCCGATAAAGGTGAAGCCGGACTGCTCGACGCGCTCGGCGAAGTCGGCGTTTTCCGACAGGAAGCCGTAGCCGGGGTGGATCGCTTCGGCGTCCGTCACTTCTGCCGCGCTGATCAGCGCCGGCATGTTCAGGTAGCTCAGATTCGAAGGCGCCGGGCCGATACAGACCGCCTCGTCGGCGAGCTTCACGTACTTGGCTTCCTTGTCGGCTTCCGAATAGACGACGACCGTCTTGACGCCGAGTTCGCGGCAGGCGCGCTGGATACGAAGCGCGATCTCGCCGCGATTGGCAATGAGAATTTTTTCAAACATAGCGGATTTTCGACTCATCAATGGGCGCCCGGTTGATCACAACACAGGCTGCCTCAGAGGATCGGTCGCGCGCCTTGGACAGCAGACGCGCGGGCGGCAGGCGCAAAAAAAGCGCAAAGCGTGCCGCGTTAGCCGACCACGAACAACGGTTGGCCGTACTCGACCGCCTGGCCGTTTTCGACGAGGATTTCCTTCACCACGCCGGACTTGTCCGACTCGATTTCGTTGAGCAACTTCATCGCTTCGATGATGCAGATCGTCTGGCCTTCCTTGACCGTGTCGCCCACCTGGACGAACGGATCGGCGCCCGGCGACGGCGCGCGGTAGAAGGTGCCGACCATCGGCGAGGTCACCACGTGGCCTTGCGGCGCGACGGCGGCCGGCGTAGCCGGGGCGCCCGCTGCGGCAGCCGGTGCTTCGCCGCCCGGCAGCGGTACCGGCTGGGCATATTGCGGAGCATACGAAGCGGACGGTTGCACGTAAACCGGCGGCGCATTCTTGACGATGCGGACCTTGCCTTCGCCTTCAGTCACTTCGAGTTCGGAAATACCGGACTCCGAGACGAGGTCGATCAGAGTTTTAAGTTTACGTAGATCCATCAGGAAGCCCCTTTCAATGCGTAAAGTGCCGGCGCGTGCAATCGCAGTACCCGGCTTAAATTGGACGTGTTTGGAATCAGCCGCGCGACGAGCCGGCCGACAGCCGGTCGAGCGCGAATTCGAGCGCGTACATATATCCCTTCCAGCCGAGGCCGCAAATCACGCCTTCAGCCTGGTCGGAGAAATACGAGTGATGCCGGAACGGTTCGCGGCGATGTACGTTCGACAGATGAATCTCGACGAACGGGATGCCGACCCCCGCCAGTGCGTCCCGAATGGCCACGCTGGTGTGCGTGTACGCGGCGGGATTGATTAGTATGAAATCGGTTTTTTCAGTCCGGGCGGATTGGATGCGATCGACGAGAGCGCCTTCATGATTGCTCTGGAAGGATGCGAGGTCGACGCCCGCGTCCGCTGCGCGGTCCGCGAGTGCCTGATCGATCTGCGGCAGCGTTACTCGACCATAAACCTCGGGTTCCCGGGTGCCGAGAAGGTTGAGGTTGGGGCCGTGCAGTACCAGCAGTCGCGTCATGGTCGCTTCTTTTTCCGTGGAATTGGGCGCACTTTAGCGCTGATTAGAGAAACTTGTCTAGTTTCCTGCGCGTTGGAAACGATCCCGGCGACCTTTCGCCGCCTCTCCGGGCGCCCATCTTCTCCCAAATTTGAGCGATTTGCGCGTAATTTCGCGCCTTTTGCCCCGATCTGATCGTCAAAAGAATGTGAAATTTAGAGCGCGTCGAGCGTCTGTTTCAGCGCTTGCGGGTCGATTTGGCCTAATTTTGTCGAACGAATGTTGCCTTTTGCGTCAATGACGACGGTAAAGGGCAGGCCACCGGCGGTGTTGCCAAACGCGCGCGCGAGGTCGGCGCCGCCGAATCCGGTCACGTAGATCGGATAGGCTACTTTCACCTTCTGCAGGAACGCCTGAACGTTTTTATCCGAATCGACGCCAAGTCCTACGAACTGGATCCCTTTCTTTGCATATTCGCGTTGAAGTTGCGAAAGAGCGGGCATTTCCTCGACGCACGGTCCGCACCACGACGCCCAGAAGTTGACGACGATTGGGTGGCCTTTAAGCAAACTTAGCGATTGCGGCTTGCCGTCGACATTCGTGACGGGCGCGGTCCAAAGTTGCTCGACTGCGCTTTGCGTGGAACCGGGCTGCGCCGCGTGGGCGACTTCCGGGGCGCCGTTCAGCAAGTGATTGGCCAGCACCCCGCCACCCGCAGCGGCGATCGCGACAAGCGCGCCTGCCAGAATCCGTGTCGTATTCATTCCAGGTCTGTCTAATTAGTTGAAGAGGTGACGTTGCTGCTGTCGAGCAGCGCCTGAACGGCCTGCTGATTCGCCCGGGCCGTGCGGCCGCGCGCGTCGGCCCGAACCGCGCCGCGCAAGTCGTCCGTTTCGTACAGGGCGACGTGGATGCCGGTCGGCTCCGCATCGCGCCCTTCGTTTGTGGGGCGCCAGAGGAAGCTCAGCGTCTCGACGTAACCGCGGCCGGCAAAATGCCGCGTCTCCGAAACGTCGTACTGGATGTTGGCGTTCAGAAAGTAGATCGCGACTTCTTTCGGGTTGTCGCAGAACACCTGCAGGTGAATATCCGAGTGTTCACCCGCTGTGCCGCCGAGCACCGCGCCGGTCAGATAGGGATTGAACGGCGCAAGCCGCTCCATCCAGTCGATCGCGATACGGCGCAGCCGCCGCAACAGCGCCGGCTGGCTGTCACCCTGGAAAAGCGACTGATATTCACGGATTTCTTCTTCAATCTGGTCGTTATCCGGCAGCCATTCGCCGGCAACACGGCTCTCGCCGACTACCTGCCGTGCCGCTTTACGCTTGGCCGTTGCGTAGTCCAGACCGTCTTCAGCGATCATCCGGGCAGCCGCAATGGCGATTTCCTCGCGCACGCGCTGCGGATCGAAATGTGATTTGCGAACCATCTCTCAATCATACTAGAGATTGATGGCAGCCCTTTCTGGGCGGTTCATGCCGGGCATTTTGCGGGGGCGGGGCGGGCAGCCATCCTGGCGGCCCCGTTCGTAGGGCGATTCGGAGGCGTCGGTTACAATAGCGTCCTTTGCGGACGGTCGTTTCGACCGCTCTTCTGCACTCCCATCCCTCGCAAAATACGCCCGCGCGGCACGACAGGCTTATGCACATCCACATCCTCGGTATCTGCGGCACGTTCATGGGCGGACTCGCGGTCCTCGCGCGCGCCGCGGGCCACACCGTGACGGGCTGCGACGCCGGCGTCTATCCGCCGATGAGCACGCAGCTCGAGGCGCAAGGCATTCGTCTGATTGAAGGCTATGACGCCGAGCAGTTGAACGGCCTCAACGCCGACCTGTTCGTGATCGGCAATGTGGTCTCGCGCGGCAACACGCTCATGGAAGCGATTCTCGATCGCGGCCTGCCTTACGTCTCCGGTCCGCAGTGGCTCGGCGAGCATGTGCTGAACGGCAAGTGGGTGCTGGCGGTGGCCGGCACGCACGGCAAGACCACCACCAGTTCGATGCTGACCTGGCTGCTCGAAGACGCGGGTCTTAATCCGGGCTTCCTGATCGGCGGCGTGCCGCTGAACTTCGGCGTGTCGGCGCGGCTGACCGATTCGAGCTTCTTCGTGATCGAAGCCGACGAATACGACACGGCCTTCTTCGACAAGCGCTCGAAGTTCGTCCACTACCGGCCGAAAACCGCGGTCCTGAACAACCTCGAGTTCGATCACGCCGACATTTTCCCGGATCTGGCGGCGATCGAAACGCAGTTCCATCACCTGATCCGCACGGTGCCGGGCATTGGCCGTATCGTCACGAACGGTCGTGAAGACGCGCTGGAGCGCGTGCTGACGCGCGGTTGCTGGAGCGAAGTCGAACGGTTCGGCGTGCAAGGCGGCTGGGAAACCTTGCCGGCGGAAGACGGCGTGCCGGTCGACGAGCGTTTCGCCGTGTATCACAACAGTGAGCGCGTCGGCGTGGTCGATTGGCAGGTGCAGGGCGAACACAACCGCATGAACGCGCTTGCTGCGATCGCCGCCGCGCGCCATGTCGGCGTGCCGCCGGCGCAAGCCGCGAAGTCGCTGGCGAGCTTCCGGAATGTGAAGCGCCGTATGGAAGTGCGCGGAAGCGTCGACGGCGTGACCGTCTACGACGATTTCGCGCACCACCCCACGGCGATCGAAACCACGGTGGCCGGACTGCGTGCACGCGTCGGCCATGAAAACACACGAATTCTGGCCGTGCTGGAGCCGCGCTCGAACACCATGAAGCTCGGCGTGATGAAAGCGCAACTGCCGGCGAGTCTGGCCGATGCGGATCTCGTGTTCGGCTACGGCGCGCCCGCTGGCCGCGACGCACTCGGCTGGGATCTCGGCGAAGCGCTCGCGCCCCTCGACGGCAAAGCGCAGGCTTTCGACAATCTCGACGCGCTGGTCAAGGCGGTGGTTCACGCAGCGCGCCCCGGCGACCAGATTCTGGTGATGAGCAACGGCGGCTTCGGCGGCGTGCATCAGAAGCTGCTCGACGCACTTTCCGCGCGAGGGGCTTCGTGATCCTTTATCTGCACGGTTTCCGCTCGTCACCTAATTCGTTCAAGGCGCGCGTGCTGGCGGCGCGCCTCGTCGAACTCGGCCGCAGCGACGAATGGTGCTGTCCGATGCTGCCGGTCTCGCCGTTCGAGACCGTGGCGCTCGCCGAATCGCTGGTGGCGGCCGCGAAGCCGAAAGACGTCACGGTGATCGGCAGTTCGCTCGGCGGCTACTTCGCCACGCATCTCGCCGAGAAGCACGGCTGGCCGGCGGTGCTGCTGAACCCGGCGGTCGTGCCGCAGCGTGACCTGAGCGCCTATCTCGGCGAGCAGCCGCTGTGGCACGGCGGCGGCAGCATCACGGTCGAGCCACATCATCTGGACGAGCTGCGCGCGCTCGGCGTCGCGTCGATCACGCGGCCCGAACGCTATTATTTGATGGCCGCCACCGGCGACGAAGTGCTCGATTACCGCGAAATGCTCGCGCACTATCCGGGCGCGCGCACTACGCTGATCCAAGGGAGTGACCACGCAATCAGCGAATTCGCGCAATACGTCGACGAGGTGCTGGCCTTTTGCGATGCCGAAGACGTCGAGCCGCCGGCGCCGCGCGAAGCCGCCTGAGCGTGGCGACGATCCCGCAGCGAGGCCGCTGAGGATCACCAGAATCATGCCGCCGGCGCGCGCGTATCGCGCCGCGGATCCACTACCACGAACACGTTGCCGTGCCGCGCACGCAGTGACCGATAGCTGAACCCAATCGGGCGCGCCGGCAGATGCAAGACAGAACGAGAGTATTGAGTGAACGTTTTCTTCGAGGAATCGGGCAGTTTCAAGGCGGGCAGCGTGCTGTCGCGCCAGGGCGATGCTTTTCAGGTCGAACTGCCGGGCGGCCGGCGCGCCAAGGTGCGCGCGAAAGACGTGCTGATCGAATTCGAAAAGCCGGGCGCGGGCGAACTGATGCAACAGGCTGACGCCGCCGCGCAGGACATCGATCTGGACTTCCTGTGGGAATGCGCACCGGACGACGAATTTCCGTTTGCCACGCTGGGCGCCGAGTACTTCGGCGAAGCGTTCGGTGCCATCGAGCGCGCGGCGCTGGTGTTGCGCATGCACGGCGCACCGGTGTATTTCCGCCGCAAGGGCCGCGGCATGTACCAGCGCGCGCCGCAGGAGCAACTCAAGATGGCGCTCGCCGGGCTGGAGCGCAAGCGCCAGCAGGCGCTGGTGCAAGCCGGTTACGAAGACGAACTGAAGGCAGGCCGTCTGCCGGAAGGCTTCAGCGGCAGCAAGGCGTTGGCTTTGCTCACGAGGCCGGACAAGAACACGATCGAATACAAGGCGCTCGAAGGCGCGGCAGCGGCACGAGGCATTTCGCAGGCGCGGCTGATGCTCGAATGCGGCGGAATTCCGTCGGCTCGCGCGTTGCATGAGGCGAAATTCCTCTCCGAGTTTTTCCCGCACGGCACCGGTTTTCCGCCGGTCACGGTCGGCACATTGCCGGAAGATCTGCCGGAAGCCGATGTACAGGCGTTCTCGATCGACGACATCACCACGACCGAAATCGACGATGCATTCTCCGTCGAGCATCTGGCCGACGGCCGCGTGCGGATCGGCGTGCACATCGCCGCGCCGGCGCTCGGCATTGCCCGTGGCGACGATGTCGATGCGATCGCACGTACGCGTTTGTCGACTGTCTATATGCCGGGCGACAAGATCACGATGCTGCCCGATAGCGTCGTGGAAGCGTTCACGCTGGCTGAAGGTGGCTTGCGGCCGGCTCTGTCGCTCTACGTGATCATCAATCGCGAGACGCAGGAAATCGTGGCGAGCGAAACGCGCGCCGAGCGCGTGTTCGTGAAGAACAATCTGCGCCACAACACGCTGGATGAGCTGGTCACCGAAGAGGCGCTCGCCGCCGGCACAGGCGACTATCCGCACAAGGAAGACATCGCCGTGCTGTGGCCGTTCGCGCAGGCGCTGTTCGAAAAGCGTCAGACCGCGCGCGCCGGTTACGGCCTGCGCCGCGAAGTGCAGCGCAACACCGATTTCAACTTCTATGTGGAAGGCGAGCACATCACGATCACGCCGCGCAGGCGTGGCTCGCCGCTCGATACGATCGTCGCGGAGCTCGCGATTCTCGCAAACTCGTCGTGGGGCGCGTTCCTGCATGACCACGGCGTGCCGGGCATCTATCGTTCGCAGCGCGCGTTCGGCGCGCCAACCGGTCCGAAACGCACCCGCATGCAAACCAATGCGGCGCCGCACGAAGGCCTGGGCGTCACGCAATACGCGTGGAGCACGTCGCCGCTGCGCCGCTATGTCGACCTCGTGAACCAGTGGCAGTTGCTCGCCTGCGTGCAGCATGGCGTGACCGCGAAACTGGCTGCGCCGTTCAAGCCTAAGGACGCCGATCTGTTCGCCGTCGTGCAAGGTTTCGACGACACCTACACCGCGTATGCCGATCACCAGCGTCGCATGGAGTACTTCTGGTGCCTGCGGTGGCTGAAGCAGGAGAACCGGAAGCAGGTGGTGGCATCGGTGGTGAAGGGCGATCTCGTGCGTCTGGAAGAGATTCCGCTGCTGCTGCATGTGCCGGGTCTCGGCGTGCACGCACGCGGTACGCGCTTGCAGATGGAAGTGATGTCGATCGACGAACTGACCGTCGAAGCGTCCGTGCGCCTATTGCATGTGCTCGACGCGCCGACGGTGACGAGCGGCAGCGAAGCTGAAGAAGCTGACGAGGGTGAAGAGGAAATCATCGACGTGGCGGAAGAAAGCGCCGAAGGCGAAGCCGAGGCTCAGGCGGAAGCCGACCTCGACGGCGGCGCGGCGGAACCGGGCGATGCCGAAAACGCCGCCGGCACCAGCGATGCGGCAGCCGGCCAGCAGCACGTAGCGGAGCCGGGACGATGAGCGTCAACGATTCGCGCGACCGCTACGCGGTCATCGGCAACCCGGTCGGCCATAGCAAATCGCCGTTCATTCATGGCCGCTTTGCCGCGCAAACCGGCGAGCCGATCGAGTACGGCCACTTGCTCGCGCCGGTCGATGCATTCGTCCCGCATGTGCGCGCTTTTATCGAAGCTGGCGGTCGCGGCATGAACGTGACGGTGCCATTCAAGCTCGACGCGCATGCGTTCGCTAACACCCTGTCGCCGCGGGCGGCAGCAGCGGGCGCGGTGAACACGCTGCGGTTCGACGGAAACGGTGTCTACGGCGACAACACGGACGGCTTCGGCCTCGTTCGAGACATCGAGGTGAATCTCAGCGTTTCATTGAAGGGTGCGCGGATTTTGCTGCTCGGTGCCGGCGGTGCCGCGCGCGGCGTCGTGCTGCCGATGCTGGACCGTTCGCCGCATACGCTGACGATCGTCAACCGTACGGCAGCGAAGGCTGAAGTGTTAGTGGACCAGTTCGCGCAGGCGGCACGCGATGCCGCTTGCCGTCTGACCGGCGGCAGCGCGCGAGCGATCGAAGCAGGCGCATACGACGTGATCGTCAACGCGACGGCGGGCAGTCTGGATGCTTCGTTGCCGGACTGCGACGACCGCGCGTTCGGCACCGGTACGCTCGCTTACGACATGATGTACGGCGCGCATCCGACGGTGTTCATGGAGCACGCGCGGAAGCTGGGTGCACGGGGCGCCGACGGTCTCGGCATGCTGGTCGAGCAGGCAGCCGAATCGTTTTACGTGTGGCGAGGCGTGCGGCCCGACGGCGCGCCGGTGCTGGCCGAATTGCGAGCGTTGTTGACGGCGCCGCCGCACGGCTAGACCCCCGCTTTAACTTCCGGAATACGCAACTCGCCAACCCACACGTTCACCGACTCGAGGACTCCAGGCACGATGAAAACAACGCGGCGCGCGAGCCGGCCAGGTCCGGTGCGATGGATCGTTTATCTCGGCGCCGTGGTGGCGATTGCGTGGCTTGCGACGCAGGCGTTTTACTTCGCGCAGATCGCGGTGTGGAATTACACGAATCCTCAGTCGACCGCTTTTATGCGGTCGGACGCGTGGCGCTTGTCGCAGGATCGGCCTGATCTGTCTGTGCAACGCACGTGGGTGCCGTACGAACAGATTTCGCACAATCTGAAGCGAGCGATTATCGCTTCCGAAGACGCGAACTTCGTGAATAACAACGGCTACGAGACCGACGCCATTTTGCAGGCGTGGGAGAAGAACAAGGCCAAGGGCAAGATCGTTCGCGGCGGCTCGACGATTACTCAGCAGTTGGCGCGGAATCTTTTTCTATCTCGTGAGAAGAGCTATATCCGCAAGGGCCAGGAACTGATCATCACGTGGATGCTCGAGACCCTGATGGACAAGCAGCGGATCTTTGAGATTTATCTCAACTCCGTTGAGTGGGGAAATGGGGTTTATGGCGCGGAGGCGGCCGCGCATTATTACTACAAGACTTCCGCTGCCAAATTGACTGCGGGGCAGTCGGCGCGGCTGGCTGTGATGCTGCCGCAGCCTAAGTATTTTGATGAGCACAGGAGCTCAGGGTATCTTGCTCAACGTTCGCGGGTGATTGCGCGGCGGATGGGGGCGGCTGAGTTGCCTGACTAGCGCCGTGCACGGCACCGGAGAGCTATATGGGCGTCTGGTCAGCGACGGGAAAGCGAAGACTGATCTCGATTGGCAAGCCGTTTTTGTCCTTCAACCTGAAGACCAGGTCTTTGGTTGCCGAGGTGAGATGCAGGATGCCGATTGTGTTGTACGGGGTGAACGGTTCGCAAAACTTTGCGTTCTCGACACTGAAAACCGGTAACGCAAGATGACATAGCCAGTTGCAAAGCGACGGCAGGGGATGCACCGGAAGTGAATCAGACCAGATTGCGCCATTAAGAGCCGTTTGATCGCAAACGAGAGTGCCATGCGTCGCTCTCAATCCTTGATCGAAATGTTGGGCCCAATGCGCCCAATGCGGTGCATCTGCTGTGAGCGCGAATACGCCCGCGTTAAAGTAATTCTGCGTTAGCGATTGAGTCGAGAAATTTTCGTTGTAGTACTGAGCGAGGCGATGCGCTCGCCATGAAGCCGTTATGTTCTGTTTATAGGCTACCTGAAGCTCAGGCACGATGCCCAATTCGCCGTCTTTCGCTGCGTTGAACAACCAGTTGAAAACGAACCGCTCCTGAACCCAGGCGTCACAGTCAATCCAGACATACATGTCATAGCCGGGGAAGTACGCGGGAAGAAACGGCCGGGCCGTTAGCGATCGCAGATAAGGCATGCGTTCGCGCATTGCCGGATCGACTGGCAGGTCCCAGCCGGGTTCGACGACGTGCGCACCCTGTGAGCAAACCCAGGCGCGGTTTTCTGCATTCAGGCCCACGTCGAGACACCCGATGTCCGAGTAGGGCTGCGGATTTCCGAATTGTTTGAGGGAATTCAGTAAGCCGCGCAAGAGGGGCATGTATGCGTCGTTTGAGGCGGTTGCTATGAGTACGCGCATTGAATGTGAATCTTGAAATTAAGTCCGTTAAAGGATATTCTTTTTAATTAAATTGGCAATGAGACAATTCTTAAAATTATTATATATGGGGTGTTGCGACTATTAATTTATTTTTAAGGATAAAAACCATCTAAAAAATATTGAGGGTAGAATGGCGTGCCTAAAAGCAGTGGCAGTATTTCGCCGCACGATTCATTGGCCCTTTCCCCGAAATGTTGAACTTCGAATTACGACCGGCGTGGACATCGGCCGCGTCTGCGGCGCCCACTATTTCCGTGGTGGTCCCGCTTTATAACCACGCCCCGTATATCGAAGCCGCGCTTGGCAGTGTGCTGAGCCAGACCTCCGCCGCTGACGAAATCATCCTGATCGACGACGGCTCGTCGGATAACGGCTTCGAGCTCGCGCAACAGGTGCTCTCGAATGTGCCTCACGCGAAGACCTTCAGGCAGGAAAATGCGGGCGCGCATACCACGATCAACCGGGGCATTGAACTCAGCAGCGGCGATTACATCGCCGTACTGAACTCGGACGACCTCTTCGCGCCGGCGAAGCTCGAATGTTGTCGGGTGATCCTTCGTGAGCGGCGAGACGTCGGCTTGATCGCGGGAAATTTGGGCATCATTGACGGTAACGGTGTTCGCCTGCAGTCGGGTTTCGCGATCGACTGGCTCGACCGTGCCCGACGCTTTCTCCATGAGACGAAGCTGCCGCAACTCGCGCTGTTGAATGAGAATTTCGTCGCGACGACATCGAACATGGTGTTCGCACGCGAGCTTTGGCGCGCGGCGGGCGGATTCCAGTCACTTCGGTATTGCCACGATCTGGACTTCCTGATGTTCGCTTGCGCTAACAGCAGCGTGTACCTCGACCTGGAAGAGGAGCACATTGCCTATCGGGTGCACCCGAACAATACGATCTGGGAAGACCAGAGCAAGGTGCGCGTCGAGGTGGCTGCGGTGATCGCACAGGCGTTATGCGCGGCTGGGCCGCGACTATTCTCGGCTGATCTCGACGAACAGGACCTGGCCGCGTTTCTGCGGGTTTTGCGCAACCGCAGGTTGACCGAATTGGTCAGCTACTTTCAGACCGTGTTTCCTGCTTTTGCGAACCGGGCGGCGTTCTACGCCCATGTCGCGGATTCCAGTCGTGTGGCTGCATTTCAGGCCGCTCTGGCTGGCGGCGGCCACTAGAACCCGTCACGAATCCGTCGCCATTGCGGCTTGAGTTTTCCCCATCCTCGCGTCGAGCCCTCGCTCGACGTTCTCCCCAAGTCTTTCGTTTCCCACGTCTCCGGGTATCCGGCCGCATAGCGAGCCCGCGCGGGCCGATCGAGCCGCGACTCGCGTTCCCACGATGTTCGCGCCCGCTTCATCGTCGGTCGCGCGCCTAGGGCTATGGTGCGGCGCATGACTGCTGCTAAATGACGTCAATATCCCAATATATGGTCCAATCATTCACATATTGGAGATTTGAAAAAAGCCGCCCTACAATGCATACCAACACGCCGGCGACGCACACAACGGATCGCCACGGCCAGCAAAAAAACCGGAGACAAGCCAGTGACGCCATCGACCTCGCGGCAGGAAGCTCGCGCTTGCAGTTCATCGCACCACGCCAGCGGCCTCGCGCCGTAGCCCACCCAAAGTCCTCTGCCTATCGCCATGAACAAAGCGATGCCTACTCACGCCGCCAGCACGTCCGCCGCCGATGTCACGCCGCAGGCGGAGCTGCCCAGTGCCGCCCCGCAACTGGCCGGCGCCGTAAAAAAGCCGCACGCCGCAGCGCCAAACGGCGTGGTCGACGAAATCGCCTTGCCGAGCACGTTGCTCGACATCACGCCGCAACAGGCCGGCACGCAAACACTGCTGCGCGGCCTCGCGATTCTGGAAGCCGCCGCCGCCGGTGTCCGCGATCTGCGCACCTTCGGCGCAGCGCTCGGCACGACCCGCAGCACCACGCATCGGCTGGTGAGCAGCCTCGTTCAGGCGCGCTATCTGCGGCAAGTGCAAGGCGGCTATCTGCTCGGCCCGAAGCTGATCGAACTCGGCACCATCGCGCTCGAACAGATGCCGCTGACGGCCGTGGCCCGTCAGCACCTCGAATCGCTCGCCGAGCAAACGCTCGACACGATCCACCTCGGTGTGCGCGATGGCGACGACGTGCTGTACATCGACAAAATCCCCGGCACCCGTGGCCTCGAAATGCGCTCGCGCGTCGGTCACCGGATGCCGCTGGCGTCGACGGGGATCGGCAAAGCCATGATGCTCGACCTCACGCCGGACGTCTGGCAGTCGCTCTTCGAAGCATCGCGGCGTGCGCTCGCCGGCGTCAGTTTCAAGCCGGATAACCGCCCCGATGCGCAGACTTTCATGCAGCGCATGACCAACTACGCCGCCGGCGGCTACACCTTCGACCTCGAAGAAAACGAAGCGTCGATCCGTTGCGTCGCGGCGCCGGTGCGCGATGCATCGGGCGCAGTCGTGGCGGCGCTGTCGGTGGCGAGCACGATTCCGTATATGTCGCTCGAACGCATGGATGAACTGATTCCGGTCGTGCAGCGCGAAGCGCGTGCGATCTCGGAGGAACTCGGCTGGCGTGCCCCGCAACCGGCAACCCGCAGGATCAAGCGATGAAGCGAGCGGTTTCTCACACGCAAGCGGCCAATCCGGTGCACGCCGCCGCGGTCGCCGACGCTACCCTCCAAGACGCAGCGCTCATTGCGCTCGACTGGGGCACGACGTCGCTGCGCGCGTATCTGTACGACGCGGCCGGCGAGGTACTGGCGACGCGGGCATCGACGGCCGGCATCATGAATTTGCCGCGTAGCGCCGAGCAAGGCGGCTTCGACGCGGCCTTCGAGGACGCGTGCGGCGCATGGCTCGAACAGGCGCCCGCCGTGTCGGTGATCGCAGCCGGTATGGTCGGCAGCGCGCAAGGCTGGCTCGAAGCACCGTATGTCGACGCGCCGGCGAGTGCGGATGCGCTGGTGGCCGGCATCGTCCGTGTGAAAGCCGCGTGCGGCGTGACGCTGCACATCGTGCCGGGCGTCCTGCAGCGCGGCGAGCTGCCCAACGTCATGCGCGGCGAAGAAACCCAGATTTTCGGCGCGCTCGGGCAGGACACAGGTGCAGCGGACAGCGGTAAGCGCGCACTGATCGGCTTGCCTGGCACGCACGCGAAGTGGGCCGTCGTGCAGGCGGGCCGCATCGAACGCTTTCACACCTTCATGACCGGTGAAGTGTTCGCGGCATTGCGAGAGCACACCATCCTCGGCCGCACGATGGTCACGCCGGATCGTCCGGATACCGCTTCGTTTCTGCACGGCGTGAACATCGCTCGCGATAAAGGTCAGGCGGGGATGCTGGCAACCGTATTCAGCTCCCGCACGCTCGGGCTCACCGGACAACTTTCGCGCGAGCAGCAGCCGGACTATCTGTCTGGTTTGCTGATCGGGCACGAACTGGCCGGTCTCGAAGCCGTGCTGACGCAACAGCAAAACTCGCTCGCCGGGCAGCATCTGCGTCTGATCGGCAATGAAGCGCTGTGCGAACGCTATCGCGTGGCACTGGTGCAATTCGGTTGCACTCACGCGGAACTGGTGAAGCACGCCACCGAGCGCGGCTTGTGGCGCGTCGCCACCCAGGCGGGGCTCGTCAAGCCCACGCCACAAGCGGCGCACGTCGGCTAATCGGCAGCGCCGCCGCTCACGAAATAAGGAACCGACATGCAACCTCACATCAATCTGCCCGCCCCGTACATGCCGCACGCGGGGTTGATCGCGGCGTTCGAGGTCTGCCCGCTGATCGCGATCATGCGTGGCGTGACGCCCGCCGATGCTGCCGAGCACGGTCAGGCGCTGTACGAAGCCGGCTTTCGCATCGTCGAAGTGCCGTTGAATTCGCCGCAGCCGTTCGACAGCATCGCGGCGATCCGCAAGGTGTTGCCGGCCGATGCGATCGTCGGTGCGGGCACGGTGCTGCATCCGAGTTTCGTCAACGACGTGAAGGCGGCCGGTGGCGAACTGATCGTGATGCCGCATAGCGACCCGGAGGTCGTCGGCGCCGCGAAGGCGCAAGGCATGGCGTGCGCGCCGGGCGTCGCGACACCGAACGAAGCCTTCATCGCGCTGAAAAACGGCGCGGATGTGCTGAAGATGTTCCCCGCCGAACAACTCGGCTGCCAGGTCGTGAAGGCGTGGCGCGCGGTGATCGCGGCGGAAGTGCCGCTGGTGCCGGTTGGTGGGATCACGCCGGACAACATGGGTCCGTTTTTGAGTGCCGGCGCGAATGGCTTCGGCCTCGGCTCGGCGCTGTACAAGCCGGGACAGAGCGCGGCGGTGACCGCGTCGCACGCGAAGGCGTTCATCAACGGGTTGCGCATCGCCCGTGCAGGCGCGAAGAAATGAAGCGGCTCGCCGACAAAGTCACGTTGATCACCGGCGCCGGGCGCGGCATCGGTGCGGCGATCGCGTTTGCGTTTGCGCGCGAGGGCGCGGCGGTCGTGCTGGCGGAACTCGATATCGAAACCGCGCAGCAGACGGCGGAACAGATCAAGGCACAAACCGGCGCACGCGTGCTGGCGGTGCAGACGGATGTGACGCAATCGGCCTCGGTTCAGCACGCGGTGAGCGAGGCTGAACAGGCGTTCGGTGCGCTCGACGTACTGGTCAACAACGCCGGCATCAACGTGTTCTGCGACCCTCTGACCGTGACGGATGACGACTGGCGCCGTTGCTTCGCGGTCGATCTCGACGGCGTCTGGAATGGGTGTCGCGCGGTGTTGCCGGGCATGGTCGAACGCGGCGCGGGCAGCATCGTGAATATCGCGTCGACGCATGCATTCAAGATCATTCCGGGATGTTTTCCGTACCCGGTCGCGAAGCATGGCGTGATCGGATTGACGCGTGCGCTCGGCATCGAATACGCGCCGCGCAACGTGCGGGTCAACGCGATCGCGCCGGGGTACATCGAAACGCAATTGACGCACGACTGGTGGAACGAACAAGCCGATCCGGCTGCCGCGAAACAGGCGACGCTGGCTCTGCAACCGATGAAGCGCATCGGGCGCCCGGAGGAAGTAGCGATGACGGCGGTGTTTCTCGCCTCGGATGAGGCACCGTTCATCAACGCCACCTGCATCACGGTGGATGGCGGCCGCTCGGCGGTGTATCACGACTGAACGTAGTGGGGCAGCAAGAACAAAGCAGCAAAGGTTTCACCGGACGACGCGCTGGCCGCGTGTGTCATACCCGGTACAAGAAGACGCGGCCGATACCTTCTCGTTATCAATTAGTCAGGAGACACGCATTATGAAACGAAGAATTTTCCTCACGCTGGCAGCAGCGGCGGCGGGTGTGCTCTTCAACGCACCGGTGGCGCAAGCCGCGGATCCGGTCAAGATCGGCTTCCTCGTGAAGCAACCGGAAGAACCGTGGTTCCAGGACGAATGGAAGTTCGCCGAAATGGCCGCCAAGGAGAAGGGCTTCACGCTGGTGAAGATCGGCGCGCCGTCGGGCGAGAAGGTGATGAGCGCTATCGACAACCTGTCGGCACAGAAGGCACAAGGCTTTGTGATCTGCACGCCTGACGTCAAGCTCGGACCGGGCATCGTCGCCAAGGCGAAGGCCGACGGCCTGAAGATGATGACGGTCGACGACCGTCTCGTCGACGGCGCGGGCAAGCCGATCGCCTCGGTGCCGCATATGGGCATCTCGGCATACAACATCGGCAAGCAGGTGGGTGACGGTCTGGCTGCGGAAATCAAGAAGCGCGGCTGGGACATGAAGGACGTCGGCGCGATCGACGTAACCTACGAACAGCTGCCGACCGCGCATGACCGCACGACCGGCGCGACCGACGCGCTGGTTGCCGCCGGCTTCCCGAAGGCGAACATCATCGCCGCGCCGCAAGCGAAGACCGACACGGAAAACGCGTTCAACGCCGCCAACATCGCGCTGACGAAGAACCCGAACTTCAAGCACTGGGTGGCTTACGCGCTGAACGACGAAGGCGTGCTCGGCGCGGTGCGCGCAGCGGAAGGCCGCGGCTTCAAGGCGGACAACATGATCGGTATCGGCATCGGCGGTTCGGAATCGGCACTGAACGAATTCAAGAAGCCGTCGCCGACCGGCTTCTACGGCACGGTCATCATCAGCCCGAAGCGTCACGGCGAAGAAACCTCGACGCTGATGTACGACTGGATCACGCAAGGCAAGGAACCGCCGATGCTCACGCTGACGAGCGGCATGCTGGCCACGCGTGACAACGTTGCCGATGTGCGCCAGAAGATGGGCCTCGCGGCAAATTAAGCGGCTGAAAGCGTAGTTAAATGAAGTGAACTGCCGGTGCGTCGTTTCTCCAAGGATTGGGCGCGCCGGCAACAGCAATACAAGATCAGCAGTTGAGACAGACCACGCTTTGTGCCCATGAGGCACCTGAAGAAGCACGGTTCACACGAAGCAGCAATTAATTGCATGGGACCGGAGTAAGGGCTTTGCATGGGACCAGAGTAACGCGCTAAAGCGCGAACTCTGGTCGACAGCTGAAGCACTAACACCGGTCGACATAGGAGGCGAAGTGTCAGCGACGCTACGTTTTGACAATATCGGCAAAGTCTTTCCAGGCGTGCGCGCGCTCGACGGTGTGTCCTTCGACGTCAACGTCGGCCAGGTGCACGGCCTGATGGGCGAAAACGGCGCAGGGAAATCGACCCTGCTGAAGATTCTCGGCGGTGAATACCAGCCCGATTCGGGCCGCGTGATGATCGACGGCAATGAGGTGCGCTTCACGAGCGCGGCGTCGTCGATCGCGGCGGGGATCGCGGTGATTCACCAGGAACTGCAATACGTGCCCGATCTGACGGTCGCGGAAAACCTGCTGCTGGGCCAGTTGCCGAACTCGCTCGGCTGGGTCAACAAGGGCGAAGCCAAACGCTTCGTGCGTGAACGCCTCGAAGCGATGGGCGTGGCGCTGGATCCGAACGCGAAGCTGCGCAAGCTCTCGATCGCGCAGCGGCAGATGGTCGAGATCTGCAAGGCGCTGCTGCGCAACGCACGCGTGATCGCATTGGATGAGCCGACCAGCTCGCTGTCGCATCGCGAGACCGAAGTGCTGTTCAAACTGGTGCGCGATCTGCGTGCCGACAATCGCGCGATGATCTACATCTCGCACCGCATGGACGAGATCTACGAGCTGTGCGATGCCTGCACGATCTTCCGCGACGGCCGCAAAATTGCTTCGCATCCGACGCTCGAAGGCGTGAAACGCGACACCATCGTCAGCGAAATGGTCGGACGTGAAATCGCCGACATTTACAACTACTCTTCACGACCGCTCGGCGAAGTGCGTTTCGCGGCGAAAGCGATCGAAGGTCATGCGCTCGCGCAGCCGGCCAGCTTCGAAGTGCGGCGCGGCGAGATCGTCGGTTTCTTCGGTCTGGTGGGTGCCGGGCGCAGCGAACTGATGCATCTGGTGTACGGCGCAGATCACAAGAAGGCCGGTGAAATCGTGCTCGACGGCAAGCCGATCAAGGTGCGCAGCGCGGGTGAGGCGATCAAGCACGGCATTGTGCTGTGTCCGGAAGACCGCAAGGAAGAAGGCATCGTCGCGATGGCGACCGTGTCGGAGAACATCAATATCAGTTGCCGCCGTCACTATCTGCGCGCCGGGATGTTCCTCGATCGCAAGAAAGAAGCGGAAACCGCGGACCGTTTTATCAAGCTGCTGAAGATCAAGACGCCGAGCCGTCGTCAGAAGATCCGTTTTCTGTCGGGCGGCAACCAGCAGAAGGCGATTCTGTCGCGCTGGCTGGCCGAGCCCGATCTGAAGGTCGTGATTCTCGACGAGCCGACGCGCGGGATCGACGTCGGTGCCAAGCATGAGATCTATAACGTGATTTATCAGCTTGCCGAACGCGGCTGCGCGATCGTGATGATTTCGTCGGAATTGCCGGAAGTGCTCGGCGTATCCGACCGGATCGTCGTGATGCGCCAGGGTCGGATTTCCGGCGAGCTGGCGCGTAAGGACGCAACGGAACAATCCGTGTTGGGCCTCGCCTTGCCGCAAAGCTCGACAGCGCTGCCCGGAACCGCAGCCACCGAGCAAGCGGCCTGAACATTATTTGGACGAAAGTCCGGCAACCCGTGGGGAACGGGAGGAGTCTTCAACATGCAAGCCAGAGAAAACCTCGCGCAACAAGCCGCAAAAAGTGCGGCCGAAGCGCTGATTCCGCAAGGCAACGACAAGGCGAAATGGTGGCAGCAGATCACCGAGTACAGCCTGATTCTGATCTTCATCGTGATGTTCATCACGATGTCGCTGACGGTCGACCACTTCTTCTCGATCGAGAACATGCTCGGTCTCGCCCTGTCGATTTCGCAGATCGGCATGGTCGCGTGCACGATGATGTTCTGTCTGGCGTCCCGCGATTTCGACTTGTCGGTGGGTTCGACGGTCGCGTTCGCCGGTGTGTTGTGCGCGATGGTGCTGAACGCGACCGGTAACACGTTCATCGCGATCATCGCGGCGGTGTTCGCGGGTGCGGTGATCGGCTTCGTCAACGGCGCCGTGATCGCCTACCTGCGCATCAACGCGCTGATCACGACGCTCGCGACGATGGAAATCGTCCGCGGTCTCGGGTTTATCGTGTCGCACGGTCAAGCCGTGGGCGTGTCGTCGGATACGTTCATCGCGCTGGGCGGTTTGAGCTTCTTCGGCGTGTCGCTGCCGATCTGGGTCACGCTGCTGTGCTTCATCGTGTTCGGCGTGATGCTCAATCAGACCGTGTACGGCCGTAATACGCTGGCAATCGGCGGTAATCCGGAAGCCTCGCGTCTTGCCGGTATCAATGTCGAACGCACGCGCGTTTTTATCTTCCTGATTCAGGGCGCCGTCACCGCGCTGGCCGGGGTGATTCTGGCTTCGCGGATTACGTCGGGCCAGCCGAATGCCGCGGAAGGCTTCGAGCTGAACGTGATTTCGGCTTGCGTGTTGGGCGGCGTGTCGCTGCTCGGCGGTCGCGCGACGATTTCCGGTGTCGTGATCGGCGTGCTGATCATGGGTACGGTCGAGAACGTGATGAACCTGATGAACATCGACGCGTTCTATCAGTACCTCGTGCGTGGCGCGATCCTGCTCGCCGCTGTGCTGCTCGACCAGTTGAAGAACCGCGGCTCACGGGACTAACCCGGGATTGAACCCGGAAATAAACCCGCGGCTCACCCACCTTGCTCTAAAAGGAATCGAACGATGTCGTCTCCGGCCAATGCAAACGACCGCCTCGCGGACAACGCGTTTGCCCGCTATCCGAGTCTCGTCGACCGAACAGTGTTGATCACGGGCGGCGCGACCGGTATCGGCGCATCGTTCGTCGAGCATTTTGCGGCGCAGGGTGCGCGCGTCGCGTTCTTCGATATCGACGCGACCGCGGGTGAAGCGCTCGCCGACGAACTCGGCGATTCGAAACACAAGCCGCTGTTCCTGCCCTGCGATCTGACCGACATCGACGCGCTGCAAAAAGCGATCGCCGATGTGAAGGCCACACTCGGTCCGATTCAGGTGCTGGTGAACAACGCCGCGAACGACAAACGTCACGCGATTGGCGACGTGACGCGCGAGTTTTTCGACGCGGGCATCGCGGTGAATATCCGTCACCAGTTCTTCGCAGCGCAAGCGGTGATGGAGGACATGAAGGCCGCCAACGCGGGTTCGATCATCAACCTGGGCTCGATCAGCTGGATGCTGAAGAACGGCGGCTATCCGGTGTACGTGATGTCGAAATCGGCAGTGCAGGGTCTGACGCGCGGGCTCGCGCGCGACCTCGGTCACTTCAATATTCGCGTCAATACGCTGGTGCCGGGCTGGGTGATGACGGACAAGCAGAAGCGTTTGTGGCTCGACGATGCAGGCCGTCGCTCGATCAAGGAAGGCCAGTGCATCGATGCTGAACTGCAACCGGCCGATCTCGCCCGCATGGCCTTGTTCCTAGCCGCCGATGACAGCAGGATGATCACCGCGCAGGATATCGTCGTCGACGGAGGCTGGGCGTGAGTGCCGGCGTGTCTGCGGGTTCGGATGCGGGTGCGGCTTTGCCTGCACACAGCGCGGCGCTGCTGCTCGACACGAAATGCACGCTCGGAGAAGGCGCGACGTGGTGCGCGAGGACCGATCGCTTCTACTGGAACGACATCGAAGGCGCGCGGCTGTGGCGCTATGACCCGCGCGACGGCGGCAGCACGTTCTGGCGCATGCCCGAGCGTCTCGGGAGTTTTGCGTTGTGCGCCGATCCGCGCTACCTGCTGCTCGGATTGGCGACGCATCTGGCGTTCTTCGATCTGACAACCGGCGAGACGCAGCGTATCGTCGACGTCGAACCTGGCTTGAACACGCGCGTGAACGACGGCCGCTGCGATCGTCAAGGTCGTTTCGTATTCGGTACGAAAGACGAAGGCTCGCCGCTGCAGGCGGTCGGCGGGTTTTATCGTCTGAATCACGATTTGTCGCTGGAGCGATTGCCGTTGCCCGCACCGGCGATCTCGAACAGCATCGCGTTCAGTCCCGACGGCGCGGCGATGTACTACTGCGATTCGCCGACGCGTGAAATTCGCGTCTGCGACTATCGCGCGGACGGCAGCATTGCCAACGACCGCGCCTTTACGACATTAACGGACGCGACCGGCGAGCCCGACGGCTCGACCGTCGACCGCGACGGTGGTGTGTGGAACGCGCAGTGGGGCGGCAGGAGAGTAGTGCGATATGGCCCCGACGGCGTGGAAACCGAGCGTGTCGACGTGCCGACTGCGCAGCCGAGTTGCGTCGCGTTTGGCGGCCCCTCAAGAGGACTTCCGTCAGGGCCTGTGCAACTGGACACGTTGTACATCACGAGTGCGCGTATCGATCTCGATGCCGCCGCGCTCGCGGGCGATTCTCATGCGGGCGGCGTGTTCGTCGCAACGCCCGGACGACAAGGTTTGCCGGAGCCGGTGTTCCAAGGCGCGCCCGCATAGCGCAGAATGGCGCAACCTCAGTCTCGAGGCAGCAGAGTGTAGTCGCGCAGTGACTTTGTAAGTGAACCAGCGTTGATGTCGCAAACCCAGTGCCAGCAAATCGGCAGTAGATCGGCAGCATGCAGTTCGGACCCTGAGGCGACCTGTGCAAAAAAAATCGCCCAACAGCATCCGTCAGCAATGACGGCAACGTCCCACGCCTCTCGATGGAGCCAGATATGACTGTTGCGAATCCTGTTTCCGCCTCTTCTCAGAGCCGACGCGCGCGACTTAACGCGGCGGCCAATCCGGTGCTTCCGGGTCCCAGTACTTCTGCGGTTGCGGTCGGTGAGACGAGCGGCGGCGAGCTCGCGTGCATCACGCTCGCCAACGCGCATTTGCGCCTCGATGTCGCGCCGACGCTCGGTGGCGGCGTCACCCGTTTCGATTGGCGCAACGACGGCGCGCTCACGCCGATTTTCCGGCGCTGCCGTCACATCGCCTCGGATACCCAGCCGAACCAGTTGGCATGCTATCCGCTGCTGCCGTATTCGAATCGCATCGGTGGCGGTCATTTCAATGTGGCGGGGCGGCGCGTCGAGGTGCCGCAAAATCGCGCCGACGAGGCCTTGCCGATTCATGGCGACGGTTGGCTCTCGGCCTGGCAGGTCGCGGAGTCGGACCGCGAAAACGTCCGTCTGACGCTCGATCGCCACGACGGCAAACCGTACGCGTTCCGCGCGACGCAAACCTATACGTTGGACGGCCCCACACTCGTCATCACGCTGGACATCGAGAATGCCGGCCGCGAGGCGCTGCCTTTCGGGCTGGGCGTGCATCCATTTTTTGTGCGTGACGCCGACACCGAACTGTCGGCGGCGGCCGGCGGCCTGTGGCTTTCCGGCGACGACTGGCTGCCGGTGCGCCACGTGCCGGCGCCGCCCGCATGGCAATTCGGCGTGGCGTATCCCTTGCCGGAAACCATCGTCAATCACGCGTTCACGGGCTGGAGCGGGCAGGCGGCGGTGGTGTGGCCGAAGCGGCGGCTGTCGCTGAATATCGCCGCCGACACCGATTACTACGTGCTGTACACGCCGCCGCGCGAAGACTTCTTCTGCTTCGAGCCAGTCGATCATCCGATCAACGCGATGAATCTGGCGGGCGGCGCGTGCGAGAACGGAATGACGATGCTCGCGCGCGGCGAACGGCTCACGCGCACGTTCCGCTTTACCGTCGAACGCACGGGTTTGCGCTCGATGCCGGGCGCACGTGGTTCGCGCCGGCGGCAGTAAGGGGAGAGCAGGGCGGAGCAGTACGGCGTACCCGTCACGCCCCAGCCTGAGCCGGTGTGACGCGTGGCGGCGGCTTGCCGCGTAGGACAGGTAAAATACGCGCCTCTTCCGTTATCGGCTCGCCGCGAGACTCACCATGTCCAATTTCATCCAGACACTCAACGACGCCTGGCAGCGCACGAACTCGCTGCTGTGCGTCGGCCTCGATCCGGAGCCCAGCAAATTCCCGGGCGCGCTCGCGGGCCGTCCCGAAGCGATTTTCGACTTCTGCCGCACCATCGTCGATGCGACCGCGCCCTATGCGTCGTCGTTCAAGCCGCAGATCGCCTACTTCGCCGCTCATCGCGCGGAAGACCAACTTGAGCAGTTGATCGCGCACATTCATACGAACCACCCGGGCTTGCCGGTGATTCTGGACGCGAAGCGCGGCGATATCGGCAGCACCGCCGAGCAGTACGCGCGTGAAGCCTTCGAGCGGTATCAGGCGGACGCGGTGACGGTGAATCCGTATATGGGTTTCGATTCGATCCAGCCGTATCTGGAGCACGAGGGCAAGGGCGTGATCGTGTTGTGCCGGACCTCGAACGCGGGTGGTTCGGACCTGCAGTTTCTGGAGACGGGCGGACGTCCGCTGTATCAGGTCGTCGCGCAACTGGCGGCGGACAAGTGGAACGCGAGCGGCCAGTTGGCGCTCGTGGTTGGCGCGACGTTCCCGAAGGAAATCGAAGTGGTGCGTGGGATCGTCGGCGATATGCCGCTGCTGATTCCGGGCATCGGCGCGCAAGGCGGCGATGTTCAGGCGACGGTCAACGCCGGCCGGACGGCGAACGGCACGGGCATGCTGATCAACTCGTCGCGGGCGATTATCTACGCCGGTAAGGATGACGATTTCGCCGAAGCCGCAGCTAAGGCCGCGATGGAAACGCGTGACCGGATCAATGCGTTCCGGTGATGGCGGATGAGGCCGGTCAGGTAACCGGCCCCAGTCGTTCGATAAACGCCGCACGCTGCGGATGCCGCGCTTTCAGCGCCTCGACATCCGCCAGCTCGAACTCGCTGAACTCAAACCCCGGCGCGACCGTGCAGCCCACGAGCGCGAACGTCGCCGGGTCCGCGCATTCCGCGGCAAACCACAGCCCCGCGGGCACCACTGCCTGAAACACGGCATCCGAATGCGTCAGCACATTGCCCAACTTGTGCGTAATCAACGTGCCCGCTTCGTCGAGCACGTGAACATTCAACGGCTCACCGGCATAAAAATGCCAGACCTCATCGGACTTGATCCGATGCCACGCCGAATGCGCGCCGTCGCAGAGCAGGTAGTAAATCGCGGTGGACGCCGAGCGCGTCTTCGTTGAACCATCATCGCGGCGCACGGACTCCGCGGATCGATACGTCTCGCTGAAAAATCCGCCTTCCGGATGCGGCTTTAGATCGAAGCGGCGGATCAACTCGTCTTTGGCTGCGTGCGAAGTCGACATGTTGGGCATCGTGGCGGCGCCTCAGAATTTGAACCGGACGTTAATGTTCGCGCTCGTCGAGCAGGGCCAGCACACCGCGCAACGCGTGCGCGGCGGCCTGCACGCGGATCTTCTCGCGGTCGCCCTTGAAGACCTTGGTTTCGACGGACGTATGCAGCCGATTGCTCCAGCCGAACGACACCATGCCGACCGGCTTGGTTTCCGTGCCGCCGCCCGGGCCGGCAACGCCGGTAATCGAGACAGACACCTGCGCGCGACTGTTGCGCAGCGCGCCCTCCGCCATCGCACGCGCCACCTGTTCGCTGACCGCGCCGTGCTTTTCGATCAGGTCGGTCGGCACGCCGATCATCTCGGACTTCGCCTGATTCGAATACGTGACGAAGCCGCGCTCGAACCAGCCGCTGCTGCCGGAAATATCGGTGATCGCGGTCGCCACCATGCCGCCTGTGCAGGATTCGGCGGTGACGAGCATCAGGCGCTCGTCGCGCAGGCGGTTGCTCACGCGAATCGCAAGCTGGTGAACCACGGAATCGGTAGGCATGGCGTCAATCCGGAAAACGGGGAACTGCTGCGGGAGGCAGTCGGCAGCCGGTGGCCGGCGGGCAAAGGCCGACCGGCACCAGCCGACGGGCAACGGTTAAACCGACATGCGCCAGAGCGCAATCACGAGCAACGTGAAGAACGCAGCGACCAGGTCGTCGAACATGATGCCAAAACCACCTTTCAGTCGGCGATCGAAATAACCGATGGGCGGCGGTTTAACCATGTCAAAGAAGCGGAATACGATGAACGCCCAGAGTTGCCCGGTCAGCGTGACCGGCGTGACCATCAGCAACACCAGCCAGAACGCGATGATTTCGTCCCAGACGACCGGCGACGGATCGTCGGTACCCAGCTTCTTGGCTGTAAAGCCGCAGATCGCAATGCCGCCGAAAAAGCCGGCGACGATCAGCACGCCCCATTCGACCACGGTCAGATAACGGCTCAGGACGGCGAACGAGGCCCATGCGAACAGGGTACCGACGGTGCCCGGCGCAACCGGCGACAAGCCGCTGCCAAAACCCAGCGACAGAATGTGCAGCGGATGCGACAGCATGAAACGCGCGGTGGCGCGGCGTGGCTGAGGACGGGGCGCGCGCGGGCCGGACGCGTTGGGCTGCGGATGGCCGATCAGATCATCGGCGGGGCCCAGCGGGGGATCAGTCTGCATGGAAATGGTCGAAGCCTTGCAACGTCAGAGTGAGCGGCGCGCCGGCGGCATCGCGCCAGCCGATCGCCGGGCGGTCGGCCGCCGTTTGAAGAGCGCTTATTGTACCGATGCGGGTGACCGGCACGGCCACCTCGCGCCCGGCTGCTTCGACCTTGGCGCGCGCTGCGGCCGGTGCGGTGAAGCACAGTTCGTAATCGTCGCCGCCGGCTAGCGTGCAACGTTGCTGGATCTCGGGCGAGAGGCGGCGTAGCGCGGCCGAACGCGGCACGGCGTCGACGTCGACCGTGGCCTGCATTTCCGAGCGTTCCAGGATGTGCAGCAAGTCGCCGGCGAGCCCGTCAGATAGATCGAGCGCTGCGTGCGCGATGCCCCGCAACGCGAGACCGAGGAAGATGCGCGGCTCGGGACGCTCGAGGGCGCGACGAAACGTCGCAGTGTCGCTGGCATCGGCAGACCACTCTCCGCGCTGGACGCCGAGACCCGCGCGCGCGTCGCCGAGCGTGCCGGAGATCCAGATGTCGTCGCCCGGTTGCGCGGCATCGCGGCGCAACGCAACCTGCGGCTGCACGCTGCCGAACACGGTGATGCACAGATTCAACGGGCCGCCGGTCGTGTCGCCGCCGATCAGATTGCAGCGGTAGCGCTCAGCCAGCGCGAAGAGGCCATCGCTGAAAGCGGCGAGCCACGCTTCGTCGGCTTTGGGCAAGGAGAACGCCAGCGTGAACGCCAGCGGCTCTGCGCCCATCGCGGCCAGGTCCGACAGGTTCACCGCGAGCGCCTTGCGACCGAGCGCCTCGGGATCGATGTCGGGAAAGAAGTGGCGGCCTTCCACCAGCATGTCCGTCGATATCGCCAGCATTTCACCGGGGCGCGGCGCGAGCAGGGCGCAGTCGTCGCCGATGCCGAGTTCGCCTTCTGCAGCACGGGATGACGCAGCGGCTGCGCGGCGGGCGAAGAATCGATCGATCAGCGAAAACTCGGAGAGCATGGTGGCAATGGGTGAACGGATAAGTGCAACGAAAAGCCGCTAACGGCGCGCATTGTACGGAGATGTTCGCGGGTAAACACTCTATTCGCGCACAACTCCGATTCGACTGGTGGTTGGCCCAAAGCGTGCCATGTCTGCCTTTCGCTATATTTCAGTCGCGGCAGTTGTACCCGTATTGAAGGAATTGAGCCGGCAATTGGGGCTACAATGCCGTCGAACATCTATTCTAATCCGCCCTTCGAAGCCCGCCTTATGTCGACTCCCGTCAATAGCAAACTCCGCGAAGCCGCTCTCGATTATCACGAGTTCCCGACCCCCGGGAAGATCGCGATCGCCCCGACCAAGCAGATGATCAACCAGCGCGACCTCGCGCTGGCGTACTCGCCGGGCGTCGCGTTCGCGTGTGAGGAAATCGTCGAAAACCCGCTGAACGCCGCCCGTTTCACCGCGCGCAGCAACTTGGTCGGCGTCGTCACGAACGGCACCGCTGTGCTGGGTCTCGGCAACATCGGGCCGCTCGCCTCGAAGCCGGTCATGGAAGGCAAGGCCGTCCTGTTCAAGAAGTTCGCCGGCATCGACGTGTTCGATATCGAGCTGAACGAGTCCGATCCGCACAAGCTGGTCGAGGTGATCGCGGCGCTGGAGCCGACCTTCGGCGGTATCAACCTCGAAGACATCAAGGCGCCGGACTGCTTCATCGTCGAGCGCGAATGCCGCAAGCGCATGAAGATTCCGGTTTTCCACGATGACCAGCACGGTACGGCCATCGTCGTCGCGGCGGCCATCACCAACGGCTTGAAGGTGGTCGGCAAGGACATCAAGGAGGTCAAGCTGGTGTCGTCCGGCGCGGGCGCGGCGGCGCTGGCCTGCCTGGATCTGCTGGTCGACATCGGCCTGCCGCTCGAAAACATCACCGTTACCGACCTCGCCGGCGTGGTCTACAAGGGCCGCGTCGAACTGATGGACCCGGACAAGGAACGCTTTGCGCGCGAAACCGACGCCCGCACGCTCGCTGAGGCGATCGGCGGCGCGGATATTTTCCTGGGTCTCTCGGCCGGCGGCGTGCTGAAGCAGGACATGGTCAAGCAGATGGCTGACAAGCCGCTGATTCTGGCGCTGGCCAACCCGACCCCAGAAATCCTGCCGGAACTGGCGCTCGAAGTGCGTCCGGACGCCGTGCTCTGCACGGGCCGTACGGACTATCCGAACCAGGTGAACAACGTGCTGGTGTTCCCGTTCCTGTTCCGCGGCGCGCTGGATGCGGGCGCGACGACGGTGACGCGTGAAATGGAGATCGCCGCGGTCAACGCGATCGCCGAACTGGCCCGCCAGGAGCAGAGCGATATCGTCGCGACTGCGTACGGTATCCAGGATCTTTCGTTTGGTCCGGAATATCTGATTCCGAAGCCGTTCGACCCGCGCCTGATCGTCAAGGTCGCGCCGGCGGTGGCGAAGGCAGCGATGGATTCGGGCGTCGCCGAGCGTCCGATCGAAGACATGGAAGCGTACGAACAGCATCTGCAGCAGTTCGTGTATCACAGCGGCACGACCATGAAGCCGATTTTCCAGCTGGCGCGTGGTGTCGAGCCGGAGAAGAAGCGCATCGTGTTTGCGGAAGGCGAAGAAGAGCGCGTGCTGCGCGCCATGCAGATCATCGTCGACGAAAAGCTCGCGAAGCCGATCCTGATCGGCCGTCCGGCGGTGATCGAACAACGCATCGCGCGTTACGGCCTGCGGCTGGTCGCGGGTCAGGACTACACGGTCGTGAACACCGACCACGACGAGCGTTACCGCGATTTCTGGCAGGAATATCACAAGATGATGTCCCGCAAGGGCATCACCGAGCAGATGGCGAAGCTCGAAATGCGCCGCCGCACCACGCTGATCGGCGCGATGATGGTGGAAAAGGGCGAGGCGGACGGCATGATCTGCGGCACGGTGTCCACCACGCATCGCCACCTGCACTTCATCGATCAGGTGATCGGCAAGAAGGAAGGCGCGAAGGTCTATGCGGCGATGAATGCGCTGGTGTTGCCGAACCGCCAGATTTTCCTGGTCGACACGCACGTGAACGTCGATCCGACGCCGGAACAACTCGCTGAGATTACGATCATGGCAGCCGAGGAAGTGCGCCGCTTCGGTATCGAGCCGAAGATCGCGCTGGTGTCGCATTCGAACTTCGGTTCGAGCAATGCGCCGACCGCGCAGAAAATGCGCGACACGCTGGCGATCCTGCGCGAGCGCGCGCCCGACCTGCAAGTGGACGGCGAAATGCACGGCGACCTCGCGCTCGACGCGAATCTGCGCCGCGAAGTGTTGCCCGACTCGACGCTCGAAGGCGATGCAAATCTGCTGGTGCTGCCGAATATCGACGCGGCCAACATCTCGTACAACCTGCTGAAGACCGCCGCGGGCAACAACATCGCGATTGGTCCGATGCTGCTCGGCGCAGCCAAGCCGGTGCACGTGCTGACGGCCTCGGCCACGGTTCGCCGCATCGTCAACATGACGGCGCTGCTGGTTGCCGACGTAATCGCCTCCCGCTGATCCTTGATCCGGGAATGAAGCGTGGCGCCGCCTAATTGGGCGCCGCGCAAAAAAAAGGCGTGCCCGCAATGGGCACGCCTGCGGGTGAACAGGGGATAGCCACCCTAAAAAAGGCCGAATGAGACCATTCCGCCTTCGAGAGACTGCGGGAACCGCAAGGCTTTCATTAGAGGGAATGGGCCGCGCAATGGGCGCCCCGTGGGTTTGTGCGCGCCCCATTTGCTTCGTCAGGTTAATTTTAGCCTGCACAAGCTAAATATTCTGTCAAAAGTCGTCAAAGCCCGTTCCGTGGCTCTTTCCCACGCGATTGGAAGCTTTTGCCTGTCCGGCGAACGTTGATTCTGTGGGGTTTTAGCGATACCCTTACGACTTTCATGGTCGTCAAACTCGTGATCTAACAGCGGGGAACCTTGATTCATGGCACGCAAGTGGCTGCGCATTAAAGGCGTGCTGATCGGTGCTTTGACGCTCTGCGCTTTATTCGGCTCCGTGCCTGGCGCGTTTGCGCGCGACTACACGACATCTGCCGATACACAAGCTCAGGTGCAGGGCACTATTGCAGCGGCACAGTTGCCGCGCGAAGCGGTCAATACATTGAACTTGATTGCCGCGGGCGGGCCTTACCCGTATGAGAAGGACGGCATCGTATTCGGCAATCGCGAACGGTTGCTACCACCGCATCGGCGCGGCTATTACCACGAATACACCGTTCCTACGCCTCGTTCACGAAACCGCGGGGCGCGTCGCATCGTCTGCGGAGGTCCGCTACAGCGGATCGACAACTGTTATTACTCGGACGACCATTACACCAGTTTTAATCGTATTGTTGAATGACATCGGGATGAACGGCATGAGCGACAACGTCTACGCGCACGACTCCGGAGTCGCGACGGATCTTTTCGCGGCCGGCGACGGCAATTTGTTCCAGCGCGTCATGCGGATGCGCGCCGGCGACCAGGGCCGGGATACCCAGAGCGAAGGCAGCACTGTGCTTGCATCGAATGAGGAGCCCATGAGTCTTTTCAAGACCGTACGACCGAACATCGTACAGTCGATCCGCGCGTTTCGCGTGCAGGATCTCGCTGACGAGGCCAACCAGCTCGGCCAGCACTTTCTGTACGCGTACTGCGCGAACGCTCAGTCCAAACAGGAAGTGCTGGAGACCATTGCTACGTCGTTCCTGTTTCCGAAGCATTTCGGCAAGAATTACGACGCGCTGTACGATTGCCTGACCGATCTGGTCCATAAGGCAGGTGCGCAGCCCGGCTTCGTGATCGTGCTCGAGCAATTGCCGGTCGCGCAAAAGTTCGACAAGGAAGGGCGCGAGACGCTACTTGACGTGTTCCGCGAAGCGTCCGAGTTCTGGGCCGAGCGCAAGGTTGCGTTCCGGGTGTTTTATTCGTTTGCGTAAGGTAGGCCTGAGCACTTTGCCTGAATGGGGTGTCTGAGTACCGCTTACCGCTGTAAAAGAATGAGAAAGGCCCGCCAATTGGCGGGCCTTTGCTTTTGGCTTACCAGCCGCCCCAGCGAGCTGCTAACGCCGAGAGCACTGCGATGCCTGCGGTTTCCGTGCGTAACACACGCGGACCGAGACCGACGGCGGTAAATCCGTGATCAGTCGCAGCGGCTTCTTCCGCTGCCGAAAAACCGCCTTCCGGGCCGACCAGCACGGTCACGCGCCCGAACGGCGGATTAACGGGCAGCGCCGAAAAGCTGATGCTGGCGCGCGGCGACAGCAGAATGCGCATTTCGCCTTCTTCAGGCGCGCGGGGCAGCGCGCCGAGCCATGTAGCGATCTCACGCACCGGCATCACTTCCGGCAGGCGATTGCGCCCGCACTGCTCGCACGACGCGCGCACGATGCCTTGCCAATGCACATGCCGCCGCTGCGCGCGGTCGCCAGAAAGACGCACGACGCTGC
Source organism: Paraburkholderia sp. SECH4 (assembly GCF_030511745.1). Lineage (NCBI taxonomy): Bacteria > Pseudomonadati > Pseudomonadota > Betaproteobacteria > Burkholderiales > Burkholderiaceae > Paraburkholderia > Paraburkholderia sp. SECH4. Next base: position 104,666 of record NZ_JALOCP010000002.1, read on the forward strand.
GCGTGGTGGTCAGCGGCACGAAACACGATGCCCCGAGTTCGACCGCCTTCTCGATGAGCCAGTCCATCTTGTCGCCGCCGGCGATGCCCTGCGCGAGCGTGAGGTGATACGGCGCTTCCACTTCAATATCGCGGAATTCGCGAATTCTCACCTTGGCCGAGCGGCGTTCGACTTCGACGAGTTCGGCGCTGTATTCGCCGCCTTCGCCGTTGAAAAGCACGATCGAGTCGCCGGGCTGCAAACGCAGCACGAGGATGTGGCGCGTGACGTCATCGGGCAACTGCATGATGTCGTCGGGCTTGAGGGCCGTACCGACGAAGAAGCGAGGCATCAGAAAAATACTCATTGGTTCAGGAAAGGTGGCGAGCGAGCGCCCAACGGTAGCCGTCCAGATCTTCGACCTGGGCAAACCGGTCGCCCCAGAATTGATCCTGTGGCTCGCTCAGCGATTTTGCGCCGGCGGCCAGCGCCCGCGTGTAAACCGCGTCGACATCGTCGACATAGACATAGAACGATTGCGGCGCGATCGCGCCCGCGCTTTTGGGTGTTTTCGCCGCCGAGCCGAACGCGCCTTCCGGCGCGAACATCACGATCAGCTGGCCTTGATAGGTCATCTCGACATGCATGACGACACCGTCGTCCTGGACGCTATCACGGACCTCGAAGCCGAATGCCGCTTCGAAGAACGCCGTGGCGGCACGTGCGTCGCGCACCGTCAGATAGGGGGTCAACCAGGGCACACCGGCTGGGCGGGAGGCGGTCATGGGGTTCTCCGGATCTTTTGGGGTTGCGGGATGCATGCTGCGAGGCCAGACGGGCGGTCGCGCATCGATACACCGATGGCGCGCGCCGACCGAACGGTGCATTCTGCCCACGCGTTAGCTTGATGGCTTTAAGAATTGACTTAGTTTATCGCGCACGGACCGGGATGCCGAGAACAGTCCGGCATGCAGGGCCGGGTCGTAGTGCTTCAACGAGTCGATTCGGCGCTCGGCAAGGCGTTCGGAGAGTGCTTCGGCGGTGAGGGCGGCGGGGTTGAGCGTGTCGCTGGCAGTCGCCATCATCCAGAGCGAACCGTAGAGCGGGATGAAGGTGCTCATTGTGCGCACGATGGCGAAGGTGTCGCGCAGATCGTCGAGCAGGCCGGCGATGCGCTCCGCGTGGAAATAGGGAGAACCGAGATGCAGCGAGAGCGCGGCGGTTGGGCTCATGACGCGCTTGAGCCGCGTATAGAAGTCCGGGGTGTAGAGGCCTGAGGCGGGCGAGTCTGGCGGTGTCAGGTCGAACACGACGAGATCGAATTGTGCTGTCGCTGGGGCCGATTGGGCGGCCCCCGTGACGTAATGCGCGGCGTCGCCGATCACCAGTTCGACGCGCGGATCGTCGAAAGCGCCGCCGTGCACCTCGGGCAGATACTCGCGGGTCAGGCGCACGACTTCGGCATCGAGCTCCGCCACGACGATCCGCTCGATGCCCGGGTGCTTCAGCAATTGCCGCGCAGCACCACCATCGCCGCCGCCCAGCACCAGTGCTGCGTTCGGCGATGGATGCGCGAGCGCGGCCGGATGCACCATGCATTCGTGGTAGATGAATTCGTCGCCGGTGGAGGTCATCGGGCGGCCGTCGAGCGTAAACAGCCGGCCGAGCTGTGGCGTGTCCCATACCTCGATCCGCTGGTAGGGCGAATCGACGCGCGCAAGCCGCCGCGCGTTCGGAAATCCGTAGACGGCGTCGGCGGTGGGGTGGAACAGCAAGGGAGCGCTCACGGATGACGGGCTCCGTTGGGAGCGCGGTGGGTTGGTGTCGCTCAATTGTAAAGGCGCAGGCGTCGCGCGGGCCCGGTCCGCGTGCGGAACCAGCCTGAAACCAGGCCGCCAGGCGGCTTTGCGCGAGGGGTGCCGGCTAACGTTCTGTTAGAATGTCACGCTTTCAGCCTTGTCCGTTTGCTCTGCCCGTTTCGCGTCTCCTGGCGCCGCACCGTGCGCCGAAGTGGACTGGCATTCGAGCATCCGGGCCTCAAGCGCGCACCGCCTTCTGACTCTGTCTCCGGACTCGACATGACGACCCCGTCTCCCGCACACACTTCCCTGATGGCCAACGCAATCCGCGCGTTGTCCATGGACGCCGTTCAAAAAGCGAACTCCGGCCACCCCGGCATGCCGATGGGCATGGCCGAAATCGGCGTGGCTTTGTGGTCGCGCCATCTGCGTCACAACCCGAAGAACCCGCAATGGGCCGATCGCGACCGCTTCGTGCTGTCGAACGGTCACGGCTCGATGCTGCTGTACTCGCTGCTGCATCTGACCGGCTACAACCTGCCGATGGAAGAGCTGAAGAACTTCCGTCAGATGCATTCGAAGACGCCGGGTCACCCGGAATACGGCATCACGCCGGGCGTCGAGACCACCACCGGCCCGCTCGGCCAGGGTCTGGCCAACGCAGTCGGCATGGCGCTCGCCGAATCGCTGCTCGCCACCGAATTCAACAAGTCTGACGCGAAGATCGTCGACCATCACACGTATGTGTTCGTTGGCGACGGCTGCCTGATGGAAGGCATCTCGCATGAAGCCTGCTCGCTCGCGGGCGTGCTGAAGCTGAACAAGCTGATCGCGTTCTACGACGACAACGGCATCTCGATCGACGGCGAAGTGGTTCACTGGTTCCACGACAACACGCCGAAGCGCTTCGAAGCGTACGGCTGGAACGTGATCCCGAACGTGGTCGGCCATGACGTCGACGCGGTCGACGCCGCGATCAAGCAAGCCAAGCAATCGGACAAGCCGACGCTGATCTGCTGCAAGACCGTGATCGGCGAAGGCGCACCGACCAAGTCCGGCAGCCACGATTCGCACGGCTCGCCGCTCGGCGACAAGGAAATCGCGGCCACGCGCGAAGCGATCGGCTGGAAGTGGGAGCCGTTCGTGATTCCGCAGGAAGTCTATGCGGCATGGGATGCAACAGAGGCTGGCGCACGCAACGAATCCGACTGGGACAAGGCGTTTGCAGCTTACGCAGCCAAATACCCGCAGGAAGCCGCTGAATTCAAGCGCCGCGACGCGAAGCAATTGCCCGCCGACTGGAAGGAAAAGGCGAAGGCGATCATCGCCGGCGCGAACGAACGCAAGGAAACTGTCGCGACGCGTAAGGCATCGCAACAGGCTATCGAAGGTTTGTCGGCCGTGTTGCCGGAACTGCTTGGCGGTTCCGCCGACCTGACCGGTTCGAACCTGACCAACTGGAAGGCCGCCAAGCCGGTGCGTGTGAACGCCGAAGGCAAGGCTGCCGGCAACTACGTGAACTACGGCGTGCGCGAATTCGGCATGAGCGCCGCGATCAACGGCATCGCGCTGCATGGCGGCTTCAAGGCCTTCGGCGGCACGTTTCTGACGTTCTCGGACTACAGCCGCAACGCGCTGCGCGTCGCCGCGTTGATGAAGTCGCCGTCGATTTTCGTGTTCACGCACGACTCGATCGGTCTGGGCGAAGACGGTCCGACCCATCAGTCGATCGAACACGTCGCAAGCCTGCGTCTGATCCCGAATCTGCAAGTGTGGCGCCCGGCCGATACGGTCGAAACGGCGGTGGCCTGGACCCACGCGGTCGAGCATCATGGCCCGTCGTGCCTGATCTTCAGCCGTCAGAATCTGCCGTTCTCGGAGCGTACTGACGCGCAGATCGCCAATATCGAGAAGGGTGGTTACGTGCTGCGCGACTGGAACGACGAGATCGTCGCGCGCAAGGTCATCCTGATCGCCACCGGTTCGGAAATCGAACTGGCGTTGAACGCGGTCGAGCCGCTGGCTCGCGAAGGCATCGCGGCACGCGTCGTGTCGATGCCGTCGACCACCGTGTTCGACAAGCAGGACGCCGAGTACCGTGAACGCGTGCTGCCGAAGGGCGTGCGCCGCGTCGCGATCGAAGCGGGTGTCACGGATTTCTGGCGCAAGTACGTGGGTCTGGAAGGCGGCGTGGTCGGCATCGACACGTTCGGCGAATCGGCCCCGGCTGGCGTGCTGTTCAAGCATTTCGGTTTCACCGTCGAGCACGTGGTAGAGACGGCAAAAGCCGCACTCGGCTGACCTTCGGTAAGCGCAGCCGCGTGTGCCCCACGCGCGGTTGCGCCGGAAGGACAGGCCAACATGGACGATTTTTTTTCAGCCATCAGGAGATAGATCATGACGATTCGCGTCGCAATCAACGGCTACGGCCGGATCGGCCGCAACACGCTGCGCGCCTTCTATGAAAACGGCAAGAAGCACGATATCGAAATCGTCGCCATCAACGATCTTGGCGATGCCAAGACCAATGCTCACCTGACGCAATACGACACGGCGCACGGCAAGTTTCCGGGCGAAGTCTCGGTGGACGGCGACTACCTGGTCGTCAACGGCGACAAGATCCGCGTGCTGGCGAACCGCAACCCGGCAGAACTGCCGTGGGGCGAGCTGAACGTCGACGTCGTGATGGAATGCACGGGCTTTTTCACGACCAAGGAAAAGGCCAGCGCGCACATCAAGGGCGGCGCAAAGAAGGTCATCATCTCGGCGCCAGGCGGTAAGGACGTCGACGCAACGATCGTCTACGGCGTGAACCACAATGTCCTGAAGGCATCGGACACGGTGATCTCGAACGCATCGTGCACGACCAACTGCCTGGCACCGCTCGTCAAGCCGCTGAACGACAAGATCGGCCTCGTGAACGGTCTGATGACCACGATCCACGCGTACACGAACGACCAGGTTCTGACGGACGTGTACCACGAAGACCTGCGCCGCGCGCGCTCGGCTACGCACAGCCAGATCCCGACGAAGACCGGTGCTGCATCGGCAGTGGGTCTCGTGCTGCCGGAACTGAACGGCAAGCTGGACGGCTACGCGATTCGCGTCCCGACGATCAACGTGTCGGTCGTCGACCTGTCGTTCATCGCTGCACGCGACACGACGGTCGAGGAAGTCAACGCGATCATGAAGGAAGCGTCGGAAGGCTCGCTGAAGGGCATCCTCGGTTACAACGACGCACCGCTGGTCTCGATCGACTTCAACCACAACCCGGCTTCGTCGACGTTCGACGCAACGCTGACCAAGGTGTCGGGCCGTCTGGTGAAGGTGTCGAGCTGGTACGACAACGAGTGGGGCTTCTCGAACCGCATGCTGGACACGGCTGTGGCGCTGGCCAACGCGAAGTAAGCTGGTGTTCTAGCTTCGTGTGTTTCTGCTGCTGGCCGTGGGCCGGTGGCAGGGCAACTGCAAAAAACCGCTCCTCGGAGCGGTTTTTTTACGCCTGAGGCGTGGGGAAATAGACGCCGGCGCGCTGCGCGGCGTTCGAGATATGCGTTTCGATCGCCTTGCCGGCGGCAGCGGAATCGCGCGCCTTGAGCGCGTCGAGAATCGCCCGATGCTCGGTGTACGTAGACAGCACTAACTCGCGCCGATAAAACGGCATCCGCTGGCTTTCCTTCATGATTTCCGCGGCACTGCTCAGAATCGATTCGATCGCCGCGTTGCCGGCAATGCTCACGATGCGCATGTGGAAGTCGTAGTCGAGGCGAGCGGCTTCGTCGAGTTCGTCGCAGGCGAGCGCCGTCTGCATGGCCGCAATGTTGTCTTCGAACCAGGCGAGGTCGGAATCGGTGACAGCCAGCGCCGCCATGCGCGCGATAAAGCCTTCCAACGCGAAACGCATCTGGTACGTATCCGGCAGCGACGACTGCTCCGCGAAGCGCCACGGTTGCGCAGCCGCGGCCTGCGCACTTTCCACATAAACGCCCTTACCGGGACGGATCATCAGCAGACCGAGCGCTTCGAGCGTCGAGAGCGCCTCGCGCAACGATGCGCGGCTGATCGCCAGTTCCTCGGAGAGCTGACGCTGTGCCGGCAGCAAACTGCCCACCGGATAGACGCCCACTTCGATCCGTTCGCGGATGGTCGCGATGGCGGCATCGGTGACGGTGTGCGGAACGTTTTTCATCGTGGCTCACTTGGGTGCGCGGTCTGACCAGCATTGTAATACGCGTTCTGAACGCTCGTACGACGGGCCGTTTAACGTGCGCAATCCGGCCCCGGAACTGCAAAAAAATAGCGGGTAAACGCTATTTAACGAATCCTTGACGCCAGTATATCGGCTTCCTACTATTCGAGATAACAGAACTGGTCGGACCAGTCTGAACAGATGTGAATCGCAACCAGGAGGAAGCCGTGTTGAAATTCTTCAATTCGCTGTTTGGCCGGGTCGTCATAGCGTTGGTCGCGGGCATCGTGATCGGCGCCGTGTTCCCGCATTTCGCCCAATCGCTGCGCCCGCTCGGCGACGGCTTTCTCAAGCTGATCAAGATGGTGATCGGCCCGATCGTTTTCTGCGTCGTGGTGAGCGGCATGGCGCATGCCGGCGATCTGCGCAAGGTTGGCCGCGTCGGCCTGAAGGCGGTGATCTACTTCGAGATCATGACGACGATTGCGCTCGTGATCGGCGCGGTGCTGGCCTACGCAACACGGCCTGGCGTCGGCATGAACATCAACCTGCATTCGCTCGACCCCGCTTCGCTGTCGACCTACACCGAGCACGCGAAAAGCCTGAAGGACACGGCCGGCTTCCTGCTGAAGATCATCCCCGACACGGCGATCAACGCATTCGCCACCGGCGACATCCTGCAAATCCTCGTGTTTTCGGTGCTGTTCGGCTCGGCGCTGTCGCTGTTGGGCAATAAGGCACAGCGCGTCAGTAGCCTGATCGACGAGCTTTCGCAGGTGTTTTTCCGCGTGATGGGTTTCATCATCAAGCTCGCGCCGCTCGGCGTGCTCGGCGCGATCGCGTTCACGACCGGCACCTACGGCGTCGAGTCGCTCAAGCAACTCGGCATGCTGGTGCTGGTGTTCTACGCGAGCTGCTTCGTGTTCGTGGTGGTTGTGCTGGGCGTGGTGATGCGTCTGGCTGGCTTCAGCATCTTCAAGCTGATCCGCTATCTTCGCGAGGAGCTTTCGATCGTACTGGGTACAGCCTCTTCGGATGCCGTGCTGCCGCAGATCATGCGCAAGCTCGAATGGATGGGCGTCAAGGATTCGACCGTCGGACTGGTCATTCCGACCGGCTACTCCTTCAATCTGGACGGCTTCTCCATCTATCTGACGCTTGCGGTGATTTTCATCGCGCAGGCCACCAATACGCCGCTGTCCATCCACGACCTGATCGTAGTGGTGCTGGTGTCCCTGGTGACGTCGAAGGGCGCGCACGGCATTCCCGGCTCGGCCATCGTGATTCTGGCCGCGACGCTGTCCGCGATTCCGGCGATCCCCGTGCTCGGCCTCGTGCTGATTCTGCCGGTCGACTGGTTCGTCGGCATTGCCCGTGCGTTGACCAACCTGATCGGCAATTGCGTGGCGACGGTGGTGGTCGCCGTGTGGGAAAACGATATCGACCGGGCGCGCGCCCATCGCGTGTTGAACCGTGACGCAGCGCTGCGCTACGTACCCGCAGGCGAAGATGTAGGCGCCGAGCCGGCCGCCGGCGAACACGCACCGGCAGTTTGAAAAAGCACAACCGCAGTTGCGCTGTGGCCAGATTCATCGCTATTCAACCGCGCGCCAACGCAACGCGCGTTCTGACCCGGCGGATGCGCTGACTCCGCCGCCTCTTCCTTACTTTTCGTTGCCTGACAGAGACTATGGCTAATCCGATCCTCGACCCTAACGCTCCTGCTTTCACCCGTCGCTACATGAACCTCGCCGACCCGCGTCTTGGCGCGCAGGCGCTCCACGCGAGCGACGAATTCTTCGCCCCGAAAGAACGCATGCTCGAGCCGCAACCGGCAGTGTTCATTCCCGGCAAGTACGACGACCACGGCAAATGGATGGACGGCTGGGAAACCCGCCGCAAGCGCACCACCGGCCACGACTATTGCGTGATCCGGCTCGCGCGGCCGGGCGTCGTGTACGGCGTCGATCTGGACACGAGCCACTTCACCGGCAACTTCCCGCCGGCCGCGTCGATCGATGCATGCTACGTGGACGGCGACGTTCCGCCCGACAACGCCGACTGGCAAACGCTCGTGCCGGCCACCACGCTGCAGGGCAATCAGCACCATTACGTCGAAGTGAACGACGCCCGCGCGTTCACCCATCTGCGCGTAAATCTCTATCCAGACGGCGGTCTCGCGCGTCTGCGCGTGTATGGCCAGCCGAAGCGGGACTGGGAGCGCGTCGAGCGCGGCACGCTGCTGGATCTCGCCGCGATCGAAAACGGCGCGTACCTTGTCGCCGCGAACAACCAGCATTTCGGGCCGGCCTCGCAGATGCTGATGCCGGGCCGCGGCGTCAACATGGGCGACGGCTGGGAAACGCGACGCCGTCGCGAGCCGGGCAACGACTGGGCGATCGTCGCGCTTGCGCGGCCGGGCGTGATTCGCAAGATCGAAGTCGATACCGCGCACTTCAAGGGCAATTATCCCGATCGCTGTTCGCTGCAGGCGGCCTCGGTGACGGGTGGGACGGACGATTCGCTCGTCACGCAGGCGATGTTCTGGCCGGTGCTGCTCGGCGAACAGAAGCTGCAGATGGACCACGTGCACACGTTCGCGGACGACATCGCCTCTCTCGGCCCGGTGACGCATGTGCGTTTCAATATCTTCCCGGACGGCGGCGTATCGCGTCTGCGCTTGTGGGGCGAGATCGCATAACGGAGTTGCGTCGATGAAAACCTTGCATGTGGAACGTCTGACGCGCGCGGCCTTCGCGCCGTTCGGCGACGTCATCGAACTGGACGGCGCGCGCCATTTCCCGATCAACGGCGGCACGACCGAGCGCTATCACGACCTCGCGAACGTCGACGTGACGGAGCACGGCGGCCGGCCGTTGATCAACCTGTTTCGGGCGCAACCGCGGGCGCTGCCGATCGAAATCACGATGATGGAGCGGCATCCGCTGGGCAGCCAGGCTTTCATTCCCTTAACGGAACGGCGCTATCTGGTGGTCGTCGCGCCGGCGGGAGAGTTCGATCCGGCGCGGATGCGGGCGTTCTGGAGCGACGGTTGGCAGGGCGTGAATTATTCGAAAGGTGTTTGGCACCACCCCCTGCTCGCGCTCGATCAGGTGAGCGATTTTGTGGTGGTGGATCGTGGCGGCGAGCAGCCTAACTGCGATGAATTGTCATTGGCCGAGCCGTGGCGGCTGCTGTTCGAAGCGAGCGTCGAGCTGGCGGAATAGGCTGGAATCGCAGCGCCGCACGCGTAAAAAAACCCGGTCGATTTGCCGTCGACCGGGTTTTTTCTTTGCCCGCCGAACCGCGCACCCCCGACGCGGCCGGCATCTCAAGCATTCGACTTCAATGCTTGCGATGCGGGCAATTCTCCTTGGTGCACGCGCCGTACAGCGCCAGCGCATGTTCCTGCAGCTTGAAGCCGCGTTCCTTCGCGATGGATTGCTGGCGGCTTTCGATCTCGGAGTCGAAAAACTCTTCGACGAGCCCGCAATCGAGGCAAACGAGGTGGTCGTGATGCGACCCTTCGTTCAATTCGAACACCGCTTTGCCGGATTCGAAGTTGCTGCGCGACAGCAGGCCAGCCTGCTCGAACTGCGTCAGCACCCGATACACGGTTGCGAGACCGATATCGAGCTCTTCGTGCAGCAGGTTGCGGTAGACGTCTTCTGCAGTCAGATGACGCACTGGGCTATGCTGGAAAATCTCAAGGATTTTGAGGCGCGGAAGGGTCGCCTTGAGCCCGATATTCTTGAGATCGGTTGGATTGGTCATGACAAGGGATCCCTAGAGTACAATGCTGGGCTCTCATAGTAATGTGTTTTTGCCGTTCTGGTCATCTTCGATGGAATGAAACTCGCGCGGCTCGTCAGCGGGCCCGCACGGTGAGTGAAATGATTTCAAAATCTCAATTGATCTACCGGGGGAGCCGCATGCGGGGTACCTTGATCGCTGTTGCGACTGTCGCGGTTCTTGCCGGATGTTCCACCTACGACAGCTTGACGCAGCGCGTTGCCCAAAGCATTACCCCGTACCGTATTACGGTGGTGCAAGGCAATTTCGTCTCGCAAGAAGCGGCTGCCCAGATGCAGGTCGGTATGTCGCGCGCCCAGGTGAAGCAGTTGCTCGGCACACCGTTGTTGACCGACATGTTCCACGCAGACCGCTGGGACTACGTGTTCTATTTCAAGCGCGGCTCGACTAACGTCGTGCAGCAGCGCGACTTCGTGATCCTGTTCGCGGGCGACCGTGTCGCCAGCTGGTCGGGTGGCGAAGATCTGCCGTCCAACCTCGAGTTGCTGGCTGAAATTGACGGCGACAAGTCCGGCAAGAAGAAGGCAGCCGTGCCGAATGTGGCAAGTGCTGCGACTGGCGCCAGCGCGCCGGTGGCTGCTGCGCCGGCTGCCGTGGACACCACGAGTTCGCCGTCCGTCGACGCCGCCGCGGCAGCAGCGGCCGTGCCGTCAACGGACGCCAACGCCGAAGCCGCGCAGGCCGCGAATCGGCTGACCAATGCGGTGCAATCGCCGTCGGGCAAAACGCAGTCGTCGGTGCGCTCCACCGCGCCGACCGCCAACGGCGGCGGTATTCCGCAGCAAGGCCCCACGGCCGCCGGGCAGCCGCAGTTCCAGTTCCATCGTCCGCCGCCGCCGCAGGTTCCAGGCACGCAGGATAATCCGGTGGGACCGACGGGCCCGCAAAGCAGCAATGGCGGCCCAACGCATAACGCGCCGTTGACGTCTTCTTCGTCCACTGTGGGAACGGGCGGCTAGGCACGCTGTCCTTCTCTTGGGACGTTTAAGACGGGCGCTGCGTCGGAATGTACCGTGCGCAGCGCCCGTCAGCCGTTCTGCCGTACCTGTACTGGTCGTCTGCTGGTCCTGTATGTGCGGCGCCCGGGTGTGCTGCCCGCCGCCGCTTTTGCCCGCATTTGACGGGTTTTGCCGCGTTTTACCCCTTTCGAACCCTCGTAGCCATGAAAATTGCCATTGCTGGCGCATCGGGCCGTATGGGCCGGATGCTCATCGAAACCGTCCTCAATGATTCCGACGCCACGCTGTCCGGTGCGCTCGACCGTGCGGGCTCCTCGCAACTCGGTCAGGACGCCGGTGCGTTTCTCGGCAAACAGACGGGCGTGCTGCTGACGGACAACGTCGAGCGCGTGTTCGCGGAATCCGACTACCTGATCGACTTCACGCGTCCCGAAGGCACGCTGATGCATCTGGAAGCCGCGCAGCGCCACAACGTCAAAATGGTGATCGGCACGACCGGCTTCGACAACGAGCAGAAAGCGCAACTGCGCGCCGCGGCGGACAAGATCGCCATCATGTTCTCGTCGAACATGAGCGTGGGCGTCAATGTCACGCTGAAGCTGCTCGAATACGCCGCGAAGCATTTCGCGACCGGCTACGACATCGAAATCATCGAGGCGCATCACCGCCACAAGGTCGACGCGCCGTCCGGCACGGCGCTGACCATGGGTGAAGTGATCGCCAACGCGCTCGGCCGCAATCTCGACGAATGCGCGGTCTACAGCCGCGAAGGCGTGACCGGCGAACGCGATCCGTCCACGATCGGTTTTTCGGCAATTCGTGGCGGCGATATCGTCGGCGACCATACGGTGCTGTTTGCCGGCATCGGCGAGCGCATCGAAATCACGCACAAATCGGCGAGCCGCCTGTCGTATGCGCAAGGCGCGCTTCGTGCTGTACGTTTCCTCGAAAGCCACGAGACGGGCTTTTTCGACATGCAGGACGTGCTCGGGCTGCGTTGAGCAGCCACGGGGCCTGCGCAGGGCCCCGTTACGCCCCTGTAATCACTTTCCGATAGCGAGGTCAGATGGCAGGCAGCAGCGGCATCATCCACTACCTGGAAACCAGCGACGCGATCACGCATGGCGTCGCGTATGTGCTGCTGGCCATGTCGATTGCGAGCTGGTGCTTTCTGATCGTCAAAAGCTGGATCCTCACGCGCGCCAAACGTCAGGCCACGCCGGCGATTGCGCAGTTCTGGCAAGCGTCGACGTTGTCGGACGGCGTCGCGGCAATGAGGCGCGTGGACCGCGAGCGCGTCTTCACGCCGCTCGCCGAGGCCGCGTTGCATGCCGCCGAAGTGGACATTCCTGGCGTACTGCTTGCCCGCGTCGAACGCGGCGAGCGGGTGTTGCGGGCGCTGCGCCAGGCGCTCAACGCGTCGCAGCGGCGGCTCGAGTTCGGCCAGGTGCTGCTGGCCTCGGTCGGCAGCACGGCGCCGTTCGTCGGCCTGCTCGGCACGGTTTGGGGCATCTATCACGCGCTCGGCAGTATCGCGGCGAGCGGTCAGGCGCAGATCGAAAACGTCGCGGGTCCGGTCGGCGAGGCGCTGATCATGACGGCTTTCGGCCTCGTGGTCGCGATTCCGGCGGTGCTCGCCTATAACGTGCTTGGGCGGATGGTGCGGCAGTTGTCGGAGGAACTCGACGGCTTCGCGCACGATCTGCACGCCTATGTGTGCGCGCCGGCGGATCAGCCCCGGCCTCAGCCGCAGCAAGCCCAGGCCCGGACCCCGACCCACTAAGCGCAGCGCTCAGGCAGAAGGAGGCGACATGGCATTCGGCGGACTCGAAAAAAAGCAGACGGCTGCGCCGATGGCCGAGATCAACATGACGCCGTTGATCGACGTGATGCTCGTGCTGCTGGTGATTTTTATCATTACCGCGCCTTTATTCACGCATGCGATCCGGCTCGATTTGCCCAAAGTCGCGGCCGCGCCCGCGCGGCAAACGCCGCAAACCATTTCTCTTTCAATCGATGCCGCCGGCAAGCTGTACTGGAACGGCAGCGTCATTACGCTGCAGCAGATGCGCGCGCAATTCATGGCGGCGGGCAAAGCGGCGCAGACCGACCAGCCGGAGATCCACCTGAGCGCCGAGCGCTCCACGCGCTACGAAGTGATCGCGCAGGTGATGGGCGCGGCGCAGCAGGCCGGGCTCGAGCGGATCGGTTTCGTGACGGATCCGCCGCCGCCGGGCGCTAAACCCTAGCGGCGTTATCGGGCGGCGCCGCGCCCGGCGGGCCATGCCGCAAACATGCCGCCGCTCCTGCGCCTGCGAGGCCGCCCCGCGCGCCACGCCACGCGGCGCACCCGTCCGCGGACGGTATAATCAGCCCTTTCCCCCGCAGAAGGGGAAACGACGCCATTTCATCCAGCAGAGCACCAGGCCCGGTGCGAAAGCACCGAACCCAGCGATTCCATCACACCATGCACGAAAAATACGTTCCCTCCGACGTCGAAGCCGCCGCGCAAGGGCAATGGCGCGCCATCGACGCGTATAAGACGTCGGAAACCACTGATAAGCCCAAGTTCTATTGCGTCTCGATGCTGCCGTACCCGTCGGGCAAGCTGCACATGGGGCACGTACGGAACTACACGATCAACGACGTGATGTACCGCTATCTGCGGATGAACGGCTACAACGTGCTGATGCCGATGGGTTGGGACGCGTTCGGCATGCCGGCGGAAAACGCCGCGATGGCCAACAACGTGCCGCCGGCGAAGTGGACCTACGACAACATCGCTTACATGAAGAAGCAGATGCAGTCGATGGGCCTCGCGATCGACTGGTCGCGCGAGGTCGCAACCTGCAGCCCCGATTACTACAAGTGGAACCAGTGGCTGTTCCTGAAGATGCTCGAAAAGGGCATCGCGTACAAGAAAACCGGCACCGTTAACTGGGACCCGGTCGATCAGACCGTGCTCGCCAACGAGCAGGTGATCGACGGCCGCGGCTGGCGTTCGGGCGCGCTGATCGAAAAGCGCGAAATCCCGATGTACTACATGCGCATCACGCAGTACGCGGATGAGCTGCTGAACGACCTCGAAGGCCTCGGCTGGCCCGAGCGCGTCAAGATCATGCAGCAGAACTGGATCGGCAAGAGCTTCGGCGTGAACTTCGGTTTCCCGTATGAAATCGACGGCGAACAGAAGCTGCTGCGCGTGTTTACCACGCGCGCCGACACGATCATGGGCGTGACCTTCTGCGCGGTCGCCGCCGAGCATCCGCTCGCCACGCGTCTCGCGCAAGACAAGCCGGAACTGCAGGCCTTCATCGAAGAATGCAAGCGCGGCGGTGTGGCTGAAGCCGACATGGCGACGATGGAAAAGAAGGGCATGGCCACCGGCTTTTACGTCACGCATCCGCTGACGCAGGAACAGGTCGAAGTGTGGATCGGCAACTACGTGCTGATGAGCTACGGCGAAGGCGCGGTGATGGGCGTGCCTTCACACGACGAGCGCGACTTCGCGTTCGCGAAGAAATACGGTCTGCCGATCAAGCAGGTGATCGCCCTTGAAGGCAAGGAATACTCGACCGAAGCGTGGCAGGAATGGTATGGCGAGAAGGAAGGCGGCGTCTGCATCAACAGCGGCAAGTACGACGGTCTGAACTACACGCAGGCAGTCGACGCGATTGCCGCCGATCTGAAAGAACTCGGCCTCGGCGACAAGCAGATCACGTGGCGTCTGCGTGACTGGGGCGTGTCGCGCCAGCGTTATTGGGGCACGCCGATTCCGATCATCCACTGCCCGACCTGCGGCGACGTGCCGGTGCCGGAAAAAGATCTGCCAGTGGTGCTGCCGGAAGACCTCGTGCCGGACGGCACGGGCAATCCGCTCGCGAAGTCCGAAGCGTTTGTGAACTGCACCTGCCCGACCTGCGGCGGCGCGGCCAAGCGCGAAACCGACACGATGGATACATTCGTCGATTCGTCCTGGTACTTCTACCGCTACGCGGCGCCGGACGCGAAAACCATGGTCGACGAGCGCACCGATTACTGGGCGCCGATGGACCAGTACATCGGCGGCATCGAGCACGCGATTCTGCACCTTTTGTACTCGCGCTTCTGGGCGAAGGTGATGCGCGACATGGGCTTGATCGAGTTCGGCGAGCCGGCCAAGAACCTGCTGACGCAGGGCATGGTGCTCAACGAAACTTACTACCGCGAAAACGAAGCGGGTAAGAAGACCTGGTACAACCCGGCTGACGTCAACGTCTCGTTCGACGACAAGGGCCGCCCGGTTGGCGCCGTGCTGAATTCGGACGGCCAGCCGGTGGTGCTCGGCGGCGTCGAGAAGATGTCGAAGTCGAAGAACAACGGTGTTGATCCGCAATTGCTGATCGATCAACACGGCGCGGACACAGCGCGCCTGTTCGTGATGTTCGCCGCACCGCCCGAGCAGCAGCTCGAATGGTCGGGTTCGGGCGTGGAAGGCGCGAGCCGTTTCCTGCGCCGCGTGTGGAGCTTTGGTCACGCGAATGAAGCAGCGCTGCGCGCCGGCGGCAAGTTCGAAGCCTCGCAACTCGGCGAAGTCGACAAGGTGCTGCGCCGCGAGATCTACAGCGTGCTGAAGCAGGCCGACTTCGACTACCAGCGTTTGCAATACAACACGGTGGTGTCGGCGGCGATGAAGATGCTCAACGCGCTCGACAGCGCGAAGGGCGCGCAACCGGCCGTGCTGCGCGAGACGTACAGCGTGATGCTGCGCGTGCTGTACCCGGTCGTGCCGCATCAGACGTTCCAGTTGTGGCAGGAACTCGGTTACGCCGACGAATTCGGCTCGCTGCTCGACGCAGCATGGCCGAAGGTCGACGAACAGGCGCTCGAACAGGCCGAAATCGAACTCGTGCTGCAGGTGAACGGCAAGGTGCGCGGTGCGCTCACGGTGTCGAAAGATGCGACACGTGAAGCGATCGAACAGCTCGCCGCTGCGCATGAGGCGGTCGGGAAGTTCAGCGAAGGCAAGGCACCGAAGAAGATCGTCGTGGTGCCGGGCCGTCTCGTGAACGTCGTCGTTTGAAAGCCCACCGAAACATGACAGCAGGCAAGACGCCGCCGCTCATGGCGGCGCTTGTCTGCGTCGCGGAATCTACTGCGAACCAGGAGCCCATGTGACTCGCAGATCGTTATTGACGCTGGTGTGCAGCGTGCTGATGTTGTCCGCCTGCGGCTTCCAGTTGCGCGGCCAGCAGGACTACGCATTCAAACGACTCTTTATCTCCGGCGGTTCGGCAGCGGCCGGCGCGCGGCTCACGCGTATCGTGCAGGGCGGCAGCGACACGGTGGTGGTCACTTCGGTCGCGAATGCCGACGCAACGCTGCAGATCACCGAAGGCCGCGGCCTCAGTACGCTCACGCTGAACTCGCTCGGTGTCGTCGAAGAGTATGCGATGAATCTCTCGATGACCTATACGCTGGTCGGCAAGGACGGCACGGTGCTGATTCCGCCGAGCGTGATCGCGCTAAACCGCGCGATGACTTACAGCGACCAGTTCTCGCAGGCCAAGGCTGCTGAAGCCGACATTCTGTACGCGGACATGGAGAACGACGCGATCGACCAGTTGACGCGCCGTCTGTCGCTGGTGCGTTCGCTGCATCCGGAGCCGGGTCAGCAGGTGCCGGCGGTTGCGCCGCGCGCGCCGTTACCGCCGCCGCCGCTGTGAGCGGTGTGCTGTGTCTTTGTTTAGTGTGCTGTACGTGCTCTTGTACCCGCTCATGTACTCGTTCAACCTCGCCGATCGGTAGCCATGCAACTGCGACTTGACGCGCTCGAAACGCATCTCGCGAAGGGACTCGCCGGACTGTACGTCGTGTATGGCGACGAGCACCTGCTCGCGCAGGAAGCGTGCGACCGGATTCGTGCGACGGCGCGTGCAGCCGGTTTTACCGACCGCTCGGTGTTCACCGTCGAGCGCGGTTTCGACTGGAGTTCGCTGCTTGGCGCGAGTCAATCGATGTCGCTGTTCGGCGACCGTCAACTGGTCGAATTGCGCATTCCATCGGGCAAGCCCGGCAAGGAAGGCGCGGATGCGCTGAAGGCGCTCGCTGCCGCCGTGAATGACGACGTGTTGACGATGATCACGCTGCCGCGATTGGACGCCGCCACGCAAAAGTCTGCATGGTTCACCGCGCTGTCTGAGGCTGGCGTCGCGCTGAAAATCGATCCGGTCGAGCGCGCACAGTTGCCGAATTGGGTCGGTCAGCGACTCGCGGCTCAGGGCCAGCGGGTTGCCGCTGGTGAAGAAGGGCGGCGCGCGTTGGCGTTCATCGCCGAGCGCGTGGAAGGTAACCTGCTGGCAGCGCATCAGGAAATTCAGAAGCTGGGGCTGCTGTATCCGGCCGGTTCGTTGAGTTTTGAACAGATTCAGGACGCTGTGCTGAACGTCGCCCGTTATGACGTTTTCAAGCTGAACGAGGCGATGCTCGCCGGTGACGTTGGCCGTCTGGCGCGCATGCTCGACGGGCTGCGCGGCGAAGGCGAGGCTGCGGTGCTGGTGCTGTGGGCCGTTGTCGAAGAAGTGCGCACGCTATTGCGGATCAAGCGTGGCGTGGCGGCAGGCAAGCCGCTAGCGATGCTGGTGCGTGAGAACCGCGTCTGGGGGCCGCGTGAGCGGCTGATCGGACCGGCGCTGTCGCGCGTCACCGAGGGGGCGCTTGAAAAGGCGCTCGCTTTGGCGGCGCGGCTGGATCGGCAGGTGAAGGGATTGTCCGGCGGCACGCCGGGCAATCATCGCAACGATCCGCCGCCTGATCCGTGGGACGGCTTGTTCGAACTGGCGATGACAGTCGCTTCGCCGGCAAAAGCGGCGCCCGTGCCGCCGCCACGACCTCGCTCTGCGGGTGCCGCACCTGCTCGCAGGCCGGCCTGATCAGGCCCCGCCGGCACGGCTTGTGGCGGCGAGCAAAGCTCCGCCACCCGACTTACAATCGTTTGATCTTTCGCTAATTCTGCCTGTCCGCCGCACCTCGACGTGCGCGGCGCTATGAGACTCACCATGGATATCGACCAGTACATGACCGACCTCGGCCGCCGCGCCCGCCACGCATCGCGTGCGATGGCGCGGGCGTCGACGGCGGCAAAAAACGCCGCGCTCGCGGCTGTTGCTCACGCGATCGAACGCGATGCCGCGTTGCTGAAGGATGCCAATGCGCGTGACGTTGCCCGTGCACGCGAGAAAGGGCTCGACGCCGCGTTCATCGACCGTTTGACGCTGTCGGACAAGGCGCTCGGGACGATGGTCGAAGGCTTGCGGCAAGTCGCCGCGCTGGCCGATCCGATTGGCGAGATCAGCAACCTGAAGTATCGGCCGAGCGGCATTCAGGTCGGTCAGATGCGCGTGCCGCTCGGTGTGATCGGCATCATCTACGAATCGCGCCCGAACGTGACGATCGACGCGGCCGCGCTGTGTCTGAAGTCGGGCAATGCGACGATCCTGCGCGGCGGGTCGGAAGCGCTGGAGTGCAACACGGCGTTGGCAAAGCTGATCGGTGAAGGGCTGGAAGCCGCCGGTTTGCCGCAGGACGCGGTGCAAGTCGTGGCCACGTCCGATCGCGCCGCGGTTGGCAAGCTGATCACGATGACCGAATACGTCGACGTAATCGTGCCGCGCGGCGGCAAGAGCCTGATCGAGCGGCTGATGAACGAAGCGCGCGTGCCGATGATCAAGCACCTCGACGGCATCTGCCATGTTTATGTCGACGATCGCGCCGACGTGGCGAAGGCGTTGACCGTCTGCGATAACGCGAAGACGCACCGCTACGGCACCTGCAACACGATGGAAACGCTGCTGGTGGCGCGCGGCATTGCGGCTGAGGTGCTGCCGCCTTTGGGCAAGCTGTATCGCGACAAGGAAGTCGAACTACGCGTGGACGCGGCAGCGCGCGCGGTGTTGTCGGATGCAGGCGTGGGCCCGCTCGTCGATGCCACCGAAGAAGACTGGCGCACCGAATATCTCGCGCCGGTGCTGGCGATCAAGGTGGTGGACGACCTCGATGCGGCCATCGACCACATCAATACCTACAGCTCGCAACACACCGACGCGATCGTCACCGAAGACCATGACCGCGCGATGCGTTTCCTGCGCGAAGTCGACTCGGCAAGCGTGATGGTCAACGCGTCGACGCGCTTTGCCGACGGCTTCGAATTTGGTTTGGGCGCGGAGATCGGCATCTCGAACGACAAGCTGCATGCGCGTGGGCCGGTGGGGCTGGAAGGGCTGACGTCGCTGAAATACATTGTGCTGGGGCACGGCGAAGGCCGGCAATAACGGTTCGCTGCCGGCGCGCTGTTGTCATCCTTGGGATGGCGCATGCTTTCCGTTCAGTGCGCGGGTAGCCCCTGTTCATTTCCACGCTGACAAGCAGTACGAGGACCGCTGATGCTTTGGGTAAAGACGTTTCACATCGTTCTGATTGCTTCCTGGTTTGCCGGCCTGTTCTATCTGCCGCGCATCTTCGTCAATCTGGCGATGGAGACGGAGCCCGCCGCCACGGCGCGCCTTCTGACGATGGCGCGCAAGCTGTTCCGCTTCATGACGTTTATCGCGGTGCCGGCGCTCGCTTGCGGTCTGTGGCTGTGGCTCGCGGTCGGCATCGGACGTGGGCAGGGCTGGATTCACGCGAAGGTCGGTGTGGTGGTGTTGCTGATCATTTACCACGCGTATTGCGGCGTGCTGTTGCGGACATTCGAGCGTGGCGAGAATCGCCGCTCGGATAAGTGGTATCGGATGTTTAATGAACTGCCCGTGCTGGGGATGCTGGCGGCAGTGGCGTTGGTAGTTATTAAGCCGTTTTGATAAATAGGAATTCTCCTATTTATTTTTGTCGATCAAATTTTTATCCACCCGCGCGGTGTTTAAAATCGTGCTGGATGCGATTCAATAATCGAATGTTGAGTGGTTGGCATTCGTCAAGAAGTGTTGATTTAATCTGGCTGTCTCTACGCCAACCTCTTCCAGTCAAAGTGCTCCCATAGTAGGTGATTCGTTCAGATTTTTCTTGATCTGAACGTGACGTTGCTCGTGCGCTTGCGCTGAATCCTTCCGTGTGTCCGTTATCCGCAAGCCATACGCAGTAGGCTGTTTGCTGCCCGCGAGTCCTATTTTTGTCAATCTGTCGTTGTGCATTCTTATTGTTCCATAGGATTTAAGAACTGTCCTATTAATTTGAGAATTGCCCGGTCATATAGTGGTTCCATTCCAGAGGGATTAATGGGATGGTCAAAAAAAGCCAATTGCGACGACCCTGTTTTAATCCTTTTGCTACTCAGTGACGCGCGCAGGACTTCGGTAAGACACCTCCCGCGACATCAAAACCCATAACTGATATTCAGAAGGATCAAATCATGAACAAGTCGTACAAGAGTGTATGGAATGAAATCACTGGGACGTATGTGGCCGCTTCCGAGCTGGCGAAGGGCCGCGGCAAGTCGAGCCGGAAGACGGCGCTGGTAACAGCACTGCTGGCGATTGGAGTGTCGATGGATGCCATTGCGGGCGGTTTGGATGGCGGCAGCGCCACCGGTGCCGCTGCCGAGGCAATCGGAACGGGCGCGAAAGCCAGTGCAACGAACGCAGTCGCTGTGGGCCAAGGCGCCAACGCAACCGCCGCGAATTCAATTTACATCGGCGGAAACACGGATGGCTCGGGTAAGGCAGCGGCAATAGATTCGGTTGCTATCGGCACCAACACGGTAGTCGACGACAACTCGACTGCCGGAATAGCCCTCGGCCGCCTGGCCAGCGTAACCAATGCGCAAAACGGCATAGCCATTGGTAACGCCTCCTCTGTCACCGCGGCCAACGCCGTCGCATTGGGTGCGAACTCGACGGCTCGGTGGCGAACGCGGTGTCGTATGACAGCGCGGCGCACAACCAGGTGACGTTGGGCGGTTCGGCCAGCGCGCCGAAGGTGAAGCTGACCAATTTGCAGGACGGTGAACTGTCGGCGACGAGTTCAGACGCGGTGACTGGCGCGCAGTTGTGGAATACCAACCAGCAAGTCGCTAACCTGAACCAGGCGGTGCAGAACCAGCAGTCGACCGGCAGCAGCGCGCTGGCGATCGACACATCTGGCGCTCCGGCCGCTACGGCGACCGGCAGTGGCGCGATTGCGATGGGCGGCGGCGCTCAGGCAAGTGGCGACAACTCGGTGGCACTCGGCGCAGGCTCGGTGGCAGATCAGGCGAACACCGTATCGGTGGGTTCGCCGGGCAACGAGCGCCGTATCACGAACGTCGCTGACGGCCAAGGCCCGACGGACGCCGTGAACATGCGTCAGTTCCAGCAGGGTCTGGGCTCGGTCGCACGTAACGCTTACAGCGGTGTTGCAGCCGCTACCGCGTTGACGATGATTCCGGAAGTCGATCCGGGCAAGACGCTGGCGGTCGGTATTGCCGGGGGCAACTACAAGGGCTATCAGGCCGTGGCACTGGGCGCGTCGGCGCGTATTACCGCGAACCTGAAGGTCAAGATCGGTGCAGGGATCAGCGCGGCGGATACGACCTACGGGGCAGGTGCATCGTATCAGTGGTAAGCGTTGGGTGATGGTCGCGAAAAGCGCTGCGGTTTGGGTGTTTTTCGTGAACCGGTCTTAGGTAGGTAGTAAAAAGGCGGGCTCTCTTCGGGGAGCCCGCCTTTTTTGCGCCTCTGCACATCGGTGCCTGCCAAGCGCGTTTGCATCGCGCGCCGCTCGCAAGGTGATCAGCCGCGGACGTCCTGCCTCGCTCTGGCCCGCGCCCGCTAGCGCCGGTGTCGTGCCGAACGGATCAACGCCTTCACTGACCCGGCCTTCGGGAGCGCGCCGCGCGGGCAAGGGGCTAGCGTCGCTTCGATGCCCACGGCATCCGTCTCGCCAGCACAGCCAGCGGATGACGAAGATCAATCATCGCGTCCAGCCGGTTACGGAAAAATCGTCGGTGCTCGTGACAGCGAACTCGAACTCCCAGAAAGAAAATCAGGTCCATTTTATTTCCGCGAGTTCGCCCCCTCGTTCCAGGCAGACCTTTAACAGTCCCGTGATCCGCCTCTTCTGAAGAGGTCGACTATTGAGTGACGTTTTTCTTATGTGCTCTTACTCCAATCAGTCCAGTTTAAGAATGCTCCGATTCGAAATCTGACATACAAATCTTACTCTGCTGTCAGATCGGGTGGAATAACGAAATGGTCCATGAATTTCCATAGCGGTGACCATGTTTCGATCCCCCGTTACTGGTTGGTGTGTTCGAAAATCCTGCAACACGCCATTTTCTAATGCAGAACCGGATATGCTGTCCGGAGGGATAAATTCATGAGTAAGTCGCATAAAAACGTATCGAATAAGGCAACGGGCGCCCAAGTGGCGGTATCCGAGTCGACCCGGCCATCTGGGGAAAAGTCGCGCAAAGTTGGCGGATCTACGCGTGCAGCTTCAACCGTCTCCAGGCTAGTCGGCGCAGGCGCCGCAGCGGCTTTCCTTTCTGGAGGCGCGTTTGCGGCCGAGGTATGCGCGACGGGCGGCGATGGAAAAGACGCGGTGTCGTTCGGAGGAGGAGCAACGGTGGCGGTTGTCAGCGGTTGTGCCAACAACGCCTATCTTCCCGCAGGTCACGATATTGCGGAGCTCGAGGCGGGCGGGTCGGTGGTTTACGCCGACGGCACGACGAATACGGTTAACTTCCGCGCAGGCTCTGATGGGCAGATCGTTTCGATCAATTCGGACGGCGTTATCCAGAACGTCGGGGCAGGTGCCGTGAACAGCACGAGTAAGGATGCGGTGAACGGCTCGGAGCTGTATGCGAACGCTGCCAGCACAGCAGCGGCACTCGGCGGTGGCGCGAAGGTTGCTGCAGACGGCACGATTTCGGCGCCAACGTATAGTGTCGATGGCAAGACCGTGAACAACGTCGGCGACGCGATCTCGAACCTCGACGGTCGCGTGGCAAAGAATACGACGGACATCGAAAAGAACACGACGGAAATCGAAAAGAACACAGCGGACATCGCGGACTTGAACAACACGGTCGTCAAGTACGACTCCTTGGAACATGATCGGGTGACGCTGGGCGGTTCGGCTAACGCGCAGGCGGTGAAACTGAGCAATCTGCAGGACGGCGAATTGTCGGCGACCAGCACTGACGCGGTGACCGGCGCCCAGTTGTCGAGTACCAATCAGAACCTGGCCGATTTGACTCAATCGGTAAAGTCGGCCATGTCGGTAAGCACGGCGGGCCTGCCTGCGCCCACATCGTCGGGCACCAATGCAGTCGCGTTCGGCGGTGGAGCGCAAGCAAGCGGTGATAATTCGGTGGCCATCGGTGCGGGGTCGGTGGCCGATCAGGCGAACACCTTCTCTGTGGGTTCGCAAGGCAACGAGCGCCGTATCGTGAACGTGGCGAATGGTACGCAAGGGACCGACGCGGTGAACGTGAACCAGTTGAACGAGGCGAAGACGCAGGCGAAGAACTACACCGACAAAATCGCGAAGAACGCGTATGCCGGCGTAGCTGCGGCGATGGCCATGCCCAACATGACGCCCTCAGGTCCCGGCAAGACGGTCGTTGCGGCGGGTGGTGGCACGTATAAGGGCGCATCGGCAGGAGCGGTGGGCGTCACCTATCGCTCGCAAACGGGCCACTGGCTCGCGAACGGTGCGGTCTCCGTGACGTCGACGGGCGATGCGGGCGCGCGCGCTCAGGTTGGCTACGAGTTCTGATCGACGGTTTTCGATAGCGTACGGTAGTTGAACGGAAATCCCCGGTAGCCGGAAGGCTGGCGGGGATTTTTGCTGTTCGCCCAGCATGGACGCACTCTTACCGCCATGATCTCGTTGCTTTTATCGTTATGAGCGTGGATCGATCCTTCGGCGGTTGATCACTTCCTTCGCCTGCGCCAGCTTCTCAACCAGTTCCGGTCCGCGGCTCAACGCCACCCCCACCGCCAGAATGTCGCCGATCGCCAGATGCGACACGCGCGAGGTCATCGGCGAAAAAATATCTGTGTCTTCATCGACGTTCGCAAACAGCCCTACCGTCGCGAGCCGCGCGAGCGGCGAATTACCGTGTGTGATCGCGATTACCTTCGCGCCGCTTGCCAACGCCGATTTCGCCGCGTCAACGATATCGCGCGTACGTCCGGTATTCGAAATCGCCACGACCACATCGCCCTCACCCAGCAGCGTTGCCGACATCAGAAACGTATGCGGATCCGAATACGCGACGCTCGGCATACCCAAGCGAAAAAACTTGTGTTGCACATCCAGCGCAGCAATGCCCGAGCCTCCCGCGCCGTAAAACTCGATGCGCCGCGCCTGCGCCAGCAGCGCGATCGCCGCGGCCACGCTGTCCGATGACAGATTGTTGCGCACCTGGATCAGCGCGCCAATAGTCCGGTCGAGTACCTTCGCGGCGACGCCCGGCGTCGGCTCGTCCGGCCGCACGTCGCGATAGACGACGGGCACTTCCGCGGCGATGCCTTGCGCCAGCCGGATCTTGAACTCGCGAAAGCCCGAAAACCCTAGCGCGTGACAAAACCGCGCGATGGTCGGCTGGCTGACACCCGCGCGCGCGGCCACCTCGGTCATCGAGAGATCGAGCACCTCGCGCGGCGCTTCGATCACGTAATCGGCCAGCTTGCGTTCGGACGGACGCAACTGGTCGCGCATCTCTTCCACCTGGGACAGCATCATCGGAAAACTCGCACTATGCTGAAGAATGCGTGGACTATATCTGATTGCAGAAAAAGGTACAAAAACTACATATCGGGCAGTAGGTATATTCCCTGGGTTTTGCCCTATACGTGGCCAAGGTAAAGCCAGTAAGGCGTTCAGGCTATTCAAAAATGTCGCGGCGCAACAGGAGTCGTGATTGCGATCGTGTAGTTTTTCTACTAACATTGCGACGTCGACTGTTTCGACATCCCCGCGATACCTGCCTGGCATAGTGCGTCTACGCCTCACGCCAGCGACGAAGGAGCTCCGATGGTTTCCCCGCATTCGCAATTGTTGAAGGTCACGCAACGCGTGGTCGAGCGCAGCAAGCCCACTCGCGAGGCGTATCTGGCCCGTATCGAGCACGCCCAGGGCAAATTCCCTGCACGCGGCGCGCTCTCGTGCGCCAATCTGGCTCACGGCTTTGCTGGTCTTGAAGGCCACGACAAGCTCGTCATCAAGCAGATTCGCCAGCCGAACATCGGCATCGTGTCCTCGTATAACGAAATGCTGTCGGCGCACGCGCCGTACAAAAACTACCCGGACATCATCAAGGAAGCTGCGCGTGAAAACGGCGGCGTCGCGCAATTTGCCGGCGGCGTGCCGGCCATGTGCGACGGCGTCACGCAAGGCAATGCGGGCATGGAACTGTCGCTGTTCTCGCGTGAAGTGATTGCGATGAGCACGGCGGTTGCCCTCACGCACAACATGTTCGACGCAGCGCTGTGCCTCGGCATCTGCGACAAGATCGTGCCGGGCCTGCTGATCGGTGCACTGCAATTCGGCCATCTGCCGACGATTTTCGTGCCGGCCGGCCCGATGGGCAGCGGCCTGTCAAACGACGACAAAGCCAAGACGCGTCAGCTTTTCGCCACTGGCCAGTGCGGCCGCGACGCGCTGCTCGAAGCAGAAGCCGCCGCGTATCACAGCCACGGCACCTGCACGTTCTACGGCACGGCAAACAGCAACCAGATGCTGATGGAAGTGATGGGCCTGCATCTGCCGAGTTCGGCGTTTGTGCACCCGCATACGCCGCTGCGCGACGCATTGACCGCGCAAGCCGCGCGCCGCGTGCTCGACTTGACGGTGGATCGCGGCAACTACATGCCGATCGGCCACGTGGTCGACGAGAAAGCCATCGTCAACGGCATCGTCGCTTTGCTGGCAACGGGCGGTTCGACCAATCACACGCTGCACCTCGTCGCGATCGCGCGCGCGGCCGGCATCGTGATCGACTGGGACGACTTCGACACGCTGTCGCAAGCCGTGCCGCTGCTCGCCAAGATTTACCCGAACGGTAAGGCCGACGTGAACCACTTCCACGCTGCGGGCGGTGTCGCGTTCCTGGTCCGCAATCTGCTGGAAGGCGGCTTGCTCCATGAAGACGTGAACACAGTCGCCGGCAAGGGTCTCCATCACTACACCGAAGAACCGAAGCTGCTCGACGGCAAGCTGCAATGGGTGCCGGGCACGGAAAAGAGCGAAGACACGGCGGTGCTGCGCGGTATCAAGGAACCGTTCCAGCCGGATGGCGGCTTGCGTCTGATGCAGGGCAAACTTGGCCGCGGCGTGATCAAGATTTCGGCCGTCGCAGCGCAGCATCGCAAGGTGAAGGCGCCCGCGATCGTGTTCGATTCGCAGGAAGCCGTGCAGGCCGCGTTCGACAACGGCGAGCTCAAGCGTGATTTCATTGCCGTGGTGCGCTTCCAGGGCGCCCGCGCAAATGGCATGCCCGAATTGCATCGTTTGACGCCGTTGCTCGGTGTGTTGCAGGATCAAGGTTTCCACGTTGCACTGGTCACCGACGGGCGTATGTCCGGCGCGTCGGGCAAAGTGCCGGCGGTGATTCACCTGTCGCCGGAAGCATTGCTGCAAGGCCCGATCGGCAAAGTCCGCACCGGCGACATGCTGGTGATCGATGCAGACGCAGGCGTGCTCGACATCGAAATCGATGCAGCCGAATGGGCGGCGCGGCCGGAAGCATTGCCGCAGCATCAGGCGGAAAACGAAGTCGGCTTCGGCCGCGAACTGTTCGGCGTGTTCCGTGCGGCGGCAGCGCCGGCGGAGCAGGGCGCCTCGGTGTTCGGTCCGATGGTGGGCGAACGCGGCGCGCAGCACGGCGAACACAAGAAAGCACACACAAGCACCACTCAAGCCAGCCACGAGCTGCAGAAACAAGGAGTCTGACTATGACGGCGAAAACAGTAAGCGATATCGTGCGCCTCGGCCCGGTGATTCCGGTGCTCGCGTTCGACTCGGTCGAACAGGGCGAAAACGTGTCGCGCGCGCTGCATGCGGGCGGCGTGAAGGTGCTCGAAATCACGCTGCGCACGGCTGCGGGACTCGGAGCGATCGAACGCGCGAGCCAGCTGTCCGAAGACATCGTGGTCGGGGTCGGCACGATCACGAAGCCCGAGCATTGTTTTCAGGCGAAGAAAGCGGGCGCGCAATTCGGCGTGTCGCCAGGTCTCACGAAAGACATGCACAAGGCCGCGCAAGATGCGGGTTTGCCGCTGCTGCCGGGTGTCATGACGCCGAGCGACATTATCGCGGCGCTCGAACTCGGCTACGAAATCGTCAAGTTCTTCCCGGCGCAGCAAGCCGGCGGTATCCCGATGCTGCAGGCGTTTTACGGCCCGTTCCCGACGCTGAAATTCTGTCCGACCGGTGGCATCACGGCCGAAAGCGCCATCAATTTCCTCGCACAACCGAATGTGGTGTGTGTGGGCGGATCGTGGTTGACGCCGAAGGCTGCACTTGCCGCGCAAAACTGGGACGAAGTCACGCGTCTCGCACGTGCCGCCAGCGAGCTGGCCGCGCCTGCACATTGAGTTGAAACGGCGCGTACTTTAGGCCGGTAACCAGGCCCTACACAAAGGAGCCTCGTCGAAACAGCCTGTCAGGCTGTCGCGCCGAGGCTCCTTTGCGATATGCGCGCCGGATTCGCGCGCTTTTAGAGACAACAAACAGTAAAATTCAGCGTCCGCGCGGCTTGCCGGGTTTTCAGGCACCGCTTGAGGTCGCCGTGAGACAGGTGCCAGCTGTGTTCCGCACCAACAATCAATAACGCAAAGGAGGAGCTTCATGGAAGCTGTCCACGGCAGCACGCTGCTGGTCTTCGCGGTGATCGCCATCGCACTTCTGATCCTGCTGATCACCCGTTACAAGGTTTACCCGTTCCTCGTCCTGATCATCGTTTCGCTGCTGCTGGGTCTTGTATCCGGCATGCCGATCGGCACGATCGTCAAATCGTTCGAAACCGGCAACGGCAATACGCTCGGCCACATCGCGGTCGTGGTCGGCCTCGGCACCATGCTCGGCAAGATGATGGCCGAATCCGGCGGCGCGGAGCGCGTCGCCACCACGCTGATCGAGTGGTTCGGTGAGAAGAACATCCATTGGGCGATGATGGTCGTAGCGATCATCGTCGGCTTGCCGGTGTTTTTCGAAGTCGGTTTCGTGCTGCTGATTCCGATCGCGTTCAACGTCGCCAAACGTACCAACAAGTCGTTGCTGCTGGTCGGCTTGCCGATGGTCGCGGGTCTGTCCGTCGTGCACGGTCTGATTCCGCCGCACCCGGCAGCGATGCTCGCGGTGCAGGCGTATCACGCCGACATCGGCAAGACGATTGCGTACGGTCTGATCGTGGGCGTGCCGACGGCGATCGTCGCCGGCCCGCTGTTCGCGCTGCTGATCAGCCGTTACATCAAGCTGCCGGAGAACAATCCGCTCGCCGCGCAATTCCTCGGCCATGGTGATGACGCGCAAAATAACGCGAAAAGCGCGGCGCCGAAGCGCGAATTGCCGAGCTTCGGTGTCACGTTGTTCACGATCCTCTTGCCGGTAATTCTGATGCTGATCGGCAGTTGGGCCGACCTCGTCTCCACGCCGAAGACTTTGCCGAACGATCTGCTGCACTTCGTGGGCAATTCGGACGTAGCATTGTTGATCGCCGTGCTGGTTAGCTTCTGGACCTTCGGTGCGAGCCGCGGCTTCAGTCGTGAACAGATCCAGAAGTTCTGTGGCGAATGTCTCGCACCGATCGCGGGTATCACGCTGATCGTCGGCGCGGGCGGTGGTTTTGGGCGCGTGCTGATGGATAGCGGCATTTCGAAGGAAATCGTCACCGTTGCGACGGCCATGCATCTGTCGCCACTGCTGTTCGGCTGGCTGGTGGCCGCGCTGATTCGTCTGGCCACGGGTTCGGCGACGGTTGCCATGACCACCGCATGCGGCATCGTCGCGCCGATCACGGCCGCCAGCGGCGTGCAGGTCACGCCGGAATTGCTGGTGCTCGCCACCGGTTCGGGTTCGCTGATTTTCTCGCACGTCAACGACGGCGGTTTCTGGCTGATCAAGGAATACTTCGGTATGACGGTGGGGCAGACCTTCAAGACATGGTCGCTCCTCGAAACCATCATTTCGCTGATGGGCTTGGGTTTGACTTTCGCGCTCGCGACGGTCGTGTAAGGAGTTTTTGATGATTTTGATCGCAATGGGCGTGTCGGGCGCCGGCAAGACGAAGATTGGCGAAATGCTGGCGGAACGCCTGCACTGCGCGTTCACCGACGGCGACGCGTTTCACAGCGCCGCCAACAAGGAGAAAATGCACCACGGCATTCCGCTTACGGACGAAGACCGTTGGCCGTGGTTGCAAACCATCCGTGCGGCGATCGAGGAAAAGCAGAGGGCGGGCGAGAAG
Source organism: Paraburkholderia sp. SECH4 (assembly GCF_030511745.1). Classification (NCBI taxonomy): domain Bacteria; kingdom Pseudomonadati; phylum Pseudomonadota; class Betaproteobacteria; order Burkholderiales; family Burkholderiaceae; genus Paraburkholderia; species Paraburkholderia sp. SECH4. The sequence goes on from NZ_JALOCP010000002.1 coordinate 133,832, forward strand.
GCGGTGTTCACGTGTTCGTCGCTGAAACGCTCGTACCGCGATGTTCTGCGCGGCGGTAGCAGCGGCGATAAGGACGTGTGCTTCGTCTATCTGAAGGGTTCGTTCGAGGTGCTGCGCGGGCGGTTGACCACGCGCACCGGTCACTTCTTCGATCCGTCGCTGTTGCAAAGCCAGCTCGATACGCTCGAAGAGCCGGGCCCGGATGAGGCGATCACGGTGAGCATCGAATTGTCGCCGGAAGAGATCGTCGAAGAGGTGTTGAAGCAGATGACTTCGCGCTGAGGCTTTAGGCTTACTGACGTCGCAGGATGAAAAAAAGGCGCTCACGTTTGTGAGCGCCTTTTTTATGGTCGAAGCTGCGAGGTAATGACTCGGCCTTAAGCGATCCGCTTCGCCAGTTCGACTGCCTTGCCGATATACGAACCCGGCGTCATGGCAAGCAAACGGTCCTTCGCATCTTGCGGAATCGCGAGACCGGTCACGAACGTTTGCAGCGCTTCACGCGTGATGCCCTTGCCGCGCGTCAGTTCCTTCAACTGCTCATACGGGTTTTCGATGCCGTAACGGCGCATCACCGTTTGCACCGGTTCGGCCAGCACTTCCCAGCAGTTGTCGAGGTCTTCGTTCAGACGCTGTGCATTCACTTCGAGCTTGTCCAGACCGCGAATCAGCGAGTCGTATGCGAGCAGCGAGTAGCCGAACGCAACGCCCATGTTGCGCAGCACCGTCGAGTCGGTCAGGTCACGCTGCCAGCGCGAAATCGGCAGCTTGTCGGCGAGGTGGCGCAGGGTGGCGTTGGCGAGACCCAGATTACCTTCCGAGTTCTCGAAGTCGATCGGATTGACCTTGTGCGGCATCGTCGACGATCCGATTTCGCCGGCCTTCGTGCGTTGCTTGAAGTAGCCGACCGAGATGTAGCCCCACACGTCGCGGTCCAGATCCAGCAGGATCGTATTGGCGCGCGATACGGCGTCGAACAGTTCGGCCATGTAGTCGTGCGGTTCGATCTGGATCGTGTACGGATTGAACGTGAGCTTCAGGCGCTGTTCGACGACTTCGCGCGAGAACGCTTCCCAGTCGAATTCCGGATATGCGGACAGGTGCGCATTGAAGTTGCCGACCGCGCCGTTCATCTTGCCCAGCAGTTCGACCTTGGCGATACGATCGATCGCGCGTTCCAGACGTGCGGCGACGTTGGCGATTTCCTTGCCGAGCGTGGTCGGGCTGGCCGGCTGGCCGTGCGTGCGCGACAGCATCGGCTGTTCGGCTTGCGCGTGAGCCAGCGCAACGAGGCGCTGATGCACCGAGCGCAGTGCCGGCAGAATCACGTGTTCACGTGCGCCGGCGAGCATCAGGCCGTGCGAGGTGTTGTTGATGTCTTCTGAGGTGCACGCGAAGTGAATGAACTCGCTCGCGCGTTCCAGTTCTTCCTGACCCTTGACCGATTCCTTCAGCCAGTACTCGACCGCTTTCACGTCGTGATTCGTCACACGTTCGATATCCTTGATGCGCGCGGCGTCGTGCGCGGTGAAGCGCTCGGCCAGTTGCAGCAGGAATTGTTCGGCGGCTTCGGAAAAGCGCGGCACTTCGGCGAAACCGGCGTGCGAGAGCGCGATCAGCCAGTGAATTTCAACCGTCACGCGATTGCGCATGAAAGCGGCTTCCGAAAGCCAGTCGCGCAGGGCTTCGGTCTTCGAGGCGTAACGGCCGTCGAGCGGGGAGAGCGCGTTCAGCGCGAACAGGGTGTCGGGGCGGGTGTCGGACATGATGGGGGCCGGAGTCAAAGCGAGCGCTCAGCGAGCGGATCGGGAACGGAGGGAACCGCGAATTTTACCACTCAACCCGGCGGCACCACCCCGCGCCGCTAGAATGCTGACTTCCTCCCTCCCGCTGGTAGCAGGCCCCGCATGGAACTGAAATGGCTCGAAGACTTCGTTTCGCTGGCGGAAACGCGTAGTTTCAGCCGCTCGGCCGAATCTCGTCACGTCACGCAGCCAGCATTTTCGCGGCGGATTCAGGCGCTGGAAGCGTGGCTGGGCACGGAACTGATCGATCGTTCGGTTTACCCGACGCGGCTGACGGCAGCAGGCCAGGTGTTCTACGAGCAGGCGCTCGCGATGCTGTCGCAGTTCCACGAGGCGCGTGCCTTGCTGCGCGGGCACACGGCGACGCCGCAGGCCACCATCGAGTTCGCGGTACCGCACACGCTGTCGCTCACGTACTTCCCGCGCTGGCTGCAGCGCATCGAAGCGCAAATGGGTCCGATCCATACCCGGCTGCGGGCGTTGAACGTGCACGACGCGGCTCTGGCGCTGGTGGAAGGCGGCTGCGATCTGATGATGGCCTATCACCATCCGAGCCATCCAATCGCGCTCGATCCGGCGCGCTACGACATGCTCACGCTCGGCAACGAGCCGATCAGCCCGTTCTCCGCGCCGGGCCGCGCCGGCCGGGCGCGTCATACGTTGCCGGGCACCCCCGAGGCGCCCACGCCCTATCTGTCCTACACGCCGAACGCGTACCTGGGCCGCATGACCGAGGTGATCCTCGCCAACGCGCCGGAGCGTCTGTATCTCGACCGGTTGTACGAAACCGACATGGCCGAGGGGCTCAAGGCCATGGCGCTGGCCGGCCACGGCATCGCCTTCCTGCCGCACAGCGCGGTGGAAGACGCGATTGCGGACGGCAAGCTGATCCGCCTCGATCGCGCAACGCGTGGCACACCCGAGGGGCAGCTCACGCTGACCATGGAGATTCGCCTCTATCGCGACAAGCTGGCCGCGAAAGGCGACGACGCGCGGCAGATACTCGTGCGGCAGTTGTGGGACGTGGTATCGGAGGAGTTGGCGCAAGGCGCAGGCGCTGCCTGAAAACCTGCGTCCCCACGACGCGAATTTGCAGCTTCTTAACGGTTATGCAAAAAAAACATAATCGGATAATGAAACGGCATTGGATTTCAAAACGGCGTTTTTCGACAATGCTGTCACTCGATCAACGCCGGAGCGTTCATGTCATCCCAGCAACAAGCAGCACAATCCGCGTCAACGTTGCAGTCTGTTCCTTCCTACCTGAATAAAGACGACCTCGGCCCGTGGGGCAACTACCTGCGTCAGGTCGACCGCGTCGCGCCGTACCTCGGCTCGCTGTCCCGCTGGCTCGAAACCCTGAAGCGCCCGAAGCGCATTCTGATCGTCGATGTGCCTATCGAACTCGATAACGGCACGGTCGCGCACTTCGAAGGCTATCGCGTGCAGCACAACGTGTCGCGCGGTCCGGGTAAGGGCGGTGTGCGATATCACCAGGACGTGACGCTTTCGGAAGTGATGGCGCTGTCGGCGTGGATGTCGGTGAAGAATGCTGCTGTGAACGTGCCGTACGGCGGTGCGAAGGGTGGTATCCGTGTCGATCCGCGTACGCTGTCGCGTGGCGAGCTGGAGCGCGTGACGCGCCGCTACACGAGTGAAATCGGCATCATCATCGGACCGAATACCGACATCCCCGCGCCGGACGTGAACACGAACGAGCAGATCATGGCGTGGATGATGGACACGTACTCGATGAACCAGGGCCAAACGGCTACGGGCGTCGTGACGGGCAAGCCGATCGCGCTGGGTGGTTCGCTGGGCCGCCGTGAAGCGACGGGCCGTGGCGTGTTCGTGGTGGCTTCCGAAGCTGCACGCCGTATCGGTGTCGACATCGAAGGCGCGCGGATTGCCGTTCAGGGTTTCGGTAACGTGGGCGGTATCGCCGCACGTCTGTTCCAGGAAGCGGGCTCGAAGCTGGTCGCAGTGCAGGATCACACCGGCTCGCTGTACAAGTCGACTGGTATCGATGCTGTTGCGCTGGCGGATTACGTGGCGAAGAACGGCGGCGTGGGCGGTTTCCCGGAAGCCGATGCAGTCACGAACGAAGAATTCTGGACGGTCGAATCGGACATCCTGATTCCGGCCGCGCTGGAAAACCAGATCACCGAAAAGAACGCCGGCAAGATCAAGACGAAGATCGTCGTGGAAGGCGCCAACGGCCCGACCACCACGGCAGCGGACGACATTTTGCACGACCGTGGCATTCTCGTGATTCCGGACGTGGTGGCCAACGCCGGTGGCGTGACGGTGTCGTACTTCGAGTGGGTGCAGGACTTCTCGAGCTTCTTCTGGACGGAAGACGAGATCAACCAGCGTCTCGAGCGCGTGATGCGCGAAGCATTTGCCGCAGTGTGGCAAGTGTCGAGCGAACAGAAGGTCTCCGTGCGGACCGCGGCGTTTATCGTCGCGTGTAAGCGGATACTGGAAGCGCGCGAATTGCGCGGCCTGTATCCCTGATCGACTGGCATGACACGGCGGCCCGCCACCTCGCGGGCCGCTGCGAATCCTTGCTTTGACGTGGTCCACAAGACCGCGTGTTTCACCCGGCGGGCGGCATCCTATCGATGCCGCCCGCCTTTGCGTGTCCGCCGCGTTTGAATTGACGGGTTAAGCTGCTGTAATCCCGCCGCGGCGCGCGTGCGCAACAAACATGGTTTATAGCCATACTTTCAGAATAATTACTTTGCTAAACTGGCGCCGGTTCTTGCCAAGGAGATCACAAATGAAGGTTAAAAAAGCTGCGCTGCTGCTCGCGACTCTCGGACTGTTTACGGTTGGCGCGCATGCGCAAGACGCTGGTACGCTGAAAAAGATCAAGGACACGGGCGTCATTTCGCTGGGTCACCGCGAATCGTCGATCCCGTTTTCGTATTACGACGACAAGCAGAATGTCATCGGCTACTCGCAGGAATTCGCGCTGAAGGTGGTGGATGCGGTCAAGGCAAAGCTGAATATGCCTAACCTGAAGGTCAAGCTCACCCCGGTCACGTCGCAGAACCGTATTCCGCTGGTGCAAAACGGCACCGTCGACATGGAATGCGGCTCCACCACGAATAACACCGAGCGCCAGCAACAGGCTGCGTTCTCGAACACGATCTTCGTGATCGGCACGCGCCTGATGACCAAGAAAGACTCCGGCATCAAGGACTTCGCTGACCTGAAGGGCAAGACGGTCGTCACGACCGCCGGCACCACCTCTGAGCGCCTGCTTCGCAAGATGAATCAGGACAAGAGCATGGGCATGAACATCATCAGCGCGAAGGACCACGGCGAGTCGTTCCTGACGCTCTCCACCGGCCGTGCTGCCGCGTTCATGATGGACGACGCGCTGCTGGCAGGCGAACGCGCCAAGTCGAACAACCCGGGCGATTTCGTGATCGTTGGCACGCCGCAATCGCATGAAGCGTACGGCTGCATGATTCGCAAGAACGATCCGGAATTCAAGAAGGTCGTCGACGACGCGATCGCGAAGGTCGAAACCTCGGGCGAAGCCGACCAGATCTACAAGAAGTGGTTCGAATCGCCGATTCCGCCGAAGGGCCTGAACCTGGCCTTCCCGGAAAGCGACGACATCAAGGCGCTCTACAAGAGCCCGAATGACAAGGCAATCGATTAAACCTTAGCTGTTTTTTTGAAACGCTGAACGAAACGGAAGGGGCCACGCGCTTCTTCCGTTTCTTTTTGCTGGAGTCTTGGTCATGTCATATCACTGGAACTGGGGCATTCTGCTGAGTCCGGTCTCCACCGGCGAGCCGACCACCTATCTGGGCTGGCTGCTGTCCGGCTTCTGGGTGACGATCACCGTGTCGCTGTCGGCATGGGTGATCGCGCTGATTGTCGGTTCGTTGTTCGGTGTGCTGCGCACGGTGCCGAACAAATGGGCATCGGGTATCGGCACGCTCTATGTCGCGATCTTCCGCAACATCCCGCTGATCGTGCAGTTCTTTATCTGGTATCTGGTGATACCGGAGTTGCTGCCCGTGTCGATGGGGAACTGGTACAAACAACTGCCGCCGAGCGCGCAGTTCTTCTCATCGTCTATTTTGTGCCTCGGGCTCTTTACCGCCGCGCGCGTGTGCGAGCAGGTGCGCTCGGGTATCAACGCATTGCCGCGCGGCCAGCGTGCCGCGGGTCTGGCAATGGGTTTTACGCAATGGCAGACGTATCGCTACGTGCTGTTGCCGGTTGCGTACCGGATCATCGTGCCGCCGCTCACGTCCGAGTTTCTGAACATCTTCAAGAACTCGGCGGTTGCGTCGACCATCGGTCTGCTGGATCTGTCAGCCCAGGCGCGCCAACTGGTCGACTACACGTCGCAGACGTATGAGTCGTTCATCGCGGTCACGCTAGCCTATGTGCTGATCAATCTGGTCGTGATGCAACTGATGCGCTGGGTCGAAGCCAAGACCCGGTTGCCCGGCTATATCGGAGGTAAGTGATGCATCATTTCGACTGGAGCGGTATTCCGGGCGCACTGCCTACGCTGTGGATCGGCGCTATCGTCACCATCAAGATCACGCTGATTGCGATTGTGATCGGCATTGTCTGGGGCACTCTTCTCGCGATCATGCGGCTTTCGCCGATCAAGCCGTTCGAATGGTTCGCCAAGGCCTACGTGACGGTGTTCCGTTCGATCCCGCTGGTGATGGTGCTGCTGTGGTTCTTCCTGATCGTGCCGCAGGTGCTGCAGAACGTGCTGGGTTTGTCGCCGGATATCGACATCCGGCTGGCTTCGGCGATGGTCGCTTTCTCACTGTTCGAGGCGGCGTACTATTCGGAGATCATCCGCGCTGGCATTCAGGCGGTGCCGCGTGGGCAGGTCAATGCCGCGTTTGCGCTCGGCATGAGCTACCCGCAGGCGATGCGCCTCATCGTGCTGCCGCAGGCGTTCCGCGCGATGGTGCCGCTGCTGCTCACCCAAGGTATCGTGCTGTTTCAGGATACGTCGCTCGTCTACGTGATCAGCCTCGCCGACTTCTTCCGCACCGCCACGAATATTGGCGACCGTGACGGCACGAATGTCGAAATGGTACTGTTCGCGGGCGCGTGTTATTTCGTGATCTGCGTGATCGCGTCGAGCCTCGTCAAAGGTCTTCAGAAAAAGGTCGCAAGATGATCTCTATCAAGAATGTTTCGAAGTGGTACGGCCAGTTTCAAGTGCTGACCGACTGCACGACGGAAGTCAAAAAAGGTGAAGTGGTGGTGGTGTGCGGGCCGTCGGGCTCGGGCAAGTCCACGCTGATCAAAACCGTCAACGGCCTCGAGCCGTTCCAGAAGGGCGAGATCGTCATCAACGGCCAATCGCTGACCGACAAGAAAACCAATCTGTCGAAGCTGCGTGCGAAGGTCGGCATGGTGTTCCAGCACTTCGAGCTGTTCCCGCATCTGTCGATCGTGCAGAACCTGACGCTCGCACAGGTCAAGGTGCTCGGCCGCTCGAAGGACGAAGCCACGACCAAGGGCTACAAGCTGCTCGATCGAGTCGGCCTGCGTGCGCATGCGGATAAGTTTCCGGGGCAATTGTCGGGCGGTCAGCAGCAGCGCGTGGCGATTGCGCGCGCGCTGTCGATGGACCCGATCGCCATGCTGTTCGACGAGCCGACTTCGGCACTCGATCCGGAAATGATCAACGAAGTGCTCGACGTGATGGTCGAACTGGCACAAGAAGGCATGACGATGATGTGCGTCACGCACGAAATGGGCTTTGCCAAGAAGGTCGCACACCGCGTGATCTTTATGGACAAGGGCTTGATCGTGGAAGACGACAAGAAGGAAGACTTCTTCGCGAATCCGAAGTCGGATCGTGCGAAGGATTTTCTGGCGAAGATCCTGCACTGAGGGTGTTCTTGGGCCGCGCTGGTTGGTTGGCGTGGCCTAGGCAGAAAAAAGCCGCCCGGCGCGAACCGGGCGGCTTTTTCGTATCAGGACTCGAAAGCAGCCGTGTCGTCCGCGGCTTCGAGGTCGACATCGGCGGCTGTGGCAACCGCCTCAACCGAAGCCGCAATCGTAGTTGCCGAAGCCGATGCATCCAACGCCGGATTGCGCAGCTTCTCCAGCACCGAAGCCGGCACCGGCACATTGACCCGGCCGATCACTTCGCCGTGCTGGAACATCAGTAGATCGCCCGGTTTGAAGGCGGTCCACACTTCGTTATCGGTGAGCGGCTTGGTCGCGATCACGGCGACGCGGTCTTCCGGAGTCGTGTATTTGGCGAAATCGATCGACACGTCGGCATCGACCAGATGCGCGGTCGAGAACGGCCAGCGCCGCACGATGTAATGCAGATGCGTCGAGCAATGCGCGAACAGCGCCTGGCCGTTCGACATCAGGAAATTGAACACGCCAAATTGCGTGATCTCGCGCGTGAGCGTTTCGAGCGCTGCGAACAGTTCTTCCAGCGGCGGTTGGCAGCCCGGAAAAGCCTTGCGCAAACCTTGCAGCAACGCGCAGAAGGCGAGTTCGCTATCGGTTGTGCCGACGGGTTGATAGACGCCGTTGAGCGCCGGCGAATAATCTTTCAGGTCGCCGTTATGCGCGAAGATCCAGTGGCGCCCCCACAATTCGCGCATGAACGGGTGGCAGTTCTCAAGCAGGATGTGCCCTTGCGTCGCTTTGCGAATATGCGCGATCGTGTTCTTCGATTTGATCGGGTAGCGCTTGACCATCTCGGCGATCGGCGAGGTCGCCGACGATTGATGGTCGATGAACAGGCGGCAGGCTTTGTCTTCGAAGAAGGCGATGCCCCAGCCGTCCGCGTGGTGATCGGTGACGCCGCCGCGCGCCGCAAAGCCGGTGAACGAGAACGTGACGTCCGTCGGCGCGGCGCAGTTCATTCCGAGAAGTTGGCACATGTTGCGGGTAAGCCTGTGAACGGGGCGAGCCGTTACAATGATGATTTTCCAAGCATATCACCGAGCCAGAAGCGCCAAATAGCAAAATTGACGTGTGTTTAGGCTCCAGCGCTGCGAATTGCTGTGATTTGTACCGCTTCGAGCGCGCCGATTTGCTTTTTTTGCCGCCGAATCTCGTTCCCCTCTCGCCATGACCGCTTCCAACGCCTCCCTCGATTCCGTCGACACCATCAACTCCGTTACGCTCGCCCGCCCGGACGACTGGCACCTGCACGTTCGCGACGGCGAGATGCTCGCTGCCGTGTTGCCGGATACCGCGCGCCAGTTCGGCCGCGCGATCATCATGCCTAACCTGAAGCCGCCGGTCACCACGACCGCAATGGCGCAGGCGTACCGCGAGCGCATCGTCGCCGCGATCCCGGCTGGGGCGAAGTTCGAACCGCTGATGACGCTGTACCTGACCGATAACACGCCGCCCGACGAAATCCGCCGCGCGCGCGAAAGCGGCTTCGTGCACGGCGTGAAGCTGTACCCGGCGGGTGCCACGACCAATTCGGACGCGGGCGTCACCGACATCATGAAGTGCGCCAAAACGCTCGAAGTGATGCAGGAAACCGGCATGCCGCTGCTGGTGCACGGCGAAGTGACGGATTCGTCGATCGACCTGTTCGATCGCGAGAAAGTGTTTGTCGACCGCGTGATGACGCCTCTGCGCCGCGCATTTCCGGCGCTGAAGGTGGTGTTCGAGCACATCACCACGAAAGATGCAGTCGACTACATCCGCGAAGCCGGCGTGGCGCCGGGGCTGCTGGGCGCGACGATCACCGCGCACCATCTGCTGTACAACCGCAACGCGATCTTCCAGGGCGGCATTCGCCCGCATTACTACTGCCTGCCGGTGTTGAAGCGCGAGACGCATCGCGTGGCGCTGGTGGAGGCGGCGACCTCGGGTAATCCGCGCTTCTTCCTCGGCACGGATAGCGCGCCGCATCCGAAGGGTTTGAAGGAGCACGCGTGCGGCTGTGCGGGTTGCTACACGGCGTTGCATGCGCTCGAACTCTATACGGAAGCATTCGACAAAGCCGGCGCACTGGACAAGCTCGAAGGCTTCGCCAGCTTCTTCGGCGCGGATTTCTACGGTCTGCCGCGCAGCGAAGAGAAAGTCACGTTGCGTCGCGAAGAATGGACGCTGCCGGCCGAGTTGCCGGTCGGCGATACGCCTGTTGTGCCGCTGCGTGGCGGTGAGTCGATTGGCTGGCGCCTCGTCTGAAGTTGCATTAGATGCAGGTGCAAGAAGCGGCGCGCGTAGGCTTCGGTTTCGCCGATATCGACTGGTCGAAACCGTGGTTCGCGCAGTTCGCGGCGCGCGGCGAGCGCTGGCAGCAGGGCGCGCTGACGAGCTACGCGGCCTTGCTTGCAGAAATGAATGCCGATGCCGGTGAGATGCGGCAGGTTACGGGGCGCGGCCAGCGCCTCGCGTTCATTGCGCAGGAAGATCTGCCGCCGGGCGCGGCTTACGAGGCGCACATCGCGTCGACCGGCTGCGTGCCGACGCGCCACAACCTGCATGACTTCTTCAATGGGTCGATGTGGTTTGCTTTTCCGCGGATCAAGGCGGCGCTGAACGCGCGGCAGTCGGCGGCGATCGACGTGTTAGGCGTCGGCCCGACCCGCGGCGGCGTGCGCGATACGCTGACCTTATTCGACGAAAACGCGCTGCTGTTCGCCTGCGCCGACCCCGCGTTGAGCGCGGCATTGCGCGGGTTCGACTGGCAGACGCTCATGGTTGCTCACCGTGATGCCTGGGGCGCACGCTGCGAAGTGCGCTGCTTCGGTCATGCGTTGCTGGAAAAGCTGATCGCGCCGTTCAAGGCCTGCACGGGCCACGCGTGGATCGTCGACGTGCCGTCCGAGTACTTCGGATGGGACGCCGCAGCGCGCGACGCTTGGCTCGACGAGGCTGTCAGCACGGCACTCCTGAACACCGAGGCATTGACGAGCCGCATGTTTGCGCCGCTGCCGGTGCTGGGGATTCCGGGCTGGTGCGCCGAGAACGAATCGCCCGAGTTTTACGAAGACACGTCGGTCTTTCGTACAGGACGACGTTCGCGCTAAAGCCGCACCCTATTCGCCGCAGTGTTAAAATGCGCCCCAGCAAAGCAGGCCAGGCAGTCGCGGCCTCTGCGGTTTCGGCCAAAGAGGGCGAGGAAAGTCCGGACTCCATAGGGCAGGGTGATGGCTAACGGCCATCCGTGGTGACACGCGGAACAGGGCAACAGAAAGCAAACCGCCGATGGCCCGGCGCAAGCCGGGATCAGGTAAGGGTGAAACGGTGCGGTAAGAGCGCACCGCGGCTGCTGCAAGGCAGACCGGCACGGTAACCTCCACCCGGAGCAATTCCAAGTAGGCAGGCTAGCATCTTCGAGATGCAGGACGGGGCCCCCGTCACGTCTGCGGGTAGGAAGCTTGAGCGCGTCAGTAATGGCGCGCCTAGAGGAATGACTGCTACGCGCATCGCGTTTTCGGACGTGGCGCGTGCACAGAATCCGGCTTATCGGCTTGCTTTGCCACCCAACAAAAAATGCCGGCGTCCGTGTGGACGCCGGCATTTTTATTTGTGCGCACTGGCTAGGCTAAATGCGCGGCTATCCGCGCAGAAGCCGACGCGCCGCGCTCAACCCGCGACGATATCGAACGAGTGCGTGAGTTCAGCAGTCTTCGCGATCATGATCGACGCCGAGCAGTATTTGTCGTGCGACAGATTGATCGCGCGCTCCACGGTAGCCGGGTTCAGATTCTTGCCCGTCACGGTGAAGTGGAAGTGAATCTTGGTGAACACCTTCGGATCTTCGCTGGCGCGTTCGGCCTTCAGCGTCACCGAGCAACCGGCGATTTCCTGGCGGCTTTTCTTCAGGATCATCACGACGTCGTACGCCGTGCAGCCGCCCGTGCCGAGCAGAACCATTTCCATCGGACGCGGAGCGAGATTGCGGCCGCCGCCTTCCGGCGCGCCATCCATCGTGACCAGATGACCGCTGCCCGTCTCGGCCGCAAATGCCATCCCGTCTTGCCCCATCCAGCTAACTTTGCATTCCATGCTGTGCTCCACCGCGCTTCGCTTATATCGAAAACGCATTGTAGCCCGGTGTTTGCGCGTCCGCCCGAAGGGACTTTCGCTGGAACTTATGCCCGATGACCGCTTGCGTGTTGCGGTGCGGCATGTTTCGGTGATTCGGGAATGCCCTGACGGGTTTAGGGGTTTTACTCTAGATGATGTCTGTGTATGCAAGCTCTTAAAAGGGTTTTTGCCATTGATTTTAAAAGGAATTCAGAATTTTTTGGCCAGTGAGCCCGTCTGCCACATTGTAAAATCGAATTTCACAATGCAAATGTTCTTGCGTCGCACAAGGGCGCCTCATATAATCGATCCCATCGGTTGCAGCAGTTCTGCAACCTCCGCTGTCTCCTCCACCTCCTCCTTTGGTGGATTAAACCCGAACCGCTCGTTCGGGTTTTTTTTCGCCCACGGCTTCGATCTCACGAACCCCAGATTCGGGGCGAGCGGGAAGGGCAAATGGCCAAATCCGGGTGCCGGATCGCCCGATTTCTCGCCCAAACCCCCGCAAGCTTTGACTCCGCGTGACAAATTCCTTTATAATTCAGAGCTTTTCCGCATCCGCGCCCGCGGAGGAAGAACCAGGGAGAGCCTGCACGCGCCTCGATGCGCACACTACAAGCAGGAAAAAATACATTGGGCGCAGCAATTTTTTTGGATCGATCATGAAGACGTTTTCCGCAAAAGCCCATGAGGTTACGCGTGAATGGTACGTGATTGACGCGACGGATAAGGTTCTCGGGCGTGTCGCCAGCGAAGTGGCACACCGTCTTCGCGGCAAGCACAAGCCTGAATTCACTCCGCACGTCGACACCGGTGATTTCATCATCGTTATCAACGCCGGCAAGCTGCGTGTCACGGGCAACAAGGCTACTGACAAGAAGTACTACCGTCACTCGGGTTACCCGGGCGGTATTTATGAAACGACGTTCGGCAAGATGCAAGAACGCTTCCCGGGCCGTGCGCTCGAGAAAGCGGTCAAGGGCATGCTGCCGAAGGGCCCGCTCGGCTACGCGATGATCAAGAAGCTGAAGGTCTACGCTGAAGCAACGCATCCGCATTCGGCACAACAGCCGAAAGCGCTCGAGATCTAAGGGGAGCCCACATGATCGGTAACTGGAATTACGGCACGGGCCGCCGCAAGAGCGCCGTCGCACGCGTCTTCATCAAGGCTGGCAAGGGCGAGATCATTGTAAACGGCAAGCCTATCGCCGATTACTTCTCGCGCGAAACGTCACTGATGATCGTGCGTCAGCCGCTGGAACTCACGAACCACGGCGTCACGTTCGACATCAAAGTCAACGTGAACGGTGGCGGTGAAACGGGTCAAGCCGGTGCGGTTCGCCACGGCATCACCCGCGCGCTGATGGACTATGACGCAACGCTGAAGCCGGAACTGTCGAAGGCTGGCTTCGTTACGCGTGACGCTCGTGAAGTCGAACGTAAGAAGGTCGGCTTCCACAAGGCACGTCGCCGGAAGCAATTCTCGAAGCGTTAATCGCTTCGTGTGCAATCCGGCTTTCGGGCTGGAATGCTGCAAAAGCCGCCAACGCTTTCGCGAAGGCGGCTTTTTTTATTGGTTCGCGGCCAGGCTGCGCGGTAAGGGTTTTGTTGCCGGAGCTGCCGACGCGGTCTGCTCAGGCAGGCTGGTGGCGGCATCAGGGCCGACCATTGAATTTGCTGTAAGAACCCATTGATTTTGTGGGCTTCGGCACGATATCGAGATCAGCCCTACAATAGCGGTTAGAAGCTTTTTGGAGAGTTCGAATGAACGCAGTCACCGATACACCCGTGACCGAGATGCCCGCCCCCTTCGTTTTTACCGACGCAGCGGCTGACAAGGTCAAGCAACTGATCGAAGAAGAAGGCAATGCGGACCTCAAACTGCGCGTTTTCGTGCAGGGCGGCGGCTGCTCGGGCTTTCAGTACGGTTTTACGTTCGACGAAGCCGTCAACGAAGACGACACCGTCATGAACAAGAGCGGCGTCCAGTTGCTGATCGATTCGATGAGCTACCAGTATCTGGTCGGCGCTGAGATCGACTACAAGGACGACATCAACGGCGCGCAGTTCGTCATCAAGAACCCGAATGCTACGACCACGTGTGGTTGCGGCTCGTCGTTCTCGGTTTGATGGTTGGCCGGTTAGACGACAGGATGTAAAAGCAACGGGGCTTCGGCCCCGTTTTTTGTTGCCTGCGCTGAAAGCCAGGCTCTTGGCTTAACGCGGGTAGATCGCCCCGAGCACGCGCTCGGCAGCGGCGCCAGTGACCGCCGGCAAATTGCCCGGCAAGCGCGCCACACAACGCATCGCCAGCCATGCGAACGCCAGCGGCTCGACCTGGCTCGGCGGGACGCCGAGCGCGTCGGTTGTCATCACGGGCACGCCGCTTACACCGCTGTCTTCCAGCGCCTGTCGCAGGGCCTTCAGAATCTCCGGATTGCGCGCGCCGCCGCCACACACATAGACCGCCTTGGCGTCCGACGCATGCCGTTCGATTTCGCGGGCAACCGTTACTGCGGTCAGCGCGACCAGTGTCGCTTGCACGTCGGCGGGAGCGAGGGCGGCGAACGGTTGGAGCTTGGCATCCAGCCATTGCGGGTTGAACAGGTCTCGGCCGGTGCTTTTCGGTGGTTGTTGCGTGAAAAAGGGTTCGTCGAGCAATGCACAAAGCAACGTGCGATCGACCTGTCCGCCCGCAGCGAAATGGCCGTTTTCGTCGAAGGGCTTGCCGAGATGGCGCTGCGCCCATTCGTCGAGCAGCGCGTTCGCCGGTCCGCAGTCGAAACCGCGCACGCCGCCGGTCGCGTTCAGGATCGTAATATTGCTGATGCCGCCGAGATTGCAGACCACCCGCGTTTCGTCTTTCGCGCCGAACACCGTGGCGTGAAACGCCGGCACGAGCGGCGCGCCCTGGCCGCCGGCCGCGACGTCGCGGCTGCGAAAATCGGCAACCACGTCGATGTGCATCATTTCCGCGAGCAGCGCGGGGTTGTTGATCTGCCGCGTGTAACCCTTTTCCGGCCGATGCCGCACCGTCTGACCGTGCACGCCGATTGCACGGACTTCTGAGGCCGGAACACGGCTGGCTCCCAGCAGTTCGTGGCAGCACACCGTGTAGCGCGTGGCGAGTGCATTGGCGGCCAGCGCTTCGCGTTCGATCTCGTTGTCCCCAGGCTGTTGAAGCGCGAACAGCGCGTCGCGCAAGCCTGCCGCGAAGCCGACAAACGCCTCGGCCAGCACCACCGGCGGCTTTCCTTTCGCGAATCTGACGGCAACACCGTCCACGCCGTCCATGCTCGTGCCGGACATCAATCCCAAGTAGACGCCGTCTGCGGGGTCTTGCGCCACGTTGTTGCTCCTCTCGATGATTCGTTGCGATCTGTTTTAGCAGATTATCGGCGCAAGCGCGGTCGAATATAAAGCGTCACAGTGCCAATGGCGCGTCCCGGCAAGCCGAAATCATGCGTCGACGGCGCGCCTGTCGCCGAGTCAGTGGGCGCGGCGGCGCGCATCTATGGGACAATCTCCTTTTTTCGCGACTTCACGTTTCCAGCATGAGCACCGAGTCCACCAAGCCTAGCCCCGCCTTCCCGATCACCGACGAAGTCCGTCACGCACTCGCCGTCACCAAACGCGGCGTCGACGAACTGCTGATCGAAGAAGAATTCGCACAGAAGCTCGCGAAGAGCGCGGCCACTGGTGTGCCCCTGCGCATCAAGCTCGGCCTCGATCCGACCGCGCCGGACATCCACATCGGCCACACGGTCGTGCTGAACAAGATGCGCCAGTTGCAGGATCTCGGTCATACGGTGATTTTCCTGATCGGCGACTTCACCTCGCTGATCGGCGATCCGTCGGGCCGCAATGCCACGCGCCCGCCGCTCACGCGCGAGCAGATCGAATCGAACGCGAAGACGTATTTCGAGCAGGCAGCACTCGTGCTCGACCGCGACAAAACCGAAATCCGCTACAACAGCGAGTGGTCGATGCCGCTCGGCGCCGACGGCATGATCAAGCTCGCCTCGCGCTACACGGTGGCGCGGATTCTCGAGCGCGAAGATTTCACCAAGCGCTTCCAGGGCGGCGTGCCGATCTCGATCCACGAATTCCTGTACCCGTTGATGCAAGGGTATGACTCGGTCGCGCTGAATGCCGACCTCGAGCTCGGCGGCACGGACCAGAAGTTCAATCTGCTGGTGGGCCGTGAACTGCAGAAGCAGTACGGTCAGGAACAGCAGTGCATCTTGACGATGCCCTTGCTCGAAGGCTTGGACGGCGTCGAGAAGATGTCGAAGTCGAAGAACAACTACATCGGTATCAGCGAAAGGCCGACCGACATGTTCGGCAAGCTAATGAGCATTTCCGACGTGCTGATGTGGCGTTACTTCGAGCTGCTGTCGTTCCGTCCGATGGACGAGATCGCCGGCTTCAAGAAGGAAATCGAAGCGGGCCGCAATCCGCGCGATTTCAAGGTGATGCTCGGTCAGGAAATTGTCGCGCGCTTCCACTCGCAAGCCGATGCCGAACGCGCGCTCGAGGACTTCAATCATCGCGCGAAGGGCGGCGTGCCGGACGATATTCCGGCCGTGACGCTCGCGGGCGCACCGCTCGCAATCGGCCAGTTGCTCAAGCAGGCCAACCTCGTGCCGTCGACCAGCGAGGCGCTGCGCAACATCGAGCAAGGCGGCGTGAAGATCGATGGCACGACCGTGTCCGACAAGGGACTGAAGGTCGAAGCCGGCGAGTACGTCGTGCAGGTCGGCAAGCGCCGTTTCGCGCGTGTCACGCTGACGGCTTGATGACTCAGCGATAACACGATGGCGACTCGAGCGTTGTTGCATCTGGAGTCGAGCCGATGATCGCGCTGATCCAGCGCGTTCGCCGCGCGGAAGTGCGCGTGGACGACCGCGTGACCGGCGCAATCGAGGCGGGCCTGCTCGCGCTCGTATGCGCCGAACGTGGCGACACGGAGGCTGCAGCCGACCGGCTGCTCGCCAAGGTGCTCGGCTATCGCGTCTTCAGCGATGCGGCCGGCAAGATGAACCTCTCCGTGCAGAACCTCGACGGCGCAGGGCGCGCAGGCGGCTTGCTGCTCGTTTCGCAGTTCACGCTGGCTGCCGACACCAACAGCGGCCTGCGTCCCAGCTTCACGCCCGCCGCGCCGCCCGACGAGGGCAAGCGGCTATTCGATTACTTCGTCTCGGCAGCGCGCGCCAAGCACCCGATCGTCGAGACAGGCGAGTTCGGCGCCGATATGCAGGTGTCGCTAGTCAATGACGGACCGGTCACGTTCTGGCTGCAGACGAACGCTTGAGCTTCCACTGCTGCCGCATGGTGTACGCGGCGGCACGCTTCCACTCCTCCAGCCGCTTCTTGCGACAATAGCGGCTCGGCATAACCGGCTACTGGCGCCCACGCTCATCCCATGACTACGCAGATTCTGTTCATCCGCCACGGCGAGACCGACTGGAACCGCATCAAGCGCATTCAAGGTCACATCGACATTCCGCTCGCGACGACCGGCCTCGCGCAGGCGCAACGCCTTGCACGCCGCATCGCGGGTGAGGTGAAAGAGGGCGCACGGCTCGACGCGATCTATTCGAGCGATCTGCAACGTGCCCAACAAACCGCGCAGCCGATCGCCGACGCGCTCGGCCTGCCGCTGCAACTGCGTGAAGGTTTGCGTGAGCGTTCGTATGGTGCGTTCCAGGGGCATGACAGCGACGAAATCGCCGTCCGTTTCCCTGATGAGTACGCGCACTGGCAAACCCGCGATCCTGGCTTCGCGCCGCCTGAAGGTGAATCGCAGCGCACGCTCTATCACCGCGTGCTGCACGCGATCGAGCCTCTGGTGGCAGTGCATCCGGGCGGCCGGATCGCTGTGGTCGCGCATGGCGGTGTGCTCGATTGCGTACGTCGTTTTGCGTGCGGTTTGTCACTCGATGCGCCGCGTGATTACGCGTTGCTGAATACGAGCGTCAACGTGGTGGATTATGCCGACGACGCCAGCAAGGCGACGATCGTGTCGTGGGCGGACGTGTCGCATCTCGACGCGCCGAGCGATGACGATAGCTTCAAGAAGAGGGTGCCGGAACCGGGGCGTTAAACGGCGCGAGTTATTTCAACTCGCGCATCCGGCTCAGGTCGCGGCCGCATCCCACAGGCCGGATATGGGGCTCGAAGCATCCGGCGCGGCGAGACCGAAATGCCGGTACGTGAGCAGTGTGGCGACGCGGCCGCGCGGCGTGCGCTGCAGGAAGCCTTGCTGGATCAGGTACGGTTCGAGCACGTCTTCGATCGTGTCGCGCTCTTCGCCGATTGCCGCTGCCAGATTGTCGACGCCGACCGGGCCACCGTCGAATTTGTGCAGGATCGCCTCGAGCAGTTTGCGGTCCATCAGGTCGAAGCCGACCGCATCCACGTCGAGCATCTTGAGTGCCGCGTCCGCCACTTGAGCGGTGATGTTGCCGTCCGCTTTCACCTCTGCGAAATCGCGCACGCGGCGCAACAGCCGGTTCGCGATCCGCGGCGTGCCGCGTGCGCGCTTGGCGATTTCGAATGCGCCATCCGGGTGGATCTGCGCATGTAGCAACGATGCCGAACGCGTGACGATGCGCGCCAACTCTTCGGCGTTATAAAACTCGAGCCGTGCGACGATACCGAAGCGGTCGCGCAGCGGATTGGTCAGCATACCCGCGCGGGTGGTTGCGCCGACCAGCGTGAACGGCTGCAGATCCAGCTTCACGCTGCGCGCGGCCGGCCCTTCGCCGATCATGATGTCGATCTGATAATCCTCCAACGCCGGATACAGAATTTCTTCGACGACCGGCGAGAGCCGGTGGATTTCGTCGATGAACAGCACGTCGTTGGCTTCGAGGTTGGTGAGCAATGCAGCGAGGTCGCCGGCGCGTTCAAGAACCGGGCCGGATGTTTGCCGCAGATTGACACCCATTTCCCGCGCGATGATGTGCGCGAGCGTGGTCTTGCCGAGACCCGGCGGCCCGAACAGCAGCACGTGGTCGAGCGATTCCGACCGGCGCCTGGCAGCCTCGATGAAGATTTCCAGTTGACCGCGTATTTTTTCCTGCCCGACATATTCTTCGAGCTGGCGTGGGCGCAACGCGCGCTCGAACGCTTCTTCGTTCGGCGAGACGGGCGTGGCCGCGATGATGCGCTCGGCGGCGAGTTTGTCGGTTTCGATCATGCGGTCATTGTACCGCGCCCCGCCCGTTGCGAAACTCGGCCGAACGGCCAGGGTGTGCGCCGCACCGCCGTGTGCGAAGCTTTACTTGTCGCACGCGGCGCCACCGTCACGGCATGGGCTTTTAACCCTTGGACAACGCCTTCAACGCGAGCTTGATGCCTTCGGAAACGCCGGTGCCGGCCGGCACGTTCTTGACGGCCGCCAACGCTTCTTTTTCGGAGTAACCCAATGCGATCAGTGCGTTCAGGATATCGGAGGCGTGGTCGGATGCCGACGCCGCGCCCGCCAGCGCGCCCAGGTCGGCGCCGATCTTCCCCTTCAGTTCGAGGAGCAGCCGCTCCGCTGTTTTCTTGCCGATGCCCGGCACACGAGTCAGGCGCGCGGCGTCCTGCATCGTGACGGTCTGCGCCAGCTCATGCACGCTCATGCCGGAGAGCACGGCGAGCGCCATACGCGCGCCGATGCCTGTGATCTTCAGCAGTTCGCGGAACGTCGAGCGTTCTTCGGCGGTGCCGAAGCCATAGAGGAGATGCGCGTCTTCACGCACGATCATTTGCGTGAGCAGCACGACGCGTTCACCGGTCGACGGCAGGTTGTAGAACGTGCTCATCGGCACATCGACTTCGTAACCGACGCCGTTGCAGTCGACGAGTAGATGCGGCGGGTTTTTTTCCAGCAGAACGCCGGCAATGCGACCGATCATGGCGGATTCAATCTTGAGAGAAAGGGCGAGTGTAGCGCAGTGGGTGCGCGGCATGATGCGTAGTCGCGATTCGCGCTGTTTCCACAATTCGTGCGGCCCGAAGCAGGCTCAGTGATGTTGCGGATCATGGCGCTGGCAGCCGGAACTGAACACCTAGCCCACCAACCGCCCACGCCGCACACGCAAGCCTTTCTTCGCTAGCGACGGCGCAATGCCGCCGAGCGTACTCAGCGTCGAGCCCCCATGCGCGTGGCAAATCGCCATGCCGAGGGCGTCAGCGGCATCAGTGCCAGGCACGCCGGAGAGGTTGAGCAGCCGCACCACCATCTGCTGCATCTGCTCCTTGGTCGCGCGGCCATAACCGACCACAGCCTGCTTCAACTGCAACGCCGTATATTCGGCAACCGGCACGCCGCCCGCCACCAGCCCACAAATCGCCGCGCCGCGCGCCTGACCAAGCAGCAGGGTGGATTGCGGATTGACGTTGACGAACACTTTTTCGATCGCCGACTGATCCGGCGAGTGCTGGCGGATCAGCGTCGAAATGCCTTCGAAAATGGTGCCGAGACGCGATGGCAGATCGGCGTCGGCGGTTTTGATCACGCCGCTTGCGACGTAGCTGAGCGTGTGTCCGGTTTGATCGATTACGCCAAAGCCGGTCACGCGCAAGCCGGGGTCGATGCCGAGAATTCTCATGAGATGCCGCGTATGCGGTTAAAACCAGGTGCTTGCGATACTACAACGAACGCGCCGTGTGGCGGTCGGTGTTCCAAAACAAAACGACCCGGCGGAAAACTCCACCGGGCCGTTTCGCGCAAGCTACGCAGGCGAGCATCGCATCACAAAGACGCCGCCCGCGAAGTCGAATTCAATGCCGGAAATGACGCACGCCGGTCACCACCATCGCGATGTTGTGCTCGTCTGCTGCACCGATCACTTCGTCGTCGCGCATCGAGCCGCCCGGTTGAATCACGCAGGTCGCGCCTGCTGCAACCACCACATCCAGACCGTCACGGAACGGGAAGAACGCGTCCGACGCCACCGCCGAACCCGCCAGCGTCAAACCGGCGTTCTGCGCCTTGATACTCGCAATACGCGCCGAGTCCACGCGGCTCATCTGGCCCGCGCCGACGCCGAGCGTCATGCCGTTGCCGCAGAACACGATCGCGTTCGACTTCACGTACTTCGCGACGCGCCATGCGAACAGCAGGTCGTCCATTTCCTTCGGCGTCGGGTGACGCTTCGTGACCACGCGCAATTCGTGCGGCTGCACGTTTTTCGAATCGAGCGATTGCACCAGCAGGCCGCCGCCGACGCGCTTCAGATCGAACGCGTTATGACCGTCACCCAAGGCGATTTCCAACAGACGCACGTTCTGCTTGGCCGCGAACACCTGACGAGCCGCCGTGCTGAACGACGGTGCGATCAGCACTTCGACGAACTGCTTGGCCACGGCTTGCGCCGCCGTTTCGTCGACTTCACGGTTGAACGCGATGATGCCGCCGAACGCCGAGGTCGGATCGGTCTGGAACGCCTTCGCATACGCTTCGTTCGCGTCCGCGCCCACTGCGACGCCGCACGGATTCGCGTGCTTGACGATCACGCAGGCCGGTACGTCGAACGTCTTCACGCATTCCCACGCTGCATCGGAATCGGCGATGTTGTTGTACGACAGTTCCTTGCCTTGCAACTGGTTGTAGTTCGCCAGTGCGCCAGCCGGCACGGACAGATCGCGATAGAACGCGGCGCTCTGGTGCGGGTTCTCGCCGTAGCGCAGATCCTGCACCTTGTCGAAAGCCAGGTTGAAGGTAGCCGGGTAGGTGTTGCGCGACGAGTGTTGCAATTCGTCGGTGAGGCTCGTCAGGTAGTTCGTGATCGCGCCGTCGTACTGCGCGGTGTGCGCGAACACCTTGGTGGCCAGACGGAAGTTCGTCTTGTACGAGACAGCGTTGCTATTCGCACGCATTTCGTCGAGCACGACCGCGTAGTCGGCCGGATCGACCACCACCGTCACGTCGCGATGATTCTTCGCGGCCGAGCGCAGCATGGTCGGGCCGCCGATGTCGATATTCTCGATCGCGTCTTCCAGCGAGCACGTTTCTTTCGACACGGTCTGCACGAACGGGTACAGATTCACGACCAGCAGGTCGATCGTCGGGATGTCGTGCTTTTCAAGCGCTGCCATGTGTTCCGGCAGGTCGCGGCGCGCAAGAATGCCGCCGTGCACCTTCGGATGCAGCGTTTTCACACGCCCGTCCAGCATTTCCGGGAAGCCCGTGTAGTCGGCGACTTCGGTGACGGAGAGGCCCGCGTCCGCGAGCAGTTTCGCGGTGCCGCCGGTCGACAGGATCTTGACGCCGAGGTCCGACAGCGACTTGGCGAAGTCGACGATGCCGGACTTGTCGGAAACGGAGATGAGCGCTTGCTTGATCATGATGAAGACGAAAAGCCGAAGGGAAACGTGGCAGGGCGCTTGAAACTACAACGAACTACAGCAAACCGTGCTGTTGCAGCTTCTTGCGCAGCGTATTGCGGTTGATGCCGAGATACTCGGCGGCCAGCGACTGATTGCCGCCGGCCTGCTCGAGCACCACTTCGAGCAAGGGTTTTTCCACGCATGAAATAACCATGTCGTAGACGTCATGCGGATTGGAGCCGTCGAGATCCTGGAAATACATCCCCAGGCTGTCGCGGACAGATTGTTCGATATTGTTCTTGCTCATGCTGCTAGTCGGTCGGTATGGTCCGGCTCGCCGTCGTTCTTGCTGAGCGTCTCGTCGACGTAGACGAGGCGGTCGGAAATCGCCTTTTGGGCGTTGAAGAATTCGTTGACGGCGAGGAGTTGTTCGCGCGTGGTGTCCAGCGTATTCATACGGTGCCGGAACACGTTGGCGCCAGAAAGGCCGCGAGTGTACCAGCCGATATGCTTACGCGCAGTGCGCACGCCCGTAAATTCGCCGTAGAACGCGTAGTGATCTTCGAGATGCTCGTTCATCACCTGCTGGATTTCGTCGATGCGCGGCGGCGGCAGCAACTCACCCGTTTGCAGGAAATGCTCGATCTCGCGAAACAGCCACGGACGCCCCTGGGCGGCGCGGCCGATCATGATGGCGTCGGCGCCGGTGGCGGCGAGCACCTCGCGGGCTTTTTGCGGCGACGTGATGTCGCCATTGGCGACCACCGGAATGCGCACCGCTGCTTTGACGGCAGCGATGGTCTCGTATTCGGCGTCGCCGTGATACAGGTCGGCGCGGGTGCGGCCGTGCACGGTCAGCATGGAAATGCCGGCGGCTTCGGCCAGACGCGCTACCGTCAAAGCGTTTTTGTTGTCGCGATCCCAGCCGGTGCGGATCTTCAGCGTGACGGGCACCGCATCCGGCCCGACGCCCACTGCGCCCACCACGGCCTCGACGATGCGCTGCACCAGCGGCTCGTTCTGCAGCAAGGCGGAACCCGCGGCCACGTTGCACACCTTCTTGGCCGGGCAGCCCATGTTGATGTCGATGATCTGCGCGCCGTTCGCCACGTTGTAGCGAGCGGCTTCGGCCATCATGGCCGGATCGGCGCCGGCGATCTGCACGGCGATCGGCTCGACCTCGCCCGTGTGGTTGGCGCGGCGCATGGTTTTTTCGCTTTTCCACAACTGCGCGTTCGAGGCGACCATTTCCGACACCGCATAGCCCGCGCCCAGCCGTTTGCACAGTTGCCGGAACGGCCGGTCGGTTACGCCGGCCATGGGGGCGACGAACAGGTTGTTACGCAGATTGTGGGAGCCGAGAGTGGGCATGACTTGGACGCGCTTGTGACCGATTGTTAAGTTTCTGTCAATCGGAGCTTGCGCGAAATGCGAAGGAAAACCGCCATTTTAGCGTTAACGGATAGTCGACACCCGACTTGAGTCTGTCGTAACTCATTAAATCTTCTATGAAAGTGGTCCGGTTCATAGAACCGGCACCGTTCGCGCGGCGACGCTGATGGGCCTGCTTATGTGCCTGGCACGGTGCCTAAAAAGGCTGCAGCGGCCGAGGGCGTTGGGCGCGAACGGGCGGCGCGCTCAGCGGCGCTGGCCGAACATCATTTGCCGCGCCAGCGCGGTTTTCACCGGCGGCACGAATTCGAGCGCGGTGAGGGCGAGGCCGCGCAAGGCGGCGAGCGGCGGGAAGTCGACGGTGAAAAGGCGCGCGAGCGTGTCGGTGGCGCCGATCGTCAGGCGCCGGTCGAGCGCGCGGCGTTGCGCGAACGTCGCGAGAGCCAGCGGGGTCGGACCTTCCGCCGACAAGGCATCGGCGAGCGCGTGTGCGTCGCGCAAGCCCAGATTCAGACCTTGACCTGCCACCGGATGCAGCGTCTGCGCCGCATTGCCGATTGCAACGACATGGCCGTTCACCAGCGTATCGACCGCGTTCAGTCCCAGCGGGAACGACGCGCGTCCCTTGATTTGCGTAAAGCGGCCCATGCGGTTGCCGAATGCGGCGCCGAGTTCGAGCAGGAATTCGTCGTCGGAGAGTTGTGCGCGTCGCGCGGCTTCGTCGGGTGCGCAGCACCAGACCAGCGCGTAATTCGCGCCGCGCACGCCGCCCATCGGCAGCAATGCGATCGGTCCTTGCGACGTGAAGCGCTCCCACGCCACATGCGGTTGCGGCGCCGACACGGCGACCGTGCCGACCAGCGCGGTCTGCCCGTAATCGCGCGTTCCGCCGACTGCGCTGCTGCCCGTGCTCCCGGTGGCTTTCTGTTTCTGGTCGCCGAACAGGCCGCCTTCGGCATTCACCAGAATCCGCGTGCGCAGATTGCGTGTGACACCCGCGGTTTCGATCGGCAGCGTGACGCCGTCGAGGTCCTGAGTCGGCGCCGCGGCGGAGGTGGAGCGGAACCAGTGCACCGAGGTCGCGTGAACCGCTTCGGCGAGACCGTGCACGATCGAGCCATAACGCAGCACGTAACCGAGCGCCGGCAAACCGTGCTCGCTGTGGTCGATCAGCGTGCGGCCGAAATGGCCGCGCTGCGACACGTGGATGCGCTGGATCGCGGTGGCGTCGGCTGGCCAGCGCAGTGGTTCGAGAATCATCCGGCTGCCGTGCGAGACGGCGATCGCGCGCGGATCGGCAATCGAATCTTCCGGTTCGCGCGCGTCGATCAACGCGATCTTCAGCGCCTGCGTCGCGCTGCGGCGCGCCAGCCAGCCGGCAAGCGCCAGCCCGACCGGCCCGGCGCCGACGATCGTCACGTCGAAATCGAAGCCATGGTCGGACGCGGCGGGTTTCAGAATCACCGTCGACTGGGAAACGTCGTTCATTGCGGGTTGCTTCCTTGGGTTACTGCCTCGGTTACTGCTTTAGCGGCTGGGCCGCGCGGGCTTCCTGCATCAGCGCCTCGATCTCGCCGGCCGCCACCGGGACGTCGCGTGTGATCAGCTCGCAACCTGCCGCCGTGACGATCGCGTCGTCTTCAATGCGGATGCCGATGTTCCAGTAGCGCTCCGGCACGCCTTCGGTCGGACGGATGTACAAGCCGGGCTCGATGGTCAGCGTCATCCCCACCTGCAGCGTGCGCCACGGCAGCGCGCCCGCTTCGTCGCGTGGTGCGCCGCGTTCGCGGTAGTCGCCGACATCGTGCACGTCCATGCCGATCCAGTGGCCAGTACGGTGCATATAGAACGGCGCATAGGCGCGCTCCGCGATCACTGCGTCGACCGAGGCGAACTTCGCGCGGTCGACGATGCCGGTGTCGAGCAGCCCTTGCGATAGCACGCGCACGGCGGCCTGGTGCGGATCGTCGAAGGTGGCACCGACGCGGGTGGCGTCGACGGCAGCCTGCTGCGCGCCCAGCACGATGTCGTACAACTCGCGCTGCGCCGGCGTGAAGCGGCCGCTCGCCGGGAAGGTGCGGGTGATGTCGGATGCGTAGCCGTCGAGTTCGCAGGCGGCGTCGATCAGGATCAGGTCGCCGTCCTGGGCGATCGCGTTGCCGGCCGGGTAGTGCAGCACGCAGGCGTTGGCGCCCGCGGCGACGATCGACGTGTAAGCCGGCGCCTGCGAGCCGAATTTGCGGAAGGTGTAGAGCAGCTCGGCTTCCAGTTCGTACTCACGCACGCCGGGGTGGCAGGCGGCCATTGCGCGGCGATGCGCCTGCGCGGAAATCTGTCCGGCGCGACGCATGATGGCGAGTTCGTGGGGATCCTTGATGAGCCGCATGTCGTCGAGCAACGGGATCAGATCATGCGCGACTGTGGGCGTGGCGACGCCGCTGCGGCCTAGCGAGCGCACCGCGTCGAGCCAGCCGCGCACCTGTTCGTCCAGTGCCGCCGACGTGCCGAGCGCGTAATGCAGCGATGGCTTGTCGGCGAGAATGCGTGGTAGTTGCGCGTCGACTTCGCTCTCGGGGAAGGCGGCGTCGAAGCCGAACGCCTCGCGTGCGCCCTCCGGCCCGAAACGGAAACCTTCCCATGTCTCGCGCTCGACATTCTTCTCGCGGCAGAACAGGATCGAGGCCGGTTCGCCCGATGCGGCGCTTGCGTCGAGCACCAGCAAGGCCTCGGGCTCCGTGAAACCCGTCAGATAGTAGAAATAGCTATCGTGCCGGTAGGGGTAGTCGGCGTCCCGGTTGCGCAGCTTTTCCGGCGCGGTGGGGACGATGGCGACGCCCCCACCCGTCGCGCGCAGCGCGGCGAGGACGCGCTCGCGGCGCGTGCGGTAGACGTCGATGGCGATGGTGGGTTCGGTCGGCTGGTTCATCGTGAGATTGTAGCGCCCAATGCGGAGACTTATTTTGCGCGGATACTGGCGGGGAGAGGTGGTCGCCCCAGCCACGTTAGCCATTTGGCCGGGTAGACGGCATGCTAGTGTCGCGGCAATGTTGCAATCCATCCACAGCGAGCATCCATGCGGCTTGCGAAGCGACAGCGCTGTGCTCGGGAATGCCGCCGACCACTTATACTTTCGCCGAATTCAAGAAAAGGCAGATGGTAATGATGAAACTCATCGGTTCGCTCGCCAGCCCGTTCGTGCGCAAAGCGCGGATCGTTCTGGCCGACAAGAAGATCGACTACGAACTCGTGCCCGAGAACGTCTGGGCGCCGGATACCACGATTCACACCTTCAATCCGATCGGCAAGGTGCCGTGCCTCGTGATGGAAGACGGCGAAGCGGTGTTCGACTCGCGGGTGATCTGCGAATACGTGGATACGCTGTCGCCAGTCGGCAAGCTGATTCCGCCGTCGGGGCGCGAGCGCGTCGAAGTGCGCTGCTGGGAGGCGCTCGCCGACGGCATGCTGGACGCCGCGGTGCTGATTCGCCTCGAAAGCACCCAGCGCGCGCCCGAACAGCGCGTGGACGCGTGGGTCGCGCGGCAGCAGCGCAAGATCGACGAAGGCCTGATCGCCATGTCACAAGGCTTGGGCACCAAGCCGTGGTGCACGGGCAATCACTACACACTCGCGGATATCGCGGTGGGCTGTGCGCTGGGCTACCTCGATTTCCGCATGCCTGAGTTGAACTGGCGCGAAGGGTATCCGAATCTGGATAAACATTTCCAGAAACTGTCGTTGCGTCAGTCGTTCATTGATACGGTGCCGGCGAATTGAGCGAAGTACTCGTTGCCGCTCAATGGTGCGGTTGTCTGGAATCGCGCTGCCCGCAATTTTCGCTAAATTGCAAAATGATGTCATTCACGCTTTCATAAGCATAAATTTAAGCTTACGTTTGTGGTAAAAATGCGCCTACCCGTCAGGCGCATTTTTTTTGTCTGCCGCGTGGCGCAATGGTTTATGCAATCGACATACGTGGAGTTTTTCTCCCGTGATTTGCGGCCATTGCGAATGGACGGTGCATTAAAACGCGCCGTCGATATTAATAACGTCCGCAAAAGAGACTTCCACCATGAAATCGTACCGCTTTGTTATTGCCGCTTCTGCCTGTGCGCTGTTTGCTGCGTGCTCGAACGTCAGCAACGTTAATCCGACTGCGCTGATCCAGTCCGGCCAGCAGGCCGCCCAGGCCGCCACACTCAGCGATGCTGATGTGCGTGCGCTGACCGACAAGTCGTGCGCGCAACTGGATAGTGAAAATCAGATTGCCGCCGCGAACAGCAAGTATCAGAAACGCCTGAACAAGATCGCCGCGCAACTGGGCAACAACATCAACGGCGTGCCGGTGAACTACAAGGTGTACGTAACCAAGGACGTCAATGCATGGGCGATGGCCAACGGCTGCGTGCGCGTCTATAGCGGTCTGATGGACATGATGAACGACAACGAAGTGCGCGGTGTGGTCGGCCACGAGATGGGCCACGTTGCGCTCGGCCATACGAAGAAGGCGATGCAGGTCGCGTACGCGACTTCGGCGGCGCGTTCGGTGGCATCGTCGGCGGGTGGTGTGGCGGGGGCGTTGTCCGGTTCGCAGCTTGGCGATTTTTCCGAGAAGCTGATTAATGCGCAGTTCTCGCAAACTCAGGAAAGCGCGGCCGACGATTATTCATTCGACTTGCAGAAAAAGAAGAATCTCGATCCGTCGGGATTGGTGACGGCGTTCAACAAGCTCGCACAACTGGATGGCGGCAAGTCGAGCATGTTGAGTTCGCATCCGGCTTCACCGGCGCGCGCCCAACATATTCAGCAGCGGATCGCATCGAATCAGTAAAGCCTGATTTTTTGTAAACGCGCGCTCACGGGGTTCCGGAGCGCGCGTTTTTCTATTGGGGCGAGATTCACCACTGTGCTTTCACGTTTAAACGGCATGCGCACAGTCACGCCGTTTATCGCGAGTTATTTCTTACCGCTTTGCCGCCGCGTAATCCCCGGGCCGAATGCAAACCCGAACGCCAGCAGCAATAACGAAACTGCCAGCACCGTGTTATTGCCACTCGTCACATAGGGCGTGCTGCCCGAGGTGCCTTGCACCGTCACATCGAGCGAGCCGATCGTGTACGGCGTCAGGCGTCCGATCACCTTGCCGTTGGCGTCGATCGCGGCGGTCATGCCGGTGTTGGTCGCGCGCAGCATCGGTCTGCCGGTTTCCAGCGAACGCATGCGCGCAATCTGCAGATGCTGATCCAGCGCGATCGTGTCGCCGAACCAGGCGAGATTGGTCGAGTTGACCAGTACACCTGCGGGCGTGTCGCTCTCGCGAATGTTTCGCGCAATCTCCTCGCCGAAAATATCCTCGTAGCAGATGTCGACCGAGACCGGCTGGTTATGCACGATAAACGGCTTCTGCACTGGCGCGCCGCGCGCGAAATCGCCGAGCGGAATGCTCATCAGATTCACGAACCAGCGAAAGCCCCACGGCACGAATTCGCCGAATGGCACGAGATGGTGTTTGTCGTAGCGATATACGTCGCGCGTGCCCGGCGTGACGCCGAACAGGCTGTTCGTATAGTCGATCACCTGGCCTTCCGGCGTAATCGTGCCGCCGATCGCGCCGAACACGATCGCAGTGCCGGTCGTGTCCGAAAAGTTGCGCACCGCCGACGCGAACTGCGGCGGCAATTGCTGCGCGAGCACCGGAATGGCGGTTTCCGGCGTGACAATCAGGTCGGCGGGCTTCGACGTGATCATCTGCTGATACTGGTCGATCGCGGCGCGCATGCCGGATTCTTCGAACTTCATTTCCTGTTTGACGTTGCCTTGCAGGAGGCGCACCGTCAGCGGTGCGTTGGCGGGCAGGGTCCATTGCGCGAGCGGCAGCAGCAGGCCGGCCGCGATCAGCGCAACCGCGATTCCCGCCGGCATAGCAACGCGTGCGACGCCGCGTTTGCCCTCATTGCCGCCGTCGGCGGTATCGAGCTGCCCGCGCGAAGGCAACAGCGGCATCAGCGCCTGCACGATCAAAGCCGCGACCAGCGCCAGCATCCAGCCGACGCCGTACACGCCCGCCACGGGCGCAAACCCGGCGAACGGCCCGTCAACCTGCGCATAACCGCTCGCGAGCCACGGAAAACCGGTGAACACGGTGCCGCGCAGCCATTCACCGATCGCCCACGCGCTCGCAAACGCCAGCGCGCCGTGCCAGGTCGGCGAGAACGGCTTGTCGGTATCGGCCGCGCCGTTGCGCGCGTGCCCCGCGCAGAACGACCAGACGCCGGCAGCCAGCGCCGGATACACCGCCAGATACAGCGTGAACAGCACGACCGCGGCGCCCGCCAGCGGTGCGGCCATGCCACCGTAGTCGTGCATGCTGACGTACAGCCACCATACGCCGGTGACGTAGTTGCCGAAGCCGAATGCGCCGCCCGTCAGCGCGGCGCTTTTCCAGCCGGTCGTGCGCGTGAGCCATGCGAAAAAGAACGCGAAGATCACGAGTTCGAGCCAGCCGCCATGAGGCGTTGGCGCGAAAGACAGCGTATTGGCCGCACCAGCGACCAGCGCGACGAGGTAATGCCAGCGGGGCAGTGCACGGCCGCGCGCTTCCCGGGTGGCAGGGGCGGCAGAGGCACTCACGCCGCGGCGCGAACGGGATGTAATCGGGTCGGCCATTGTTGCGCGGTCGGCGTGAGGAGTTGAAGAAGCGAGGAAAAGGAGCGGATCAGGTCTGCACGTGCTGTGCTTCGCGCTCGCGCTGGCCGGCGAGCGGGTCGCGGCGCACCAGCAGCATGTGAATCTGGCGGGCGTCGCCGCGCAGAATCTCGAAGATCAGATCGTCGAGGCGGACTTTTTCGCCGCGATGCGGCACCCGTCCGAAATGATGCGTGACGAGACCGCCGATCGTATCGACTTCGTCGTCCGGGAAATGCGTGCCGAAGGACTCGTTGAACTGCTCGATCTCCGTGAGCGCGCGCACGCGGAAGCGGCCGTCCGGCGAGGCGATGATGTTGCCGCTTTCCTCGTCGAAATCGTATTCGTCTTCGATATCGCCGACGATCTGTTCCAGCACGTCTTCGATCGTGATCAGGCCGGCCACGCCGCCGTATTCGTCGACCACCACCGCGAGGTGATTGCGATTCACGCGGAAGTCGTGCAGCAGCACATTCAGGCGCTTGGACTCCGGAATGAAGACAGCGGGGCGCAGCATGCCGCGCACGTCGAATTCGTCTTCGGCGTAGTAGCGCAGCAGATCTTTCGCGAGCAGCACGCCAATGATGTTGTCGCGATTGCCTTCGAACACCGGATAGCGCGAGTGCGCCTTTTCCAGCACGTAGGGAATGAATTCAGCGGGGTTGTCCGCGATGTTGATCGCGTCCATTTGAGCACGCGGCACCATGATGTCGCGGGCGCTGAGTTCGGACACCTGGAATACGCCCTCGATCATCGACAGCGAGTCGGCGTCGATCAGGTTGCGCTCGTGCGCGTCCTGG
The DNA here is from genome assembly GCF_030511745.1 of Paraburkholderia sp. SECH4. Lineage (NCBI taxonomy): Bacteria > Pseudomonadati > Pseudomonadota > Betaproteobacteria > Burkholderiales > Burkholderiaceae > Paraburkholderia > Paraburkholderia sp. SECH4. The sequence goes on from NZ_JALOCP010000002.1 coordinate 164,862, forward strand.
AGGATTTCAAGGAGTTCGGCCCGCGAGTCGGGTTCGGGCGAGATGAAGTCGGTCAGACGCTCGAGGAGTGAGCGTTTTTCCTGTGGTTTGTCGCTAGTTCGGTGTCGACTGGGATACGTGTCGTTCATGGTAGTGCGCCCGGCGAGACTGGGCGCGCTGTTGCAGAGCATTAAGGATACACCAGGCACATGGCAGGACCGTGTCCTGCCGGGCTGGGCGATGAGCGAAGCAGTGATGAACCCGCCCGGCCGCGTGCGGTGGGCATGGGTCAATCCTAACTGATTACGCGAAGAAAAGCGTTTTCGAGCAAAAAAGTACGGCGTGTGGTGGAGTGTGGCGGCGCGCTGCAGTGCGTTCGGCTGCGCGCGGCTTATTGTGCCGATCCTTGGCCCGTTTGCCGGTCAGCGTCATGACCGGCCTCGCGGTTTTCCTCCCGGCAACGCTCGAGCAGCGCTTCGAGCGCGCGGTCGGGCATGCCGCTTTCGCGCAGCGCGTGCACAGTGCGGCTGACGTAGTCGAGCGTGGTGCCGTAGCGACCGCTCGCGCAGCCGAACACGGTTTTGACGACCTCGTCGCGCAGCTTGCCGGTATAGGTCGGTACGTCACGCCGCATCACGAACGCGAGCGCGTCGACGCGCCGGCCGTCTGCGAGCACGCAGGGCAGCCACGTCGGGCGATACGAACCCATCGGCATTTCACGGCGCCACAGCGCTTCCAGATGCGGCATCGCGCCCTCGGCGGCGAGGCGGAAGGCGATGCCGGAGCACGAGCCGCCGCGATCGAGCGCGAGCACGAGGCCCGGCTGTTCGGGCGTGCCACGATTCACGCGCGACCACAGATACAGTCCGCGGTGATAACCGTGCACTTTCGAGCGGGCCGCTTCGACGGAAGGCAGACCGGGATTCCAGATCAGCGAACCATAACCGAACAGCCACAGATCGCTCTTGCGGTCCCAGTCGCGCAACGTGCATTCGAGCGACGCGCGCAACTCCTCGTCCGTCAGCAGCCGCGGTTCGCCGAGCGCGGGCGGGTAGTCCGGGCAGGGCGTGGTTCGCGTATCGGTTTCAGGGGAGGACGTGCTCACGGTGGTTTCTGACGGAGAGGGTAAAGAGGTTGGGAAAGACTATTGGTAAGGATCCGGGAACCCGAGCTTGCCGAGAATTTCGGTTTCGATCGCTTCCATCTCCTCGGCTTCTTCCTCGACCTCGTGGTCGTAGCCTTGCGCATGGAGGGTGCCGTGCACCAGCAGATGCGCGTAGTGCGCGATCAGCGGCTTACCCTGTTCGGCGGCTTCTTTTTCGACCACCGGACAGCACAGGATCAGATCGCCCGTCACCGGATCGTCTTCCGATTCGGCGTACGCAAACGTCAGCACATTGGTCGAGTAATCCTTGCCGCGATAGGTGCGGTTCAGCGTGCGGCCTTCGTCGGCATCGACGAAACGCACGGTCAGCTCGCCGTCCGCGAAGAGCGCCGCCTTGATCCAGCCGGCCACGGTGGCGCGCGGCAGCAGCGCCTTATGTTCCGGCCAGGTCTTGGCGGCAGGGAATTGCAGATTCAACGTCAGTTTCGGTGCGCGGCTCATGCTTGTTCGGTTTGTTGCCTGGTTTGCTGCGGCCTGTCCAGTGGAGTTCGGCGCAAAATTAACGACGTAAATCAACGACGCAATCTAGCGCGAATCCGCCGGACTGGCGGTTTTCTGCGAATGCGCATCGTACGCCTCCACAATTCGCGCGACCAGCGGATGCCGCACCACGTCCGCGCTCGTGAAGCGGGTGAGCGCAATGCCGCGCACGTCCGCCAGCACCTGCTGCGCTTCGATCAGCCCGCTCTTCGCGCCACGCGGCAAGTCGACCTGGGTCGTGTCGCCGGTGACCACCGCCTTCGAGCCGAAGCCGATCCGCGTGAGGAACATTTTCATCTGTTCGGGCGTGGTGTTCTGCGCCTCGTCGAGGATGATGAACGCGTGATTCAGCGTGCGGCCGCGCATGTAGGCGAGCGGCGCGATTTCGATCATCTGCCGCTCGAACATCTTGGCGGTCTTGTCGAAGCCGAGCAGGTCGTATAGCGCGTCATACAAAGGACGCAGATACGGATCGACCTTCTGCGCCAGATCGCCCGGCAGGAAGCCAAGGCGTTCGCCCGCTTCGACGGCCGGACGCGTCAACACGATGCGTTTGACCTGGTCGCGCTCCAGCGCGTCCACCGCGCAAGCCACCGCGAGATAGGTCTTGCCCGTTCCGGCGGGACCGATGCCGAAAGTCACGTCGTGCGAAATGATCTGCTTCAGATACTCGCGTTGCATCGGCGTGCGGCCGCGCAGATCGGCGCGGCGTGTGTACAGCTTCGGGCCGAGTTCTTCGAGATCGTCGTCACCGCTGTCGGCGGGCTGGTCGAACGGGTGATCCGGATTGCCCGGAAAGCGCGGGTCCAGCGCTTCCGTGCCATGGCCGTTGCCGTTCGCGCGATGGCGTGCCGGCTGACGCACTTCAACGAGCGCGAGCTGGATGTCGTCGACCGACAGGGGCTTCTGCGAGTTGTCGTAGAACTTTTCGAGCGCGGTAAGCGCAAGTTTCGCGCCGCGCCCGCGAATCGTGATGCGGTGGCCACGGCGTTGCAGCGTCACGTCGAGCGCCTGCTCGATCTGCCGCAGATTTTCGTCGAGCGGTCCGCAGAGGTTGGCGAGCCGCGCGTTGTCGTCGCGCGAAGCGGTGAATTCCAGATGCTGCTGAGTGGTCTTCAAGGCGGAGGATCGATCCTGTGGGGTTCGTGACGCTGGCTGGCGTCGCTCAGTGGGTGGTTGCGGGCGCGTCGTCGTGCACCAGCACGAGTTCGCCACGCAACGAATGTGGGTACGCATGGACGATTTTCACGTCCACCATCTGGCCGATCAACCGTGCGTGCGACGCGACCGGCGCCGGAAAATTCACCACGCGGTTGTTCTCGGTGCGGCCCGCGAGTTCGTTTGGGTCCTTGCGCGCCGGGCGCTCGACCAGAATCCGCTCGATCTTGCCGACCATCGAATCGCTGATGCGCTGCACGTTCTCTTCGATCGTAGCCTGCAAATGTTGCAGACGTTTGAGCTTCACTTCACGCGGGGTGTCGTCGTGCAGATTCGCGGCCGGCGTGCCGGGACGCGGGCTGTAGATGAACGAGAAGCTGGTGTCGTACTTCAGCTCGTGCACCAGCGCCATCATCTTGTCGAAGTCTTCTTCCGTCTCGCCCGGGAAGCCGACGATCATGTCCGTCGACAACGACAGGTCAGGGCGGATCGCGCGCAGCTTGCGGATCACCGATTTGTATTCGAGCACGGTGTAGCCACGCTTCATCGCCATCAGAATGCGGTCGGAGCCGTGCTGCACCGGCAGATGCAGGTGGCTGACGAGCTTCGGCACCTTGGCGTAGGTGTCGATCAGGCGCTGCGTGAATTCCTTCGGATGCGACGTGGTGTAGCGAATCCGTTCGATGCCAGGAATGTCCGCGACGTATTCGATCAACTGGGCGAAGTCGGCGATTTCCGACGAACCGAGCGTGATGCCGGCGCGGTAAGCATTCACGTTCTGGCCGAGCAGCGTGACTTCGCGCACGCCCTGGTCGGCGAGGCCGGCGATTTCGGTCAGCACGTCGTCGAGCGGACGCGACACTTCTTCACCGCGCGTGTACGGCACGACGCAGTAGCTGCAGTACTTGCTGCACCCTTCCATGATCGACACGAACGCGCTCGCGCCATCGACGCGCGCCGGCGGCAGGTGATCGAACTTTTCGATTTCCGGGAACGAGATGTCGACCTGAGCGCGGCCGCTTTCGCGGCGCTTGTCGATCATTTGCGGCAGACGGTGCAGCGTTTGCGGCCCGAACACCAGATCGACATACGGTGCGCGCGCAACGATCGACGCGCCTTCCTGGCTCGCCACGCAACCGCCCACGCCGATGATCAGATTCGGGTTCGCTTCTTTCAACTCGCGCACACGGCCGAGTTCGGAGAAGACTTTCTCCTGCGCTTTTTCGCGCACCGAGCAGGTGTTGAAGAGAATGACGTCCGCGTCTTCCGGGGTGTCGGTCTTGACGAGGCCTTCAGCCGCGCCGAGTACGTCGACCATCTTGTCGGAGTCGTACTCGTTCATCTGGCAGCCGTAGGTCTTTACATAAACTTTCTTGGTCATCGATTTTCGCCGGTCGCAGTGGTTAACCTGGGGGCGTCGTTTAAAAGGTGGAGAGAGGTGAAAACGTGCGGACTGCCCGCGGGGCGGCGCCTGGGCTTGCTTGAGCCCGCTTGAGCCTATTTCGGTCCACTTTCAATGCACGTTTGCAGCGTAGCTCAATATTATAGCCCTTCACCGGATGCGGTTTCCGCGGCCGCCTTGGCTCGCGGCCGCTCCGGCGGCAAGCCCAGCAGGCCTTCCAGTTCGTCCGACACCTGCGCGAAGCGCTCGCTCAGAAAATCGAGCAGCACGCGCACGCGCGGCGCCATGAAACGGTTGCGGTGGTAGAGCGCGTGCAACGGCGCGTCCGGGTAGCGCCATTCGGGCAGCAGGATTTTCAGGCAGTCGCTCCGCAAGTCCGCTTCCACGTCCCACATCGACTTGATGACGATCCCGTAGCCGCGCCGCGCCCATTCGCGGGCGACGGCGCCGTCGTTGGTTTCCCGGGACGTTTCGAACGGCACCGTGTAGTGCTGCACTTCGTCGCCGCGCGTGAAACGCCATTCGTTGGCCGGGCCGGATGCGGTGCCGAGCACGATGCAGTCGAAATTCGCCAGATCGTTCGGGTCTTTCGGCTCGCCCTTGCGTGCGATGTAGTCCGGCGACGCGCACAGCACACGGCGGTTCGGCGCCAGTTTGCGGGCGATGAGCGAGCTGTCCTGCGGCACGCCGAAGCGGATCGCCAGATCAATGTCTTCCTGCACCAGATTCGACAGCGAGTCCGACAGCGTCAGCGCGAAAGTGACTTCCGGATAAAGCGCGTTGAACTCGTCGAGCCAATGCATCAGCAGGTTGCGACCGAAGTCCGAGGTCGCGGAGATCCGCACCTTGCCGCGCACCACGCCCTGGCCGGCTTGCAGCGCGGCTTCGGCGTCGTCGAGCGATTGCAGCGCCTGGCGACAGCAGTTCAGGTAGAGGCGGCCTTCGTCCGTGAGCCTGAGCTGACGGGTGGTGCGCTCGAACAGGCGCGTTTTCAGCCCGGTTTCGAGTTTGGCCAGCCGCGCGCTGGCGGCGGCCGGCGTCAGGCCCATCTTGCGGCCCGCCGCCGACAGGCTGCCCTGCTGCGCCGCTTCCACGAACAGGCGGATGTCACCGAGGTTGTCCATCGCGATCTTTCAAATAGATTTGAAAATGCTTCAAATGCTACGCCAATTATCAAACTGGCGTGTTCCGCTCACAATGCACTCCTCGTAAACCCTTTGTGCTCCGTGCAGCCCACGCCATGCAACTCGATCACGCAACGATCGTCACCGCTGACCTCGAGACCGCCCGACGTTTCTTCGTCGACGTCGCCGGGCTGACGGAGGGCGCGCGTCCGCCGTTTTCGATCGACGGCTACTGGCTGTATGCGAACGGCCGGCCGGTGATTCATCTGATCGATGCGACGGTGCCCGCCGTAGCGGGCAGGGCCATGCCGCGCATCGACCATGTCGCCTTCCGGCTGGAAAGTGCCGACGAATGGGCGACGCTCTTGCGGCGCGTGCATGCGGCGGACCTGCTTTATCAGCTTGCCGAAGTGCCGCAGATGGGGCCGCAGCAAGCCGAACAGCAGCTTTTCGTCGCGCTCGCGCCGGGTGTGGTCATCGAATTCGTGACGGCGCTGCGCAACGCCCACCGTGGCTAACACGCTCAACTTTAGAACCTGGAGTAGAAAAATGCCCATTCCATTACTGGCGCTCGCGATTAGCGCTTTCGCGATCGGCACGACCGAGTTCGTGATCATGGGCTTGCTGCCCGAGGTCGCGCGCGATCTGACTGTGTCGATTCCCTCGGCCGGTTTGCTGGTGAGCGGCTATGCGCTCGGCGTCGCCGTCGGTGCGCCGCTGCTCGCCGTGGTCACCAGCAAGATGCCGCGCAAACTCGCGTTGCAGTTGCTGATGGGCGTGTTCATCGTCGGCAATACGCTGTGCGCGATTGCGTCCAGCTATTCGGTGCTGATGATCGCGCGCGTGGTGACGTCGTTTGCGCATGGCTCGTTCTTTGGCATCGGTGCGGTGGTGGCGGCTTCGCTCGTGCCGGCTGAAAAGCGGGCAAGCGCCATTGCGCTGATGTTCACCGGCTTGACGCTCGCGAATGTACTCGGCGTGCCGTTCGGGACTTTCGTCGGCCAGGAGTTTGGCTGGCGTGCGGCGTTCTGGATCGTCAGCGCATTTGGCGTGCTGTCGCTGGCGGGCGTGTCGCTGCTGGTGCCAAATCGCCATGATTCCGGCCCGGTTGGTCTGGGTCACGAAGTGCGCGTGCTGAAGGACCCGCAAGTTTGGACTGCGCTCGCGATGACCGTGCTGGGCTTCGGTGGTGTGTTCGTCGTGTTCACCTATATCGCGCCGATTCTCGAACAGGTCAGCGGTTTCTCGCCGCGTGGTGTCACGCTGATTCTGGTGCTGTTCGGCGTCGGTCTCACGATCGGCAACACCGTGGGCGGCAAGCTCGCGGATCGCGCGTTGATGCCTTCGCTGATGGGAATCCTGGTGGCGCTCGCGGTAGTCATGGCGATCTTCGCGCGTACCAGCCACTCGCAGGTGGCGGCGGCGATTACCATTTTCGTGTGGGGCATTGCGGCGTTCGCGACGGTGCCGCCGTTGCAGATGCGTGTGGTCGAGAAGGCCGCCGCCGCGCCGAATCTGGCTTCGACGCTGAACATCGGTGCGTTCAACGTGGGCAATGCGGGCGGCGCGTGGCTCGGCGGTCTGGTGATCAATCACGGCCATTCGCTCGATACGCTGCCGTGGGTTGCGGCAGCGGTTAGCGTGGTGGCGTTGTTGCTCACGTGGTTCGCGGCGCGGATGGATGCGCCGGCAAGGACCGTGGCGCAAGGCGCCTGAGTCTGCGTGGGCGCACCTGACGTCCACGGATCCAGATGTGGTTGAGTGCGTGTGAGCGTGCTCAACCACATCTGCCCCAGACACGCCCATATGAAAAATTCGCACAAGCTTTGCGAGAATCGTCCTCCGCAATGCTGATAACAGTGTGAAGATAACTTCGTTGGGCGCGGCGGGGCGCAGTGCTATCTTGCTTCCACTAACCGCTTGCCCGCCGTCCGGCGGCGCTCCTGGAGGCAATCATGCATTCCCCGCTTGCGCTGGTTCGCGATCCCACGGCTGACACCGATGCGTCGCCGCGTGCCGCTGAACCTTTCGATGCTCTTGAACATCTGGTCGGCGTGAATCTCGCCCGTTTGCGCGCCGAGCGCCAACTTTCGCTTGACGCTCTCGCCCGCGCCTCGGGCGTCTCGCGAGCGATGCTCGCGCAGATCGAGTCGGCGCGCAGCGTGCCGTCGATCAAGGTGCTCTGCAAAGTGGCATCGGCGTTGAAGGTTTCGGTGGCGGCGTTCTTGCGGCGTCATGCGACCAACGGCTTCGAGCATTTGCCGGCGGAGCGTTCGTCGCGGCTCGTCAGTTCGAATGGGCGCTACTCGGCCCGGCCGCTTTATCCCGACGCCGAACCGACCGCCGCCGAGTTTCACGAGCTGCGTATCGCGCCGTTGCATACCGAGGCCGGCACGCGCCGCGCGCCGGGCACCACGGTGAATCTGGTGGTCAGCGAAGGCACGCTGGAAGTCAGCGTGCACGACCAGCGCCAATTGCTGGCCACGGGCGACGCAATCGTGTTCGATGCCGACCAGCCGCACAGCCTGCGCAATCCCGGCGACACCGAAGCGCGCGCGTTTCGCGTCACGTTGAAGGCGGAAACGCCGCCGCGCTGGGATGTGCCCGCGCCGCACGATTTGACACGCCAGGCCGCGCCGGTTTGACGAATGCGGTTTTTCAGGCGGATGTGCTGTCAAAATCGGCGGTGAAGCCGAGATGTCCGTCTAGCCAGTAGGGGTTGCGCTGCAGGTTTCGCGCGACTGTTGTATTCTTTGCCGGCCGGTCAATCCGGCAATCAGTGCGTCTTCAGGGCGGGGCGAAATTCCCCACCGGCGGTATGCCGGCAGCGCGAAAGCGTGAGCCGGTGAGCCCGCGAGCGCCCGCTTCGTTCAGCTTTCAGCGTATCGAAAGCGCAGTGGGGTCAGCAGATCTGGTGAGAAGCCAGAGCCGACGGTTAGAGTCCGGATGGAAGAAGATGTGCAGATAGTCATGTTCGTTTCCGTGATGCCTCCAGAGGTTCGGGCGGTGCGCGAGCGCCGCTTTGCGCGGCGTTCAACGGCGCGTCTTTGTCTGTTTGCAATGCCCTGAAACGTTTTTCGCCCAACTTTTGCGATGAGCGTTTCAACTATGTCCTTTGCTACTTTTCCTGCTCCGTCGGTGATTGCGGATAGCGCGTCACTTGACCTCCCGCTGCTCGCCACCGAGCCCGTTCCGCCGCGTATCGCCGCCGCCTTGCAAGCCATGCGCGATGGCCGCGCTGTCGTCCTGCAAGACGATCACGACCGCGAGAACGAAGCCGATCTGATCGTTTCCGCCGAGCGTCTTTCCGTCGAAACCATGGCCTTGCTGATCCGCGAATGCAGCGGCATCGTCTGCCTGTGCCTGCCCGACGAGAAGATCCGCGCACTCGAACTGCCGCCGATGTCTGTCAACAACGAGAGCCGTCACGGCACCGCGTTCACGGTCTCGATCGAAGCGCGCGATGGGGTGACCACCGGCGTGTCCGCACTCGATCGCGTGACGACAATCCGCGCGGCTATCAGCGATACGGCGAAACCTGCCGACATCGTGCGTCCGGGACACGTGTTTCCGCTGCGTGCACAACCAGGCGGCGTGCTCGCGCGTCGCGGCCACACCGAAGGCACGGTCGATCTGGCGATTCTCGCGGGTCTGAAGCCGGCCGGCGTGCTGTGCGAGCTGATGAACGCGGACGGCACGATGACGCGCGGCGCGGATGTGGAGCGCTTCGCTCAACAACACAATCTGCCGATGCTGACGATCGCCGAGCTGGTGGAATTCCGCCAGGCGCTGGCGACGGCGCGCGAATGCGTCGCGGATGAGGTTTGATGCGTTAGAAAAAACCCCGCGCTCGGAAAAGCGCGGGGTTTCTCAGGATTCTGAAGCCGGCAATTGCAGCCGGCTTTTTTATTGCTGCATCCGTTAAGACTGCACGTCGCCAAACTCGCCGCGCACACCGGCCTCGACCAGCGCGGGCAGTTCATCCATATGCTTCATGATGCGTGTCATGCCCATCTTGCGCAGCGCGTCCGCATAACCGTCGGGGATGTGGCTCGCACCGACGAAAGCAATCGTCTTCATGCCCGCCGCTCGTGCCGCATTCAAACCGGCCACGCTGTCTTCCACGACGACGCAGCGCGAGGGCTCCACGCCCAGCGTCTTCGCAGCGAACAGATACACGTCCGGATAAGGCTTGGGCCGCGCGACCTGTTCGGCGCTGAAAATCCGCTCGCCGAAAATCTGCTGCAAACCCGCGCGCCGCACCGACGCATTCACGCGCGCCATCCGGCTGTTCGACACGACCGCGGCCGGCAGCGTCACGCGTTGCAAGGCGTCGCGCACGCCGTTGATCGGGCTGAGCGACGCCGCGAGTTCAAGCTCGACATTGTGTTCAATCGTATTGAAGAAATCGGCAGGCAGCGTGATATCGAACGACTTCTCGATGCCTTCGAGAAAGCGCGAGGTCTGCTGGCCGAACGCCGTCTTGACGACGGGTTCGAAGTCGAGGCCGGGGAAGGTGGCGGACAGCGTTTCGAGCATTACGCGGTCAGCGATGATTTCGCTGTCGACGAGCACGCCGTCGCAGTCACAGATGAGGTGGTCGATCATGCTTTAAAACGGGAAGCGAGAGGCACGCGAGCAAGACAGTTGCAAGCTCATGCGCGGAGATTGAAAGCATCATGATACGTGCTTTGACGCCGCGTGCGCGGCGCCTTCGCTTGCCGTCGGCGCTCATTTGCGCCGTGGGAGCGTGATCAGTGCGCCTTGTGCGGGCCCCATATACGCTCCCACGTGCGGTGCAGAATCAGTGCGCGTGCAGATACAAATACAGCCCTGTTGCCGCCGCGCCGCCCAACAACGGACCGCACACCGGAATCCACGAATAACGCCAGTCGCTGTCACGTTTGCCCGGAATCGGCAGCAGCGCGTGCATCAGACGCGGCGACAGGTCGCGCGCGGGGCTCATCGCGTAACCGGTCGGGCCACCGAGCGAAATGCCGATGCCGAGTACCAGCAGGCCGACCGGCAGCGCGTCGAGCGCACCGAGGCCAACTTGCGGCGAAGCCAGATACAGCACGCCGAGAATCAGCACGAACGTCGCGATCATTTCAGTGAGCAGGTTATGCGGCACGCTGCGAATCGCGGGCGACGTGCAGAACACGCCGAGCTTCACGTCGGCATCGCCTTCCTTATTGAAGTGCTGACGATACGCGAGCCACACGAGCAGGGCGCCCGCCATCCCGCCGAGCATCTGCGCCGCGATGTAGCCCGGCACTTTGAGCCACGCGAATTTGCCTGCCAGCGCGAGGCTGATCGTGACCACAGGATTCAGGTGCGCGCCGCTGTACGATGCCGTGACGTACACGGCGATGAACACGGCCATCGCCCAGCCCATCACGATCACGATCAGGTCCGCGCCTTTGCCCTTGGTGCGCGCGAGCAGCACGTTGGCAACCGCGCCGTTGCCGAGCAGCACGAGGAGCGCGGTGCCGATGAATTCCGCAATGTAAGGAGACATGATTTGGTATCCGAAATATAGTTGTTAGGGAAGCCGCTGGATAGGCGGCTTCGTTATGTCGAAAGGTGTCTTATGGAACCGGTGGAAAGCAATCAGGGCGTGTCGGCCCAGGCCTTCGCGGCGCGGATCGCGCGCTGCCAGCCGTCGAGGCACTCCTTGACGTCAGCGTGCGGCAGGGCAGGCGTGAAACGACGATCGAGCGCCCACTGGCTTTTCAGTTCGTTCACGTCTTTCCAGTAGCCGACTGCGAGACCGGCCAGATACGCCGCGCCCAATGCGGTCGTCTCCGATATCTTCGGACGCACTGCGTCCACGCCGAGAATGTCCGCCTGGAATTGCATCAGCAGATTGTTCGCGCAAGCGCCGCCGTCCACACGCAATTCGCCGATGCGAATGCCGGAGTCGGCCTCCATCGCTTTCAGCACGTCGAGCGACTGATACGCGATCGAGTCGAGCGCGGCGCGAGCGATGTGCGCCGAACTCGTGCCGCGCGTCACACCGAACAGCGTGCCGCGAGCCCGTGCATTCCAGTGCGGCGCACCGAGGCCTGCAAACGCGGGCACCAGATACACGCCATCACTATGCGGCACGCTGCGCGCCATCGTTTCGATCTCGGCTGCGTTCTTGATGATGCCGAGGCCGTCGCGCAACCATTGCACTACCGCGCCGCCGATGAAGATGCTGCCTTCGAGCGCGTAGTTGATCTGGTCGCCGATCTGCCACGCAATGGTGGTGACGAGATTGTTCTTCGATTCGATCGGCTTGTCGCCGGTGTTCATCACGAGGAAGCAGCCGGTACCGTAGGTGTTCTTCACCATGCCCGACTCCGTGCACATCTGGCCGAACAGGGCCGCGTGCTGATCGCCGGCGATGCCCGCGAGCGGAATCTTGGAGGCGAACACGGTGGTCTTGGTCGGCCCGTACACTTCCGACGATGCACGCACTTCCGGCAGCATGTTGCGCGGAATGTCGAGCGCTTCGAGCAGTTCGTCGTCCCACTTCAGCGTGTGGATATTGAACAGCATCGTGCGCGACGCGTTGGTCACGTCGGTGACGTGCAGACCACCTTTGGTGAAATTCCAAACCAGCCAGCTATCCACCGTGCCGAAGGCGAGGCGGCCTTGCTTCGCTTTTTCGCGTGCGCCTTCGACGTTGTCGAGAATCCAGCGGATCTTGGTCGCCGAGAAGTACGAGTCGATCGGCAGACCGGTTTTCGCGCGGACTTTCTCTTCGAGACCTTGCTCTTTGAGCTGATCGCAGAAGTCGGCGGTGCGGCGGTCTTGCCAGACGATCGCGTTATAAATCGGATGACCGGTTTCGCGGTCCCACACGATGGTGGTCTCACGCTGATTGGTAATGCCGATCGCGGCAATCGAGGTGCCGTTCATGCCGGCACGCGTGACCGCTTCGGCGGCGACGCCGGCCTGGGTCGACCAGATTTCCTGCGGGTCGTGTTCGACCCAACCCGGACGTGGATAGATTTGCTGGAATTCTTTCTGAGCGGTCGACACGATATTGCCGAGCCGGTCAAACAGCATCGCGCGGGAGCTGGTGGTGCCTTGGTCAAGCGCGAGGATGTACTGATCCTGCATTGTCTCTTCTCCATGTGTTTTATGAATCGCCGGATTGCTGACCGGCGACGGGAACGGCTTGTTGTTTTAAGCGGGCTGCAACAGTTTGAGCGTGTGCGTCCCGGCTTTGTCAGTAGCCGAGGGGTGAAAATTCGTTCGGGTCATGCGGGTCCATTCACGTAGCGAGGCCGTGTTGCGATAGCCTGACCCAGGTGGTCTGGCTATGCGGCTCAGCTAAATGGCTTAACTCAGTGACCTGACTAAATGACCCAACTAAATGACCCAACTAAGTGGTTTAACCAAGCGGCCTAACTAAGCGATCCAACTAACCGGTTTAGCTAGGCGCTCTGTCGGAACGGCTCGCGGGCGAACCATGCGTCAATGTCGTGTGTGATCGAATCGAGCGTGCCCGGTTCGACGTGCAGGCCGAGTTTCGAGCGGCGCCACAGGACGTCCTGCGCGCTGCGCGCCCATTCGGTGTCGCGCAGGTAAGTGAGTTCGGCTTCGTAGAGACCCGGCGCGAAAGCGCGGCCGAGGTCGGCCACCGAGCGCGCGTTGCCAATGATGTTTTTCACACGCGTGCCGTATGCACGCGCGAGGCGGTGAGCCAGATCGGCGGGCAGCCATGCATTTTGTTGCTTGAAACCGGCGAGGAAGCGCTCGAAGTTGGCTTGCGGAATATCGCCACCGGGCAACGGCGCACCGGCCGTCCACGAGGGTGTGCCGTTATGCAGCGCGTACGCGAGTTTGTCGACGGCTTCTTCCGCGAGCTTGCGGAAGGTCGTGATCTTGCCGCCGAACACCGACAGCAGCGGCGCTTCGCCCGCAGGTGCATCGAGTTCGAGCGAGTAGTCGCGCGTAACCGCCGATGGGTTGTCCGCGCCTTCTTCCTCGAGCAGCGGACGCACGCCCGAGTAGGTCCAGCGCACGTCTTGCGGCGAGATCTTCTCTTTGAAGTAGCGGTTGATCGAATCGCACAGGTACTGTGTTTCGTCGGCGTTGATCGCCACTTGCGATGGGTCGCCGCGATATTCGAGGTCGGTCGTGCCGATCAGCGTGTAATCGTGTTCGTACGGAATCGCGAAGATGATCCGCTTGTCCGGATTCTGGAAGATGTACGCGTGATCGTGTTCGAACAGACGGCGCGTGACGATATGGCTGCCTTTCACGAGGCGCACGCTGTGCGTTGCTTCCCGTCCGAGCGCGCCGTGCAGCAATTCGCCGACCCACGGTCCGGCCGCATTCGCGATCGAAGCGGCGCGCACGTCGAGGATCGTGCCGTCCGCGCGCTTGAGTTGTGCGCGCCATTCGCCGCCGGCGCGTACCGCGCTCAGCAGCTTGGTGCGCGTGAGAATCTTCGCGCCGCGTTCCTTCGCATCCAGCGCGTTCAGCACGACCAGACGCGCGTCATTCACCCAGCCGTCCGAATACACGAAACCGCGCTTGATCGAATCGACCAGCGGCGCGCCGGCAGGATGGTTGCGCATCACAATGCCGCGCGAGCCGGGCAGCAGTTCGCGTTTGGCGAGGTGATCGTAAAGGAACAGGCCGGCGCGGATCAGCCAGGCCGGGCGCAGATCGGGCATGTGCGGCATCACGAAGCGCAGCGGCCACATGATGTGCGGCGCGGCGCGCAGCAGCGTTTCGCGCTCCTGCAGGGCTTTGCGCACCAGCCCGAACTCTCGGTACTCGAGGTAGCGCAAGCCGCCATGAATCAGCTTGGTGCTGGCCGACGACGTATGGGACGCCAGATCGTCCTGTTCGCAGAGCAGCACCGACAGGCCGCGGCCCGCCGCATCGCGTGCGATGCCTGCGCCGTTGATCCCGCCGCCCACGACGAGCAAATCGTATCTCGAGCCTTGCGTCACCTGCTGTGTCCTCTGCGTCGTATTCAGAAACTGGTTTGGAAAAACTATTGAACCGATAGTGTTCGTTTGCGAACTTTAATGAACATATTCGAAAAAGTAAAGTTCGGTTTTCTTACGGACCCCTCTAGCGGTTGGCTAAGTTGGTGGCGTAACGCGTGGCCACGGACGATACTCTCGGAAGCAGCCATTTCGAGGTGAATTCATGCGTGGATTTTGGATAATCGGCGCCGCAGCGCTCCTGACGGGATGCATCAGCTCGCCGAGCTTGAACGGGACGATGGGCGCACCTTCGTTCGCATCGTTGCAGCAGATGTGCAGTGCCCAGACGGTCGACTACGGCAACGACGCGCAAGGCGTCTACGCGACGCTGTTCGATGCGTATGTGGCGAACCGGCGCGGCAAGTTGTCGAAGGACGATTACTGCGCGTTTCAGGCGTCGCTTGCACAGCATTACACGAGCCTCGGAGCGAGTACGGACCCGCAAGCGCGTAATCAGTGGGTGACTTTCTTCACCGACCAGCGAGCCAAAGCGTTGAGCTGGCGCGCGGCGGCCGATCCGACTTTGCGAGCGGGCTGAGTTTCACGCCCGGCGTTTTCCACCCAGTCCTTCCCACTCGGATATTCGCGTCGAGTGGGTTGCGCCGCTGACTCGGAGCTAACGCGCGACTAGCAGCGCTGCGGCTGCGCCCCGCGCCACAACATCCGACGAATCTGCGCGAAGACGGCCTCGCGCGTCGGCGCGTTGCTCCCTGCGGCTTGTTGCGCCTGTGGCAAAGGCAACTGATTGGCGAGCGCCAGCATGGTGAAGCCGTGCAGGCTTGCCCAGTAGGCGTAACCGATCAATTCCGGATCGCCTTCCAGAAGGCCCGCGGCGACGAGCTGCTCGAAATGCGCCCCGAGCATGCGCCAGGCGCGGTGCGATGCGGCTTGGAGTTCCGGATAGGCGCCATCCTGCTGCGTCAGATCGAACATCAGGCGGTAGGCGTGCGGCTCGTCGAGTGCGAACGCCACGTAGGCGTCGCTGACGGCGGAACGGTCGGTCGCGGGCGCTTCCTTCGCCACGGCTTCGAGTCGCGCCGCGAAACGGTTGAACGCCGCCGCGCGGACCATCGCAAGGATTTCGTCTTTGTCGCGGAAGTAGCGATAGGGCGTCATCGCGCTGCAACCCAGTTCCTTCGCCAGTTCGCGCATCGTCACGCCTTGCGCGCCGCGCGTGGCGAATGCGTTTTCGGCTACGCGCCGCATGGTTTCGCGGAATTGCTGGATGTCGTCGGAAGAGAGCGTTTTTGGCATGCGCGAAGGCAGAAGGTCCGTCGCGTCAATTTACTGCGTAAATGAATTGGGCACAACAAAGCGGCCGTTGATGCGGCCGCTTTGCTTTGTAATCCAGGGTACTAGGAAAAACGCTTGATGGCCCGCAGCGCACTGTCGCCGGTTTCGGTTACGCGCCATTGTTCGTTGCCCGACGCGAGCCGTTCAAGTTGCACAAGCTGGCGTTCCAGCAAGGCGTCGAGTTCTTCTCGCTCCATATCGACTTGATTGGGAGCGTCCTTGACGAGCAACAACGTGGCGAATTCATGCGGACTCAGCATCGTTCTCTCCATGTCAAGCAAACGCGGACGGCCTTGGAGGCGACTGGCACGATGCCAGTGGAGTCCGCTAGAGGATCAGGCGGGAGGTGCGGCTATCACGACAGGTTCACGCTGCCGGCACTCCGCGTAACGCGGAACGGACGCCGGGGAACTGGAGTGTAGTCAACCGCCGGACAAACACCAAAGGGGTCCCAGTAAATTTTCCCTTTGACAATTGCGACCCGCAGAGGCGGTTTGGGGCAGCGGCCAGATCCTTGATTTCACTCGAAGTTTCGCGTGCACTGCAACATGGCGGAAGACGCCTGGGATCACTCGGCGATATACACCTGGCAGTTGGCGGCGGCGAGCGTTTCGTTCATCTCGGCGGGTGGCGCGGCGTCGGTGAAAAGCGCGTCGATCTGATCGAGGTGACCTTGGCGAACGAGCGCCGGACGGCCGAATTTGGAGTTGTCGGCGGCGAGAAACACGGTGCGTGCATGCTGGATGATCGCCTCGGCCACGCGCACTTCGCGGGTGTCGAAATCGCGCAGCGTGCCGTCCGTTTCAATGCTCGACGTACCGATGATCGCGAAGTCCACCTTGAACTGCCGGATGAAGTCGATCGCCAGTTCGCCGACGATGCCCTTATCCCACGGCCGCACGATGCCGCCCGTCACCAGCACTTCGCAATCCGGATAGCCGCTCATCATGCTGGCGACATTCAGATTGTTGGTGATCACGCGCAGGCCGCGATGCCGGTTGAGCGCTCGTGCGACTTCTTCGGTCGTCGTGCCGAGGTTGATGAAGAGGGACGCCTGATCGGGAATGTGAGTGGCCACTAGCGTTGCAATGCGCCGCTTCTCTTCGTGGAACATCCGCTGACGCGCCGTGTACGAGACGTTCTCGGAGCTGGTCGGCAGACTTGCGCCGCCGTGATAGCGGCGCAGCAGGTTCATGTCGGCGAGCCAGTTGACGTCGCGGCGGATCGTCTGCGGCGTCACGTCGAAGTGGGCCGCGAGGTCGTCCACGGTCACGAAGCCGTCGCGTTGCACCCACTCCAGCAGTTCCTGTTGCCGGGCGTTGAGAGTCAGGCGGGGGTCTCGGGTCATGTGTCTCGGGTCGTGGGTTTTTGTCGGCGCTGCCCGTCACCGGCGCGACAAGCCGAGCCGGCAAACGGGTAATGCGTGAACGAGGGTGAGCGTATTGTAAGACCATCGCGCGTCTTGTCTGCCAACTCATGCGTCATGGTTCGGGTCCAGGGCGACCCTGCGGCGACCTATTCAGGTCATTTACGCATTTATTCATTTGATAAATGAATTTGTTTTTTGTGCCGGATCGCGCTGCAATCCAAGGCTCCGCGTTGTACCCCGCGTGCTACCCGAGTTTTACCCGTTCCCCATGGTTTCCGGCGTTATAGAACGCGCCGGACCGCGCTTTCGAGAGTGTTCGACATGACTGGCTTCAACTGGCAAAACCCCTATCCGACGCCGCGTCTGCCTGTATTCGCGCGCAACATCGTTTCGACTTCGCATCCGCTCGCAGCGCAAGCCGGTCTGCGGATGCTGTGGAAAGGCGGTAATGCCGTCGACGCGGCGATCGCGGCAGCGGCCGCCATCACGGTGGTCGAGCCGGTCTCCTGCGGCCTCGGCGGGGACGCCTTCGCGCTGGTGTGGGACGGCAAGAAGCTGCATGGCCTGAATGCGTCGGGCGTCTCGCCGGCGGCCTGGAACGTCGATTACTTCAAGCGCAAGTACGGTGAGGAAAACGGTCTTGCCAAACAACCCAAGCGCGGCTGGGATGCCGTGACGGTGCCGGGCGTGATCGCCGGCTGGGAAGCATTGCATCAGAAATTCGGCTCGCTGCCGTTTGCCGATCTGATGGAGCCGGCGATCGAGATCGCCGAGCGTGGTCACGCGGTGGCGAGCATCGTCGCCTACAAATGGGCGGCAGCCGTACCCGAATTGAAGGACCTGCCGGGCTTCGCGCAAACCTTCATGCCGCGCGGCCGCGCGCCGGAAGTCAGCGAACTGGTGCGCTTTCCCGGCCACGCGAAGACGTTGCGCAAGCTCGCCGAACAAGGTCCGCGCGCCTACTACGAAGGCGAGATCGCCGAACAGATCGCGGCGTTTGCGCGTGAAGGCGGCGGCGCGTTGACCCTCGACGACCTGCGCAACTACGAAGCGGATTGGGTCGAGCCGATCGGCAAGGATTATCGCGGCTACACCGTGCATGAGATTCCGCCGAACGGCCAGGGCATCGCGGCGCTGATCGCGCTGGGCATCCTCGAAAAATTCGACGTGAAGGAACTCGCCGTCGACAACGTCGAGTCGCAGCATTTGCAAATCGAAGCGATGAAGCTGGCATTCGCCGACGTCTACCGCTACGTCGCCGATCCGCGTTCGATGGACGTCACGCCCGAGCAGATGCTCGACGACGCGTACCTCACGTCGCGCGCGAAGCTGATCGATCACAAACGCGCCACGCAATTCGACTTCGGCATGCCGAAGGCCGGCGGCACGATCTACATGTCGGTGGCGGACGAGCGCGGCATGATGGTCAGCTTCATCCAGTCGAACTACATGGGCTTCGGCTCGGGCATCGTGGTGCCCGATAGCGGCATCGCGATGCAGAACCGCGGCTGCGGCTTCTCGATGGACCCGAAGTCGCCGAACGTGGTGGAGGGCGGCAAACGGCCGTTCCACACGATCATCCCGTCGTTCCTGACGCAGCAGGTGGACGGCAAGCAGGAAGCGGTGATGAGCTTCGGTGTGATGGGCGGCGATATGCAGCCGCAAGGCCACCTGCAATCGATCGTGCGGATGCTCGACTACGGTCAGCAACCTCAGGCCGCCTGCGATGCGCCGCGCTGGAAGGTCAACCGCGACTTCACGATCGACATCGAAGCGACGCTCGATCCGACGACCGCCGCGGCGCTGGAGAAGCTGGGTCACACGATCAAGTCGGTCGACGATCCGTACATGGACTTCGGCTCCGGCCAGTACATCTGGAAGCTCGACCGCAACGATCCGGAGCGCGGCTATGTGGCGGCAAGCGACAGCCGTCGCGACGGATTGGCAGCGGGGTTCTAAATGAACATCCCCGCGTCGCAATCCGCGACTGCATCCCCGCATTCCACGTCCGCGCCGCTTTCCAAAGCGATGGTGCGGCGTATCGTGTTTTCTTCGTCGGTCGGCAATGCGCTCGAGTGGTTCGACTTTCTGGTCTACGGTTACTTCGCGACCATCATCGCGAAACAGTTCTTCCCGATGCAGGACGAGTGGCTCTCTACGCTGCTCGCCATTGCCACCTTCGGCATCTCGTTCCTGATGCGGCCGCTGGGTGCGATCGTGCTGGGCGTCTACGGCGACCGCAAGGGCCGCAAGGCGGCGCTCACGCTCGCCATCGCGCTGATGATGGTCGGCACCTTCACGATGGCGGTGATGCCGCCGTATGCGTCGATCGGTCTTGCGGCGCCCGTGTTGATCCTGCTCGCGCGGCTCGTGCAAGGTTTCGCGGTGGGCGGTGAGTTCGGCAGCGCGACGGCCTTCATGGTCGAACACAGCGCGTCACGGCGTGGCTACTACGCGAGTTGGCAGTTCGCGAGCCAGGGTCTGGCCGCGATCACCGCGGCGGCCTTTGGTTCGCTCCTGACCGCGTGGATGCCGCCTGAGCAACTCAATAGCTGGGGCTGGCGCCTTCCGTTTATCTTCGGTCTGCTGGTCGGGCCGGTGGGCTATTACATCCGTTCGCATCTCGACGAGACGCCGGAGTTTCTCGCCTTGCGTAAAGCGCGTGAGTCCGCGAGCAAACATCAGGTGGCGTCTGACGCGAAGGACGCGTCGTTCAGCAACCAGTGGGTGAATCTGTTGCTGGCCGTGGGCATCGTCGCGCAATCCACGGTTGGCGTGTACGTGCTGCAGCTCTACATGCCGATGTACGCGGTCAAGCAGTTGCACATGCCCGCTGCTGCGTCGTTCGGGGTGGTGGTGCTCAACGGCGGCTTGCAGTTCCTGCTTTCGCCCGTGATGGGCGCATTGTCCGACCGCATTGGCCGGATTCGCATCATGCTGACCACGTCGATACTGATGGGCTTGCTGATCTATCCGATGTTCGCTTTGCTGCAGTCGCATCCGACGATCGGCTGGCTGCTGCTGTTGCAAGGCACCGCCGGAATTTTCAAGGCGGCTTACTCCGGACCGATGCCCGCACTGATGTCCGAGATCTTTCCAACGCAGGTGCGCTCGACCGGTCTTTCAATCGGTTACAGCATCGGCGTAACGATTTTCGGCGGTTTTGCACCGACGATCGTGGAGACCTTCATTCACTTGACCGGCGACAAGCTGGCGCCAAGTTACTACGTCCTGATTGCGGCAGTGTTGTCGGGGTTGTCGCTTGTCGTGGTCGCGTGGCGTATGCGGCGCGTCCGGCTTCTCGACGGCGTTCAGCCCGCATGACGGCGTGGCCGGCAGCCGTTGTGCTTCGCAGCGAGCCTTGTCGCGGTTGACGTGGAATCTCTTTTCAAGCCAAAGCCAGTTCTTCGAGCTGGTTTTTTTTTGCCTTGCGTGTGCCGCTTGTAACCAACTGAAGGAATCGACTACCGTGAAATTGGAACTGCAGTGGTTCGGCACGGTCTGTGCTGGGTTATCTGCAGAATTGTGAAACACCGGCTAAGATGCAGGATACAAGGGGTTAACTCTAATCAAGGCGCTGTATCTGACACGGCGGACCGCCCTTGCGATAGTGGGCGGTTTCGAGCGCTCCACGAGTCGATACAGCTTTCGGAGCAAAGACACAATGCACACTGAGCTGAACCATGTGATGCCCTGGCGGATCGAGGATATCGACCTCACCCGCATAGACCGTCAGAAGGCCGTCGCTAACGAGGACCTGCTGCTTCTGTTGTGCGCCGCTTCGTTTATCGAAAGCGGTACCGATCTTTACACCAGTAATCTGAGTACTTTCTTCGACGGCGACCCCGAAGTCTCGGCCTGGCTCAACCAGGAGTGGGAGCCGGAAGAAATGCAGCATGGCCGGGCGCTCAAGACGTATGTCGCCTACGTCTGGCCTGAGTTCGATTGGGACACCGCGTTCCGCAATTTCATGGAAGAGTATTCGCTGACCTGCTCGGTCGAAGACTTCGAAAAGACCCGCGCGCTCGAGATGGTCGCGCGCTGTGTGGTGGAAACGGGTACCGCAACGCTGTATCGCGCGATTGGCGAATGTTCGGACGAGCCCGTGCTCAAGCAGATCACCGACAACATTCGCACTGACGAAGTCCGTCACTACAAACACTTTTTCAAGTTCTTCAAGAAGTACAACAAGATCGAAGGCAATGGCCGTCTTGCGGTTCTCGGCGCATTGATGCGGCGTGTGATTGAGATCAAGAACGAAGACTCGGAGATCGCGTTGCGCCATGTTTTCGCGATTCGTTATCCGGAACGCGTGCACGATTCGGCCTATAACCGCGAACGCGCTGCGCGCATCAATGCGCTGGTTCGGCGCAATCTGTCAGCGGACATGTGCGTGAAGATGCTGCTCAAGCCGCTCGATCTGCCGGCCAAGATTCAGCCGGGCGTGCATTATCCGCTCGCCAAGATCACGCAGCACGTGTTCTTTCGCTGAGGTTTTTCTGCTGAGTTCGCGGTGTACAGATGAAGATGAATGGCCCGCTTGTGCGGGCCATTTGTTTTTCGAGGCATGATTGATCCTCGGCAGCCTTCGCAACCTCGGCAACTCGCCACTGACTGGATCGATACCATGAGCGATTCTCCTTCACCCGAACGTCCGCTCGAACAGAACGTGTTCGACGAATGGCCCGACTCCGTCCGCACGTTGTTCGACGGGTCGTCGCTGGCGAGCAAGACGGGGTTCACCGCGTCGCTGCTCACCGTCGATCCAAACGGCCATGTGCGCACGTCGCTGCTTGGCGTCGGCGAGTTGTACGCGCCTGATTCGCGCTCGCTGTGCATCGCATTGTGGCCACAGGCTCGGGCGGCACGCGTGATCGCGCAAAACGGCCGGGCCGCGCTGACGTTCGTCTGCGACGAGGCGTTCTATCAGGTGCAGTTGCGTTTGACGCCGCTAGCGGGCGTGACAGGCGACGATAGCGGCCTCGTGTACATGATCGGCTCGATCGACACAGCGGAGGCGCAGAGCGTGCGTTATGCGCGCCTGACGAACGGCATCACGTTTGAACTGGAAGGGGAAGGGGAAGGGGAGGCGGTGCTCGATCGATGGGAACGGCAGATCGAGCACCTGAAGCAGGCTGCCGCTGCGGCTAGCCGTTAGTCTGGGACGACGGCTAGCGAGCGGGCAGTGCTTGAAACTTAACGGCCGCGCTGGCCGCTGCGCGTCGGCTGGCCGCCACGCGGCGCGTCGTTGCGCGGCTTTGCGCCACCCAGCAAAGCCCCCGGATTGCCGCCTTGCGGCTTTGCACCCTGCGGTTTGCGCGGTGCATGTTGCGCGGCGCTGCCTTCGTGCGCCGCTGCACGCGGCTGACCGTCATGGCGCTGGCCGTCGCGGCGCGGCTGGCCGCCGTTGCCGGCCGGCTTCGCACCTTGCGGCTTCGGCTGCTGCTGACCATTCGCCGGACGCTGACCCGAACGTTGTGCGGGCTTGGCAGACGACGCGCCATCGCGGCGGCCGCCGTCACGCTGGCCGCCCTCGCGCTTCGGCGCACCCTGGCTCTGACGCGGCTGACGATTGCCACCGCCGCCGCCACCACCCTGGCCACGGCGCAGAATCGGTTCCGGCTTCGCAGTCGGATCCGGCTCAAAACCGGCGATCACTTCCTGCGGCACCTGACGCTTGATCAGCTTCTCGATGTCCTTCAGCAATTGCAGTTCGTCGACGCACACCAGCGAAATCGCTTCGCCCGATGCGCCTGCACGACCCGTGCGGCCGATGCGGTGCACGTAATCTTCCGGCACGTTCGGCAAATCGTAGTTGACCACGTGCGGCAGCTGATCGATATCGATGCCACGTGCGGCGATGTCGGTCGCGACCAGCACTTGCAGTGTGGCGTCCTTGAACTCGGCGAGCGCGCGTGTGCGGGCCGATTGGCTCTTGTTGCCGTGAATCGCCAGTGCGCTGATGCCGTCTTTCGTCAGTTGTTCGGCAAGGCGGTTCGCGCCGTGCTTGGTGCGCGTGAACACCAGCACCTGGAACCAGTTGTGTTGCTTGATGAGGTGCGTGAGCAGCTCACGCTTCTTATCGCGGTCGACCGGGTGAATCTTTTGTGCGACGAGTTCAGCCGTCGTGTTGCGACGGGCGACTTCGATCAGTGCCGGCGAGTCGAGCAGATTGTCGGCGAGGGTCTTGATCTCGTCGGAGAACGTAGCCGAGAACAGCAGGTTCTGACGCTTCGGCGGCAGCTTCGCGAGCACGCGCTTGATGTCATGGATGAAGCCCATGTCCAGCATGCGGTCCGCTTCGTCGAGCACGAGAATCTCGAGATGCGACAGGTCGATGGTCTTCTGCTGCATGTGGTCGAGCAAACGGCCCGGCGTCGCGACGACGATGTCCACGCCGCTGCGCAGCGCGCCGATTTGCGGATTGATGCCGACGCCGCCGAACATCACGGTCGACTTCAATTTCAGATACTTGCCGTAGGCGCGCACGCTTTCTTCGACCTGTGCGGCCAGCTCACGCGTCGGCGTGAGGATCAGCGCGCGCACGGCGCGCTTGCCCGATGCCGTGGTGACGGCGGGCATGGTGTTCAGACGCTGCAGGATCGGCAGCGTGAAGCCGGCGGTCTTGCCGGTGCCGGTCTGCGCGCCAGCCAGCAGGTCGCCGCCGTTGAGCACGGCGGGGATTGCTTGTGTCTGGATCGGAGTCGGGGTGGTGTAGCCGAGTTCGTGTACAGCGCGGACCAGCGGTTCGGACAAGCCGAGGGAATCAAAAGACATAAATGCTCTTTGCAATGCAGTTTCGCGAACGGCACCAGACGGCACCCAATGGACCCAGGCGGGTACCAGCGGGCACAGGCACGGCATGAACACGCCTCTATGGCGCGTTCGAGGCCAAAGCCCAGTTCCGGTCGCAGAGAAATCGGCGGCACGCTCAAATGCGTGCCGAATGCTTCAACGCGCTATGCAGACACGTTGACTGGCCTTAAGTTGCATTTCGCCGCCGTGGGATGTCACGCGACGTAGCGCGCAACACTGACGAATTGACACAGACTGCCCGCCAGTACGAACAGGTGCCAGATACCATGTCCGTGCCGGATGCGCTCGTCGTTGATGAAGAAGTAGATGCCGGCGCTGTAGATGACCCCGCCGGCCACGAGCCAGGCGGTACCCGCTGCCGGTAAAGCTTGAACCAGCGGGCGGACGGCAACGAGCGCGAGCCATCCCATCAAGACATACAGCACCATCGAAACGCTGCGGGTGCGTCGCCCGAGCGTCAGTTCCTGCACGATGCCGAGAGCGGCAAGCCCCCAGCTTACGCCGAATAGCGACCAGCCCCACGGCCCACGCAAAGTGACCAGCGTGAACGGGGTGTAGCTGCCGGCGATCAACAGATAGATCGCCGAATGGTCGCATTTTTGCAGAACCGCTTTGACACGCGGGTTGCGCACGCTGTGGTAGAGCGTCGAGATAGCATACAGCACGAACAGCATCGCACCGTAGACGCTGAAACTCACCACCTTGTACGCGTCGCCGTCGAGCGCGCCCATTGTCACGAGCGTAGCCAGCCCCGCCACCGACAGCACGGCGCCGACGAGATGGGTAATGCTGTTGAAACGCTCACCGACATGCACGGCTCTTTCCTCCTGCGCGGTTTCATAAGGGTTTGTACCCACATGATACCGGTCCTGCAAAAACGAAGGGCGCGGCCGCGTATTCCGCAGGCCGCGCCCCCGGTACATCTAACGCCGCTTAGTCGAGCGGCGCCGAACGCAGATCAGACACTTGCTGTGGCGACACAGCCGTACCATGGTTGCCCCACGACATACGAATGTACGTCACAACAGCGGCCACTTCCGTGTTCGACAGTGCCTGTGCGAACGGCGGCATGCCGTACGGATGCGGGTTGGCTTCCGTGCTCGGCGGGTAGCCGCCGTTCAGCACCATACGGATCGGATTGACCGCCGACGGCATCTGGATCGACTGGTTGTTCGCCAGCGGCGGGAAGGACGGCGGCATACCGAGACCGTTTTCCGCGTGACACTTCGCGCAGTTGTCAGCGTAGATCTTCTGACCTTGCTTCAACAGTTCGCCACCGAACTTTTCCGAGGTCTCGAGCTGCAGCGGTTCCGGCGCTTCGCTCTTCTGCGGAATCGTCTTCAGGTACGTGGCCATCGCGTTGATGTCTTCGTCCGACATGTACTGCAGGCTGTTGTGAACCACTTCAGCCATCGGACCGAACACCGCGCCGCGGTTCGACACACCGGTCTTCAGCAGATCGGCGATGTCTTTGGTTTCCCAGTCGCCGAGGCCGGCTTCCTTGTTCGACGTCAACGACGGCGCATACCAGTTCTGCAGCGGGATCAGGCCGCCGGCAAAAGCAGCCGAGTTGACCGGGCCGCCCATGGCGTTGATCGACGTGTGGCACATACCGCAGTGGCCGAGGCCTTCGATCAGGTACGCGCCACGGTTCCATTCGACCGACTTGGTTGGATCAGCCTTGTACTCGCCTTCGCGGAAGAACAGCGTGCGCCAGCCGATCAGCATGTTGCGCTGGTTGAACGGGAATTTCAGTTCGTGCGGACGGCTCGCCACATTGACCGGCGTGACCGAGCGCAGGTACGCGTAGATCGCGTCCGAGTCGGCGCGCGTGACCTTCGTGTAGCTCGTGAACGGGAAGCCCGGGTACAGCAGGCTGCCGTCTTTCGAACGGCCCGTGTGCATCGCGCGGTAGAAGTCGTCCTGCGTCCACTTGCCGATACCGTACTGGTCGTCAGGCGTGATGTTCGGCGTGAACATCGTGCCGAACGGCGTAGCCATCGGCAGGCCGCCGGCGAACTGCTTGCCGCCGCGCACCGTGTGGCAGGCGATACAGTCGCCGGCGCGGGCGAGGTACTCGCCCTTCTTGATCAGTGCGGCCTGGTCGGCGGGCGTTGCCGCCATGGCCGTGCCGTTATGCAGGTTGTCGCCGCCCGACCACAGGACGGGAACGAGTGCGGCAGCCGCAACGACGACGACTGCCGAGAGGGCGAACAAAGACTTGCGTTTCATTTGAGTGTCTCTCCCGGTGCCTTATTGCGGTTCGCTGCCGCAGGCAAGCGGAGTCTTCAACGAGCGGGCCGGAGCCGGCACGGGGTTTTGTGGAGCCTTTTGCGTGGCAAGCCAGGCAGCGACGGCGTTCACGTCTTCGTCAGTCAGGCGGGTGGCGATGGTGTGCATGCAATCCGGTGCGATGGCATGGCGCGAGCCCGAACGCCATGCGCCCAGTTGCGCGCTCATGTAGTCAGCATGCAGGCCGACCAGACCCGGGATAGCGGGTTCCATGCCGGTCAACGCCTTGCCGTGGCAAGCCGCGCAAGCCGGAATCTGTTTGGATGCGTCGCCGTTCAGGACGATCTGCTGGCCGCGCGCAACGATGGCCGCCGACACGGTCGGCTTGGCCGGCGTGGGGTAGGGCGGGCGTTGCTGCGAGAAGTACGTGGCGATCTGATGAAGGTAGTCGTCCGAGAGATACGTGACGAGGTAGTTCATCGGCGGGTATTTGCGGCGCCCTTCGCGGAAGTTCTGCAACTGGTTGTACAGATAGTCGGCCGGCTTGCCTGCGAGACGCGGGAAGTAGTCGTTGTCGGTACCTTGGCCATGGGAGCCGTGGCAGGCCGTGCAGCCTTGCACGCGCGCTTCCATCGTATCGGGGGCCTTCGGTTGAGTCTGCGCTTTCGCAGCGCTATAGACACCCGCGGAGCCGATCAGCAGAAGGGCAAGCAACGGGCGGAAAATGCGTCTTGAAGACACGCGTAACTCCATCAAAATCGGGGACCTGACCGAACTTCGAGCGGCTCGGTGTGAAGGGCAGCCGGCGCTGCGGCGACGCAGCATTCTATCATCGAAGGCTGATGGTGACTATTTGCCACATTAGAGAAGGTTCCGGGTGTCACGGCGATGCGACAGTTTGACGCGCGTCATCGGCTGGCAAGCGGGGCGGCCATCTCGATTTTTGTCTGCCGGATCACAGACGCACATGTCGTTCCCATGGGCCTGCATAACAAAGCAAGTTGAACCGACGCGCGCACCGGCCATCGAAGCGTACACTTCCGGGCGCGCCGGCGTCCCTCTGACGCGGACGACCATCGGCTCACCGTCTACCGTTTTACTTTCCACAAGCTATCGGCCTTACATGAAGCTATTCAATTTTTCCCGTCCGGCGCTCCGTGCGTTGACGTTCGGCGCCGCGGCGCTGGTCATGACGTCCACGGCTTTCGCGCATGCGCATCTAGTGTCGAGCGAGCCGGCGGCGAACGCCGAAGTGGCCACTGCCACTGAAGTGACGATCCATTTCACCGAGCCGCTCGAACCGGCTTTCAGCCGGATCGAACTCAGCGACGCGAGCGGCAAGCCCGCCGCGCCGACTGCGTCGCAAGTCGACCAAAGTGATGCAAAGGTGATGCACCTGGCGCTGCCGCAGTTGACGGCCGGCCGCTACGCGGTGCACTGGGTCGCCGTTGCCACGGACGGCCACCGTACGCAAGGCAACTTCGCGTTCATCGTCAAATGAGCATGGACGGACTGTGGATCGGGCAGGTCGCGATGGCCGCGCTCATGAATGTCGCGTTTGCGTTTGCCGTCGGTTCGGCGTTGCTCAGCGCCTGGCTCGCCAAGGACGCGCAGAGCAAGATCAACCCCGCACGGCCCGCCTGGTTGCGCGCGCAACGGTCGATGCTGACCGCCACCGTCGTGCTGGTGCTCGCGGATCTGGGCTGGCTGCTGTATCAGGCGGCGTCGATGAGCGGCCTCGCGTTGCCGTCGGCGATTGGCGTGGTGCCGACTGTATTGACGCAAACCCATGTCGGTTACGGCTGGAGCGTGGCGTTCGCCGGCGCGCTGGTGCTGCTGGGCACGGCCATGGCCAATCACACGGGCATGCTGCGCAATGCGCTGCTGTGGCTCGCGGTGATAGCCATCGCGGCGGGCAAGGCGTCGCTCGGACATGCGGCGGATGCCGGCCCGGCCTCGGCGGCGATCGGCATGCAGACGCTGCATGTGCTGGTGACGAGCGTCTGGGGCGGACTGGCGATGGCGGCGGGGCTCGCGGTATTGCCCGCGCTCGGCACGTCGACCGCGCGCGGGATGCTGATCCGCACGGCGACGCAGGTGTCGCACGTATCCGTTGTGGCGGTCGGGTTGGTGCTGCTCACCGGGATCTTCAATGCCGTGCGTGGATCGGGCGGCTCGTTCGAAGCCATCCAGATGAGCACGTGGGGCCATGTGCTGACGCTGAAGCTCGCGCTAGTCGCGCTCGCGCTGGTGCTCGGCGGGCTCAATCGCTTCTCGGCGCTGCCGCGCCTGCGCCGCACGGCCTCGACGATGGACGCGCATACCTTCGTCAACGTGCTCTATCTCGAAGCGCTGGCGATGGTCGGCGTGTTCGTCGCTGCGGCCGTGTTGTCGCACAGCGTGCCGGCATTCGCCGCGTTGGGCAGTTAAGGCTAAAAAAAGCGCCGCACAGCAAAGGCGTGCGGCGCAATACACACGGTCGCCCGGCGGTGGCCGGCTGATCCGTTACTGCCCTTTAGGCGGCGAGCGTGTTGTGCGCCCGTTTCAGCGTCTCTTCCGGAAACATTTCCTGCTGCAGTTCGCCGTCGTTGCCGAACCACTGGCAGATCAACCAGTTGCCCGGCGCGAACAGCACCGGTCCGCTCCAGGTGGCGGTCATCGGACGTCCGCCGGACCTGAGCGTCAGGACGTCGCCGGCTCGGTAGGCAGGTTTCGCGGGGCTCGCAGGTCTCTTTCGCGGTCGCATGATGAGCGTCCGTTCGATGAAACCGATCATTCGAGGCCGAGCCGATGTCCGAGAATCGGCGCGCAGAAGAGCGCGATCGCGCAGCCCGCTGCTTTGCCTTCCAGTTCCGCGCCTGCGGCACGTGAGCTGTACATGTGGGTCAGCAGCTCGAAGAGTTGCGGCAGGCAGTACAGCACCGCGGCAGCGATAAAGCATTTTTCGACCACCGAGATGCGCCAGCCGCGTTCGTACGCGAGCATCGCGCCAATGATGCGAAGCACGCCGAACACCACCAGCGCGCCGACGGCGGCCTGTTCGCGTAGCAGATAGTCTGGAAGGAATTCGCCCATGATGTTCCCCGATGCATTTGTCGTTTTGAATGCATTTGAGCAAGGAGCGGGCCATGCGTATGTCTGATGCCGAACAAACGGCTTGAAAGCCTTTGTGGGTAAGGCTTTGCGGGTGGTGTGACCGCGCCGGCAAAGTGCCGCGAAGGGCGTATTCCGGCCGGTTCGGTCCGGGGTGTTACGTAACTGAGACGGCACACGCTACGTCAGCCGTAACGTGTGCGCCGGCAATTACCATTCCGCGACGCTACCATCCTCATGGCGCCACACCGGATTGCGCCAGCGGTGGCCGACCTTCGCCATCTCGCGCACCTTCTCTTCGTTCACTTCGATGCCGAGGCCCGGGCCTTGCGGAATCGACACGAAGCCGTCTTCGTATTTGAAGACTTCGGGGTTCTTGATGTAGTCGAGCAGGTCGTTGCCCTGGTTGTAGTGAATGCCCAGGCTCTGTTCCTGAATGAACGCGTTGTAGCTCACCGCGTCGATTTGCAGGCAGGTGGCCAAGGCGATCGGGCCGAGCGGGCAGTGCAGCGCGAGCGCGACGTCGTACGCCTCGGCCATCGACGCGATCTTGCGGCACTCGGTGATCCCGCCCGCGTGCGACGCGTCCGGCTGGATGATGTCGACGTAGCCGCCCGACAGGATGTGCTTGAAGTCCCAGCGCGAATACAGACGTTCGCCCAGCGCGATCGGCGTGTTGGTCTGGTTGACGATGTCGCGCAAGGCTTCCGCGTTTTCCGACAACACCGGCTCTTCGATGAAGAGCAGCTTGTACGGGTCGAGTTCCTTGGCCAGCACCTTCGCCATCGGCTTATGCACGCGGCCGTGGAAGTCCACGCCGATGCCGATGTTCGGTCCCACCGCTTCGCGCACGGCGGCGACGTTGTTGATGACGCCTTGCACCTTGTCGAAGGTGTCGATGATCTGCAGCTCTTCGGAGCCGTTCATCTTCACTGCCTTGAAGCCGCGTTCGACCACGGCACGCGCGTTATTCGCGACGTCGCTCGGACGGTCGCCGCCGATCCACGAATACACCTTGATCTTGTCGCGCACCTGGCCGCCGAGCAGCGCATGAATCGGCACGCCATGATGCTTGCCCTTGATGTCCCACAGCGCCTGGTCGACGCCGGCGATCGCGCTCATCGTGATCGGGCCGCCGCGGTAGAAGCCCGAGCGATACATCACCTGCCAGTGGTCTTCGATCAGCAGCGGGTCTTTCCCGATCAGATAGTCGGACAGCTCCTCGACGGCGGCCGCCACGGTGTGCGCGCGGCCCTCGACCACCGGCTCGCCCCAGCCGACGATGCCTTCGTCCGTCTCGATCTTCAGGAAGCACCAGCGCGGCGGAACGATGAAGGTTTCGAGCTTGGTGATTTTCATGGTGTGCGTCTCCTTGCGGCCTGGGTGCCTGCGTGTGCGGACAATTTCGAGGATTCACATGCTACAACAAAAGCGCGAGTAAGTACTATTAATAGTACTATTGGCCAAATGGTGGCCGGGCGTTGGTAAAGATGCCGGCCGGGGCGGCTGGATATTCGCCGGGCGACGGCGACGATGAGGTTGCCGCCGAACGCCGGCCAGCATGCCAACGCCGCAACGGCGCCGAAGCCAGAGGTCGGCGGGTTGAGATGCCGGATAATCGCGGTCGTTCCGGGCTCAGTTCCGATATCAATAGCGCCGAGAGGCTGCTGGGAGAAAGCTATTCAGCACGATCTGCATGGGCGCGTCGCCCATCTGCTGGCGACCGCGATTCTGCGTGGCGACTACGCGCCCGATTCGATCCTGCCGCGCGAGGCGGAGTTGATGGACACCTTCGGCGTGAGTCGGACGGTGTTGCGCGAGGCGCTGCGTACGCTGACGTCGAAAGGGCTGATCGAATCGCGGCCACGGGTGGGCACACGGGTGCGGCCGAAACACGCGTGGAATCTGCTCGATGTCGATGTGCTCGACTGGTATTCGCGCGTCGCCGAGCCGATGGCCTTCGCGCTCAAGCTGCAGGAAATGCGCGAGATGATCGAGCCGTATGCGGCGGGTCTGGCGGCGGCCTCGCATACGGACGGCACCTTCAATGCGCTCGCGGCAGCGCATGCGTCGATGGTCGGGGCGCGTAACGTCGATGAATGGGTGCGCGCCGATCTGCAATTTCATCTGAGCGTGCTGACGGCTTGCAGCAACGAATTGCTGATCCCGCTCGGCACGCTAATCGAGCGCACATTGGAAGCGCAGCTACGCCTGAACGCGAAACGCGCAGACGTGTTCAACGCGTCGCTGGCCGAACACACGGCGGTGTTCGAAGCGATCCGCGACCGTGATGCAACGGCGGCGCGAGACGCAATGGCGGGATTGCTGGGCGTAACGCGAGGAAGAATCGAAGCGTGAGTGTGACGCGAAAGCTGTGCCGCTCCCGCTTGACGCCATCATCGTGCTCAATCCATTGCCGCGTGCGCCACTGATGCATCCGGCGCCTGGCGCGCTGGGCGGATCAACAGCAGCAGCGGAATGACCAGTAGCGTCGCCACGAACATCAGCTTGAAGTCGTTCAGATAGGCGATCATCGACGCCTGCTGCGTGATCGACGCATTCAGCACCGCCAGGTCGTAATTCGAGCCGCTATTGAGCATCGACTGGATTGCCGGATTGAACGGCGTGACATTCGCTGCGAGGTCAGCATGCGAGACCTGCGTGTTGCGGGTCATCAGCGTCTGCACGATCGAAATGCCGATACTGCTGCCGATGTTGCGCATCAGGCTGTACGTCGCAGTGCCGTCGGCGCGCAGTTCGGGCATAAGCGTGGAGAAGGTCAGCGCGCTCAATGGCACGAACACGAGGCCGAGACCAAAGCCCTGCACCACGCCGGGCCAGACGATGTCCGACTCCGACAGCACGATCGTGTAATGCATCATCTGCCACAGTGCGAACGCGGAGATCAGGAAGCCGGCGAGCAGGAGAAGCCGCGCGTCGATCCGCTTCAATAGCCGTCCGGCGAACAGCATCGCGACCATGGTTCCCGCGCCGCTCGGCGCCGTGACGAGGCCCGTGGTCGCGACGGGATAGTTCATCAGGTTTTGCAGCATTGGCGGCAGCAACGCGCGCGTCGCATACATCACCGCGCCGATCACGAAGATGAAGAACGTGCCGGTGGCGAAGTTCGGGTCCTTCAGCAACTCATATTTGAAGAACGATTTCTTGCCGACCGTCGCCGTATGCACGAGGAAGAACGCGAAGCTGATCGCAGCGACCAGCGCCTCGATGACAATCTCATTCGAACCGAACCAGTCGAGTTGCTCGCCGCGGTCGAGCATTGCCTGCAGCGCGCCAATCGCGAGACCCAGGGTGGCAAAGCCGAACGCGTCGAATTTCGCGTCGTGCTTCGGTTCACGCGCGGGCAGGAAGGTCGCTACGCCGAACAGCGCAAACGCGCCGATCGGCACGTTGATGAAAAACACCCAGCGCCAGTTGTAGCTATCGGTGAGCCAGCCGCCGAGCGTCGGCCCGAGAATCGGTCCGACCATCACGCCCATGCCCCACACCGCCATCGCCTGGCCCTGCTTTTCGCGCGGATTGATGTCGAGCAGGATCGACTGCGACAGCGGCACCAGCGAGGCCCCGAAAATCCCCTGCAGCAAACGCGATGCGACGATCTGCGTCAGCGTTTCCGACAAGCCGCATAGCGCCGAGGCCACCGTGAAGCCGCCGATCGAGAAGATCAGCAGCCGCTTGACGCTCAGCCGGTCGGACAGCCAGCCGGTCAGCGGCGTTGCGATCGCGGCCGCGACGATGTACGAGGTCAGCACCCACGTGATCTCATCCTGCGACGCCGACAGCGTGCCCTGCATGTGAGGCAGCGCGACGTTGGCGATGGTGCTGTCGAGCGTCTGGATCAGCGTCGCGAGCATGATCGAGATGGTGATCATCGGCCGATTGAGCCGGGCGGCGCTCGTCGACGCGGAGTCGGTGGACATGGGGGAGTGGGACCTTCGAGATAGTAAGCATGCTTATTATATTGGCTGCAAGCGCATCCGCCCATCAGGATTTATGCGGAGCCTGAATTGCGCCCGTTGCGCCCGTTGCGCCCGTTGCGCCGGTTTTCCGCCCATTTCGACGCTGACAAACGGAAGCCTTTCGTATAATCGGCCCATGACCATCCAACTCGAAGAACGCTTCGGCTTTCTGATTTCCGACGTCGGCCGCCTGACAGGCAAGCGTTTCGACGATCTCGCGAAGTCATCGGTCGATCTGACGCGCGCGCAGTGCCGCGTGCTGGCCAACCTCGCCCATTACGGCGATGTCAATCAGGCGCGCCTCGCGGACCTGCTCGAAGTCGCGCCCATTTCGGCGGGGCGTCTGCTGGACCGGATGGAGGAGGGCGGCTGGATCGAGCGCACGGCCAATCCGGAGGATCGCCGCGAACGCCAGGTGCGCATGACACCGAAGGCCGAGCGCACGCTCGGCAAGGCCCGCAAAGTGGGCGATGAAATCGCGCTCGAAGCGCTGAACGGTTTTACCGACGAAGAAGCGAAGCAGCTCATCGCGCTGCTGCAACGGGTGCGCGGGAATCTCAGCCGGCTGGTGGATCGGTGAGCGTGGGGCTTGTCCGTTTTAGTTGGCGCAGGATCCGGCAAAGATAGTGCGAAGGAGCGAGCGTAAGCCCGCTCCTTTTTCGTTGCGAGCGTTAAAGCCGATGACTCGATTCTGCAAAGTCATCCGCCTATTTGGATTCGGGGGCGGCGCCTGACGGCTGAACCAGTTCGAAGCACGCAGCCTTGGTTTTTGCATCGGCCGGAGACGGGTCGATACATTTGAAGGCGCTCTGATCGCGCTGAACGAAAATCGTATCGGCCGAGCCGGCATTGCCGTGCGCGCCGTTTACTACGGCGACGATTTTGTAGCCGTCCTGCAGCAACGTCGAAAGCGTGATTGGACTGGCGCGCCACTGACTGTCGGGCGGCGTTTGGGCGTTGACGGAGAGTTGCGATGCGGCGGTGAAAAGCGCGACGGATGCGGTGGCCACGGCAAGCGCGGCGGTGCGGAACGTCATCAAGAAACCTCCTTGCAGTTGCTATTTGGAAGACCAAAACAAAAAAGCCGCTGACCTTGCGGATCAGCGGCTTTTTCTTGCAGTTGTGGCGAATCAGGGACTCGCGCCAGATGGCCGGTGAGCCTTGTCCGGCTTGGTTTCGCGGCTGCTAGGATTCTCAGGATAGCAGTTCCGGGTAGCAGTCGCGCATAGTTTTACATTCGGTTTCAGGGACGGTTCCCACTTCGCTTCCTGTCCGGGTAACGAGCCGCCCAAGGCGTACAAGCCCACCCCGGTGATAATTGCCCGAAACACCAGCGCTGGCGCGGGCCTTCTTTCCTGCCTTCTTTCTTGAATGCCGCTCTGCCGCGGTCTATCTTTAAGCTGATTCACTTCAGGAGATGACCATGAACCGCGCTGCGGTGGACGTGCATTTTGACCGCGTGCACATGTTCATCGACATGTCCGACGGCCCCGCCGTTCAATTTCCACTGGACTGGTTTCCCGTGTTGCAGGCCGCCACGGCAGCCGAGCGCGAACACTTTGCCATCTCTCTAGACCATGAGCAGATAATCTGGCCTGAAATAGATGAAGACGTGAACGTTCCAGCGTTGCTTTCATATCGGCCCGAGAACGCGGGTCGCTAGCGTTTCGCTGTTGAGCGTATTCTGCCTGGACCTGCAGCGTACGCGTGTGCGTTCCGATATCACGTCTGTCGGGCGATTCGTCACACCCCGCATACACACGCGGCTCGGGCGTCAATGCCGTGAGCGTCACTGTCGCGCAGGTCTAGCCAAAACATCCGTGTCCGTTCGACGGCGTCAAGCTGACGCGCTCACTGGGTCAGCCCACCGCCGTTCATCAGCGTGTCGATGAGTGGGCACGAAACCTTGCCCTTCGACGTCGAGCAGCGCTGTACCAGTGTTGCCAACGCGGCTTCCAGCATGGACAAATCCTGGATGCGCTGGCGCACATCGACAAGCTTGTGTTCGGCGATAGCGCGCGCGGCGTTGCACGCCTGACCATCGTGCAGAGACAACAGCGCCTCCACCTCATCGAGCGAAAAGCCAAGCGACTGGGACCGCCTGATAAAGCGAAGCCTCGTCAGTACGGCTATCGGGTATCGGCGGATGCCGCCTGCTGGGCGGGGTGGCGCCGGCAGTAACCCGCGACGATGGTAGTACCTCACTGTTTCGATGTTGACCTCTGCCGCTTCAGCCAGTTGTCCGATGGTCATTTCCTGCATGGCGCGCTTGACTCCGTACTTAGGTACGCACCTAGACTAGACTCAACCAGTCCGAAAAGGAAGTGCCATGCGACCTCGCTGGGCCACTACCGGCTCCTTGTTAGCCGGAACCGCTGCCGCATTCGGGGCATCCGCCTGTTGCGCCGGCCCCTTGCTCCTTGTTGTGCTGGGAGTCGGGGGCGCATGGGGCTCGCGCCTGACCGCGTTGCAGCCGTTCCAACCCCTATTTGTCGCCATATCCATCGCGTTTTTCGCGGTCGCTTTTCGCAGGCTCTACACCAGGTCCGAAGAATGTGCGGTGGGCAAAGCCTGCGCGGTGCCTTCGGCGCGACATCGGCAGCGCTTCATTTTCTGGGTCGTGATGCCGGCTGCGCTCGCGCTCATGTCGTTTCCCCTGTATGCGCCGCTCTTCTATTGAGTACCTGCCATGAAGAAATTGATTGCTGTGCTCGTCGCGACGGCGCTGAGTGCATCCACGGCCCTCGCCGAGGGGCTTCGCAAGGTCACCCTTGACGTCACGAACATGGATTGCGCTGTGTGTCCGATTACGGTTCGCAAGGCACTTGAGAAAGTGCCCGGCGTGACCTCGGCAAAGGTCGACTTCGCAAGCAAGCGCGCGGAGGTGGTATTTGACCCGAAGAAGGTTTCGGTCGACGCGTTGACGAACGCCACGACCGATGCCGGCTATCCGTCTCACGTAAAGCAGGTGCAGTGATGGCTGCAGTCGTGCTGGATTCGAGCATCACGTGTCCCGCCTGCGGGCACAGGAAAGACGAGACAATGCCCACCGACGCCTGTGTGTGGTTTTACGAATGCGAGCATTGCAAGGCAGTGGTCAGACCGAAACCCGGGGATTGCTGCGTGTATTGCTCGTACGGTACCAACAGGTGCCCGCCGATGCAGCAGTCTGGCTCCTGCTGCGCCTGACCATGTTCACGCGAATGTGGCTATCACAACGTGACCATTCGACCTGAGTGTTCTCATCAGCACGCGGATGTAAGGGTCCCGTTGCGATGGGTTCATCAGGAAGTGGAAGACGGCGCGGTCATGCCAGACGTCAAGGTGCGCGCGGTACCACTGACTGTATCCGGGGCTTTGGACCGGTACACGTCTTATTCGAATCACCCGCGCGCTAACGCTGCGTTACCCAGCTCAAAAGTCGCTCGCCATACCGGCCGCTCAACGACAGATAAAGCCCGGCGACACCGAGGTTCCACAGCAATATCATCGCGGTGGCGTCGAGCGGGTGGAGAATCGACAAGGCCACGGAAGTCATTGCAGCGACCGCGAGACTTCCTGCCATGATGACCGGGCCTGGCGATAGTCGGGCAACGTGGCGCAGCATAATGAGCATCACGAGCGATAGTGGCATCCCGACTAATACCAACGTGGCAAAGCATTTGGCCGTCTCGCCGATAGACATACCTTCCGGGCCAGTTGTGACCCAGTTAGTCAGGCAGCCGTAGCCAATCGTGGCGACCCAAACGAGCGAGCCCGGGGCGGGTAAAAGAAGCCAGCGGCGCGACATGCCAGGCACGCCGCCAAGAAAAGCACCCGCGGCGGCCAGAACACCCGTTGTCATGGCTGCAGCGACGCCGACGACATAAGGAGGTTGATGCAGTTTGACTGCGATGTCTGCACGTACCCCGTGCGCGATACCGACGAAGAGCATCACAGCTCCCGCAAACAATAACCAGCATGCGGCTCTCGCCGCAGGAGCACGCAGACGCCTGACAGGTGTTACGTCAGCGACCAGGACATCAATCAGGTCGGAGGTTCGGGTCATGATTCGCTACCTTTCTGCCGGAACATTTCCCGTAAATGTTTCATTGCTCGATGTGTAGCTACTTTCAACGCCGCAACCGACATTCCGCTTGCGGCAGCAGCCTCCTGAAGTGACATTTCTTCAAGCTTCAGCATGCGCATCGCGTCGCGCTGGCCGACCGTCAATTGTTCGATAGCTTCCCGTATCAGGCGGGCGTTCACTGCCTCTTCCTGTAGGTTCGCTCCATCAGCAACAAAGGTTTCCAGCTCATTTTCCATTAAAGATTCATGTGAGCAAACGCGTCCACGCCGACGCAGACCGTCGACGATGCGTCTGCTTGCGATGGCGACCAGCCACGGCCCGAATGGGCGGGACGGGTCGTATGTGTTGCGCACTGAGTGCACGGTTAGCAACACGTCCTGAACCGTGTCCTCAATGTCGTCGACATTCCGGATGTGCCGTGAAGCGAGCGCACGAAGATACGGAGTGATGTCTTCGAGCAACCGACGATAGGCATCCTGGTCGCCGGTTTGCGCCTGCGCCATGGCCAGGGACCAGTCCAGCTTGCCATCCGCACGACTGGCCAGTGGCGCAGCCTGCCGGGTCGGCGTGGACGAGCCTCGGCCCTTTCGCTCGGAGCCTTGAAGTGGATGAGGCGGGGGTGGGGGTGGGTGCCGGAGCATGAGGAAATTTTGCTGCGCGGTCGATAGTTTGTCACGCAGAAAAAGTTTGATTGGGCCGTAACCTTTTGCGGCGACTGACCGAACTTCATTAGACGGCCGGAATGCCGGGCCGCAACCCTCAGGAGGAAACGTGATGAATAAACGTGTTATGGCCGCCTCGGCCTTTTCGTCGGCAATCGGGCTGGCACTTGCCATGCAGACGGTACCGCTCCAGGCCCAGACCATGAAGGAAATGCCGAAAGTTGTGAAAGACAACATGGCGAGGATGGCGGCAAACAAACTGGAGAAGTGTTACGGAGTCAACGCCGTATCGAAAAACGACTGCGCTGAAGGCGCACACTCCTGCGCCGGACAAGCGACGCAGGCACGCGACACGAAGTCGTTCGTTCTGTTGCCCGCCGGGGATTGCAGCAAAATCCAGGGCGGCAAGTTGAAGCCAGCTTGAGCAGGCGGGGATTTCATGGATGCTGCTTCCGTTGCGTCGCAATTTGCGCATGACCTGATTCCGGCATGCGCCGGGGTCGGGCTGCGCTTTCGACACCATCAGGAGGTTGTCGAAGAGCAGCCGGTGGCCGCCTGGTTCGAGGTGCATACCGAGAATTACATGGGCGGGGGCAGCGCTCCGGCATATCTCGACGCCATTCGACGGGACTATCCAATCTCGCTCCATGGGGTGGGACTTTCTTTGGGCAGCGCCGAAGGCATCGATGTTCGACATCTCGAGAGTGTGCGCGATGTCATGAAGCGTGTTGAGCCCGGGCTGGTTTCTGAACACCTGTCCTGGAGCCTAAGCGATGGCGTCTACCTCGCCGACCTGCTGCCGCTGCCGATGACGGAAGAAGCGCTGAGCATTGTCTGCACGAACGTCGACAGGACCCAAACCTACCTGCAGCGTCGGATTTCGTTAGAAAACCCATCGAGCTATCTGCGGTTCCGCCACTCAACCATCCCCGAATGGGAATTCCTTGCGGAGGTCGCGCGCCGCACGGGATGCGGCATCCTCTGTGACGTCAACAATATCTACGTCAGTGCCAGCAATCACGGTTGGGATGCGCTGACCTATCTTGAAGCTTTGCCGCCGGAGTCAGTTACCGAGGTCCACCTGGCGGGGCACAGCATCCGGCAGCTTGACCAGGGCCAGATAATTCGCATTGACGACCACGGCTCGCGCGTCGCGCCTCCCGTGTGGGACCTGTTCGAGCTGGCACTCAAGCGTTTTGGACCGGTCCCCACGCTAGTCGAATGGGACACCGATGTGCCGGCGCTTGAGGTTCTGATGGAAGAAGCCGCAATTGCAGAGATCGCTATTGAGAGGCAGCGAAATGACAACCTGTGCGCCCACGCTGCTTGAGCTGCAATGTGCAGTCCGCAGGGACTTGCTTGGGCTTTCCGATGGAGATGCATCCGGGTATGTGGTACCGGA
Source organism: Paraburkholderia sp. SECH4 (assembly GCF_030511745.1). Lineage (NCBI taxonomy): Bacteria > Pseudomonadati > Pseudomonadota > Betaproteobacteria > Burkholderiales > Burkholderiaceae > Paraburkholderia > Paraburkholderia sp. SECH4. Next base: position 204,082 of record NZ_JALOCP010000002.1, read on the forward strand.
CGGCCTGGCTCCGCAGGCGCGGCTCGCCATCTATCGAAATACGGCGAACAGTACGCTGCTTACAGCGCTAAGGCTGACTTATCCAGCCGTGCAGGCTCTGGTTGGGTCCGAATTCTTCGAAGGCGCGGCTCGACTTTTTATTGAGCAACACCCACCGTTGAACGCACAGCTAGACAGCTACGGTGCCACGTTTCCGGATTTCCTGGCACAGATGCCAGAAGCGGCGTCTCTTATCTATCTGCCAGATACGGCACGACTCGAATGGGCGGTGAATGAGGCGCTACACGCGCCAGACGCAAAGCCGCTTGACTTACGGCGCCTTGAGCAACTCGACGCAGCCGACATGCACGTCGTAAGGTTTTTGCCGAGCCCGGCCGCGCGGGTACTTGAGTCGCCGTTTCCCGTCGATGCCATCTGGCACGCAGTGTTGTCACGGGACGACAGCGCACTGGCAAACATCAATCTGACTGCTGACCGGGTCTGTTTGTATATCCACCGAGGGCCTTCGGGTGTGGAGGTGAACCGCATGGCGGAGGGCCAATGCCGGTTCACGGCTGCCTTGATTGCGGGGCGCCCCTTGCATGATGCCCTTGTCGACGTGCCGGACGCGGAGACATCCGTCTGGCTCGCACACCTTCTTGCATCAGGATGCTTTGTCGACATCCGCCTATCAAATGAGGCATCCAGCCAAACTATTGGGAGGCAAGTCACGTGATGCCGGAATCTCAATCCGCTCATCGCAGTTCAATACTGATTGACCGCGCACTGCGCGCCGTTGGGCGGTTGGAGCGAGTGCCGCATACAGTTCTCGCGCTTCCACTGAGGCTCGCTGTTGCAACGGTCTTCTGGAACTCGGCGATGACCAAACTGGCCGACTGGAATGCCGCGCTCGAGTTATTCAGGGAAGACTATCGACTACCGTTGCTTCCTCCCGAGGTTGCAGCCTACCTGGCGGTGTCAATTGAACTAACGACACCTGTTCTACTTGTGCTCGGCCTGGCGACGCGACCCGTAGCAGTGGTCCTGCTCGGCATGACAACCGTAATTGAGGTGTTCGTGTATCCGCAGGCATGGCCCACGCACATTCAATGGGCTGCCATGCTGCTGGTCTTACTGTGTCGGGGTGCCGGCAAATGGTCATTGGACTACTGGCTATACAGACGCTTTAGTAGTCGCCCGGCGTCAAGGGTGTAACGCGATGAATCTAAAATGGAAGCGTGTTATGCGCCGTTTAGGAGCATTTTCCCGTTCGGAAACAAAAAAGCCGCTGACCTTGTGGATCAGCGGCTTCTTCTTGCAACTGGTGGCGAATCAGGGACTCGAACCCCGGACCTGCGGATTATGATTCCGTCGCTCTAACCAACTGAGCTAATTCGCCGAAAGAAGCGAGATTATGAGGATAGGGCCGGGGGCTGTCAACCCCCGGCGCGCAACTTTTTTAAATTGCCCGGGCTATCCGGCGTTTCAGTCCCTCGCGTAAATATCCGAGTCCTTGGTTTCCCTGACGAACAGCATGCCGATCACGAGCGTGACGAGCGCGACCACAATCGGATACCACAGCCCCGAGTAGATGTTGCCCTTGGCCGCTACGATCGCGAAGGCGGTCGCCGGCAGGAAGCCGCCGAACCAGCCATTGCCGATGTGATACGGCAGCGACATCGAGGTATAGCGGATGCGCGTCGGGAACATCTCCACCAGCATCGCCGCAATCGGCCCGTAGACCATCGTCACGTAGATCATCATGATCGTCAGGATCACCACGCTCATTGGCCAGTTGATCTGCGACGGATCGGCCTTCGGCGGATAGCCGGCGGTCTTCAGTGTGGTCGCCAGGGTCTTGTCGAACACCTTGCCCTGGTCCTTGGCGTCGGCGGCCTTGCCGTCATACGTGTTGATCACCGTATCGCCCACCTTGATCTCCGCCAGCGAGCCCGCCGGCGCCGCGACGTTCTCGTAGTTCAAGCCGGCCTTCGAGAGCGCGCTCTTGGCGATGTCGCAGGAACTCGTGAACTTCGCCGTGCCGACCGGATTGAACTGGAACGAACACTCGTCCGGGTTCGCAATCACGACGATCGGTGCTTTTGCCGTTGCGGTTTCCAGCGCCGGGTTCGTGTAGTGAGTCAGCGCCTTGAACAGCGGGAAGTACGTGCAGGCAGCAATCAGCAGGCCGGCCATGATGATCGGCTTGCGGCCGATGCGGTCCGACAGCGAGCCGAAGAACAGGAAGAACGGCGTGCCGATCAGGAGCGCGATCGCGATCAGGATGTTGGACGTCGCGCCGTCGACTTTCAGCGTCTGCGTCAGGAAGAACAGCGTGTAGAACTGACCTGTGTACCAGACCACGGCCTGGCCGGCGGTCAGGCCGATCAGCGCGAGGATCACGATCTTCAGGTTCTTCCACTGGCCAAATGCTTCAGTCAGCGGCGCCTTCGAGGTTTTGCCTTCAGCCTTGATGCGCGCGAACACCGGCGATTCATTCAGTTGCAGGCGAATCCATACCGACACGCCGAGCAGGAAGATCGACGCGAGGAACGGAATGCGCCAGCCCCAGGCGCCGAACGCGTCTTCGCCCATGGCCGTGCGTGCGCCGAGAATCACCAGTAGCGAGAGGAACAGGCCGAGCGTGGCGGTGGTCTGGATCCACGCGGTGTAGAAACCGCGGCGTCCCGCCGGCGCATGTTCCGCGACGTACGTGGCCGCACCGCCGTATTCGCCGCCGAGTGCAAGACCTTGCAGCAAGCGCATCGCGATGAAGATCACCGGCGACGCAATGCCGATCGACGCATAACCGGGCAGGAAGCCGACCAGGAAGGTCGACAGGCCCATGATCACGATTGTGATGAGGAACGTGTATTTGCGCCCGACCATATCGCCGAGGCGGCCGAATACGATCGCGCCGAACGGCCGTACCGCGAAGCCCGCGGCGAAGCTCAGAAGCGTAAAGATGAAAGCGGCAGTCGGATTGACGCCGGAGAAGAAGCTCTTGCTGATGAAGATGGCGAGTGAGCCGGCCAGATAGAAGTCGTACCACTCGAAAACCGTACCCAGCGACGATGCGAAGATCACCCGCTTCTCATCGCGCGTCATCGGTACGTGCGAGATTTGCCCGCCAACGGTAGCCATATGTCGTCTCCAATATTGATATGTGCACGCGGTCCGCCGGCAAAGGCGTTCCCGTGGAACCGATTATTGGAGTGGAAACTTACGGCGTACTGACGTGGAGGGGTGAAATGGCAGTTTCAGGCGTAGAGAGGGGAATTCCATCAAAACGCGGCAATTGACGCCTAAGTTCTTGTAATTTTTGACAAACGTATCTCAATATGGCGCCGGCCCAAGCGTCGATTTTTGCGCTCTTAGGGTAAGTCCCGTCCCTGTTCGAGTACGTGCAAGCTGACACGCACGAGGGTTCCGGCAAGCCGTGGGGAGGTTTGGTAGACGTTATCGTCGATGGTCATCTCCCCGCCGTGCATCGTCGTGATCTCGCGGACGATCGCAAGCCCAAGGCCGCTGCCGTCGCCTTCGCGGCCGAGAATCCGATAAAAACGCTCGACCACCCGCGAGCGCTCGGCCACCGGAATGCCGAGCCCGGTGTCTTCTACTTCCAGATGCACGAGTCGCGCCGTCACGTCGTGCCGCACCCGCACGGTGATCCGTCCGCCAGCCGGCGTGTAGCGGATCGCGTTGTCGATCAGATTCGACAGCATTTCCCGCAGCATGACCGGATTGCCGTCGACTTCGACCGGCTCTTCGGGGGCTTCGTAGCCGAGGTCCATCTGCTTGGCGAGCGCAGCCTGAACCCAGTCGCGCACCGCGCTGCGCGCCACCTCGGTCACCTCAACCGGCGTGAAAATCTGGCCCGACATGCGATTTTCCGCGCGCGCCAGCGCCAGCAACTGGGTGACGAGACGCGCCGCATGCTCCGAACTGGTGGCGATCTGTTCGAGCGAGCGGTGGACTTCCTCGGAGGCGTCCTGGCGCAGCGCAAGCTCGGCCTGGGTGCGCAGACCGGCAAGCGGCGTTTTCATCTGATGCGCGGCGTCGGCGATAAAGCGCTTCTGCAACTCCATGTTCTGTTCGAGGCGCGTCAGCAGATCGTTGAACGACGTCACCAGCGGCTCGATTTCCGGCGGCGCGCGGCGGGCTTCGAGCGGCGACAGATCGTCCGGGCGGCGCGCGCGAATATGCGCCTGCAGGGCATGCAGCGGCGCGAGTCCACGCGACAGGCCGAACCACACCAGCAGGATCGCCAGCGGCAGGATCACGAACTGCGGCAGGATCACGCCTTTGATGATGTCGTTGGCAAGCTGGCTGCGTTTGTCGAGCGTCTCGGCGACCTGCACCAGCACCGGCTGAGCACCGGGCGTTTGCGGAAACTCGACGGTCGTATAGGCGACGCGGATATCGTTGCCGCGCAGCACGTCGTCGCGGAATTCCACGAGGCCAGGCGGCGGCCGGTCTTCCTCGTGCGGCAACGGCATGTCGCGCTCGCCGCCCACCAGTTCGCCGCGCGTGCCGAGCACCTGATAGAAGACGCTGTCGACATTGTCGGTGCGCAGAAAGTCGCGGGTGGAGTCGGGCAGCGACAGCTCCGCCACGCCGTTGATCGGATGGATCTGGCGGGCGAGCACGTAGGCGTCGGTTTCGAGCGCGCGGTCGAACGGGCCATTGGCGATCGACTTGGCGACCAGGTAGGTGACCGCGAGGCTCATCGGCCAAAGCAGCAGAAGCGGCGCCAGCATCCAGTCCAGAATTTCGCCGAACAGCGAGCGTGGGCGCGCTTCGGCGGCGGCTTCGGTCTCGTCGGGCGGGGCGAACGGATTGGCGTAGCGCTCGTCGCGCACCTCGTCGAGGTCCGCCGCGTGCGCCGTGGCGCGATCTGCGCGTGCGGACATGGAGGCCCCCTATTTGAAGTGATGGCTCGCGGGCATCGCGGCCGAGGGGGACGAAGAGGGCGAGGAGGGCGGCTCGGATTCGGCGGGCGGGTTGGCGCTCTGGTTCGCGTTCATGTTCACGTTTGGCGGCAGGGCGGCTTTCTCGAGGCAGTACCCGAGGCCCCGCACAGTAATGATGCGTACGCCGCTCGGCTCGATCTTCTTGCGCAGCCGATGCACGTAGACTTCGATCGCGTTATTGCTGACTTCTTCGCCCCATTCGCACAGATGGTCGACGAGCTGTTCCTTCGACACCAGCCGGCCGATCCGCTGCAGCAGCACTTCGAGCAAACCAAGTTCGCGCGCCGACAGGTCGATCACCTGCTCGTTGACATAGGCGATCCGGCCAACCTGGTCGAACGACAGCGAACCGTGCCGCACCACCGTCGGGCCGCCGCCGGCGCCACGCCGGGTCAGGGCGCGCACGCGCGCCTCGAGTTCGTTCAGCGCGAAAGGTTTGGCCATGTAGTCATCGGCGCCGAGATCGAGGCCTTTGACGCGTTCGTCCACGCTGTCCGCCGCCGTGAGGATGAGCACCGGCACGGTCGAGTTGCGGGCGCGCAGGCGGCGCAGCACCTCGAGCCCGGACATGCGGGGCAGGCCCAGATCGAGGATCAGCAGGTCGAAAGTTTGCATCGACAGGGCGGTGTCGGCCTCGACGCCGTTCTTCACATGATCGACGGCATAGGCCGATTGGCGGAGTGATCGAACCAGACCGTCCGCGAGTATGCTGTCGTCTTCGGCAATCAGAATTCGCATGGTGCGCAAGCCTGGCCTTGCCGGCACCGTGGGGTGTCCCCCCGGCGCACAGCGGTCTCCGAAAATTATTGTGGGTAGTTGGGCAGCGCGACGGTAAAAATGCGCGTTCGCATGAGAATCGCGCTTGCCAAAACTACTGTTTTTTTATACAGTGTCTGAGTTTCGTGTGCTGTCCTCCAAAACTAGGCTGCACATCTGCCTCAGACGCCGTTCATCATAGCAAAGGACGATTCATGGAAGAAAGCAAGAAAGGCTCGGCTGGACTGACTGCTGAAAAGAGCAAGGCACTCGCTGCCGCGCTTGCGCAGATCGAAAAGCAGTTCGGCAAAGGGTCGGTCATGCGGCTCGGCGCAGGTGAGGCGGTCGAAGATATCCAGGTGGTCTCAACGGGATCACTCGGCCTCGATATCGCGCTGGGCGTCGGCGGTTTGCCGCGTGGCCGGGTGGTCGAAATTTACGGTCCGGAGTCGTCCGGTAAAACCACGCTGACGCTGCAAGTCGTCGCTGAAATGCAAAAGCTCGGCGGCACGGCAGCGTTTATCGACGCGGAGCACGCGCTGGATATCCAGTACGCGGGCAAGCTCGGCGTGAACGTCAACGACCTGCTGGTTTCGCAGCCGGACACCGGCGAACAGGCGCTCGAAATCGCCGACGCACTGGTGCGCTCGGGCTCGATCGACATGATCGTGATCGACTCGGTCGCGGCACTCGTGCCGAAGGCTGAAATCGAAGGCGAAATGGGCGACTCGCTGCCGGGTCTGCAAGCGCGTCTGATGTCGCAAGCGCTGCGCAAGCTCACCGGCACGATCAAGCGTACCAACTGCCTCGTGATCTTCATCAACCAGATCCGTATGAAGATCGGTGTGATGTTCGGCAACCCGGAAACCACCACGGGCGGTAACGCGCTGAAGTTCTACGCGTCGGTGCGTCTGGACATTCGCCGGATCGGTTCGATCAAGAAGAACGACGAAGTGATCGGTAACGAAACGCGCGTGAAGGTGGTGAAGAACAAGGTTGCGCCGCCGTTCCGCGAAGCGATTTTCGACATTCTGTATGGCGAGGGCATTTCCCGTCAGGGCGAAGTCATCGACCTCGGCGTGCAGGCCAAGATCGTCGACAAGGCCGGCGCCTGGTACAGCTACAACGGCGAACGTATTGGTCAGGGTAAGGACAACGCGCGCGAATTCCTGCGCGAAAATCCGGACATCGCTCGTGAGATCGAAAACCGCATCCGCGAATCGCTGGGCGTGAATGCCATGGCGGAAGTGGCGACCGGTGCGGCCGCTGAAGTCGCGGGCGAAGAAGAGTAACCAGCACGTGATACGCAAGGGCCGGCCGCCGTCCAACGCTGGACACAACGCGGACGGCCCGCGTGACGGTGGCGACGATTCGTTCGAATCGTCGTCATCCTCTTCATCGCCGCCTTCCTCCTCTTCGACTTCCCGGTCCACCCGGTCGTTTGGGCGGTCGTCGGGAAAGTCGTCTAGCAGTTCGTCCGGTAGTTCGTTTAGTCGTTCGTCCGGTTCATCGTTCGGCAAATCTTCTGGAAGCTCGTTCGGGCGTTCCACTTCACGTTCGCCGCGCGATCCTGCCGGCAATGCTGCCCCTGGCCGCTCATACGCATCAGATCCCGATTCCTTTGCCGCAGCCGGCGAAGCCGATCCCTTCGAATCGTTCGACGCGCACGATCGCGCCGCAGGTCGCCAGCCGCAGTCTGATCCCTCTGCGCAGGCTGAAGCGGACCCGTCCGAAACCACCTATACCCGCTCGCGCCGCACGCCTGGCGAGGCGAAGCCGGAACAGGACGATGCAAAAAAATCCCAACGCCCGGCCCGTTCGCTAAAAGGACGTGCGCTCGGCTATTTGTCCCGGCGTGAATACAGCCGCTCCGAACTGGCGCGCAAGCTTAAGCCGTTCGTCGAGGAAACCGATTCGCTCGATACCTTGCTCGATTCGCTGGAAGCCGAAAACTGGCTGTCCGACTCGCGGTTTGCTGAAAGCCTGATCCATCGGCGCTCGTCGCGCTTGGGCGCGAGCCGGATCGTCGGCGAATTGAAGCAGCATGCGGTGGACCAAACGCTGGTCGAAGAAGCCAGTGCGCAACTGCGCGAAACCGAACTGGCGCGCGCTCAAGCCGTTTGGCGGAAAAAATTCGACCGGCTTCCCGAAACTGCCGCCGAGCGGGCCAAGCAGGCGCGCTTTCTGGCATCGCGCGGTTTCTCGGGCGCTACGATTGGCAAAATTCTCAAAGGGTTCGACGAGGAGTGAAGCGGCGACTAGCTGCGCTATCCCGTTTGACGTACAGCGCGTGCCGGATACCTGTGCGGTTCCCACTTTGAGATAGCACCTGCCGCGCTCTCCGGCCTGCTGGGCGGCCCTGCGCATTCCGGCCTGTCTCAAATACCCAGTATGCTAAAATTCGTGGGTTTTCCAATCCGGCCTTTCCTTCCCGCATGCCGCTCTCCCCGCCAGTATCCCGTCAGTTGCGCCATCGTCGCGCAATCAGAGCGGAAGCCTATGAGCGAGCCGATGGCCTGTGGGATGTGGAAGCGTGCTTGACCGACGAAAAACCGCGCGATGTGGTGCTTGCGTCGGGCGTCCGGCCCAATGGTCAGCCGATCCATGAACTCTGGCTTCGCATCACCATCGATCGCAAGCTCAACGTCGTCGACGCCGAAGCGTCGTCCGACTGGGTGCCCTATCCAGGCTTGTGCCAAGCCAGCAATCCCGCCTACCGTGCCCTCATCGGGCTCAATCTGTTCCACAACTTCCGTCGCGATGCTGCCCGTTTGCTGGCCGGCACGGCCGGCTGCACGCATCTCACCGAGTTGTGCGCGCTTTTGCCGACCGCCGCAATCCAGGCGTTCGCCGGCGACGTGTGGAACACCAATGAAGACACGCCGGGCGCAGCGGCGAGTTCCGGGACCGAGCAGTCCAGAAGCAAAGACAGCACAGACGAGCATTCCAACAACAAACCGCCATTCCAGTTGGGACGCTGCCACGCGCTGCGTTTCGACGGCGAGGCGGTGCAACAGTTTTATCCGCGCTGGTATGGCCGCGCTCCGTATACAGCGGATCGCGCGGCATCGTCAGGCGACGGGGCAGCCCGCCAGACAGGTGAGGGCGGCAACGCGTCCGGCATGAACGACGGCAGCGGAAACGAAGTTCAATCCAACTCTCAGACTGAAGGGAATCACGCATGAAGATTCACGAGTACCAGGGTAAGGAAATCCTGCGGAAATTCGGCGTCGCGGTACCGCGCGGCAAGCCGGTCTTCTCGGTGGATGATGCGGTCAAGGCCGCGGAAGAGCTCGGCGGCCCGGTATGGGTCGTGAAGGCTCAGATCCACGCGGGTGGCCGTGGCAAGGGCGGCGGCGTGAAAGTCGCCAAGTCGCTGGAACAGGTTCGTGAATTCTCGAACCAGATCCTCGGCATGCAGCTCGTCACGCACCAGACCGGTCCGGAAGGCCAGAAGGTGAATCGTCTGCTGATCGAAGAAGGCGCTGACATCAAGAAGGAACTGTATGTCGGCCTCGTGATCGATCGCGTTTCGCAGAAGATCGTCGTGATGGCATCGAGCGAAGGCGGCATGGACGTCGAAGAAGTCGCGGAAAAGACGCCTGAGCTGATCCACAAGATCGCCGTCGACCCGTCGACCGGTCTGAAAGACGCCGAAGCCGACGAGCTCGCCACGAAGATCGGCGTGCCCGCCGCTTCGCTGCCGCAAGCGCGCGCGATCCTGCAAGGCCTGTACAAGGCATTCTGGGAAACCGACGCATCGCTGGCCGAAATCAACCCGCTGATCCTGACCGGCGACGGCAAGGTCATCGCGTTGGACGCGAAATTCAACTTCGATTCGAACGCACTGTTCCGTCATCCGGAAATCGTCGCGTATCGCGATCTGGACGAAGAAGATCCGGCTGAAGTCGAAGCGTCGAAGTTCGACCTCGCCTACATTTCGCTCGACGGCAACATCGGCTGCCTCGTGAACGGCGCTGGCCTCGCAATGGCAACGATGGACACCATCAAGCTGTTCGGCGGCGAACCGGCGAACTTCCTGGACGTGGGCGGTGGCGCCACGACCGAGAAGGTCACGGAAGCGTTCAAGATCATGCTGAAGAACCCGAACCTGACCGCGATTCTGGTCAACATTTTCGGCGGCATCATGCGCTGCGACGTGATCGCGGAAGGCGTGATCGCGGCGTCGAAGGCCGTGTCGCTGAAGGTGCCGCTCGTCGTCCGCATGAAGGGCACGAACGAAGACCTCGGCAAGAAGATGCTCGCTGAATCCGGTCTGCCGATCATCGCGGCTGACAGCATGGAAGAAGCGGCTCAGAAGGTCGTCGCGGCCGCTGCGGGCAAGGCGTAAGCCAAACCCCGAGCGCGTTTACCAGGATTACGAATGGCGGCGCGTGAGTGGCGCAACAGCGACGCGGGCGAGAACATTCCGCTTCGCGGCGCCACCGCATGACGCCAAACGAACAGAGGTCAATACATGTCGATTCTGATTAACAAAGACACCAAGGTCATCACGCAGGGCATTACCGGCAAGACCGGTCAGTTCCATACGCGTGCTTGCCGTGAATATGCAAACGGCCGCGAAGCGTACGTTGCAGGCGTGAACCCGAAGAAGGCCGGCGAAGATTTCGAAGGCATTCCTATCTACGCTAGCGTCGCTGAAGCCAAGGCTGAAACGGGCGCGACCGTGTCGGTGATTTACGTTCCGCCGGCAGGCGCTGCTGCTGCCATCTGGGAAGCCGTCGAAGCCGACCTGGATCTCGCAATCTGTATTACGGAAGGCATTCCTGTCCGTGACATGATCGAGCTCAAGGCACGCATGCGCGCAAAGAACAGCAAGACGCTGCTGCTCGGACCGAACTGCCCGGGCACGATCACGCCGGACGAACTGAAGATCGGCATCATGCCGGGTCACATCCACCGCAAGGGCCGCATCGGCGTCGTGTCGCGTTCGGGCACGCTGACGTACGAAGCAGTCGGCCAATTGACGGCAATCGGCCTCGGCCAATCGTCGGCAGTCGGTATCGGCGGCGACCCGATCAACGGTCTGAAGCACATCGACGTGATGAAGATGTTCAACGACGATCCGGAAACGGACGCCGTCATCATGATCGGCGAAATCGGCGGTCCGGACGAAGCGAATGCTGCTGAGTGGATCAAGGACAACATGAAGAAGCCGGTGGTTGGCTTTATCGCCGGTGTCACGGCGCCTCCGGGCAAGCGCATGGGCCACGCCGGCGCGCTGATCTCGGGCGGTGCGGACACGGCCGAAGCCAAGCTGGAAATCATGGACGCATGCGGTATCAAGGTTACGAAGAACCCGTCGGAAATGGCGCGTCTTCTGAAGGCGATGCTGTAAAAACGAAATTCGCGCGCAATCACGGCGCGTTTTTGATACGCTTACGAAACCCTTTCGTGAGCAGGCAGTCCTGAAAAGCGGGGGAGTCTAGACTCCCCCGCTTTTTTATTGCCCGCGCGTCCGATTCCTTCTTATTCTTTTGCTCATGCTCGAGTTCTTCGCCACGCTCCATTGGGGCGCAGTCATCCAGATCATCGTCATCGACATCCTGCTGGGTGGTGACAATGCTGTCGTGATCGCGCTTGCCTGCCGTAACCTGCCGCCTGCGCAGCGTACGAAAGGCGTGCTGTGGGGCACGGCCGGCGCCATCGTGCTGCGCGTGGCGCTGATTGCGTTCGCCGTGGCGCTGCTCGACGTGCCGTTGCTGAAATTCGCGGGCGGCCTGTTGCTGCTGTGGATCGGTGTGCGTCTGATGGCGCCCGCGCATGATGTCCACGAGAACGTCAAGCCGGCCGACAAGCTGATGTCGGCGATCAAGACTATCATCATCGCGGATGCCGTGATGAGCCTCGACAACGTGATCGCGATTGCTGGTGCGGCCGAGGCGGCCGACCCCGAGCATCGCCTTGCGCTGGTGATTTTCGGGCTGGTGGTGAGTATTCCGCTGATCGTGTGGGGCAGTCAGCTAGTGCTGAAGCTGCTCGACCGCTTTCCGATCGTCATCACGCTCGGCGCTGCTTTGCTGGGCTGGATCGCGGGTGGTCTGATCATCAACGACCCGGCCGGCGACCGCTGGCCGGTTCTGGATTCGCCGGTGGCCGAATACGGCATGAGCATCGCCGGTGCGCTGTTCGTCGTGATCCTCGGTTATCTACTCAAGCGTCGCAACGCGAATCGTGCGGCGGCTTGACTCCGAGCCTGAGTCTGAGTCTCAGTCGAGCGTCGCGGCACACGCCGCGTGGCGGGCTGGACCCGAACCTGAGGCATGAGCGGACCCGCGCAATGCGAACCGCACGCCGCCCCGATCTGACCTGAACACCACCGTGCCAGCGCAACGTTAGCCATTCGGCTGACTGTGTGGAACGCGCACCGCTGGCTACGATTGAAACGCCTGTCCCCGATTCGAGGGGCAGGCGTTTTTCGTTTCAGGAGCCTGCCGATGACCGTTACTTTGCCGTATTCCCCTTTTTCACAGTCCACGCCTTCGCCACGGAACGCGTTCGAACGAGCGCGCTGGAGCGTGCCGCTCGCACGTGCCTGCCGCCGTTTCGGTTCCGGTTTCGGCTTTACGCTGATCGAGCTGATGATCGTGCTGGCAATTGTCGGCGTGATCGCCGCCTATGCGATTCCGGCGTATCAGGACTATCTGGCCCGCAGCCGCGTTGGTGAGGGTCTCTCACTGGCTGCATCCGCGCGGCTTGCGGTGTCCGAAAACGCCGCGAGCGGCAATGCGTTTGGCGGTGGTTATGCGTCGCCGCCCGCCACCCGCAACGTCGAATCCGTTCACGTCGACGACGATACCGGGCAGATCACGGTCGCCTTCGCGACGCGCGTCGCGCCTGCCGGGTCGAACACGCTGACTCTGGTGCCATCGGTGCCGGACAATGCCGACGCGCCGACTGCGCGAATCGCCTTGAGCAAGGGCGCGGTACAGGCGGGCGCGGTCACCTGGGAATGCTTCGCCGGCGGGAAAACCGCCTCTTCGTTGCCTGCGCCAGGTGCCGGGCCCGCACCAGCCGATACGCCTTCCTTACCGTCGAACCTTGCACCGCCGGAGTGCCGCGCGTAAGCAATGGGGTGGCAGATCGGGTGAGTTGTTATCCGAACGTAAAACGCTGATTTTCGGGATATTTCAGCCCAGCCGGCGCACAGCAGGAGAATTTTTTTGTATAGTGCGCCGGTTGCTGACGCCTCCGGTTACTCGATGCCCACCCCATTTGCGCGCTACCTGTCTCTCATTCTGTTGGCTCTCGCGTTGGTGCTGCCTTACGCAGTCGCCAACCACACGTATCCGATTCCGACCTTCTACGCTGAATTCACGGCGCTCGCGCTGTATCTGCTGACGGGCGCGGGCGTCGTGCTGCTGGTGTGGACGGCGAGGCCGCGCGTGACGTTTGCGTCACCGGTGGTCGCGCTGGTGCCGTTGCTGTTCGGGCTCGTGCTGGTGGCACAGTCGGTGCTGCTGCCGGTCTCGCAGCCGTCGATGAACTGGCTCGGCGGCGGTTACCTGCTCGCCGCATTCATGGCGACGCACGCCGGCTACGGTTTCACACGCGCCAAGCTGAATGAGACAGCACTGCGCTGGGCAGCGGGGGCATTGATCATCGGTGGCCTGTTTGCGGTGTTTTGCCAGGTGATCCAGTTGTTCCACCTCGAGGTGCGCGTCTCGCCGCTGGTCGTCGCCTACAACGTGACCGTCGAGCGCCGGCCATTCGGCAATATGGCGCAGGCGAACCACCTTGCCACCTATATCGCATTCGCGATGGCGGGTGCGCTGTTCCTCGCGCAGACGCGCCGCATTGCCGTCAGCATCTGGCTGCTCGTGTCGACGATTTTTGCCGTTGGACTCGCGCTGACCGTGTCGCGTGGCCCCTGGCTGCAGATGGGCGTGATCGTGGTGGCGGGTTTCTGGATGGCCTTCGCGCAGACGCGCAGTCAGCCGCATCTTCGCCGCAGCAATCGCGAATGGCTGATTCCGATCGCGTTGGCGGTGCTGTTCTTCGTCATCAATGCATTGATCCGCTGGGCCAATGTGCACTACCACCTGGAACTTGGGCAGTCGGCGGCCGAGCGCTTCAAGGACGCCGGCCAGATCGCGCCGCGCTTGGCGCTGTGGAAGTACGGCTGGACGATGTTCAAGGCGCATCCGCTGCTGGGTGTCGGCTGGGGCGAGTTTCCGAGCTACCAGTTCGAGTATGCGAAGGCGCTGGGCGGCGTCGAGATTGCCAATAATTCGCACGACATTTTCATCGACCTGCTCGCGAAGACGGGTTTGATCGGCCTTGCGATCGTGCTGTTCGGTCTGATTACGTGGCTGGTGCGCGTGGTCCGCGCGCCGCAGAGCGCTGCGCGCGTGTTCGGCATTGCGTTGATCGGCGTGCTGGTCATGCATGCGCTGGTCGAGTATCCGCAGCAGTACATGTTCTTCCTGCTGCCGGCGATGTTCGTGTTCGGCTTGCTCGAGACACGGCCGCTGCGGCTCGTGCCGGGCCGCCTGTCATTCGGCGCGTTCAAGGTGGTAGTTTTCGGCGGGCTGGCCGCGTTGTATCCGGTGTACAAGGACTACGCGCGCGCCGAGGTGTTGTACTACGGTTCGCGGCCTGCCGAGCAGTATCGTGCGGATCCGTCGTTCCTGTTCCAGGCGTGGGGCGAGTACGGCCTTGCGACGTTGGAGCCGATGAATTCGATGAACTTGCAACACAAGCTCGCCATGCACAAGCAGGCGATTGCGCTGCTGCCAGGGGAAACCGTGCTGCGCCGGTATGCGGTGCTGCAGGCACTGAGCGGTGATACAGCGGGAGCGTTCGACACCGTCGAGCGTCTCAAGATCTTTGCTCAGGAGTTGAATGACTGGCCGTCGCAGTTGGCCTACGTGTATGAGCTGTGCGACGAGCAGAAGACGCTGACCGGCTTCAAGGCGGAACTGGTCAAGCGCTATGGCATGCCGCCAGGCGACGTCAATCAGGACGACGACAGCGAGGACGATTGAGCCGCGCTGTCGTTCTGTGGCATTAGCTTTAGCTGTAACGATGGAGCGGGGCGATGACGTTCGCAGTCATCAACCCGCCACCCAATCCCCCGACTTCCCGCCGTGCTTCTCCAGCACCTTCACATCGGTGATCGTCATACCACGATCCACCGCCTTGCACATGTCGTACACGGTCAGCAGTCCGACCTGCACGGCGGTTAGCGCTTCCATCTCCACGCCCGTGCGTCCCAGCGTTTCCACTTGCACCGTGCAATGCACGCCGGGCAACGTTTCATCGAGCTCGAAGTCCACTTTCACGCGGGTCAGCGCGAGCGGGTGACATAGCGGGATCAGATCGGCGGTGCGCTTCGAGCCTTGAATCGCGGCGATGCGCGCGATTCCGATCACGTCGCCTTTTTTGGCGTTGCCATCACGGATCAGCGCGAACGTCTCCGGCAGCATGCGAATCGAGCCGCGCGCGATCGCGATGCGCTTGGTCTCCTGCTTGCTGCCGACGTCCACCATATGCGCCTGGCCGGCCGCGTCGAAATGAGTGAGTTCAGGCATGGTTGGGCTCCTTCAGAGGGCGCCTATCATAGCAGCGTGATTGGGCGAGTCGAGATGATTACAATCACCGTATGCCCGCTATCTTAGTCCGAGCGGCGGGCGCCGCTTTTCGACTTCGTCATATCGAGCTCGCGATGCGTTCGAAACGGTTTCTTGCTGCGTTGTTGTCTGTCGCGCTCGCGGCACCGCCGGGTGTGTACCCGCAATCGCGTGGCGCATCGAATGCGAACACCAACACGGGCACGACCCTCGCGCTCAACATACAGCCCGCCGAACCGCCGTTGGAAAGCGGCCCGGTCGAAACTTTTGCCGACCCCGTCGTGCCGCCCGACATCGCCCAAGGCGTATTTGGCGTCTATGGCGGCGCGCAGAACCGCTTCTCCGGCAACCCAGGCGCGACCACCAACTGGCGCACCCCGATCGTCACGCAGCAACTGCCCGACCTCGGCAATGGCGGCTCCGGCTCGCTGACGCCGCAAGCCGAGCGCAAGCTCGGCGAACGCGTGATGCGCGAGTTGCGTCGCGACCCCGACTATCTCGAGGACTGGCTCGTGCGCGACTATCTGAACTCGGTCGCCGCGAAACTCTCCGCGGCGGCGAGCGCGCTCTACATCGGCGGCTATCGTCCGGACTTCGAGCTGTTCGCGGTCCGCGACACGCAAATCAACGCCTTCTCGCTGCCAGGCGGTTTTATCGGCGTGAACACCGGTTTGATCGTGACGACGCAAACCGAGTCCGAACTCGCCTCCGTACTCGGTCACGAGATGGGGCACGTCTTGCAGCGGCACATTTCGCGGATGATCACCACCGGCGAGCGCAGCGGCTATGCCGCGCTCGCCGGCCTGTTGTTCGGCATTCTGGCGGGCGTGCTCGCCCACAGCGGCGACCTTGGCAGCGCGATTGCGATCGGCGGCCAGGCCTATGCGGTCGACAACCAGTTGCGTTTCTCGCGCTCCGCCGAGCATGAAGCGGACCGCGTCGGCTTTCTGCTGCTGGCCGGCGCCGGCTACGACCCCTACGCGATGACGACGTTTTTCGGCCGCCTCGATCGCGCGGCGATGAGCGACACCGGCATGCCGGCTTATGCGCGTACCCACCCGCTGACCGGCGAGCGGATCGCCGACATGGAGGACCGTGCGCGCCGCGCGCCTTACCGGCAACCGCATCAGACCTCCGAATACGGCTTCGTGCGGGCTCGGGCGCGCTTGCTGCAGGACCGCTCGCGCAGTGAATACGCGGACGAGGTTTCGCGCCTGCGCTCCGAAATCGAGGAACGTACCGCGGTGAACGTCGCCGCGAACTGGTACGGGATTGCGTATGGGCAGATGCTGCTCGAGCGTTACGACGATGCGGTGGCGTCGCTGGCTTCGTCGCGTGCGGCATTTGTCGCGGGCGAACGCGGTGAAGGCGAGCCCATGCGCAGTTCGCCGAGCCTCGACGTGCTGGCGGCCGACGTCGCACGCCGCGCCGGGCGTGATGACGAGGCGGCACGGCTGGCCGAGTTTGCGCAGAAGCGCTGGCCGCAGTCGAATGCCGCAATCGACATGCATATCCAGACCTTGCTGACCTTGAAGCGATTCGCCGACGCGCAGGCTTTGGCCCGGAAGGAAACGCGTGCACAGCCCGATCAGCCTGCCTGGTGGATGTATCTCGCGCAGGCAAGCGCCGGCAGCGGCGATGCGTTGACACAGCATCGGGCGCTCGCCGAAAAATTCGCGCTCGAGGGGGCGTGGCCGTCGGCCATCCGGCAACTGAAGGAAGCGCGGGATCTGAAGACGATCGGCTACTACGATCTTGCGACCGTCGACGCCCGGTTACATGAAATGGAGAGCCGCTATAAAGAGGAGCGGCTTGACGAGAAGAGTTAGGGGTTGCGGGCTTGCGCTATCCGATCGGAACGCGAGGTATGCAAAAGAACCAGGCGATAAATAAGCAGGCAAACGACCTAGACGTGTGCCGCCGGACTATCGACAAACCCAAACCGCGCGGCAACCTCACTTCGCTGCACGTCCTGCAAGGGCAACACAACCCCATTGTTCCAGCGAAACGCCCCGCTCATCGAGTCATCGCCCAACGCTGCGTGGTCGGAAAAAACCTCGAGGTCATGATCGTGCAAAACCGCGACTCTCGGCGGCGTCGAGCCATCGACGAACAGAATCCCACCTTCATCGTCGACAAACACGGCCGTTGGCTCGAAGGCCCCGCCGGCCTGGTCCGTCAAGGAAAGCACGCCAGCGGCATCGGCAGACAACCTCACCACCCACGGCGTATAGCCCAACTCGATATACACCCGTTGCGGGCCGTTCTGGAAAAACCACTGCCCGCGTTCGTCGGCGTCGTAATTCCGGTTGATAAACCCGAGCAACGCCTCGTGCCGGATCGCCGTACCTGGCGTACCGCTGGCCTGGGCGGCCTCATCCCGCATGCGCCAGTTACCGCGCCGGTCCAACATCAACCATCCCGTGCAACTCGGCACGTTCGGCCATTTGGCCAAGGCCTGCTTGACGATGTCATCCATGATCGACGTACTGCTCCAGATAGCCGAGCACGCGCCGCGACAACCAGTCGATGCGGCCCGGAAACGGCCCGGTCATAAAGCCGGCGTGACCGCCGTGTTCGGGTTGATCGAGTTCTACCGCCGCCGACACCTCGTGCCTTGCCGGTAACGCTTCGGCCGGCAAGAACGGGTCGTTGCGCGCATTCAGCACCAGAGTCGGCACTGCGATCCCGGGCAGCAACGGTCGTGTGGTCGCGCGGCTCCAGTAGTCGTTAGTATCGCGAAAGCCGTGCAGCGGCGCTGTCACCACGTTGTCGAAGTCGTACATTGTGCGGCTCGCCAGCATGGTGTCGCGGTCGAACAGTCCCGGAAATTGCGCCAGCTTTTGCTCGGCCTTCTGCTTCAGCGTCTTCAGGAAACTGCGCGTGTAGATCATGCCGAAGCCCTGCGACAACGCGCGGCCGCCGGCGTGCACGTCGATCGGCGTCGAAATCGCCGCGGCGGCCGCGAGCACCGGCGACGCATCTTCGCGCCGCTCGCCGAGCCAGCGCAGCAGCACATTGCCGCCGAGCGACACGCCCGCCGCCACGATCGGCCCGCGATGCGTGGCGCGCAAGCGCCGCAGGATCCAGTCGACTTCGTTGCTGTCGGCGAGATGATAGAAACGCGGCAAGCGGTTCAATGGCCCGCTGCAGCTACGAAAGTGCGGCACCACGCCGTGCCAGCCGTACTCGCGCGCGGCCGCCATCAACGTGGCGGCGTAGTGCGACATGGAACTGCCTTCGAGGCCGTGAAATAGCACGAACAGCGGCGCGTCGTCTGCAGGAATCCTGGCGGGCGTGGCAGGGGCGAGCGCTGAGGCAGGCGTGCCGTCATGCACCACCCAATCGAGATCGATGAAATCGCCATCCGGCGTATCCCAGCGTTCGCGCCGGAACGCGATCGCCGGGCGGCGCGCAAACAGCGCCGGGACAATGGTCTGCACATGCCGGTTCGGCAGCCAGAGCGGTGCGCGGTAGAGCAGCTCGACGGTGGCCCCGACGGCGGCCGTGGCGCGTGCTGCGCCGGCAGAGGCGGATTGATGGTGCGTCGTCTCCCAATCCCCCATGTGGGAATCGTTCGGGACGGATGACTTCCTGCGGGGCGTGCTCATGCCAGCGTCAAAACAAAAAGATAGAACCGGTGAAACAAGCGAAATGCGCCCGTCAGGCGTCAGTGCAGCGACCCCTGGCCATGCCGCATCTTGGTCGCGAACTGACTGGCGGCCTCGTTCGGCATCGGACTCGCGTGAATATGCGCAATGCGCCATTCGCCGCGCTCGTGGACCATCACGTAAGTGGTGAACACCATCGTGGGCGCCGCCTTCGGATCGGCCGGGCGGTGCGCTTCGGCAATGGCGTAGACGACGGTGCCAAGGCTGTCGTAGACGCGAATGTCGAGAGGTTCAATCGAAACGGGCGAGGTTTCGAGCTGGATTTGCAAGCCGGCGCGAATGCTGTCGAGGCCGTGCAGGTGGGAGCCGTCGGCGCAGATGCAACTGACGAATTCCTCGTCGATCCACAGGCCCATCAAGCTGTCGATATTCACCTCGGCGATGGCCTGGTAGTAGGCGTTCAGCGTATCGGCGGCGGCTTCGAAGATATGGGCAAAACGTGGCATGGCTCGTCAGTCTCTTGTGCGCGGCGCGCGGTTGCGGGGCAGCGGTCAGCGGGACAGTCCGGAGCACCGGACAATCGCACCCAAGCGCGAGGATGCCCGCGCCGCAAGGCGCGAACATGACGCGACGCGCTCAGGGCGTGCGGTGTTGCGTGCAAGTATCAGCCGAATCAGTTTGGTTCAACGTTGCGCAAGCAACATGCCGCGCAAATCGCCGAACACCTGCTCGGCACTCAACTGCTTCAGGCAGTTCAGATGCCCGAGCGGACACTCGCGCTGAAAACAGGGGCTGCATTCGAGATGAAGCCATTGTACCTTCGCGAGCTCGGACAAGGGCGGCGTGTGGCGCGGATCGGTCGAACCGTACACGGCCACCAGCGGCCGGCGCAGCGCGGCGGCCACGTGCATCAGGCCGGAATCGTTGGTGACGACGGCGTTGGCCCGCGAGATCAGCGCGCAGGCCTCGCTCAGCGCGGTCTGGCCGCACAGGTTACGCACGTTCGGCGCTTTTTCGGCGATGGCCTGGGCAAGCGGCGCGTCTTTCGGCGAGCCGAGCGCGACGATCTGCGTGTAGGGGAACGACTGGCCGACGATCTGCGCGAGCGATGCGAAATGCTCGGGCGGCCATCGCTTGGCCGGACCGTACTCGGCACCCGGGCAGAACACCAGCAGCGGCACACGCGTATCCAGATTGAAGCGCGCCGAGACCCGCGACGCTTCGTTCAGATCCGCGTCGAGCCGCGGCATCGGCAGGTCGTCGGGGACCTTGGCGCCTTGCGCGTAGGCGAGGGCGGCGTAGTGGCCGACCATCGGCGGGCGTTCATCTTTGCGCGGATTCCCGTGGCGCACGTTCAGCAAGCCGTAGCGGCTCTCGCCGGTGTAGCCGATGCGCAGCGGAATGCCCGCCATCCACGGAATCAGCGCCGACTTGAGCGAATTCGGCAAGACATAGGCCGCGTCGTAGCCGACATCGCGCAAGTCGCTCGCGAGCTGCCAGCGGCGCAGCATCTGCAGCTTGCCGTGCGCGAGGTCCGTTGCGTAGACGTCGCGGATCTCGGGCATGCGTTCGAGCACGGGCGCGACCCACGAGGGCGCGACCGCGTCGATCACGATGCGCGGATGCAATTTCACGAGGCGCGCAAACAGCGGCTGCGCCATCAATGCGTCACCGATCCAGTTCGGTGCGATAACCAACGCGCGACGCATCAGAGTGGGTGTCCGGTGTCGAAACGAAGCGCCGCGCGAACCATGCGCGTGGCGTTCGATTGGGTAAAAGGGGAAAAGCCGCGAGCCTTGCGGCGCGGATCCGGCATGACTGGTCCCGCCGCGGCTGCGGCGTTGCTGCGAAGCGATTGCGTTGCCGCCACCTGCTGCAAAAGCTCAGCCGGTCCGTCACATGCCGAATCAGGCAGCAGGCGCGCCAGCAAAGAGGGCCGCAAGCAGCGCCGCAAACGATCAGCGCTCAGTGCGCAGTGCTCAAGATCAGTGACCCTTGACCACTTCGCCGTCGCGCAGCTTGTAACGCGTGCTGCAATACGGGCATTTCGCTTCGCCGTGCGTGACGTCGATAAAGACACGCGGATGCGCGCTCCAGCGCGGCATGGCCGGGTTCGGGCAGTACGCCGGCAGATCCTTCGCCGACAATTCGACCAGCGGCATTTCCTTGATTTCGCTCATGGGGACTTTCTCGTTGTATGCAGGGTGCATGCGTTGCGCCGACAAAAGGCTCGGGCCAAAGGCCGGCGCAGCGCGCGTTAGATCTTGGTGAGCCAGTGCGCGTACTTGTCGCTCTTGCCATTCACGATATCGAAGAAGCCGGATTGCAGCTTCTCGGTGATCGGGCCGCGTGCGCCCGAGCCGATCGTGCGGTTGTCGAGCTCGCGGATCGGCGTGACTTCCGCGGCGGTGCCGGTGAAGAACGCTTCGTCGCAGGTATAGACCTCGTCGCGCGTGATGCGTTTTTCGATCACCTGGATGCCCGCGTCGCGCGCCAGCGTGATGACCGTGTCGCGGGTGATGCCGTCGAGGCACGACGCCAGGTCCGGTGTGTACAGCTTGCCGTTGTTCACGAGGAAGAAGTTCTCGCCGGAGCCTTCCGACACATAGCCGTCCACGTCCAGCAGCAGCGCTTCGTCGTAACCGTCGGCAATCGCTTCCTGGTTGGCGAGGATCGAGTTCACGTACCAGCCCGACGCCTTGGCGCGGACCATCGACACGTTCACGTGATGGCGCGTGAACGACGAGGTCTTCACGCGGATGCCCTTGGCGATACCGTCTTCGCCGAGGTAAGCGCCCCACGGCCAGGCGGCGATCGCCACGTGGATCGTGTTGCCCTTGGCCGACACGCCGAGCTTTTCCGAGCCGACCCAGATGATCGGGCGCAGGTAGCAGGATTCCAGCTTGTTTTCACGGACCACTTCGCACTGAGCCGCGGCCAGCGTTTCGTGGTCGAACGGCACGTCCATCTGGAAAATCTTGGCCGAATTCAAGAGGCGCTTGGTGTGTTCCTGGAGGCGGAAAATCGCCGTGCCGCCGTCAGCCGTCTTGTAGGCGCGTACGCCTTCGAAAACGCCCATGCCGTAATGCAACGTGTGGGTAAGCACGTGGATCTTGGCGTCGCGCCAGTCGATGAGCTTGCCATCCATCCAGATCTTGCCGTCGCGATCGGCCATTGACATACGATTCTCCAGCGGTGCGGTGAAAGAGCGTTATTTTAGCGTCTTTTGCACAAGGAACGGGCATTTGGCCGCATCCCGGGCGCTATAATTCGGCGCACGCATAATTCAAATCCGGATGCGCCAGCGGGTGCTTGACGACCTGGCGCCGACCTCCCTTCGTTGCGCCGCCGCTTGGCGCCCGCGTTTCGCCTCATGCTCGCTCGCTTGTCAGATACCGATCGCCGTTCCTTCCGTGAGGGCGCGCGCGACTATTCGCCCACGCTGATGGCGATCTTCTCCTGGGGCCTCGTCACCGGCATCGCAATGAGCAAGTCCGTGCTCACGCTGCCGCAGGCGCTCACCATGTCGCTGCTCTGCTACGCCGGATCGTCGCAACTGGCCGTGCTGCCGTTGCTGGCTGCCAAGCTGCCGATCTGGACCGTGCTGCTCACCGCCGCGATGGTCAATACGCGTTTCGTGATCTTCAGCGCTGGTCTCGCGCCGCATTTTTCCTATCTGCCGATGTGGCGCCGCATCGTGCTCGGCTACTTCAACGGCGACGTGATCTATCTGCTGTTCCAGAAGAAGAGCTTCCAGACCGGTTACGTGCCGGGCAAGGAGGCGTACTTCTGGGGCATGGCGGTGTGCAGTTGGTTGTCGTGGCAGGTCTCGTCGATCGTCGGCATTCTGCTGGCGAGCCTGATTCCGGACAACTGGGGCCTCGCACTGGCAGGCACGCTGGCGCTGCTGCCCATCATGGTGTCGGCGATCGCCACGCGCTCCACGCTGGTCGCGGTCAGCATCGCCGGCCTGGTGTCGCTGCTCGCTTTCGACCTGCCGTACCGGCTCGCACTTCCGCTCGCGGTAATTGCGGCGATTGTCGCCGGCAGCGCGGCCGACCTGATGGTCGAGCGCGCCGACTTGCGCCGCATCCGTAACAGCGCCGGAGATTCCCAATGACATCCACGCAGATCTGGCTGGCCATTATCGGCATGACCTTCGTCACCGCGGTGACACGCGCGATGTTTCTAATCGGCGGCGAGCGCACGGTTTTGCCGGAGCGCGTGCAGCGGATGCTGCGCTATGCGCCGGCTGCGGCGCTTGCCGCCGTCGTGCTGCCCGATGTGCTGGCGACGCCGGAGGGGCTCTCGTTCGCGCCCTCGAATCACGAGTTTTACGCGACGCTGTCCGGTCTGGCGTGGTTTATGTGGCGGCGCACCATGCTTGGCACGATTGTGGTGGGAATGGCCGTGTTCACGCTCTTGCGCCTCTTCATGTAATTGATTGGATCGAAAATGCTGCACCGCGACATGCGCGGCGCATTCTTCAAATACGGGACATTCGCCTGGTTGCGGGTCAGAAGGCCGTGTGGATAAGTTAAAATGGCTGTTTCCGGGATAAGCGCGCCGCTGCATGGCGCGACCGCCGCGGCTTAGCCGCCGGCGCCCGACTCAGTGGAGCCGCTGCCGTGCCGAAGCGCTGGAGTTTGCCGCGCTTGAGGTCCAGCGCGTCGTCCGCCACCGCCTTCCCATCAACTCGCACATACACGCCCATGAACAAGGTATTGCGTCTCTCCGATCTGATCGCCGAAGGCAAGCTGTCCGGCAAACGCGTGTTCATCCGCGCCGATCTGAACGTGCCGCAGGACGATCAAGGCAACATCACCGAAGACACCCGCATCCGCGCTTCCGTGCCGGCGATCAAGGCCGCGCTGGACGCAGGCGCCGCCGTGATGGTCACGTCGCACCTGGGCCGCCCGACCGAAGGCGAGTTCAAGCCGGAAGATTCGCTCGCGCCGGTCGCGAAGCGCCTCGCCGAGCTGCTTGGCCGTGACGTGCCGCTGGTCGCCAACTGGGTCGAAAACGGCGTGAACGTCGCGCCGGGCCAGTTCGTGCTGCTGGAAAACTGCCGCGTCAACAAGGGCGAAAAGAAGGATTCCGACGAGCTCGCGCAGAAAATGGCGAAGCTCTGCGACGTCTACGTGAACGACGCATTCGGCACTGCGCACCGCGCCGAAGCCACCACGCACGGCATCGCCAAATACGCGCCGATCGCTTGCGCCGGCCCGCTGCTGGCGGCAGAGCTCGAAGCGCTCGGCAAGGCGCTGGGCGCGCCGAAGCGTCCGCTGGTGGCGATCGTCGCCGGCTCGAAGGTGTCCACCAAGCTGACCATTCTGAAATCGCTGGCCGACAAGGTCGATCAGCTGATCGTCGGCGGCGGCATCGCCAATACGTTCATGCTGGCGGCCGGCCTGAAGATCGGCAAGTCGCTCGCCGAAGCCGATCTGGTCGCCGAAGCCAAGGCCATCATCGACGCAGCGAAAGCCCGCGGCGCCTCGGTGCCGATCCCGACCGACGTGGTGACGGCGAAAGAATTCTCGCCGACTGCCAAGGCTGAAGTGAAGGCTGTCGCCGATGTAGAAGACGACGACATGATCCTCGACATCGGACCGGAAACCGCCAAGGTGCTCGCCGCGCAACTGGAAAAAGCCGGCACGATCGTGTGGAACGGTCCGGTCGGCGTGTTCGAATTCGATCAGTTCGGCAACGGTACGAAGACGCTGGCTGACGCGATCGCCAAATCGTCGGCGTTCTCGATTGCAGGCGGCGGCGATACGCTTGCGGCGATTGCCAAGTACGGCATCCACGACAAGGTCAGCTACATTTCGACGGGCGGCGGCGCCTTCCTCGAGTTCCTCGAGGGCAAGACACTACCCGCTGTCGCAGTTCTGGAATCGCGGGCTTAACGTGGTGACGCGCTCCCCCTCAGCGAAGTCTGCAAAAGCGCGCGGCGGCAAGCCGCGCAACACCACAGCAGCAACGGCAGGGGAGCGCGAAGCGCGCTCCGCCGCCACAACGGCCGTGGCTGAAGCCGCGGCCCCGCAGCAGCAGGAATCCGAGTTGTCCCTCGCGCTCGCGGAGTTGACCACTGCCAGCGAGGCAGCGGAATTGTCCACCGGACAAGCCGCCCACTCGCCTGCAGAACTCCCGGACGAAGAGGTTGCGCTCGCCCCCCCACCGGCGCCCCCCGTGCCGGTATCGAACACCGCTTCACCCCATAAAGCGACGCTGGTTTCAACCGGCGCGCAGCCCCCAGCAGCACCCTTCGGTGCGCAGCCTCCGCATCCGACTCGCAGCGCTCATTCCAGCGATCCCATCCAGACGAGGAGACTCATGCATCGCGCTACCAAGATTGTCGCTACCATCGGACCGGCTTCCAGTACGCCGGAAATCCTGCTGCAAATGATTCGGGCAGGGGCCGACGTGGTGCGGCTCAATTTCTCGCACGGCACCGCCGACGACCACCGCCAGCGCGCAGAATTCGTGCGCGAGGCGGCCCGCCAGGCCGGCCGCGAAGTCGGCATCATGGCCGACCTGCAAGGTCCGAAGATTCGCGTCGGCAAATTCGAAAACGGCAAGACCACGCTGGTCCCCGGCAACCCCTTCGTCCTCGACGCCGAATGTGAACTCGGCAACGACGATCGCGTCGGCCTCGACTACAAAGACCTGCCGCGCGACCTGAAACCGGGCGACGTGCTGTTGCTCAACGACGGCCTGATCGTGCTGGACGTCGTGCGCGTGCTCGGCAGCGAGATCCACACCACCGTGAAGGTCGGCGGCGAGCTGTCGAACAACAAGGGCATCAATCGCCAGGGCGGTGGCCTGACGGCGCCGGCTCTGACGGCCAAAGACATGGAAGACATCCGCACGGCCATGTCGCTTGGCGTGGATTACGTCGCGGTATCGTTCCCCAAGAACGCCACCGACATGGAAATGGCCCGCCAGCTCGCGAACATCGCGGGTGCGCCCTACGGCATCAAGCCGAAGATGATCGCGAAGATCGAGCGGGCGGAAGCGATTCCGGCACTGCAAGGCATCCTCGACGCATCGGACGGCATCATGGTTGCGCGCGGCGACCTGGCCGTGGAAGTGGGCAATGCCGCAGTTCCAGCGCTGCAAAAGCGCATGATTCGTATGGCCCGCGAATCGAACAAGTTCGTGATCACTGCGACCCAGATGATGGAATCGATGATCTACGCGCCGGTGCCGACCCGCGCCGAAGTGTCGGACGTCGCCAACGCGGTGCTGGACGGCACGGACGCGGTGATGCTGTCGGCCGAATCCGCAGCGGGCAAGTACCCGGTGCAGACCATCGAGACGATGGCCGCGATCTGCCTCGAAGCTGAGAAGTCGGAGCAGTCGGAGTTGGACAAGGATTTCCTCGACCGCACGTTCACGCGCATCGACCAGTCCATCGCGATGGGCGCGCTGTTTACGGCGTACCACCTGGGCGCGAAGGCGATCGTCGCGTTGACCGAATCGGGTTCGACCGCGCTGTGGATGTCACGTCACTGGACGCACGTGCCGATTTTCGCGCTCACGCCGCGCGTCGGCAGCGAACGGGCGATGGCGATCTACCGCAACGTCACGTCGCTGCATCTGGATACCAGCACCGATCGCGACACCGCGTTGCAGCAGGCGCTGGAAACCGTGGTCAGCAAGGGCTACGCGTCGCACGGTGACATGGTAGTGCTGACTGTCGGCGAGCCGATGGGCCAGGCAGGCGGTACGAATACGCTGAAGATCGTGCGCGTCGGTGAGCCGTATTGATTCGGTTTAAGCCGAAGACTGTTTAAGTTGGAGAATGCTCGATCGGCACGCAGGCTTGATTGAGTGAAGCAGGCTGTCATGCCCCGCGAGAGGCGGCGCACAGACTCCAATCGCGCGTGAAGGAAAACGCGCTTTAGGGAATGTGTGAACGGGTACGCAGCTTGCTTCGCGATAAAATCGCCCCAAAAGATGCCGACGGCACAGAATTCGTTTCAATCTAAGGAGTTAAGCATGCCTCTCGTATCAATGCGTCAACTGCTGGACCATGCCGCCGAAAACGGTTATGGCATTCCGGCATTCAACGTGAACAACCTGGAGCAGGTGCAGGCGATCATGGCCGCGGCCGACAAGGTCAACGCCCCGGTCATCATGCAGGCGTCGGCCGGCGCGCGTAAGTACGCGGGCGAGCCGTTCCTGCGCCACCTGATCGAAGCAGCGGTCGAGTCGTACCCGCATATTCCGGTCGTGATGCACCAGGATCACGGCCAGTCGCCGGCGGTCTGTATGGCGGCGATCCGCAGCGGTTTCACCAGCGTGATGATGGACGGTTCGCTCGAAGCCGACGGCAAGACGGTCGCATCGTACGAATACAATGTCGAAGTCTCGCGCAAGGTGGTTGAAGCGGCGCATTCGATCGGCATCACGGTGGAAGCGGAACTGGGCGTGCTCGGTTCGCTGGAAACCATGAAGGGCGACAAGGAAGACGGCCACGGCGCGGAAGGCACGATGACCCGCGAGCAACTGCTGACCGATCCGGAGCAGGCTGCCGACTTCGTCAAGCTGACGCAATGCGACGCGCTGGCGATCGCGATCGGTACGTCGCACGGCGCGTACAAGTTCAGCAAGAAGCCCACGGGCGACATCCTGTCGATCCAGCGCATCAAGGAAATTCACCAGCGCATTCCGAATACGCACCTGGTAATGCACGGTTCGTCGTCTGTGCCGCAGGAGCTGCTCGCGGAAATCCGCGAATTCGGCGGCGACATGAAGGAAACCTACGGCGTGCCGGTTTCAGAGATTCAGGAAGGTATCAGGAACGGTGTGCGCAAGGTCAATATCGACACCGACCTGCGTCTGGCGATCACTGGTGCGATCCGCCGCTACATGGCGACCAATCCGGGCAAGTTCGATCCGCGCGACTACCTGAAGCCGGCGCGCGAAGCCGCGATGAAGATCTGTCTCGAGCGCTTTACGCAATTCGGCTGCGAAGGCCAGGCCGGCAAGATCAAACCGGTTTCGCTTGATAAAATCGCGGAGAAGTACAAATCGGGCGAGCTCGCGCAAGTCGTCCGCTAAGCTATAAGCAGGCTCTACATCTGGCTGATTGGCCAGGTTGTCGTTCGATCGCCGTTCCCGCATCATCCGGGGAACGGCGTTTCCCTTTTGTTCCGGTCACACTTTTTGCCCCACTTTTAGCGAACCACGACGATGTCTACCCTTTACGAATCCACGCTCCACTCGCTGCCGCTGCTCGGCCGCGGTAAAGTCCGCGACAACTATGCGGTGGGCAACGACCAGTTGCTGATCGTCACGACCGACCGTCTGTCGGCGTTCGACGTCATCATGGGCGAGCCGATTCCGAATAAGGGCCGCGTGCTCAACGAAATGGCGAACTTCTGGTTCGAGAAACTGAAGCATGTGGTGCCGAATCACCTCACGGGCGTGGCGCCCGAATCCGTGGTGGCGGCTGACGAAGTCGAGCAGGTCAAGGGCCGTGCGGTAGTGGTGAAGCGCCTCGAGCCGATCCTCGTCGAAGCGGTGGTGCGCGGCTATCTGGCCGGCAGCGGCTGGAAAGACTACCAGGCAACCGGGTCGGTGTGCGGCGTGGAACTGCCGCCGGGCCTGCAGAACGCACAAAAGCTGCCTGAGCCGATTTTCACGCCGGCAGCCAAGGCCGAAATGGGCCACCACGACGAGAACATCACTTACAACGAGATGGAACGCCGCATCGGCACCGAACTGTCGGCCACGATCCGCGACATCTCGATCAAGCTGTACAAGGAAGCCGCTGACTACGCCGCTACGCGCGGCATCATCATCGCGGATACGAAGTTCGAATTCGGTCTGGACAACCACGGCCAGCTGTATCTGATGGACGAGGCGCTGACTGCCGACTCGTCGCGTTTCTGGCCGGCTGACCAGTACCAGGTCGGCACCAACCCGCCGTCGTTCGACAAGCAGTTCGTGCGCGACTGGCTCGAAACCCAGCCGTGGAAGAAAGAGCCGCCCGCACCGAAGCTGCCGGACGACGTGGTCACGAAGACGGGCGAGAAGTATCAGGAAGCGCTCGAACGCCTGACCGGACACAAGCTCGCTTAAGTACGCTTACCTGGTTATATCTGCATAGCGTGAGAAAACGCAGGGCCGCGCCAAGTTTGCTCACCCCCCTCGGGGGGCTGGCGCGAAGCGACAGGTAGGGGGCGCTCTCAAAAAACGCCGGGCCGCCCCAAGTTTGCTCACCCCCCTCGGGGGGCCTGGCGCGAAGCGACAGGTCGGGGGCGCTCTCAAGAAACAAGGAAGCCGTACCATGAGTGAAGCTCAAACTGCCCATACGCATGGCGCGCCGGTTGTCGGCGTGCTGATGGGTTCCAGTTCCGACTGGGAAGTGATGAAGAACGCCGTCGCGATTCTGCAAGAATTCGGCGTGCCGTATGAGGCCAAAGTCGTATCCGCGCACCGCATGCCCGACGAGATGTTTGCGTATGCCGAGAGCGCGCGCGAGCGCGGCATTCGCGCGATCATCGCGGGTGCGGGCGGCGCGGCGCATCTGCCGGGCATGCTGGCCGCCAAGACCACGGTGCCGGTGCTCGGCGTGCCGGTGGCGAGCAAGTATCTGAAGGGTGTCGATTCGTTGCATTCGATCGTGCAGATGCCCAAAGGCGTGCCGGTCGCCACGTTTGCAATCGGCGAAGCGGGCGCGGCGAATGCGGCGTTGTTCGCGGTGTCGATTCTGAGCGGCACGAGCGCCGAGTATGCGGAAAAGCTGGCGGCGTTCCGCGTGCGCCAGAACGAAGCGGCCCACGCAATGGTGCTGCCGGCGCTGTAAGCGCCAAGGCTGATTGCTTTTAAGACGTCCCCACTGTTTGACCCCCGGCTGGATGCTGCTGTATGAATGCAGCACCCGGCCGCGACCGACCACTAAGATGAACCCAGACAACACACCGGTTTCACCGATTCTGCCCGGCGCATGGCTTGGCATGGTCGGTGGCGGCCAGCTCGGCCGCATGTTCTGTTTTGCCGCTCAGGCAATGGGCTATCGCGTTGCCGTGCTCGACCCGGACGAAAACAGTCCCGCGGGCGCGGTCGCCGACCGCCATATCCGTGCGGCTTACGACGACGAAGCGTCGCTCACCGAACTCGCGCGGCTGTGCGCGGCGGTGTCGACCGAATTCGAGAATGTGCCGGCGGCGAGCCTCGATTTCATGGCGAAAACCACCTTCGTGAGCCCGGCCGGCCGTTGCGTCGCCGTGGCCCAGGACCGGATCGCCGAGAAGCGTTTTATCGCGTCGTCAGGCGTGACGGTCGCGCCGCACGTGGTGATCGAATCGTCGGACGCGCTGGCCGCGCTCGACGACGCGAAGCTCGAAGCCGTGCTGCCCGGCATTCTGAAGACTGCACGCATGGGCTACGACGGCAAAGGTCAAATCCGCGTGCGCAACGCCGAGGAGGTGCGCGAGGCGCATGCGTCGCTCGCGGGTGTTCCGTGCGTGCTGGAAAAGCGCTTGCCGCTGAAGTTCGAAGTGTCCGCGCTGATCGCGCGCGCGGCGAGCGGCGCGTCGGTGGTGTATCCGCTGGCGCAGAACACGCATCGCGACGGCGTGCTGTCGCACACCATCGTGCCCGCGCCGGATGCAAGCCCGACGCTGGTCCAGCAAGCACAGCAGGCCGCGCTGCAAATCGCGGACAAGCTCGGCTATGTCGGCGTGCTGTGCGTCGAGTTCTTCATTCTCGAAGACGGGTCGCTGGTTGCCAACGAAATGGCGCCGCGCCCGCATAACTCCGGCCATTACACCGTGGACGCCTGTGCGACCAGCCAGTTCGAACAGCAGGTCCGCGCCATGACCGGCATGCCGCTCGGCGACACGCGCCAGCATTCGCCGGCGGTGATGCTGAACATCCTCGGCGACGTCTGGTTCCCAAGCGGCCCGAAGGGCGCGGCAGTCACGCCGCCGTGGCACGAAGTCGCCGCGATGCCGGCGGCGCGTTTGCATCTGTACGGCAAGGAAGAAGCACGTTGCGGCCGCAAGATGGGCCACGTGAACTTCACGGCCGCGACACTCGAAGAAGCCCGCACGTCGGCGCGCGATTGCGCGCGGCTCCTGCATATCATCACGAGCTGACGCGAGCGCCATGCCGGATCAAAGCAAACCTGCCGAAGGGGGCGCCGCAAGCGCCTTGCCTGTGAGCGCCGAGCAGATCGAACACGCTGCCGCGCTGCTCGACGCGGGCGGCCTCGTCGCGTTCCCCACGGAGACGGTCTACGGACTCGGCGGCGACGCTGAAAATCCGGAAGCGGTCGCGCGTATTTACGCGGCGAAGGGCAGGCCGGCGAATCATCCGGTGATCGTGCATCTGGCGCCGCAGGGCGATCCGAACTACTGGGTCGAGCATTTGCCGGCGGAAGCGCAGCGCTTGATCGATGCGTTCTGGCCGGGGCCGCTCACGTTGATCCTGAAGCGTGCCGAGCGGATCAATGCAGCCGTGAGCGGTGGCCAGGACTCAGTGGGTTTGCGCTGCCCGTCACATCCGGTTGCCCAGGCTTTGCTCGAAGCGTTCAGTGCGTTGCGCGGCGGACATGGCGGCGTGGCCGCTCCGTCGGCGAATCGTTTTGGTCATGTGAGCCCGACGACGGCGCAACATGTGCGCGACGAGTTCGGCAGCGCGATTCATGTGTTGGACGGCGGCGCATCTGATGTCGGGATCGAATCGACGATTCTGGATTTGTCGCGCGGATTTCCGGCGCTGTTGAGGCCCGGTCGCGTAACGCCGCAGGATATCGCCGACGTACTCGGCGAGGCGCCACGCCTGCCCGACGGTTCGGATGCAACGGCACCGCGCGCTTCGGGGACGTTGAAGGCGCACTATGCGCCGCGCACGCCGTTGGCCTTGCTGTCTTTTGATGCGTTGCAGATTTTGCTCGCGACGCGCCAGGGCGATGAACGCGTGGCCTTGGTAGCGCGTGCTTCCCGCGCACGGGAGTGGGCTCATGCCGAGGGCGTGCATTTCATTGCCGCGCCTGAAGATCCGCACGTTTATGCGCGCGAGCTGTATGGCCTGCTAAGGGCACTCGATCGCGCGAATGTGAGCCGGATTCTCATCGAGAAGTTGCCGGACACGATCGAGTGGATCGCTGTGAACGATCGACTGGGCAGGGCCGCAGCGGCCTTTGAAGCGCAAGGTTAAGGTTTGATCTTCTTGCCTGTGTGGCCCTAACGTGGCACGTAGCAGGCGAATACACATCGCGCGCCGCTTCGGCGAACAAATCACAGCACGCTAACGCTGCAGGCGCCTGATCCGAAGCGCCGCGCAGGTAATAAAAAACGCCCGGCTTGACCAGCAAGCCGGGCGTTCGCAGAATTCGCATCCTGCTGCCGCTACGCGGCCACCCTCAACTTATTTCCCCAACCCGGTGGCCGCGACCTGCTGCTGAACGAACTGCGCGAACAAAGCGTGCAAGTGCGTGCTCGGATGGACCAGATCCGCGAACATGTAGGTCTGGTCAGCGCCAGCCACCGTGTAAGTCTGCGGTGAGCAGAACAGCGACGAACCGAACTGGGCGCCGTACTGTGCCGGGGTCAGCCCGTTCGTTGCGCTCGGATTGGCGGTGGCGAACGCGGTTGCGTTGGCCACCATCGACGTCAGGTTACACGCCGTACCGGTGTTGGGCACCGTGAAGCCCAGCGCCTGGTAGTTCGGCAACTGCTGATCGATCCACGTGAAAGCATCGGCCACGATGACCTTGCCCGTGCCCAGCAGGCCGAGGGCCGTCAGGCTCTGGACCAGGATGCCGTTATACGCCGCGGTAATCCCCGACAGGAGTGCAGCCGTGCCAGGTGCCGCTGCGTTGGCCTGAACGCCTTGCGGCGTATTGCCGATGTCCGGCACCGTCGACACCACCACGTGGGTCGCACCCGAGTTGACGATGGTCTGGATTTGCGCGGCGAGCTGCGTGGCGGCCGTCGCGATCTGGGGGTTGGCCAGTTGCTGCAGGTAGCCGGCGATGAACTGTACCTGGCCTGCCTGCGAGTTCGGCAGTTTGCCGGCCTGTACGAGCAGCGGGTATTGCGTCTGTAGCGCGGTGCCGAGCGCCGTCAGATTGGCGGCGGTCGAGAACTGGAAGATGTCGTTCGCGCCGCCGTTCACCAGCACGAGCTGGTTCGAGTTGAAGCTCGTATGCGCGCCCAGGTAGTTCGCCACCTGGGTCACCACCGGCACTGTCGTGGCCGCCGCGTTGTTCGGTGCCCAACCTTCGCCTTGGGCGTTGACGACGTCCGAGCCGCCTTGCGCGTAGCCCAATCCGCCCGTCGCAACCAGCGGTTGACCGAAGCCGCCCACATACGCGGCGGTCAACGTGCCGCCGTAGTACTCCGCGACCTTCTGGGTCCACACTTCACCTGGGTTGGTCGTGAAGCGGCCGCCGCCGAAGCTCGACTGAATCACCGGCGCGTACGTGCCGACATCCGACAAGCTGTCGCCAAACGAAACGACCTGCAATTTCACGCCGCCTGCCGGCGTGCTGCTCGAGCTGTTGTTGTTATCGCTGCCGCCGCAAGCCGCGAGCAGCGCAAACGCCGCACTGGCGATGGCGATCTGCGTGACGCGGACGAAATTACGTTGCTTCGATGCTGTTTGTTTCATGTTGACTACATCTCCTCGTATGTGTGGCCCTTATGCCATGTATTGCAGGCAGCGCCCACCGCGTCGGCGGCATGACGACAGCTTACAGAATCTTCTACGGCCTGCGCGGTGCTTGAAACGCGGCTGTATGGTTCTCTTCAATGCCCGTAGCGCCGCCGGATGCCGCGGCACCGGCACTCACGCCCGCGGCGCGGCGCGCGTGATAGGCCGCGGCCCATGCGGGCGGTGCGAACAGCGCGCGCAACTTGTTGCGCCAGCCTCGCACGCTCACGAAATCGGCGGCCATCGACGCCCATTCATGAAACGTCGCCTTCAGCGGGTTATAGGTGTGAAGCGGTTCGACGATGCCGTACACCGGTGCGTCGTGCGGATCTTCCTCGACATAGCTGCCGAACAGGCGATCCCAGATCACCAGCACGCCGGCATAGTTGCGGTCGATATAGCGGTCGTTGCGTGCGTGATGCACGCGGTGAATCGACGGCGTGTTGAACACGTATTCGAGCCAGCCGAGTTTGCCGATCGCTTGCGTGTGCACGAAGAACTGGAAGCCGAGATTGATCAGCACGATCGCGACGATCTGCTTCGGCGGAAAGCCGAACACGGCGAGCGGAATCCAGAACAACCACATGCCGGCAATCGGATACATCAGGCTCTGGCGGAATGCGGTCGAAAAATTCATCCGCTCCGACGAGTGATGCACGACATGCGCGGCCCACAGCCAGCGCACGCGGTGGCTGCACCGGTGAAACCAGTAATAGAGCAGATCCTGAGCGACGAACAGCACGACGAACGACACCCAGCTCGCCTGCCACGTATAGACGCGATAGTGATCGTAGAAAAATGCGTAGACGGGGATGATCGCGAGCCACGCGAGCTTGTCTGCGGCTTGCTGCATCAGCGCGAGCGCGGCGTTGCAGAACGTGTCGCGCCAGCTATAGAGCTGCGCGCCGGGGCGCGTGCGCCGCAGGTGCCACGCCTCCCAGCCAATGCATGCGAGAAAGACTGGCGCCATGGCTAGCAGCAGCAATTCGGCATCGAATTGCATCGTGTCTTCCTCCGTGGTCCCTGGCCGCTGCGCTTGCCGCAGCGGACGTTGTCGTTATCGTTTGATTGGGCCACGCTTTTCGTAACGGCTGCGTGGCTCGTGCGCTACGCATAACGTTTTACGCGCGCCTCAAACACTGCCCGACAGCGTACACGCTTGGGCGCATTGCGGCGCGTGGGTTCTATAGAAGGAATCCTCAATGGGCACCGCGCTTGTGCGGGTTTTTCCTGGGCTTGCTGCCGCGCGGTTGGGCGACGGAGTCTGAGACCTTCGTGAATCCCTGGGAGGGTCCCTGATACACCCATTCGAGCAAGGCGTCGTGCGCGGCGCGCGCGGCCTCCGAATGCGGGTCGTTGATCAGGCTCACCACCACGTAGCTGTTGCCATCCGACGAGGCCACGTAACCGGCGATCGCACGCACGTCGCGCAGGGTGCCGGTCTTGATGTGCGCGTTGCCGCCCGCGCCCTGGTTGGTCAAGCGGTTGCGCATCGTGCCGTCGACGCCCGCAATCGGCAGCGACTCCACGAACACCTGGGCGACCGGGCTCGCATTGGCCCGCTGCAGCAGATCGGCGAGCGAGAGCGCGGTGACGTGCTCGTCGCGCGACAGACCCGAGCCGTTGTCGAGCGTCAGGTATTGCATGTCGACGCTGTCGCGGCGCAGAAATTCCTCGATGGCGCGCGCCGATTTCGCGGGCGTGGCGGGCGCTTTTTCTTCCGTTGCGCCGATCGTCAGGAACAGGTTGCGCGCCATCGTGTTGTTACTGAACTTGTTGATGTCGCGCACGATGTCGGAGAGCATCGGCCCCTGGTGCGTGGCGACGAGGCGTGCACCGACCGGCACCGGGCCTTCGCGGGTCGCGCCGCTGAACGTGCCGCCGGTTTGCTGCCACAGGGCGAGGAATCCGCCCGCGAAGAACGCGGAGTGATCGAGCACCGCGACGTTGATCGTGCGCGGACCGCAGCGCACCGAGTAATCGCCGTCGAACGACGCCACCACGGTGCCGTTCGGCTGCGGCGTGACGGTGGGCGAGACGGAGGCGGCATCGCCGCGGCACGGGCCGTTGACGGCGTGCATCTGATTGTCGATCTGTAGCTGCGAGAGCGCGGGCAGCACGTCGATGGCGACGCTGCCGTCCGGCGAAGGCGTCAGCGTGAACGACAGCGATTTGAAGGCGTACAGCAGCGGATCGGGGCCGACGTTGTACGGCGCGGTGGTGTCGTCGTCGAACGGCGGCAGATCGCGCGTGGAGGCGTCGAAATAGCGCTTGTCGAGCACCAGCGCGCCGTCGATGCCGTTGATCCCCGACTTGTGGATCTTCTGCACGAGGTCGATCAGTTCTTCGGGCACGAGTTTCGGATCGCCCGTGCCCTGGATGTACAGATTGCCGTGCAGCACGCCGTTGGCGTCGAGCGTGCCGTCCGCGTAGGCGCTCGTGCGCCAGCGATAGTCCGGGCCGAGGATCGACAGGCCGGAGTAGGTGGTGACGAGTTTCATCGTCGAGGCGGGCATCATCGGCTTGCCGGCGTTCAGCGCGAGGATTGGCGTGCGGTCGCCCACTTTCTCGACCACCACGCTGATCGACGACAAAGGCACGTGCGCGCGCTGCAGGCCGAGCATCACCGGCTGCGGCAACACCGTGGTGACGTTGACGCTTGGATGCGTGGCCTTGACGCGCGCCTGTGCAGTGAGCGGCAACGCCGCGCCGCCGCAGCCGAGCGCGGCGCAGGTAAGCAGCAACGCCGCCGAGCGCGGTGCGAACCGGCGAAGCAGAGAGTCTGCAGCAGGAGAAGGCAGCGGACGCAGCACCACACGGCGTGCGAGAGAGTGCAAAAAAGCGGGCAAAAAAGCGTGCGTCATGGACAGGCGAAGAAGCAAGATTTCGGGGCGCGGTGGCGCGCGGCAATCCAGAGGGTGTCGAAGCGTCGCGTGGCGCGCGGAAAACCGCGGCGCGACGCAAAGCGCCCATTGTAGAGACATGCCGCCACGCTGCGGTGAAAAAGCGTCGCGCGGCGCGCACGTCGGGGCTGGGCGCTAGAATGCGGCATCGTCAAATGTTTCAGGACCGTACCAACCATGCGCATATTGCTAGTCGAAGACGACCGGATGATCGCCGAAGGTGTACGCAAGGCGCTACGCGGTGAAGGCTTCGCGGTCGACTGGGTGGAAGACGGCGAAGCGGCGCTCAGCGCTGCGGCCAGCCAACCTTACGATCTGGTGCTGCTCGATCTCGGCCTGCCCAAACGCGACGGGCTCGACGTGCTGCGCACGCTGCGCGCCAAAGGCCAGGCCATTCCGGTGCTGATCGTCACCGCGCGCGACGCGGTTGCCGATCGCGTCAAAGGCCTCGACGCCGGCGCGGACGACTACCTCGTCAAACCTTTCGATCTCGACGAACTCGGCGCCCGCATGCGCGCGCTGATCCGCCGCCAATCGGGCCGCAGCGATTCGACGATTCGCCACGGCAACCTGACGCTCGATCCGGCTTCGCATCAGGTCACGCTCGACGGCGCGCCGGTCGCGTTGTCGGCGCGTGAATTCGCCCTGCTCGAAGCGTTGATCGCACGGCCCGGCGCGGTGCTTTCAAAGAGCCAGCTCGAAGAAAAAATGTACGGCTGGGGCGAGGAAATCGGCAGCAATACGGTCGAGGTCTACATCCACGCTCTGCGCAAGAAGCTCGGCGCGGATCTGATCCGCAACGTGCGCGGTCTTGGCTACATGATCGCGAAGGACGCCTGAGCCGATGCGCTCGATTCGCCGTCAATTGTTGGTCTGGCTGCTGGCGCTGGTGTTGCTCGGCGTCGGCATTGCGGGTTGGCTGATCTACCGGCAAGCGCTTGCCGAAGCCAACGAACTGTTCGATTACCAGTTGGAGCAGATCGCCGCGGCGCTGCCGTCGGAACCGTTCTCCCAGGTGCTCGGTTCGCGTGACACCGGCGACGAAGGCATCGTGCTGCAGATCTGGAATCGCAACGGCGTGCTGATGTACTACTCGCGCCCGCGTGCGCCGCTCGCGCCGCGCGCCGAAATCGGCTTTTCGACCGAGCATACGGAGCGCGGCGACTGGCGCGTGTACGGCGCGATCGTCGGCGATAACGTCGTGCAGCTCGCGCAGCCGGTTTCGGTGCGCAACCGGCTGGCGGCGAATGTCGCGTTGCGGACCCTGTGGCCCTTGATCGTTCTGCTGCCGTTTCTGGGTCTCGCGGTGTGGGTAATCGTCGGGCGCGGGTTGCGGCCGTTGCGGCGCGTGACCAGTGCGCTCGACGCGCGTCACCCGGAGGCGCTCGATCCCTTGCCCGATCAGCGTCTGCCGCTCGAAGTGCAGCCGCTCGTGCGCGCGTTGAACGGCCTGCTCGAACGGCTCGCCACTGCGCTTGATATTCAGAAAGCATTCGTCGCCGATGCCGCGCACGAATTGCGCACGCCGCTTGCCGCCGTGCAGATCCAGTCGCAACTGGTAGCCCGCGCGAAAGACGACGCCGCGCGCAGCGAAGCGCTGGCCGATCTGCAGGCGGGCGTCACGCGCGCCACACGTCTCGCCGAACAATTGCTGGCGCTTGCGCGTTCGGAGCCGGACGGCGTCGCCGCGACGAACGCGATCGATCTGCGCGCGCTGCTGCAGGATTGCGTGGCGGCGTACGCGCCGCTTGCGCAGAATCGCGGCGTCGATCTCGGGATCGAGGCGAGCGAACCCGCCACGGTGACCGGCGACGCCGACGCGCTGCGGGTCATGTTCAACAATCTCGTTGATAACGCAACCAAATACACGCCGCGAGGCGGCCGTGTCGACGTCGGCCTGCATGTCGACGAAGGTCATCCGATGGTGCGGATTGCCGACAGCGGGCCGGGCATCGAGCCGGCCGAACGCGAGCGCGTGTTCGATCGCTTCTACCGGGCCGGCGCCGGCGCGAACCGCGTGCGCACTGATGTGGCGGGCAGCGGCCTCGGCCTCGCGATCGTGCGCCGCATCGCCACGCAACACCATGCGGCGGTGAAGCTCGACGAATCGCCGGCGGGTGGTTTGCAGGTCGAAGTGCACTTCTGAGGGTGAGGCTTTCTGTTCGTAAAGTGGCTCGAACGTGGCTTGAATGTGGCTTAAACGAGGCTTAAACAAGCCTCAAAAATGGGCTTGAAGCGATCTGGCGCTGCTTAAGACTCTTTTAAGCGATGCCACGTACGCTTCATCTCATTCCAAAGCCTCTTTCTCCCAGTCAGGAGTACACGATGAACGCGAAAACCTTGTCCCGCAGCGCTGTTGCAGTGGCTGTCGCCGTGGCGCTCTCCGCCGGCTATGTGGCGGGGCATCGCGACGTGCCCGCGCCGCAGGTGATCACGCCGGCGCAGGCCGCGATGATGCCTGCTGAAGCCGCGGCGAAAACCGGCATCCCCGATTTCTCAGGTCTGGTCGAAACCTACGGCCCGGCCGTGGTCAACATCAGCGCGAAGCACGTGGTCAAGCAGACGGCATTGCGCGGTAACGGCGGTAATGGCGCCAACGGCGGCAACCAGTTGCCGATCGATCCGAGCGACCCCTTCTATCAGTTCTACAAGCACTTCTTCGGCGGCATGCCGGGCATGCAAGGCGGCGACGGCGGCGATGCGTCCGATCAGCCGAGCGCGAGCCTCGGCTCGGGATTCATCGTCAGCAATGACGGCTACATCCTGACCAATGCCCACGTGGTGGACGGCGCGAACGTCGTCACCGTTAAGCTCACCGACAAGCGTGAATTCAGGGCAAAAGTGGTCGGCGCCGACAAGCAGTCCGACGTCGCCGTGCTGAAGATCGATGCGAGCAGTCTGCCGACCGTGAAGATCGGCGATCCGCGTCAGAGCAAGGTCGGCCAGTGGGTGGTCGCGATCGGCTCGCCTTACGGTTTCGACAACACCGTGACCTCGGGCATCATCAGCGCGAAATCGCGCTCGCTGCCGAACGAAAACTACACGCCGTTCATCCAGACCGACGTGCCGGTGAATCCGGGTAACTCGGGCGGCCCGCTGTTCAATCTGCAAGGCGAAGTGATCGGCATCAACTCGATGATCTATTCGCAGACGGGTGGCTTCCAGGGCCTTTCGTTCGCGATCCCGATTAACGAAGCGATCAAGGTCAAGGACGACATCGTCAAGACCGGCCATGTGAGCCGCGGACGTCTCGGCGTCGCGGTGCAGGGCATGAACCAGACGCTGGCCGATTCGTTCGGCATGCAGAAGCCGCAGGGCGCGCTCGTCAGCTCGGTCGATCCGGGCGGCCCGGCCGCCAAGGGTGGGTTGCAACCGGGCGACGTGATTCTGTCGGTGAATGGCGAGCCGGTCGGCGACTCGTCCGATCTGCCGTCGCAGGTCGCGGGTCTGGCGCCGGGCAGTTCGGCCACCGTGCAGGTGTGGCGCGACAAGGCCACCAAAGACCTGAAGGTGACGATCGGTTCACTGTCGGATGCCAAGGTGGCCTCGGACAAGGCCGATCAGCCGACCCAGTTGCAAGGCCGTCTCGGCGTGGCGGTGCGGCCGCTGACGCCGGAAGAGAAGAGCGGCGCGTCGGTGTCGCACGGCCTGCTGGTGCAGCAATCGGGCGGCGCGGCTGAAAGCGCCGGCATCCAGCCGGGCGACGTGATTCTGGCGGTCAATGGCCGGCCGGTCACGAGCGTCGATCAGTTGAAGCAGATGATCGCCGGCGCGGGCAACAGCATCGCATTGCTGATCCAGCGGGATAACGCGCAGATCTTCGTGCCGGTCGATCTCGGCTAAGCGGACATTGATCGCATTGAAGTAATGCTTGCCGGTCCTTGCACTTACTGCGTACGGACCGGCATTTTTTTATCTGTTTCAAAGCCGTGATTCAACGCTGTATCAAAGCTGTAAAGCAGGGCGCTCTGCGCCGCATGGCATGGCGCAGCAGCGGTTTCCATACGACGCGAACTGATGGCGGGCACGCAGGTTGCGTCTTCCTTGATCTGGACCCTCCGAGGGATTCCGGACGACAAGGACCTAAAGAAGGAGCGAACCGATGAAAACCCAACGCAAGCAGCGAAGGATCGTAGCCGCCGCAGTTTGCGCAGCGCTCACGCTCGGTCTGGCGGGCGGCGCTTACGCGCAGGCGAGTGACGTAACGGGCGGCACGACCACCGACGAAAGCAGCGCGGGCAACGCCAACGGTGGCGGCCTGCCGCAAATCCAGCACCAGGGCGACGTCTCGTTCGTGTCGGGCGGCGTCGGTCTCGACGAATCGAAAGCATTGCAGCAGGCGCAAAGCCAGTGGCCGCTGTCGATGCGCTTCACCGGCCCCGGCTCCGATTTTCTCGCCGACATCCACGTGCGGATCGTCGATGCGCACGATGGCAATGTGCTGACCGCCACCTCGCGTGGGCCGTATATGCTGGTCAGGCTGCGCCCGGGCCGCTATACCGTGCATGCGCAGTACAAGGATAACGACCAGACCAAGGCGGTGACGATTCCGGCCAAGGGCACCGCCAAGGCGGCGTTCTACTGGAATACGCAATAAGCGGCTCGCCTCTCTGAGCGGCGCCGGGCGAGACGCCCCAGCGGCATTCAGGAAGGCCGCGCAATCGGCTTAACTTTGGCCGATAATGAAGCCACGGGTGCACCCCGTGGCTTTTTTGTTGCACGACCGCATACCGAGTTGCACCCCGAGTTGCATCCCGGGTTACATCCCATCACGGAGCCGAGACATGAGCGATGCCTTGACACCTCACGGAAGCCCCGGCGCCGGCGCGAGCACGGGCGGGCACACCATCGCCATCAGCGGCAACAACCATCGGGTGCGGGTGATCCACGGCGGCGTGACGATGGCCGATACCCAGGCCGGCTTGACGCTCACCGAAACCGGCCTGCCGGACGTGTTCTATTTTCCGCGCGGCGACGTCAACATGGCACGCCTCGAACGCTCCACCCATACTTCGCACTGCCCGTTCAAGGGCGAAGCCTCGTACTATCATTTGCGCACCGAAGACGGTCTGATCGAAAACGCCGTCTGGAGCTATGAGACGCCGCTTGAACCGGCGCTAAAGATAAAAGGGTATCTCGCGTTTTACGCATCGCGCGTCGACCGCATCGATCAGACGTCCTGACCGGCTGTCGCGCGTTCATCGGGGAGGCTGCCATGGAACTGAACGACGCGTTACGGATTCCGCTTGCGCCGTCCGACGTTTGGGACGCGTTGCAGGACCTCGCCTTGTTGCGTGCCAGCCTCGACAACTGCGAGTCGTTCACACGGCTCGGCGACGGCGAATATGCACTGACCATGACCGTGCCGCTCGGGCCGCTGCGCGCGCGTTACGAAGCGCGTGCCCATGTCGCCGGCCAGGATTCCGGACCGGCGGACGCGCAGCGCCGCACCATCAACTTCAAGGCGCGCGCCGAGGGCATCGGCTCGTTGCGCGGCCAGATCGAAGTGAGGTTGCGCGCGGACGATGG
Organism: Paraburkholderia sp. SECH4; assembly: GCF_030511745.1. Lineage (NCBI taxonomy): Bacteria > Pseudomonadati > Pseudomonadota > Betaproteobacteria > Burkholderiales > Burkholderiaceae > Paraburkholderia > Paraburkholderia sp. SECH4. Next base: position 246,096 of record NZ_JALOCP010000002.1, read on the forward strand.
CTCGCATGGCGTCGGCAGGGAGCGGGGCACGCGGATCGATTACACGATCTGGGCGACCTCGTCCGGGCCGCTCGCCGAACTGCCCACGCGCCAGCTCGAAAACGCGTTGCATCAACTGGCCGACGATTTTTTCGACGAGTTCGGCGCGGTCGTTCGAGCCAAGCATGGGCAAGGGCCGAACCGTGCACGCGGTTCGGCGGCGCGTCGGCAGCACGTGTTTCTGCGGCCGATCACGCTTGGCGGGATTGCCCGGCGCACGCGCGTGGATCATGGCAATGCGCTGACCGGGCGGGCGGCGAGCGCATCGCATGGGGCGGCCCACGGTGTGTCGCATGGAGTCTCGCATCGCGAACCCAATCCGCATGTCGTGCCGAACTGGGCGTGGGCGGTCATGATTTTTCTGGTGGCGCTGCTGTTGTATGTGGCGCGCTGGATTAGCGAGCAGTGACGGCGTGGCTTGGCGCACCGCTGTCGTGCCAGCGCGACTACGAAATCCTGGTGGGCGACTACGAAACACCGTCGACCACACGGCATTTGCGGTCCTTGAATGCGCTATCCGCTTTTGCCGGTCTCACCCGCGCTCACACGCCGCGGAACTCCCGCCTCCACGCGGATGGCGAGGTGCGGAACGCCTCCGCGAAATGTTGCCGTAGCGAGGCGGTCGAGCCGAATCCCGCAATCCCCGCGATCGCTTCCACGGACTCATCCGTGCTTTCCAACAGTTGCTGCGCACGGCCGAGCCGCTGCGTCAGCAGCCATGCGCCGACGGTCGTGCCGGTGGCGAGCCGGAAGCGTCGCGTAAACGTGCGGCGGCTCATCAACGCGCGTTCGGCGAGCGTGTCGAGCGTATGCGGCGCATCCAGATTCCCGCTTACCCAATCGAGCAGACAGGACAGGCGGTCGCCGCGCACGTTCGGCGCGACCGGTTGCTGAATGTATTGCGCCTGGCCACCCTGCCGATGCGGCGGCACCACCAGTCGTCGCGCGACATAGTTCGCCGCCTGCGCGCCGCTCATCTTGCGCAGGACATGCAGGCAGCAGTCGAGACCGGCAGCGGTGCCGGCCGAAGTCAGTACGTTGCCGTCGTCGACATAGAGCACGTCGGGATCGAGCCGCACGCGCGGATAGCGGCGAGCGAAATCGTCCGCCCACGCCCAGTGGGTCGACGCCGGCCGGTCGTCGAGAATGCCTGCGGCGGCCAGCACGAACGCGCCAAGACACAGCCCGACCAACTGGGCGCCGCGTGCATGGGCGGCGCGCAGTGCGTCGAGCAGGGCGGCGGGCGGCGTCTCGTCCGGATCGCGCCAGCTCGGCACGATGATCGTATCCGCGTCGGCGAGTGCTTCGAGCCCATGTGTGACCGCGATCGAGAAGCCGGCGGTGGTGGTCAGGGCGCAGCGCTCGGCAGCGCAGACGCGAAAGTCGAAATCGGGCAAGCCACCGTTGCTGCGGTCCTCGCCGAACACCACGCACGGTACCGAAAGATGGAACGGGCTGATGCCGTCGAACGCGACGACCGCGACGACATGGCGGGGCGCGACGTCGCGCCCGGCGGTAGAGGAGGTGGATGTAGCCGTCATTCGCAATCGCCCCGTGACATTTAACGATGGCCCGATTCTAGCGAAGATTGTCATTCGGGTCGCTATCGGGGACATGGCGGCTGACGAACAATGCTTCATCGCCGCTGCCTGCAGAACGCCCATCCCGGGTCGCGCAGCGCGAGCCCTAACTGCTCAACTGACAGGAGTCTTGCTATGACCGCACCCCGCCGCGCGCTGATCGTCATCGATGTGCAGAACGAATACGTTACCGGCGATCTGCCGATCGAATACCCGGATGTGCAAACCTCGCTCGCCAACATCGGCCGGGCGATGGATGCGGCTCGTGCCGCCGGTGTGCCGGTGGTGGTCGTGCAACATCTCGCGCCGGCCGGCTCGCCGGTGTTCGCGCGCGGCAGCGAAAGCGCCGAGCTGCATCCGGTGGTGGGTGCGCGGGCACACGATCACTACATTGAGAAGTCGCGGGCGAGCGCCTTTACCGGTACTGATCTCGCCGACTGGCTGGCCGCGCAGCAGATCGACACGCTGACGGTCGTCGGTTACATGACGCACAACTGCGACGCGTCGACGATCAACCACGCATACCATGCGGGGTTTGCCGTCGAATTTCTGCACGACGCAGCCGGCTCGCTGCCCTATGAGAACAGCGCGGGCTTTGCGAGCGCGCAGGAGATTCACCGGGTCTTCAGCGTGGTCCTACAGTCGAACTTCGCGGCGGTGGCGAGTACGGAGCAGTGGATCGCCACGGTGCAGGGTGAGGCGCCGCTCGAACGCGGCGATATCTACACGTCGAATCAGAAGGCGCGGGCGCGCCGGGTCGCGGCGTAAGTATCTAGCTAGTCTGACCGGGTAACCGGGCGGCGGCTGCCGTCCGATTCCCGATGCGCAGCGCCGGACTCAGCCGTAGCGCATCGAACATCCCGGCGACCATTTGCTCCGCATGCTTGCTGAAATCGGTCGCCGCCTGCAAAAACAGCATGTCGCGCAGCGAGCCGCTGATGAACGCATGCACCATCGTCGCCGCGATTCTGGTGTCGAGATCGGCCGGCAATTGCCCTTTGGAGATCGCATTGCGCAGACCGCCCTCGATCTTCAACAGCCCTTCGCGCATGTTGGTCTGATAACGGATCATCACCGGACCCATCTCTTCGACGAACTCGCACTTCAGAAAGAGGATGTCGAACACCCGCCGGCGGCGCGGGTCGTTGGCGGTATCGCGCAGGCAGACCGTGCAGATTTCCGTCAGGCGCCCGAGCGGGTCGGGTTCATTGGGGTCTTGCGAGGCGGCCTTGAGTTCGTCCAGCGGCAGCAGCACGCGGTCGAACATTTCGGTAAACAGATCGCCTTTGTGCGCGAAATGCCAATAGATTGCGCCGCGCGTCACGCCGGCGGCCTGCGCGATGTCGGCGAGCGACGTGCGCGATACACCCTTCTCGAAGAAAACCCGTTCGGCCGCGTCGAGAATGCTGTTGCGCGTCTCCTGTGCCTCTTCCTTGGTTCTTCTGACCATATTGTGGTGACCTGCCCTGATTGTGGGGTTTTCCCGGGCGCTTTTAAGTACGCTCGATGACAATCTGTCTGCCGTTAAGCAATTTACGAAGCGATCTTGCAGGCCCCCCGCCTGCAAAGAACTAAACGCACTTTTACATGCATTCGTGGATGTATATATAATAGCATCCCACGATCGGATAGCCCAAGCCGTGACGACCGGTTAATATCCGTCACTGTTGCCTTTCAAAACGCTCTTGCGCCGTGCCCCGACGGGCGGCGCCGTGCGGCATTTCCCCGGTATGGCGCATTTTGCTCAGGATGCCCCTGCAGGTGCGGTTTGCATCCACGGGCTTCCGGTCACGCGTCGCAAGACGCATGTGTGCGCTGTCGTCCCCGGGGTAGGGATGCGCGCACTTTTTCATTCTCAGTCTTTGACAGAGGTCGCTCCATGCGCGTCGAACGGGTTCCATTCCGCTTAATCAGTGCCGCGACGGCTGCCGTATTGCTGGCAGCGTGCGGACCAAAACAATCTGCCCCGCCGCAACAAACGCCCGAAGTGGGTGTCGTCACCGTCCAGCCGACGGCTGTGCCCGTCGTCACCGAATTGCCCGGCCGCACCAGTGCCTTCCTCGTCGCGCAAGTGCGTGCACGGGTCGACGGCATCGTGCTGCGCCGCGAATTCACGGAAGGCGGCGAGGTCAAGGCTGGTCAGCGTCTGTACAAGATCGATCCGGCGCCCTACATCGCGACGTTGAACAACGCGAAGGCAACGCTGGCGAAGGCCCAGGCCAATCTCGTCTCGACCACCGCGCAAGCCAACCGCTTCAAGGTGCTGGTGGCCGCCAATGCGGTCAGCAAGCAGGACTACGACAACGCGGTGGCCTCTGCAGGCCAGGCCGCAGCTGACGTGGCCGCCGGCAAGGCAGCGGTCGACACAGCGCAGATCAACCTCGGCTATACCGACGTGACCTCGCCGGTGACCGGCCAGATCGGCGTGTCGCAAGTCACGCCGGGCGCGTATGTGCAGGCGAGCGCCGCCACGCTGCTGGCAACGGTCCAGCAACTCGACCCGGTCTATGTGGACCTGACGCAATCCAGCCTCGACGGCCTGAAGCTGCGCCGCGAAGTGCAGGAAGGGCGCCTGAAGACGAGTGGCCCGGACGCTGCCAAGGTCTCGCTGATTCTCGAAGACGGCCGCACCTATTCGGAAAAGGGCAAGCTGCAGTTCACCGACGTGACGGTCGACCAGACCACCGGCTCGGTGACCGTGCGCGCGATCTTCAAGAACGCGGACAAGGTGCTGCTGCCGGGCATGTTCGTGCGCGCGAAGATCGAGGAAGGCATCAACGACAGCGCGCTCGTCGTGCCGCAAGTCGGCATCACGCATGACCAGAAGGGTCAGCCGACCGCGCTGGTGGTCGGCGACGACAACAAGGTCGCGTTGCGTCAGCTCGTCACTGCGGGCACGTACGGTTCGAACTGGGTGGTGGAAAGCGGCCTGAAGGCCGGCGACCGCGTGATTGTCCAGGGCACCGACAAGGTCCGCCCGGGCGCACAGGTCAAGGCCGTTGCCGCGCAACTTCCCGCCACACCCGCTTCCGACGCATCCGCTCAGGGTGCGCCGGCCGCCAGCGGTGCGACGCAGACGGCTAAACCCGCTTCTGCTGCATCGGGCGCGTAATAACAGGGAGCCCGCCTCATGGCAAAGTTCTTTATTGATCGCCCGATTTTTGCATGGGTGATCGCCATTATTCTGATGCTCGCGGGTATCGCGTCGGTCTTTACGTTGCCGATCGCGCAATACCCGACCATCGCGCCGCCGGCCGTGCAGATCAGCGCAACGTACCCGGGCGCATCGGCGAAGACGGTGGAAAACACCGTCACGCAGGTGATCGAGCAACAGATGAGTGGTCTCGACCACTTGCTGTATCTGTCGTCCACGTCGGACGACTCGGGTACGGCAACCATCACGCTGACGTTCGCAGCCGGCACCAATCCTGACATCGCGCAGGTGCAGGTGCAGAACAAGCTGCAGCTCGCCACGCCGCTGTTGCCGCAAGCCGTGCAGCAGTTGGGTACCAAGGTCACGAAGTCGAGCAGCAGCTTCTTGCTGGTGATGGCGTTCGTGTCCGAAGACGGCAGCATGAACAAGTACGACCTGGCGAACTACGTCGCGTCGAACGTCCAGGATCCGGTCAGCCGGATCGACGGTGTGGGCACGGTGACGCTGTTCGGCTCGCAGTATGCGATGCGGATCTGGCTGGATGCGAACAAGCTGACCAACTTCGGCCTTACGCCGGTAGACGTGCAGACGGCATTGCAAGCGCAGAACGTGCAGGTCGCGGGCGGTTCGCTCGGCGGCACGCCGTCGGTGCCGGGCCAGGTGCTGCAGGCCACCATCACGGAAGCCACGCTGCTCAATACGCCTGAACAGTTCGGCAACGTGCTGCTGAAGGTGAACACGGACGGCTCGCAAGTCCGTATCAAGGACGTGGGCCACATCGAGCTCGGCGGCGAAAACTACAACTTCGACACCAAGTACAACGGTGCGCCGACGGCAGGCTTCGGTATTCAGCTCGCCACCGGCGCGAACGCGCTGGCTACGGCCAAGGCAGTGCGCGCGAAGGTCGCCGAACTGTCGAAGTACTTCCCGCACGGCCTCGTCGTGCAATATCCATACGACACCACGCCGTTCGTGCGTCTGTCGATCGAAGAAGTGGTCAAGACGCTGCTCGAAGGTATCGTGCTGGTGTTCCTGGTCATGTACCTGTTCCTGCAGAACCTGCGCGCCACGCTGATCCCGACGATCGCCGTGCCGGTGGTGCTGCTGGGCACGTTCGCGATCATGGGTATCGTGGGCTTCTCGATCAACACGCTGTCCATGTTCGGGCTCGTGCTGGCGATCGGCTTGCTGGTGGACGATGCGATCGTGGTGGTGGAAAACGTCGAGCGGGTGATGCAGGAGGAGGGGTTATCGCCTCGAGATGCGACCCGCAAGGCGATGGACCAGATTACCGGCGCGCTGGTCGGCGTGGCGCTCGTGCTGTCGGCGGTGTTCGTGCCGGTGGCGTTCTCGGGCGGTTCGGTCGGGGCTATTTACCGGCAGTTCTCGTTGACGATCGTGGCGGCGATGGTGCTGTCCGTGCTGGTCGCGTTGATTCTGACGCCGGCGCTGTGCGCGACGATCTTGAAGCCGATCGAAAAGGGCCATCAGGAAAAAACCACCGGTTTCTTCGGCTGGTTCAACCGCACGTTCAACAAGAGCCGCGACAAGTATCACTCGGGCGTTCACCACGTGATCAAGCGCTCGGGCCGTTGGCTGATCATCTACATGGTGGTGATCTTCGCGGTTGGCCTGCTGTTCGTGAAGTTGCCGAAGTCGTTCCTGCCTGACGAAGACCAGGGCACGATGTTCGTGCTGGTGCAAACGCCGTCCGGCTCGACGCAGGAAACCACTGCGCATGCGCTGAAGGACGTTTCCGACTACCTGCTCAACACCGAGAAGAGCATCGTCGAATCGACCTTCACGGTGAACGGCTTCAGCTTCGCCGGCCGCGGTCAGAACGCGGGTCTCGTGTTCGTGCGGATGAAGGACTACGCGGTGCGTCAGCACTCGGATCAGAAGGTGCAGGCGCTGGTTGGCCGCCTCTTCATGCACTTCTCGGGCTACAAGAACGCGCTGGTGTATCCGGTGAATCCGCCGTCGATTCCTGAACTCGGCACGGCTGCCGGCTTCGACTTCGAGTTGCAGGATCGCGCCGGTATCGGCCACGAGAAGCTGATGCAGGCTCGCAACATGCTGTTGGGCATGGCCGCGAAAGATCCGACGCTGGCTCAGGTGCGCCCGAACGGCCTGAACGATACGCCGCAGTTCACGGTGAACATCGACCACGAGAAGGCTGCTGCGCTCGGCGTGTCGCTGTCGGTGATCGACCAGACGTTCTCGATCGCATGGGCGTCGCAGTACGTGAACAACTTCCTCGATACCGACGGCCGGATCAAGAAGGTGTATCTGCAAGGCGACGCACCGTTCCGGATGAAACCGGAAGACCTGAACGCCTGGTACGTGCGCAATACGGTCGGCACCATGGTGCCGTTCTCATCGTTCGCGAGCGGTACGTGGTCCTATGGTTCGCCGAAGCTCGAGCGCTACAACGGTATCTCGGCGGTGGAAATCCAGGGCGCGGCTGCACCGGGCAAGTCGACCGGTCAGGCCATGACGGCCATGGAAGCACTCGTGGCGAAGCTGCCGGCGGGTATCGGCTACGAATGGACGGGCTTGTCGTTGCAGGAACGCCAGTCCGGTTCGCAGGCGCCGATTCTGTACGGCATCTCGATCCTGGTTGTGTTCCTGTGTCTCGCGGCGCTGTATGAAAGCTGGTCGATCCCGTTCTCGGTGATCATGGTGGTGCCGCTCGGCGTGATCGGCGCACTGCTGGCCGCTACGCTGCGCGGGCTCGAGAACGACGTGTTCTTCCAGGTGGGTCTGTTGACCACGGTGGGGCTGTCGGCGAAGAACGCGATTCTGATCGTGGAATTCGCCCGCGAGTTGCAGCAGGGTGAAGGCATGGGGCCGATCGAGGCCGCGCTGGAAGCAGCGCGTCTGCGGTTGCGTCCGATTCTGATGACCTCGCTCGCGTTCATTCTCGGCGTGATGCCGCTCGCGATCAGTAACGGCGCGGGCTCGGCCAGCCAGCACGCAATCGGTACGGGCGTGATCGGCGGGATGTTGACGGCGACCTTCCTCGCGATTTTCATGATCCCGATGTTCTTCGTCGTGATCCGCGCGAAGTTCGGCGGCGAGAAGGAAGACCCGGATGACGCGCTCGCACACTACAACCAGCACCATCCGCATGATCCGCAAGGTGGCGGGTCGGCTGGCGGGTCGACTGATCAAGGCTCGGGCAAGGACGGACATTGAGATGCAAAAACACTCTTTGATTGCAGTGGCGGTTGCGCTGTTCGCCGCGGGTTGCACGATGGCGCCGAAGTACCATCGCCCGGATGAGCCCGTGACGGCGACCTTCCCGACAGGCGGCGTGTACGACACGCAGCCGGGCGCGGCGAGTGCCTCGCGGACCGCGAACGGCCAGGCGGCCGCCGACATCGGCTGGCGTGATTTCTTCGCCGATGCGCGTTTGCAGCGGCTGATCGAAATCGCGCTGAAGAACAACCGCGATCTGCGCGTGTCGGTGCTGAATATCCAGGCATCGCAGGCGCAGTACCAGATCACTCGCGCGGCGCTGTTCCCGACGCTGAACGCTGCGGCTTCGCAAAGCAAACAGCGCACGCCGAAAGATCTGACGTCCACTGGTCTGACGATCAGCAACACCTACTCGGTGGGTCTGAACGCTTCCTGGGAAATCGACTTCTTCGGGCGGATTCAAAGCCTGAAGGATCAAGCGTTGGCTCAATACCTGGCCACCGCTCAGGCGCGCAAGGCTGCGGAAATCGCGCTGGTCTCGCAGGTGGCGAATCAGTACATGACGGTGCTCGAGGTGGACGATCTGCTGAAGGTCACGCAGAACACGCTGAAGACCGCGCAGGAGTCGTACCGGATCGCCAAGCTGCAGTTCGACAACGGCACGGGTTCGGAACTGGACCTGCGGCAGTCAGAAACGGTGGTCGACCAGGCGCAGGCAAACCTGCAGTCGCAGGCGCGTCTGCGGGCTCAGGCGGACAACGCGCTCGTGCTGCTGGTCGGCGAGCCGTTGCCGGACGATCTGCCGCCGGGCATGACGCTGGACAATCAGAACCTCCTGACGGATGTTCCGGCGGGCCTGCCGTCCGATCTGCTGACACGTCGTCCGGACATCATGGAGGCCGAGGAGAATCTGCTCGCGGCCAACGCGAACATCGGCGCGGCGCGCGCAGCGTTCTTCCCGAAGGTCTCGCTGACCGGCAGTTTCGGCACGCTGAGCCCGACGCTCGGCGGTCTGTTCAAGCCGGGTTCGGCGGCGTGGAGCTTCGCGCCGTCGATCACGTTGCCGATCTTCGAGGGCGGCGCGAACAAGGCCAATCTCGACCTCGCCACCGTGCAGAAGAACATCCAGATCGCAACGTATGAGAAGGCGATCCAGACGGCGTTCCGCGAAGTGGCGGACGGACTGGCGGCACGCGGCACGTACGATCAGCAGATCCAGGCGCTGGAGCGCAATACCTTTGCCGAGCAGCGCCGGCTGGATCTGTCGGACCTGCGTTATAGGAACGGTGTCGACAGCTATCTGTCGGTGCTGACCGCACAGAACGATCTGTATATATCGCAGCAGTTGCTGGTGACCGCGCGCATGCAGCGTCTGCAGAACCTGGTCACGCTGTACCAGGCACTCGGCGGCGGCTGGATCGAACGGGCCGGCGAGCAGCCGCGTCCGGCCGATGCACCGGTCGATTACGGTGCGGCAAGTGCGCCGGTGGCGGCTTCGGCGGCGACTGCGGGTTGAGTCTTGTAGTAGCAGGCGCGTAGGGCAGGTTTCGGTTTTATCAGGAATGCCGTCCTGCGCAACTGGTAATAAAAAAGACGCCACGGCATGCCGTGGCGTTTTTGTTGGCGCTGAGATCAACTCAGCTCGGATCACAATCCAACTCGGATCAACCCAACTCGGATCGACCCGGCTCAACCCATCACTCACGCTCAGCGCGATCTCTCTCGCGCAGCGTTGCCTGCGGCCCGACGCTCAGTGCAAATCCGCCGCACGCAGCATCTCGTCGCGTGGCGATTCATTACCGCCGCGTCCGTCGAAATCATGTCCGGCCTTGCGAATCTCGCACTGCGCCTTCTTCTCGCTCTTCACGCCGTTGAAGATCAGGTTCAGCACGACCGCCGACACCGACGCCAGCAAGATCCCGCTATGCAACAGCGGCGACAGCGCCGGCGGCAGCTTCGAGAAAAATTGCGGCGACACCACCGGCACCAGGCCCATGCCGATGCTCACCGCGACGATGAACAGGTTGTGATGGTTCTTCACGAAGTCGACCTTGGCCAGCACCTTGATGCCGTTTGCCGCGACCATGCCGAACATCACGATCCCCGCACCGCCAAGCACGAAGGCCGGCACGGAAGCCACCACTTGCGCCATCTTCGGGAACAGGCCCAGCAGCACCAGGATCACGCCGCCCATCGCGCAGACAAAGCGGCTCTTCACACCCGTCACGCCGATCAGGCCGACGTTCTGCGAGAACGAGGTATGCGGGAACGAGTTGAAGATGCCGCCGATCAGCGTGCCCAGACCGTCGACGCGTAGACCGCGCACCAGCGTCTTCTGATCCACCGGACGATCGACCATGTCGCCGACCGCGAGGAACATGCCAGTCGATTCGATGAAGGTGACGAACATCACGGTGACCATCGTCGCAATCGCGAGCGGATCGAAATGCGGCAGGCCGAAGTGGAACGGCATCACGATGCCGACCCACGGTGCGTGCGTGACGCCGTCCATGTTCACGCGGCCAAGCACCAGCGCGATGAGGAAACCCGCAACGATGCCGAGCAGCACCGAGATATTGGCGAGGAAGCCCTTGGCAAATTTGTTGATCAGCAGGATCAGCATCAACACGAGGAGCGACAGGCCGAGATAGACCGGATTGCCGTAGTCAGGGTTGCCGACACCACCGGCTGCCCAGTTGATGCCCACTTCCATCAGCGAGAGGCCGATCACCGAGATCACCACGCCGATCACCACCGGCGGGAAAAAGCGCAGCAGCTTGCCGACCGCCGGTGCGAGAAGAATGCCGATGACACCGGCCGCGATCGTCGAGCCGAAGATGTCGAGAATGCCGAGCGAAGGGTTGGTGCCGATCGCGACCATCGGACCGACAGCCGCGAACGTGCAGCCCATGATGACCGGCAGACGGATGCCGAAGATCCACAGACCGAGGGTCTGAATCAGCGTGGCGATGCCGCAGGAAAACAGGTCGGCGCTAATCAGGAACGCGATCTGGTCTTTCGGCAATTTCAGTGCCGCGCCTACGATCAGCGGCACCGCAACTGCGCCTGCGTACATCACCAAAACGTGCTGAATGCCGAGCGTCAGCAACTGGCCCGCGGGCAGTCGCTCGTCGCACGGGTGAACCGTGTTCGATTGCATTTTGTCTCTCTCCACCATCTCGTTTTGGGATGGCTCCAAGGTATGCGGAACGAAAAGCTGCAACAAGACCACTGGGGCCTATTCCGGCATTCCCGGTGACGATATGGATGAGGCCTGTTTGAAAGGCAAAAGAAATGCGTGCGCCGCACAAATCCGCCGGAAGCCCCTTGCAGCGGCGATGGGCGCTCACGCGCCGCGCGCGCCCGTCCTAACGGGATATGTGTGAGAATCAATGAGGTGTATCTCGCTCGACGCATAGTGCTGTTTTCGTGCGGCTCGCGGCGTGGCGGGGTTAACCCGCGATTCCGGGTTTTCAGCGTGCATTCGGGCGCGCTTCCGAAGCCGCGCAGCGGTGACGGAAAATACGCCGTTCCAGGCACCTTTCGCTTGCTTGTCCCTAAGCTCAAATTGACGTCCTATCGCCCATGAGTTTTCTTGGCATCGACCTCGGCACCGGCTCCCTGAAAGTCGCAATCGTCGACGAAAACGGCCGCGAGCAGGCAGCGGCGAGTGTCGCGTATGCCCTCGAAACACCGCATCCCGGATGGGCCGAAATCTCGGTGCAAACCTGGTGGCGCGCGCTATGCGAAGCGGCGAGGCGTTTGCCTGCCGGGTTGCGTCGCGACGTGCATGCAATCGGTTTCTCCGGACAGATGCACGGTGTCGTGTTGATCGACGCCGATGGCGAAGCCGTGCGTCCGGCGATGCTCTGGCCCGACACGCGCGCGTTGGGTCTGCTCGATCAATGGCCCGAGCCGCAGCCGAATCCTGTTGCGCCAGGCATGGCCGGTCCTTTGCTGCGCTGGATCGTCCAGAACGAACCGCAGTCCGCGCGCAAGACGCGATGGGCGCTGCAACCTAAGGATTGGTTGCGCGTCGCGTTGGGCGGCGCGGTCGCAACCGATCCCTCCGACGCCTGCGCGACCGCGCTTGCCGATCCCGCTGGCGTGTGGGATCAGGCGCTGCTCGAGCGGCTCGAATTGCCGCATGAATGGTTTGCGCCGCTTGCGCCTTCCTATGCGGCGGGCGGCATTTTGTCGCGGGAGGCCGCGCAGGAACTGGGTCTGCGCGCCGGCATCGTGCTCGCGATCGGTGCCGCCGATACGCCATGCGCGGCGCTTGGCAGCGGCCTCGCGAGCGATGGCGACGCGTTGCTCACCACCGGCACGGGTGGACAAATCGTCGTACTCGCCGAGCACGCGCCGCAAGCGGTAAAAGGCCTGCATCGCTATCGGGCCGCGAGCGATCACTGGTATCGGATGGCGGCGATGCAAAACGTCGGCGTCGCGCTCGAACGCGTGCGGGGTTGGTTGTCGTATGAATGGGTTGATGCTTATCGTGATGCATTCGGTGATACAACAGCCGCTATCTCAAGCGCCGCAGCAGGCCTGACTTTCCTGCCCTACCTCACCGGCGAGCGCACCCCGTGGCTCAACCCTGCCGCGCGTGGCGGCTGGCTTGGCCTCGCGCTCGACCACTCGCGCGGCACGATGATGCGCGCCGCATTCGAAGGCGTCGCGTTCTCGCTGCGTGCCGGCCTTGACGCGATCCGCGCGAGCGGCGCGACGGTGACGACCTTGAAGCTCGCGGGCGGCGGTTCCGTCGATGCGCGCTGGCGGCAGTTGCTCGCCGACGCGTTAAACGTCGAACTCCATGCCGTCGACTGCCCCAACGCAGCGCCGCGTGGCGCGGCTATCCTCGGCGGATTGGCGAGCGGGCATTGGCACGCAAGCGACCTCGCCGCGCTTGCGCCAGGCGCGACGCGTGTTGCCGGGCCGCAAGGCGATGCGGCGCTCGCCGAACGTTATGCGCGCTTTCTCGATCTGTATGGCCGCGTCGAATCATGGTTCGGCAAAACCCCGCTTCGCTGAACAACGCGATGTCAGCTACAGACAATGCCGCGACGTACTTTGCAATACCATGACGGCTTTCGCACGCTAAGGTATAGGCCGGCGCTTGATGCCGGGCGGCGACGACACTGTCCGTCCCCAGTCCGGCACACGAATTAACTGCGGAACCGCGAACCGCGACACCGGCACGCCGCGCGATATCTCACCGCGACGGGCCAGGCATTCACCGACTCACAGGAGCATTCACGATGAAAACCAAAGCAGCTATCGCATGGAAAGCCGGCGCCCCGTTGACGATCGAAGAAGTGGATCTGGAAGGGCCGCGCGCCGGTGAAGTCCTGATTGAAGTGAAAGCGACGGGTATCTGCCACACCGACTACTACACGCTCTCGGGCGCGGATCCTGAAGGCATCTTCCCGGCGATTCTCGGTCACGAAGGTGCGGGTGTGATCGTCGATGTGGGTCCGGGTGTCGGCACGTTGAAGAAGGGCGACCACGTCATTCCGCTTTACACCCCGGAATGCCGTCAGTGCAAATTCTGTCTGTCGCGCAAGACCAATCTTTGTCAGGCGATCCGTTCGACGCAAGGCCGCGGCCTGATGCCCGATGCCACGTCGCGCTTCTCGCTGGACGGCAAGCCGCTGTTTCACTACATGGGCACGTCCACGTTTTCGAACTACATCGTCGTGCCGGAAATCGCGGTCGCGAAGGTGCGTGAAGACGCGCCGTTCGACAAGATCTGCTACATCGGCTGCGGCGTGACGACGGGCGTCGGCGCTGTGGTGTATTCGGCGAAGGTCGAAGCGGGCGCGAACGTGGTGGTGTTTGGCCTGGGCGGCATCGGCCTGAATGTGATCCAGGGTGCGAAGATGGTCGGCGCGGACAAGATCATCGGCGTCGATATCAACCCGGGCCGCATTGAGTTGGCGAAGAAATTCGGCATGACACACTTCATCAACCCGAACGAAGTCGAGAACGTGGTCGACCATATCGTGCAACTCACGGACGGCGGCGCGGACTATTCGTTCGAATGCATCGGCAACACCAAGGTGATGCGTCAGGCGCTGGAGTGCACGCACAAGGGCTGGGGTCAGTCATTCATTATCGGCGTGGCGGCGGCGGGTGAAGAGATCAGCACACGCCCGTTCCAACTGGTGACAGGCCGCGAGTGGAAGGGCTCGGCATTCGGTGGCGCACGCGGCCGCACGGATGTGCCGAAGATCGTCGACTGGTACATGGAAGGCAAGATCAACATCGACGACCTGATCACGCATCGTCTGCCGCTCGAGCGCATCAACGAGGGCTTCGACCTGATGAAGAAGGGCGAGTCGATCCGCTCGGTCGTGCTGTACTAATGCGTCACCGACCCGGCACAGAAAGGAGCATGTCGATGCTTGAACTATTGTCGTCGCATGCCTGCCATGGCGGCGAGCAGCGGATCTACCGGCACGATTCGCAGGCCGTCGGTCTGCCGATGCGCTTCTCGGTGTATCTGCCGCCGCAGGCTTTGCAGGCCAACGCGAACGTCCCCGCGCTGTTCTATCTCGCCGGCCTGACTTGCACGGAAGAAACCTTCCCGGTCAAGGCGGGCGCGCAGCGCTTCGCGGCGCAGCACGGCATCGCGCTGATCGCGCCGGACACCAGTCCGCGCGGTGCGGGCGTGCCGGGCGAAAGCGCGGCGTGGGACTTCGGCGTCGGCGCGGGCTTTTACGTCAACGCGACGCAGCAGCCGTGGGCGAAGCACTATCGGATGTACTCGTATGTGCGCGATGAACTGCGCGAAACAGTGCTCGCGAATCTGCCGGTGGACGGCGGGCGTCTGGGCATCTTCGGGCATTCGATGGGTGGCCATGGCGCGCTGATGCTGGCGCTGCGCAACCCGGAGATCTATCGGTCGGTGTCGGCGTTCGCGCCGATCGCCGCGCCATCACAGTGCCCGTGGGGCGTGAAGGCGTTCAGCGGGTATCTGGGCGAGGACCGTGAAGCGTGGAGGCAGTATGACTCGAGCGAGCTGGTCGCTCACGCACCACGCAAGTTCGCTGAAGGGATTCTGGTCGATCAGGGGCTGGCGGATCAGTTCCTCGCCGAGCAGTTGAACCCGGATGTGTTCGAAGCCGCTTGCAAGGCCGCAGGACAGCCGCTGACCTTGCGTCGTCATGCTGGCTACGACCACGGGTATTACTTCATCTCGACTTTCATCGAGGACCATCTCGCGCATCACGCGAAGGTGCTGCTCGGCTGATATTCACCGGGACGATGGCGGCGGCACGCAGTGTGTCGCCGCCAGGCGCCGCTTCAACGCCGCCTCAACGCCGCCTCAACAAACTCCCGCCATACACCACCGCCGACAGCACGGTGATCCAGAAGCTCGTCGGCCAGTCGGTATAGAACGCCAGCGTCAGACCGAGCCACGCCTGCACCAGGGCGAACACGGCGGCAAGCACGAGACCGGTCGAGAGTCGCGTCGTCACGTTTTGCGCGGCGGCGGCCGGCCCGACCATCAGCGTGAACACCAGCAGCACGCCGACAATCTGCGTGCACGCCGCCACGGCGAGCGCGGCGATCGACAGGAACAGCACCGACACCCTGCGCAACGACACGCCCTTGGCTTCCGCTAATTCCGGCTGCAACGAAGCAAACAACAAGGGTCGCATGATCGCGGCGAGCGCCAGCAAACTGATGACGCCTAGCGCCGCCAGCACGCCGAGTGTCGACGCATTCACGCCGAGCACGTTGCCGAACAGCAGCGCGGTAACTTGAGTCGCGTATGCGGTGAAGAAATGCAGGAACAGCAAGCCGAAGCCGAGCGACAGCGACAGGATCACACCGATCGCGACATCGCGTCCGGCCAGTTTCTCGCCGAGCGCGCCCATACCGACGCCTGCCGCGAGCGTGAAGCCGATCATCCCCCAGATCGGCGAGATGCCGATCAGCACAGCGCCGGTCGCGCCGGTGAAGCCGACGTGCGAGAGCGCATGACCAGCGAAGGTCTGTCCACGCATCACCAGAAAATAGCCCACCACGCCTGCCAGCACCGCGACGATCCCCGACGCCGCGAACGCGTTCACCATGAAATCGTATTCAAACATCGTGCTTGTGTCCGTCGCGTGAGTCGTGCTGGTGTGAGTGGCCGTGTGCGCCACCGTGGTCGTGCGAATGTGCATGCCCGTGCGAGTGGCTATGGCCGCCGTTCTCGTCGTGTTCGTGCTCGTGATCGTGTTTTTCGACTTCGACGTCGCCCGACATCACGAAGATGCGGCCCTTCACCCGCATCACATCGATCGGCGAGCCATAGAGACGCGACAGCACCGGCCGCGTAATGACTTCATCGACGGTGCCGAGCGCGGCGACGCCGCTGCCGAGATACAGCACGCGGTCGAGCGCGTGCAGAAGCGGATTCAGTTCATGCGCCGAGAACAGCACGGCAATGCCGAGCTCCTGCTGCACGCGCCGCACCAACTCGACCACGCTCTTCTGATGATGCGGATCGAGGCTGATCAACGGTTCGTCGAGCAGCAGCAGCTTGGGGTTGCCGAGCAGGCATTGCGCGAGCAGCAGACGCTGACGTTCGCCGCCCGACAGTTCCGATAACGGCCGCTCAGCTAGCTGGCGGCCGCCTACCAGATCGAGCACCCGCTCGACATCCGCGCGGGTTTTGCTGTCCGCATGGGGCAGGCCCCAGCGGTGTCCATCGGCGGCCATGGCGACGAAGTCGCGGCCGCGCACGCGGCGCCCGGCCAGCGCACTGCGCGTCTGCGGCATATAACCGATCGACGAGTTACCACGCTCGACCGGCTGCCCTAACACGCGGATCGCGCCGCTCGCTGCCGGCACGAGACCGAGCACGGCGCGCATCAGCGTGGTCTTGCCCGCGCCGTTCGGCCCGAGCACGCCGATGAATTCGCCCTGGTTCACCACGAAGCCGGCGTCGCGCAGAATCGTGCGGCCGCCGAGTTCGAGCGTGACGCGCTCGAGTTCAAGCACGGGCGCGTTACTGCGTGCGCCCGTCGATGCATTAGCTGGCGTGCTGCGGCCAGTTTCGTTCATTGGGTTTTTCCTTTGGCGGCGCTCGCCGCCGCATTCGCTCCGCCCGCAGCCAGCGCCGTGCCTAGCGCGTCGAGCTGCGTCAGCATCCACGTCTGATAGGTCTTACCGGCCGGTTCGGTTTCGGTGACGCTCATGGTCGGCACCTTCGATTGCTGCGCGAGCTTCAACATGCGTTTGGTCAGGGCCTCGGTTGCCTGGCTGTTATAGATCAGAACGCGTACGCGCTTTTCGCGCAGATCGCGTTCGAACGCGGCGATATCGGCCGCGCTTGCTTCAGTGTCGTTCATCGTCGCCAACTGGAAGCGCAGATTGCGCATCGAGAGGCCGACTGCGTCCGACATATAGCCGAACACCGGCTCGGTTGCCGTCACCGGCACGCCGGCGTAGCGGCCATGCAGATCGGCGACTTTGGCGTCGATGGGTTTCAGCGAATCGAGAAACTTCGCGAGGTTCGCATCGTACGCCGACTTGTGCGCCGGGTCAGCCGCGACGAGCGCCGCGCTTACCGCGCGCGCCACTTTCGGCATGGTGGCCGGGTCGTACCAGAGGTGAGGATTATCGCCGCTCTTCTTGCCTGTCAGTTCGGCGGCAACGATCGTCGCGCGATTCGAGCCCTTGGAAGCGGCCAGCAGTTTCGCCATCCACGGATCGTAGTCGGCGCCGTTGTAGACCACAAGGCTCGCATGCTGCAAGGCCCGCGCCGTCTTCGGGCTGGCTTCGAACAGATGCGGGTCCTGATCCGGATTGCTGAGGATGCTGGTCACGTCGACGCGATCGCCGCCCAGTTGCTGCACGACGTCACCGTAAAAGTTTTCCGCTGCCACCACCGGGATTTTCGCATCCGCGGCAAATGCGCCGTGGCTGAGCGTGAAAGCAGCGGCGGCCGCTGCGCCCATGGCCACGGTCTTCGACAGCTTCAGCGCATGGCGCGCCCCGTTCAACATCGAGCCGAATTTCTTCATCGTTGTTTCCTGCTGCGTGAGAGTTGAATGAACTACGCTCCTTGGGAGCGGCGCGTTTTGGCGTTCATACCGGTGATCAGGCCGGCTTTCATAGGGACGCACCGGAGGGCCGCGCCGCGCGGGCGCAGCGCGCGCACAGCCCGCTTAGCTCGACCACCTGGCGGTGCACCTCGAAACCGTGTGCCGGCACGCTATGCGACAGTTGTTGGGCAAGATCGCCGCCGGGAATCTCCACAGTCGCGCCGCACCCGTCGCACATCAAAAACTGGCTGCGATGCGGCACGCCGACCTCGCAGCAGGCAAAAAACGCGTTCTTCGATTCGATCCGATGGACGAAGCCGTGCGCGAGCAGAAAGTCCAGCGCCCGGTAGATCGTGGTGGGCGGCACGCGCCCGCGTTGCGGCTCGAGCGCGTCCAGCAACTCATAGGCCCCGATCGGCCGGTCGCTGGCGACGATCGCCGCATACACCTGTCGCCGCAGCGGTGTGAGCGCGAGCCCATGCAGGGCGGCGTGCGCCTCGGCATGGGCGAGCCGTACGGCATGGTGTTCTGCAATCGATGTAGCCATCAGCGGACTCCCTGACGAACCTGCAAAGCTTCGGAGCGAAGCGAGGCCGCAATGATATAACGTATCTCGAATATTTGTCAGCGGCTTGCGCAGAAAGCAGATTGGCGGTCTTCGATTTCTCGTATTTGTGTCGGTCGAAGCCGGAAGAGGGTGTGCGAGGGTCCTGCCGCGCTGCACCATCGAAATCTGGTCGAGCGCCTTGACATGACCCGGTCCGTATCCGATCATTCGATCACCAACAGAGCAATTGTTCGCGCAACGAGCGTTCGCTCACCGCGCCTCAAGAAGCGAAACGAACCGGAGACAGGCAGTGGCGGCACGATTGCAAGACAAGGTGGCCATTCTGACGGGCGCGGCAAGCGGAATCGGTGAAGCCGTGGCCCGGCGGTATCTGGACGAAGGCGCGCGTTGCGTGCTGGTCGACGTCAAGCCGGCGGACAGTTTCGGCGCCGCTTTTCGCGCCGCTTACGGCGACCGCGTGCTGACCGTCAGCGCCGATGTCACGCGCCGCGAGGATATCGAACGCATCCTCGCGAGTACGCTGGAGCGCTTCGGCCAGGTCGATATCCTGTTCAACAACGCGGCGCTCTTCGATATGCGCCCGATCCTCGATGAATCCTGGGAAGTGTTCGACCGCCTCTTTGCGGTCAACGTGAAGGGCATGTTCTTCCTGATGCAAACCGTCGCCCGGAAAATGGTCGAGCAGGGCCACGGCGGCAAGATCATCAATATGTCGTCGCAAGCCGGGCGGCGCGGCGAGGCGCTGGTGTCGCACTACTGCGCAACCAAAGCCGCCGTACTCAGCTACACGCAATCCGCAGCGCTCGCCCTCGCGCCGCACCAGATCAACGTGAACGGCATTGCGCCGGGCGTCGTCGATACACCGATGTGGAAAGAGGTCGACGCGCTCTTCGCACGCTACGAAAACCGGCCGCTCGGCGAGAAGAAACGCCTCGTCGGTGAAGCGGTGCCGCTCGGCCGTATGGGCGTGCCGGACGATTTGACCGGCGCCGCCCTGTTTCTCGCGTCGGCGGATGCCGACTACATCACCGCGCAAACCCTGAACGTCGACGGCGGGAACTGGATGAGCTGAGCGAATCGCAGAGTGGATGAGCCGAACCTGTTTCACCCTTCGTCATTTTCGTAGAACAAACGCAGCATCACATAACGTACGAGAAAGGAGACATCACATGAAACCAGCTACAAAATCCGCGCTGAAGGCGGTCAGTGCCGGCGCTGTCGCATGCTTTGCGTTGCACGCTCAGGCGGCCACGGTGACCATCGCCACGTTGAACAATCCGGACATGATCGAGCTGAAGAAGCTCTCGCCCGCCTTCGAGCAGGCGAATCCGGACATCAAGCTCAACTGGGTGATTCTCGAAGAAAACGTGCTGCGTCAACGCGCCACCACCGACATCACGACCGGCAGCGGCCAGTTCGACGTGATGACGATCGGTGCGTACGAAACGCCGCAATGGGGCAAGCGCGGCTGGCTCACCCCGCTCACCAATCTGCCCGCTGATTACGATCTGAACGACGTCGTGAAGACGGCTCGCGACGGCCTCTCGAGCGGCGGCCAGTTGTACGCGTTGCCGTTCTACGTCGAAAGCTCGATGACGTATTACCGCAAGGATCTGTTCGCGGCGAAGGGCCTGAAGATGCCCGATCAGCCGACCTACGACCAGATCGCGCAATTCGCCGACAAGCTCACCGACAAAGCTAACGGCATGTACGGCATCTGCCTGCGCGGCAAGGCCGGCTGGGGCGAGAACATGGCCTATGGCACGACGGTGGTGAACACCTTCGGCGGCCGCTGGTTCGACGACAAGTGGCAGGCGCAGTTGACGTCGCCGGAATGGAAGAAGGCGATCACCTTCTACGTCGATCTGCTGAAGAAAGACGGTCCTCCGGGAGCCAGCTCGAACGGCTTCAACGAAAACCTGACGCTGATGTCCTCGGGCAAGTGCGCGATGTGGATCGACGCAACGGTGGCGGCCGGCATGCTCTACAACAAGCAGCAGTCGCAGATCGCCGACAAGGTGGGCTTCGCGGCGGCGCCGATCGCCGTCACGCCGAAGGGTTCGCATTGGCTGTGGGCGTGGGCGTTGGCCATTCCGAAGTCGTCGAAGCAGGCTGACTCGGCGAAGAAGTTCATCGCGTGGGCCACGTCGAAGCAGTACATCGAACTGGTCGCGAAGGATGAGGGCTGGGCCTCAGTGCCGCCGGGAACACGCCACTCAACCTACGCACGTCCTGAATACAAGGAGGCTGCACCGTTCGGCGACTTCGTGCTGAAGGCAATCGAAACGGCTGACCCGGATCATCCGACGTTGAAGCCAGTGCCGTATACCGGTGTGCAGTTCGTCGGCATTCCTGAGTTCCAGTCGTTCGGCACCGTAGTCGGTCAGAGCATCTCCGGCGCGATTGCCGGCCAGATGACGGTCGATCAGGCGCTGGCAGCCGGCCAGGCAACGGCGAATCGCGCCGTGCAACAGGCCGGGTATCAGAAGTAAAGCGGAAGTCAGCCACATGAGTCACGTGGCACGCGCCGGCTGACGCCCGTCAGCCGGCCCACGCAGCACAGCGGGCCGTCCCCGCCGCGTGGGCACTGAGACATCGCATTGCGTCGCGGTAGCCAGGCGGTTTAAGCCATCACGGCGGATAAAGCGCCGGCCCGCGCATTACCGAACAGGTGGTCAATCATGCGTCCTTTACGCCTGCCTCTTATGCATGCCCATCCCCAAACAGAAAAAGAACGCGAAACCCGCAAAGCCAATTCGGCCCGTTGGCTCGTCACGCCCTCAGTCGCAGTACTCGTACTGTGGATGGCGATTCCGCTGGCGATGACGATCTGGTTTTCGTTCTCGCGCTATAACCTGCTGAATCCGGATCTGAAAGGCTTCGCCGGTTTCGACAACTATAAGTATCTCGCCAGCGATCCGTCGTTCGGACCGTCGATCGGGCACACGCTCGAGTTGATCATCTCGGTGCTGGTGATCACAGTGGTCGGCGGCGTGCTGATGGCGATTCTGTTCGACCGTAAGTTCTACGGCCAGGGCATCGCGCGGCTACTGGCGATCGCACCATTCTTCGTGATGCCGACCGTCAGCGCGCTGATCTGGAAGAACATGATCCTGCATCCGGTGTATGGCCTGATCGCACAGGGCATGCGCGCGATCGGGCTGCAGCCGATCGACTGGTTCGCCGAGTACCCGCTCACGGCCGTGATCATGATCGTCGCGTGGCAGTGGTTACCGTTCGCGTTCCTGATTCTGTTCACCGCGATCCAGTCGCTCGATCAGGAGCAGAAGGAAGCGGCGCGTATCGACGGTGCGGGTCCGTTCTCGATGTTCTTCTACATCACGCTGCCTCACCTGAAACGGGCGATCGCGGTGGTGGTGATGATGGAGACGATTTTCCTGCTGTCGATCTTCGCCGAAATCTATACGACCACGGGCGGCGGTCCGGGCACCGCGACCACCAATCTGTCGTACCTGATCTATTCGCTGGGCCTGCAACAGTTCGACGTCGGTCTCGCTTCGGCGGGCGGCATTCTGGCTGTCGTGCTGGCTAACATCGTGTCGTTCTTCCTTGTGCGGATGCTCGCGAAGAACCTGAAAGGGGAGTACGAAAAATGAGCCACGTTGCCTCTACCTCTGCGTCGGGCACGGCGCCGATGACCGTGCCGGCCAAGTCGCCGTTCGCCGCAATTCGCCGCGGCCTTCCTGGCGTGATCGCCTGGCTCGTCGCGTTGCTGCTGTTTTTCCCGATCTTCTGGATGACGATCACCGCGTTCAAGACGGAGCAGCAGGCGTATTCGTCGTCGTTGTTTTTCATCCCGACGCTCGATAGCTTCCGCGAGGTGTTCGCGCGCAGCAACTACTTTTCGTTCGCGTGGAATTCAATCCTGATCTCGGCGGGCGTCACGCTGCTGTGCCTGATTCTCGCCGTGCCGGCCGCGTACGCGATGGCCTTCTTTCCGACGCGCCGCACGCAGAAAGTCCTGCTGTGGATGTTGTCGACCAAGATGATGCCGTCGGTTGGCGTGCTGGTGCCGATCTATCTGTTGTGGAAGAACAGTGGTCTGCTCGATTCGGTGTCCGGTCTGGTGATTGTCTACACGCTGATCAATCTGCCGATTGCGGTGTGGATGTCGTTCACGTACTTCGCCGAAATTCCGCGCGACATTCTCGAAGCAGGCCGGATCGACGGCGCGGCAACGTGGCAGGAAATCGTCTATCTGCTGATGCCGATGTCGCTGCCGGGGCTTGCCTCCACCGCGTTGCTGCTGGTAATCCTGTCGTGGAACGAAGCGTTCTGGAGCATCAACCTGTCGAGTTCGAACGCCGCGCCGCTGACTGTGTTCATTGCGTCGTATTCGAGTCCTGAAGGCTTGTTCTGGGCCAAGCTCTCCGCTGCTTCACTGCTTGCGGTTGCGCCGATCCTGATTGTCGGCTGGCTGTCGCAGAAGCAACTGGTGCGCGGTCTTACTTTTGGGGCGGTCAAATGACCGCAGGTGCGACGGTAGGTCATTTCGCGCTGATCTGCGATTGCGACGGCGTGCTGATCGACAGCGAAGCCGTGGCGGCGAGCATGCTGGTGCACGAACTCGAGGCGCGCTGGCCCGATGCCGATGTCGAGCCGGTGGTGTTGCCGCTGCTCGGCTTGCGCATCGAAAAGGTGCTGCAGGGCACGGCGGCGCAACTTGGCAAGAGCCTGAGCGTCGAGGATATCGAGTCGATCCGCCAGGCGGTGGAAGCGGCGGCGATGCAGGCGTCGGCGGTCGTTGGCATCGAGTCCGCGCTCGCGCAGGTGCCGCTCACCAAGGCATGTGCGAGCAACAGTTTCCGGCCGTATGTGGAGAACGTGCTGGCGCGCACGGGCCTCGTGAAGTTCTTCGGCGACCGGCTCTTTTGCGCCGATGCGGTGCCGAATCCGAAGCCCGCGCCCGATGTCTATCTCGCTGCCGCGCTTGGTCTCGGCCTCGCGCCGTCCGCCTGCCTCGTGGTGGAAGACAGCGTGACGGGCGTGACGGCGGCAACGGCGGCGGGCATGACGGTGCTGGGCTTTATCGGCGGCGGTCATGCGAGTGACGCGCAGATCGACGCGTTGCATGCGGCGGGTGCGCGTACTGTGTTCGACGACATGCTGCAGTTGCCGGACCTGGTCGCGCAATGGACGCTGAGCGCGACGGCAGCGATACCGTAAGGGCCGCAGGTCAAAGCAAATGAGCGGCGAATGAGCAGGACTTGAACAGCATATAGAGAAGCGAATCAACGCAGTTGCTGAAGCAACGCAAGCAACCTGGGCAACCGAACGCAGCTGAAGCATCGTTAGCAACACACAGCAACACACGGAGACACATCATGGCAAGCGTAACTCTGCGCAACATCAAAAAGGCCTACGACGACAATGAGGTGATGCGCGACATCAACCTCGACATTCTGGACGGCGAATTCGTCGTGTTCGTGGGCCCGAGCGGTTGCGGTAAATCGACGCTGATGCGAATGATCGCCGGCCTCGAAGACATCAGCGGCGGCGATCTGACCATCGACGGCACGCGCGTGAACGACGTACCGCCCGCCAAGCGCGGCATCGCGATGGTGTTCCAGTCATACGCGCTGTATCCGCACATGACGCTGTACGACAACATGGCGTTCGGCCTGAAACTCGCCGGCACCAAGAAGCCGGAAATCGACTCCGCCGTGCGCAACGCGGCGAAGATCCTGCACATCGACCATCTGCTCGACCGCAAGCCGAAGCAGCTTTCGGGCGGCCAGCGCCAGCGTGTTGCAATCGGCCGCGCGATTACGCGCAAGCCGAAGGTGTTCCTGTTCGACGAACCGTTGTCGAATCTCGACGCCGCGCTGCGTGTGAAGATGCGCCTCGAATTCGCGCGTCTGCACGACGAGCTGAAGACCACGATGATCTACGTGACGCACGATCAGGTCGAAGCAATGACGCTGGCCGACAAGATCGTCGTGTTGTCGGCGGGCAATGTGGAGCAGGTCGGCAGCCCGACCATGCTGTATCACGCGCCGGCCAATCGCTTCGTCGCCGGCTTCATCGGTTCGCCGAAGATGAACTTTATGGAAGGGATCGTGCAGTCGGTGACGCACGACGGTGTCACGGTACGCTACGAAACCGGCGAGACGCAGCGCGTTGCGGTGGAGCCGGGCGCGGTGAAGCAGGGCGACAAGGTCACCGTCGGCATTCGTCCGGAGCATCTGCACTTCGGAATGGCCGACGACGGCGTGTCGGCGCGCACGATGGCAGTCGAATCGCTTGGCGACGCAGCATATCTGTATGCGGAATCGAGCGTGGCGCCGGATGGTTTGATCGCGCGGATTCCGCCGCTCGAACGCCACAGCAAGGGCGACACGCAACGGGTCGGCGCTACCCCTGAGCACTGCCATTTGTTCGACAGCGAAGGGAAAGCCTTCCAGCGTAAGATCGTAGAAGTGCTGGCCGCGTGAGTATGTGATTGGGAAAGCGGCGGGCGCGCCGCTTTCCGTCCGGTCACGTTTATTCACGCTCAGGAAACGTTCATGCCCGCCTACGTCGTCATCACACGCGAGAAAACGCTCGACCCCGCCAAACTGGAAGAATACAAACAGGACGCGCCCGCAGTCTTCGAGAAGCATGCGGTCATGGTGCTCGCGAGCCACGGGCGGAAAGAAGTGGTGGAGGGGCCGCCGATCGACGAAATCCTGATCCTCGAGTTCCCCAGTTACGACGAAGCGATCGCGTGGTATCGCAGCCCAGCGTATCAGGCGGTCAGCGAGACGCGCCTGCAGGGCGGCGAGTACCGCATCATCATCACGGAAGGGCTGCCGGTGTTGTAGAGCGGCGGTGTGCCGCCTGTAAGCCTTTTAAGCCGCCGCTTCGAGCGCCGCGCGTGCGCACAACTCGTCGGTCACCAGTCCCGACAGCCAGCCGCCTTTAAGCACCGCGATCAGCGCTTCGCGCTTGCGCTCGCCGCCGGCAAAGCCGATGGTGGGGCGCCGCGGTGGCGAGTCGAGCGCGATGCTGGTGACGCGCCGGCCGGTCGGCGATTCGACGTGCGCGCCGGCTGCATCGATCGGCAGGCCGAGCATTTCGGCCACCGCACCGTTCTGCATCAACTCTTTTACTTCCGCGGACGTGATAAAGCCGTCTTCGTGCAACGGGCATTTCGGCCCGATATTGCCGATGCCGACGAACGCGACATCCGCTTGCGCCGACAGCGATTCGACGATCCGGTACAGCCGGTGATTGCACCACTGTGCGCGTTCGGCTTCGCTATCGGCGAGCAACGGCGCGGGCAGCAGAAAATGCTTGCCGCCGGTCTTCTCCGAAATGTGCAGCGCGACGTCGTAGCGGTTCGAGGAGCCGTCCGAGGCGATCGCCCCGACCATCGATACCAGGCGGTGCTGCGGACGCTCCAGTTGGGCGATCTGATCGACTGCGGCCTTCAGCGTACGGCCGCTGCTCACGGCGACCACCATCGGCTTTTCTTCGCCAAGATAGCGTTCCATGACTTGCGCGCCGGCCACCGCCAGCTTGCGGTCGACTTCTTCCGACGTATCGCTGTCGATCGGTACGACTTCGCACATGCTCAGGCCGTAGCGCTTCGAGAGTTGATCGGCGAGCGCGAGGCAATCGGCCAGTTTGTGATCGACGCGTACGCGAATCAGGTTCTTTTCGACCGCGAAGGCGACCAGCCGCTGCGCGACCGGGCGCGACACCTGCAGCTTCTCGGCGATTTCGTTCTGGGTGTTGCCTGCGACGTAGTAAAGCCACGCGGCGCGGGTAGCAAGGTCTAATTTTTCTGTGGACTTGGGCACGGTGACGGTTCGCTTGAAGTGCGCCGATGATAGCAGCCGGTTCCCGCGTCTCAACGGGAACCGGCTGTGCTTTGCCGGTCAGGCGAGCGGTTGCCGCGCGGGGTCGAACAGCGGCCGCACGTGGCGGTAGAGCGCGCGATACGCTTCAAGCCGGGTGCGCAGTTCGGCGTGCCGTCGCGGGTTCGGCGTGAACTCCTTTTCGATCGGCGGCTTGGTCAGCACCTTGGCCGGGTCGCCGCCTGCGGCCAGCCAGCCGAGGCGGGCCGCGCCGAGCGCCGCGCCGGTTTCGCCGCCGCCGTGCTTGCGGGTGGCGGTGTCGAGCGCGTCGGCGAGCAGTTGTGCCCAGTAGTCGCTGCGCGCACCGCCGCCAAGCAGGGACAACGCCTTCGCTTCGGTGCCCGCCGCGCGCAACGCGTCGAGGCCGTCGGTGAGCGCGAGCGTCACGCCTTCGAGCACCGCGTAGCCGAGCAAGGCGCGATCGGTCGCGTGATTCATGCCGAAGAACACGCCCTGTGCATACGGGTCGTTGTGCGGCGTGCGTTCACCGGACAGATAGGGCAGAAAGAGCGGGGCAGTGGTCAACGCTTCCGCTGGGAGCGCCTCGATTTCGGCGAGCAGGGTCGGCTCGTCGGTGGAGGTGAGCTTGCAGACCCAGCGCAAACAGCTTGCCGCCGACAACACCACGCTCATCTGATGCCAGCGATCCGGAATCGCATGGCAGAACGCGTGCACCGCGGAAGCGGGATTCGGCCGGAAGCTGTCGCCGACCACGCACAACACACCTGAGGTGCCGAGCGAGACGAAGCCGTCGCCCGGTTGCGTCGCGCCGATGCCGATCGCGCTCGTGGCATTGTCACCACCGCCGGCCGCGACGATCACGCCGTCGCTCAAACCGAACTCGCGCGCCACTGCGGGAAGCAGGGTGCCGGACGGCTCGCTGCCTTCGCACAAGGCCGGCATCTGAGCGCGCGTCATGTTGCAGGCGGCGAGCAGCGAATCGGACCAGTCGCGTTTGGCGACGTCGAGCCACAGCGTGCCCGCTGCATCCGATGGATCGGACACCTTGCCGCCGGTCAGTTGCAGGCGCAGGTAGTCCTTTGGCAGCAGCACGCAGGCGGTCTGCGCGAAGATTTCCGGTTCGTGGTGCGCCACCCATAGCAGCTTCGGCGCGGTGAATCCGGGCATCGCGAGATTGCCTGCCACGGTGTGCAACTCCGGCGCGCGCTCGGTCAGTTCCGCGCACTCCTTGTCGCTGCGCATGTCGTTCCACAGGATCGCGGGCCGCAATACGCGGTCTTGCGCATCCAGCAGCACGGCCCCGTGCATCTGCCCCGAGAGGCCGATGCCGCGAATCTGCGCGAACTCGTCCGGATGTTTGGCGCGCAACGCGGCCAGCGCCGCGCGCGTACCGGCCCACCAATCTTCGGGATTCTGTTCGGCCCAGCGCTGATGCGGACGCGAAACGGTAAAGGGCGAGCCTGCGGTGCCGATCACGCGTCCATCGGAGGCGAGCAGCAGGACTTTCACTTCGGACGTGCCGAGGTCGATGCCGAGATACATGGGCGCGAAACCTTCGTCGTTAGGAATGCGCTACTTTAGCCGCACATGGCGCGCGGTGCCATGCGCATTGAGCCTGGCACCGGCGTGTTTCGCGTGGTTCGATACAGCGCAGGTCAGGCCGCGCCGCGTTTGGCCAGCCATACGTCGACTCGCGCCAACGCGCCCGCCAACGCCGATTCCAATTCCGGCGTCTGCGCCATGCTGCCCCAGAGCAGGCGGTCAGCGGCGAATGCCTGCAACGGATCGGGCGCGCTAAAGAAGCCGCGGGCGATGCGTTCGTCCATCACGCCATCCTGATACACATACGGCAGCGTGCCGGCGTTCCAGCGCTCAAGGAAGCGGAAGAACAGCGCCGGCAACATCGCCGTCGCCGAAGGCGTGACGCCACGTTCGAAGCATTCGGCGAGCGTCGGCGCAATAAAGCCGGGCAGCTTTGAAAAGCCATCGGCCGCGACGCGCTGGTTGGTGTCCTGGATGTAGGGATTGCCGAAGCGTTCGAGCACCACGTCGCGATAGCGTTCGAGATCGAGCGGGCTTGGCGTGAGGCACGGAATCACGTCTTCGGTCACATAGTCGAAGGCGAATTTGTTGATGTCCGGGTCGAGCGTCCCTTCGTGGATGTAGGTCAGTCCGACCAGCGTGCCTGCCCACGCAATGCAGCTATGCGTCGCGTTGAGAATGCGGATCTTCGCTTCCTCGTACGGCAGCACCGAGTCGACCAGTTCAGCGCCGACCTTTTCCCACGCGGGGCGTCCGGCGATGAAGCGGTCTTCGATCACCCATTGGATGAAGGATTCGCCCATCACCGGGCAGGTATCGTCGACGCCGGTAGCGGCTTTGACGCGTTCGCGCACGTCGGGCGTCGGGCGCGGCGTGATGCGGTCGACCATCGAACTCGGGCACGCGGTGTTGTCGTCGAACCATTGCGCCAGGTCCTCCGCGCCGCGCCGTTCGAGAAACTCGCTCATGCCCGCATGAAAACGCTCGCCGTTGCTGCGCAGGTTATCGCAGGTCTGCAGAGTGACCGGGCCGGCGCCGCGCTTCATGCGTGCGTCGAGAATCGCCGCTAGCGCGCCGTAAATCGTGGTGTGGCCGCCTTTCAGGTCAGCGGCAAGATCGGCATTGGCCGTGTCGAGTTCGTCGTGTTCGTCGAGGTAATAGCCGCCTTCGGTGACCGTGAACGCAATGATCTTGCAGGCCGGATCGGCGCCCGCTTCGATCAACGCATCGAGACTCTCGGTCCACGGCACCACGCGCTCGATCGAACGAATTGTCTCGTACGCGCGCTCGCCCTGCGGCGTGACGGTCTCGAGCGTATAGACGCCGCTTTGCGCGGCGAGCGCCTCGAGCACCGCGTTCATGTCGCTGCGGATATTGCCGACTGTCAGCGACCAGTGCGGCTCGCCCGCCACCTTCGCCTCGTTCAACCGATGGAGATACCACGCCTGATGCGCGCGATGAAACGATCCCGCGCCGATGTGCAGGATCACGTGTGCGGCCGCGCCGCTGCCTTGCCCGCTGTTCATGTGCGTCTCCTGAGTGTCCTTGATCGCACGGCTCGGCGCGTGCGTTTTTCTTGGGGTGGAGCATTTGCTCTGTCTGTGAGCGAATGATCGTACCCGGCGGAACGAATGTCAAGGCGACGTAGAGGGCTTTTCGTGGCGCAGCGCGGCGTGGCGGGACTTCCGGCGCGACTCGCGTGACGCCCGCGCGTTATGGGACGTGTCTCGCGGTGCGTATTGCATTGCATCAAATTTGACTTTCACCGCGCCAGGACTAACCCGAATGCAAAAAAGTATCGGTCTGCGGTTTGATTTTTAGTGGTGGATCAGGCTCCAGAGGGCTACTTTTCGCTATACAAGACGAAGTTCAGCGGCACCCGCAACACGCCGCTTCATGGAGGAAGACGCGAATGCAACCCGATCTGGAAGTCGTCGCCGTACGGCGCGACGAATCCTTCAAAGTGTGGTCGCACGGCTATCCGTACCGTACGGTGCGCTGGCACTTTCATCCGGAATACGAAATCCATCTGATCGTGGCGACGACCGGCAAGACGTTCGTCGGCGATCACATCAGCAGCTTTACGCCTGGCAACCTCGTGCTGATGGGGCCGAACCTGCCGCACAACTGGGTCAGCGACGTGCCGGAAGGCAAGACGATTGCGCAGCGCAATCTGGTTGTTCAGTTCGGGCAGGAGTTCGTGTCGGGTTGCATGGGTAGTTTTCCGGAGTGGCGCCAGGTCGAAGCGTTGCTCGCCGATTCGCGCCGCGGCGTGTCGTTCGGTGCAGAAACGAGTGCGGCGATCCAGCCGTTGTTCCTCGAATTGCTGGCGGCGCGCGGACTGCGCCGTCTCGTGCTGTTCATGTCGATGCTCGAGATCCTGATGAACGCCGAGGACCGCGAGATGCTCGCGAGTCCCGCCTATCAGGCCGACCCGACCGGTTTTGCGTCGACGCGCATCAATCACGCGCTCTCGTACATCGGCAAGAATCTGTCCAACGACCTGCGCGAATCGGATCTCGCGCAGCTCGCCGGGCAAAGCGTGAGTGCGTTCTCGCGGTACTTCCGCCGTCATACCGGGCTGCCGTTTGTGCAGTACGTGAACCGCATGCGTATCAACCTCGCGTGTCAACTGCTCACGGACGAAGAACTGAGCGTCACCGATATCTGCTTCAAGGCGGGCTTTAACAACCTGTCGAATTTCAACCGGCAGTTCCTCGCGGTCAAAGGCATGGCGCCTTCAAAATTCCGCCGCTATCAGCAACTGAACGATGCGAGCCGCGACGCTTCCGAAGAAGCTGCCGCGCGCGGCGCCGGCATCGACAATGCACCCGCGATCGTGCTCGCGCCAGGTTTGCCACGCAGTGCTGCCGCTGCCTATCCACCGACGTAGTCCTCCTACGCCACGCTAAAAGCCGAAGCGTTCTAACTCATCCGCGTTTCAACACCTATCACGCTGTCCAAAGACAGCGTGAGGGACATGCTCATCTCATCGAACAGTTTCAATAACGGAGACAACCATGACGCAATCCACTTCGAAGCAAACATCGTTGAAGACCTTCGCGCGCAGCACGGCTGCGTTGGCGACGCTTGCATTCGGTCTTTCGTTTATCGCCGCGCCGGCAGCACTTGCCGCGCCGCTGAAGATCGGCATGACGTTTCAGGAGTTGAACAACCCGTACTTTGTGACGATGCAAAAGGCGCTGAACGATGCGGCTGCGTCGATTGGCGCGACGGTGGTCGTCACCGACGCGCATCATGACGTCAGCAAGCAGGTCAGTGACGTCGAAGACATGCTGCAAAAGAAGATCGACATCCTGCTCGTGAATCCGACCGATTCGACCGGCATTCAATCGGCGGTCACGTCGGCGAAGAAGGCGGGCGTGGTGGTGGTTGCGGTCGATGCGAACGCGAACGGTCCGGTCGATTCATTCGTTGGCTCCAAGAATTTCGACGCGGGCGAGATGGCCTGTGAATATCTGGCGAAGTCGATTGGCGGCAGCGGCGAAGTGGCGATTCTCGACGGCATTCCGGTGGTGCCGATTCTCGAACGTGTGCGCGGTTGCAAGGCGGCGCTTGCGAAAGTGCCGGGCATCAAACTCGCGGATATGCAGAACGGTAAGCAGGAACGCGCGACTGCGTTGTCCGTTACCGAGAACATGATTCAGGCGCATCCGAATCTGAAGGGTGTGTTCAGCGTGAACGACGGTGGCTCGATGGGCGCGCTCTCGGCGATCGAATCATCGGGCAAGGATATCAAGCTGACCAGCGTCGACGGTGCGCCGGAAGCGATTGCCGCGATCCAGAAACCGAATTCGAAGTTCATCGAAACGTCCGCGCAGTTCCCGGCCGACCAGGTGCGTATCGCGCTCGGCACTGCACTCGCGAAGAAGTGGGGCGCCAATGTACCGAAAGCCATTCCGGTCGACGTGAAGATGATCGACAAGAGCAATGCCAAGGGCTTCAGTTGGTAAGCCGAATGCTCGTTGCCAGGTGCATGTGCTTCTTCGATGAGCATGGCGACGAGCAGCAGAGGAGGACCCGATGGACACGATACTCAAGCTCGACAACATCACCAAAAGCTTTCCGGGCGTGAAGGCGCTGCAAGGCATTCACCTGGAAATCGCTCGGGGTGAGATTCACGCGTTGCTCGGCGAAAACGGCGCGGGCAAATCCACGCTGATGAAAATTCTGTGCGGCATCTATCAGCCGGATGAAGGCACGATCACGATCGCGGGCGAAGTGCGGCACTTCACGAACTACCACGATGCGGTCGCCGCGGGCGTGGGTATCGTGTTTCAGGAATTCAGCCTGATTCCGTATCTGAATGCGGTGGAGAACATGTTTCTCGGCCGTGAATTGAAGAACGGTTTGGGTTTGCTCGAACGCGGCAAGATGCGGCGCGCGGCCGCGGCGATTTTTCAGCGGCTGGGCGTGGCGATCGACTTGTCGGTGCCGATTCGTGAGCTGTCGGTCGCGCAGCAGCAGTTTGTTGAAATCGGCAAGGCGTTGTCTTTGGAAGCGCGCATTCTGATTCTGGATGAACCGACCGCGACGCTCACACCCGCTGAAGCGGAACACCTGTTCGCGATCATGCGTGACCTGAAGACGCAGGGCGTCGCGATGATCTTCATCTCGCATCACCTGGAGGAAATCTTTGAGGTGTGTGATCGCATTACGGTGTTACGCGACGGTCAGTACGTTGGCATGACGGAGGTCGCGCAATCTGATGTGAGCCGCCTCGTGGAAATGATGGTGGGACGCCGCATCGAAAACAGCTTTCCGCCGAAGCCGCCACTGCGTGCCGATGCGAAGATCGTGCTCGACGTCGAAAAGCTGCAGTTGCTGAAAGACAGCCCGGTGCTGAGTTTCAATTTGCGCGAAGGCGAGATTCTCGGTTTCGCGGGACTAGTCGGCTCGGGCCGCACAGAAACCGCGCTGGCTGTGATCGGCGCTGACCCGGCGTACGTGAAAGAAATCCGCATCAACGGCACAACCGAA
The DNA here is from genome assembly GCF_030511745.1 of Paraburkholderia sp. SECH4. Taxonomy (NCBI): domain Bacteria; kingdom Pseudomonadati; phylum Pseudomonadota; class Betaproteobacteria; order Burkholderiales; family Burkholderiaceae; genus Paraburkholderia; species Paraburkholderia sp. SECH4. Next base: position 279,044 of record NZ_JALOCP010000002.1, read on the forward strand.
AAACTATCCGATCCCGCCGATGCCTTGCGCGCCGGCGTCGGCATTTTGCCGGAGAGCCGCAAGACCGAAGGTCTGATCACCGATTTCTCGATCAAGCAGAACATCTCGATCAACAACCTCGGCAAATACCGCTCGCTGCGTTTCTTCATCGATCAGCGCGGCGAAGCGCGCGCCACCGCCGACATCATGAAGCGCGTCGGCGTCAAAGCCCCGACGATGCACACCGAAGTCGCGACCCTCTCAGGCGGCAATCAGCAAAAGGTGGTGATCGCGCGCTGGCTGAATCACCACACCAACATTCTCATCTTCGACGAACCGACGCGCGGCATCGACGTCGGCGCCAAAGCCGAAATCTATCTGCTGATGCGCGAACTCACCGCGCGCGGCTACTCGATCATCATGATCTCGTCCGAATTGCCGGAGATCGTTGGCATGTGCGACCGCGTCGCCGTGTTCCGGCAGGGCCGCATCGAAGCGATGCTCGAAGGCGGCGAGATCGACTCGAACGCCGTGATGACCTATGCAACAGCCGGCACCCGTGGAGCAGTTCATGAACACGCCTAATCCTTCTTCATCGCCGAAAACGTCGACCGTCAGTAGTGACACGCCGGGCGCACCGGTGCGTTTCACATGGGCCGCGTTGAAACGCTCGACGCTCTTCTATCCGTTCATCGGCTTGCTGGTGGTGTGCATCGTGATGGTATTCGCGAGCGACAGTTTTCTCTCCGCTGCGAATTTGGAGAACGTCCTGCGCCAGGTGTCGATCAACGCGATCATTGCTGTGGGGATGACGTGCGTGATTCTGACCGGTGGTATCGATCTGTCGGTGGGCTCCGTGATGGCTTTGGCGGGTACGCTTGCCGCGGGCTTGATGGTGGCCGGGATGAATGCGGTGGCTGCCTTGGCGGTCGGCATCGCGGTCGGTTTGGGCTTCGGCGCGGCCAACGGCTTCTTCGTCGCGTTTGCCGGTATGCCACCGATCATTGTCACGCTTGCGACGATGGGGATCGCTCGTGGCCTCGCGCTGATCTACACGGGTGGTTATCCAATCGACGGTCTGCCTGAGTGGGTCAGTTTCTTCGGCAGCGGCAAGATTCTCGGCATTCAGGCGCCGGTTGTGATCATGGTGGTGATCTATGCGATTGCCTGGGTGTTGCTCGAACGCATGCCGTTTGGCCGCTATGTCTATGCGATTGGTGGCAACGAACAGGCGACACGTCTGTCCGGCGTGCGCGTGGCTCGCGTGAAGCTGATCGTCTACTCGATTGCTGGTTTGACGTCCTCCTTTGCCGCCATCGTATTGACTGCTCGTTTGATGAGTGGCCAGCCGAACGCAGGCGTCGGCTTCGAACTCGATGCCATCGCTGCCGTGGTGATGGGCGGTACCTCGATCTCCGGCGGACGCGGCTCGATCATCGGCACCTTGATCGGTGCGTTGCTGCTGGGCGTGCTGAACAACGGCCTGAACATGGTCGGCGTGAATCCTTATGTGCAGAACGTGATCAAGGGCGGAATTATTTTGCTGGCGATCTACATCAGCCGCGACCGTAGAAAGTAACTCTTAAACGACCTCCTTTTAGCAGGACCATGCAATGACTCAATCCACGCAATCCGATAAGCAAAACATGACGGCGATCGTCTGCCACGCACCGAAAGACTATCGCGTCGAACAGGTGTCCAAGCCAAAGGCCCGCGCGCATGAGCTGGTGATCCGCATCGCAGCGTGCGGCATCTGCGCGAGCGACTGCAAATGTCATTCGGGCGCGAAGATGTTTTGGGGCGGCCCGAGTCCGTGGGTCAAAGCGCCGGTGATTCCGGGCCACGAGTTCTTCGGTTTTGTCGAAGAAATCGGCGAGGGCGCGGCGGATCATTTCGGCGTGAAGATCGGCGACCGCGTGATCGCCGAACAGATTGTGCCGTGCGGCAAGTGCCGTTATTGCAAATCGGGCCAGTACTGGATGTGTGAGGTGCACAACATCTTCGGTTTTCAGCGCGAAGTCGCGGACGGCGGCATGGCCGAGTACATGCGCATTCCGCCGACGGCAATCGTCCATAAGATCCCCGACGGCATCTCGCTCGAAGACGCCGCGATCATTGAACCGCTTGCTTGCGCGATCCACACGGTGAACCGCGGTGATCTGCAACTCGACGACGTGGTGGTGATTGCCGGAGCTGGTCCGCTTGGCTTGATGATGACGCAAGTCGCGCATCTGAAAACGCCGAAGAAGCTCGTTGTGATCGATCTGGTTGAGGAGCGTCTGGCACTTGCGCGTGAATACGGCGCGGACGTGACGATCAATCCGAAGCAGGAAGACGTACTGGCGATCATTCATTCGCTGACCGATGGCTATGGTTGCGATGTCTACATCGAAACGACCGGCGCGCCGATCGGCGTCAATCAGGGCATGGAGATGATTCGCAAGCTTGGTCGCTTCGTCGAGTTTTCCGTGTTCGGTGCGGATACGACGCTGGACTGGTCGGTGATCGGCGACCGCAAGGAACTCGATGTGCGCGGCGCGCATCTGGGTCCATACTGTTATCCGATTGCGATCGATTTGCTGGCTCGCGGGCTCGTGACGTCGAAGGGCATTGTCACGCACGGCTTTTCGCTGGAAGAATGGGACGAAGCGATCAAGGTCGCTAACTCGCTCGATTCGATCAAGGTATTGATGAAGCCGCGTGCCTGAGTGCTTGGCGCGGCGTGAGGCAAGGACGAGCGGCATATAAACGGAGACTGTATGGACTACGTCATCGGCGTCGATATCGGCACGCAGAGCACCAAGGCGCTGCTGGTCGATCAGCACGGCGCGATCGTCGCGCAGCATGCGTCGAGCTATCAGCCGGACACGCCCAAGCCGCTATGGGCCGAGCAATGGCCGGCGGTGTGGTTGAAGGCGGTTGTGGAGTGTATTGCGGCTTGCGTGCGCAAGGCGAAGGAGGCGGGCGTTGCGGCGAAGTCGATCAAAGCGGTGTGCGTGAGCAGTCTGTATGGCGGCTCGGGGATTCCCGTCGATAGCGATATGCGGCCGCTTTATCCGTGTCTTATCTGGATGGACCGGCGTGCGACCGATCAGGTCGAGTGGGTGCGTAAAAACATTGACCTCGAGCGCTTGTATGCGATCACGGGCAACGGTGTGGACAGCTACTACGGTTACACGAAGATGCTGTGGCTGCGCGATCACGAACCGGAAATCTGGGCGCATACGCGTTACTTCCTGCCACCGAATGCTTACGTGATTTATATGCTGTCCGGCGAGGTCGCCGTCGATCATAGTTCGGCGGGCAATATTGGCGGCATCTACGATATTGCGAAATGCGACTGGTCGGATGAAGCGCTCGACATGCTCGGCATCCCCGCGACGATGATGCCGGAGCGGTTGGTGGAATCGTCGGACGTGGTGGGCGGGTTGTTGTCGCAGTGGACCGAGCAGCTTGGACTGGAGGCGGGCACGGCGATCGTTGCGGGCGGCGTGGATGCTGCGGTGGCGACGTTTGCCGCGGGCGTCACGCGTGCGGGGCAGCACGTTGCGATGATCGGTACGAGTATGTGCTGGGGGTATATCAACCAGACCGTCGATGCGCGGCATGGGTTGATCAGCATGCCGCATGTGTTCAACGGTCAACGCGATATTTATGTTTTCGGTGGTGCGATTACGGCGGGCGCTTCGGTGACGTGGTATCGCGAGCAGTTTTGTCATGCGGAGACCGAGGCGGCGCGTGCGATGCCGAATGGAGATCCGCATCGCTTGCTTGAAGAGAGTGCGTCGCAGATTCCCGCAGGCTCTGATGGGGTGATGTTCTTGCCGTACTTGATGGGGGAACGAAGCCCCGTGTGGGATGCGAAGGCGAGTGGTGCGTTTGTTGGCCTGAGCCTGTTTCACACGCGGGCGCATTTGTATCGCGCGGTGCTGGAGGGCGTGTCGTTCGCGTTGAAGCACAACATCGAAGCCGGACGTAAGGGCGCGCAATCGCTGGATGACAAGTTGATTGTCGTGGGCGGCGCCGCGCATTCGGATCTGTGGATGCAGATCATTGCGGACATTACCGGCTATCCGGTCTATACGATCGAGCAGGACGTGGAGGCAGCGATGGGGGCGGCGTTGCTTGCGGGTGTCGGTGTCGGTCTGGTATCGCGTGAAGAAGCGCAGAACGGATGGGTCACGCTGATTGAACGTGCGGAACCGAACGCGCAACGAATGGCGTTGTACGAGCAGCGGTTCGGCGTTTATACGGATTTGTATCCGGCGTTGAAGCCGGTCATGCATCGGTTGCAGACATCATGAATGCTACTTTTGATTTTTCCGGTCGCTCGATTCTTGTGACGGGTGCGTCGAGTGGAATTGGGCGCGCAACGGTGGAAGCGTTGTGTGCTTCCGGCGCGAGTGTGGTCGCTGCGGCGCGGAATGTGAATGAGCTTGCGCGGTTGGCTGAGGAAACGGGCTGCGAGCCGATGATGCTCGATGTGAGCGATGAGTCCGCTATTGATGATGCATTGGGTTCGCTCGAGGCGTTTGATGGGCTCGTGAACTGTGCGGGGATTGCTTTGCTCGAGCGTGCGGTGGATACGACCGGCGCGAGTTTCGATCGCGTGATGGGGGTGAATGCGCGTGGGGCGGTGTTGGTTGCCAAGCACGTGGCTCGCGGGATGATCGATGCTAAACGCGCTGGCAGCATCGTGAACGTTTCTAGTCAGGCTGCGCTGGTGGCGCTGGATGATCATTTGAGTTATTCGGCTTCGAAGGCGGCGCTCGATGCTGTTACGCGGGCTTTGTGTATCGAGTTAGGGCCATACGGTATCCGGGTGAATAGCGTCAATCCCACGGTGACGCTGACGCCGATGGCGGTGCAGTCGTGGAGTGATCCCGCGAAGCGCGATCCCGCGTTGAAGGCGATTCCTCTGCACCGCTTCGCGGAGTCCGCTGAGGTTGCTGTGCCGATTATGTTCTTGTTAAGCGACGCGGCTTCGATGATTAGCGGAGTTTGTTTGCCGATTGATGGTGGTTATACGGCAAGGTGATTGGTTTGTCTGCGCGGGACTAGCGGGTTGCGCGTATGCGGCGTTGACGCTCACTGCGGCCCGCACCATCGGGGCAGACCGCGAGCCCACGTCCCGTTTTGCAGACAACAGCCGCGCTCGATGCCTCAAGGCGCAACACCTTGATGGCATAAAACGGTTCTGACGTTAGAGCGTTAAGACCCTACGTAACTTCAGAATCATCGCACGCATTTTTCAAGCGTGGCTGATTTCCCCCGCCGCAAAAAAGCGCGAGTCTCTACGGATAAGTTTGTTCAACTCTGTAGGAGACGGGCTCGTGGCAAATACCACAACCAACGAAACGGCAGATCTGATTGCAACCATCGGTTCGCTGACCGGACAAGGCGTGCGGATTGCGACTGCAACTGGCGATTCCACTATCGCTGGCTTGCGTCGTACCGATGTCGATGGCAGCCTACTCCGCATCGGGAATCAGGAAGCCGACAGCTATAAGATTCATTGCGGCGACGATGCCCTTGCAAGACGGGCCGGAGTCTAAGCAATGCCGAACAAGAAAACGGTGGTTAGAACGAACTCGACACCCGGCTCCATCAAAGTGGTTGAATTGAGGGTTTTGACATTCCAGGAACTGTGGGACAACTTTCCTTCGGGCAACCCATACAATGATCCAACTGGAGAATACAAGAATCAATGTGCGATACGCATGAGCGTCACATTTCATCGAATCGGTAGTGAGATGAAGTCCTTCTCGCAGAAGCTAGTCAAGCCGATGCCGGGTAAGCCAACGCTCGGGAGAATCCTGTTGGATGGCAAACCCACGGCTACGCGAGCATACGAGCTGGCCGAGTGGCTAAGGCTGCGGCCATTTGCGGGACTTCCGAACGCAGAGGACATCACTGGCGGAGATTGGGAATCAAAGGTCAAGGGTCGCACAGGTATTATCTTCTTCTACGGGTATTGGCGGCAGGAGGGGGACTCGCAGGACAATCTTAGCGGCGGTCATATTGATCTTTGGAACGGGACACGATTGACCATAAGCGGCCCAATAGACTCCATTGCAACACTTGGCAGACGATTCGGACTGAATTCTCTTGCCTCGGGTTTTCCGTTTGGATTTTCTGATTTGCGTCAATCCAAGCAGATATTATTTTGGGCCATGAAATGAAAAGGCTGGCGGCGCTCGTGGTGTTCGCTGTTATCGGGGCAATTACCGGCAGCGTTGCCGCGTGCATAGTGCTTGCCTTCTCACCCGTATGCGGATACGACTGTGAGAGTCACGCTACTGGAATTTGGTTCTTCATAACTGCCGCGTGCGTTATCGGGTTCCCCTTACTGGGGCATGCGTTCACGCGCGGACCACGATTGACGCTCAAACGAGGGTTCATTGTCTCCGCTGGATTGGTGACAACGGTATTGTTTGGGGCAGGATGCTTCTATGTCGTGGACCTTCGCAGACACTATGCGGATGCCGAGGCTGCACGTCCGGTAAGCGCTGACTTTGATTTCATGTACATGTCGATAGCAACGCGTGACGTGCAGACTTATACGAAGGCGGCGGACGGAGAGGTGAAGCCCTTGAGCGTTATACCCCAGTGGCAACGATGTACGATCGACGGTGCGTGGTGCGATACAAACCCGAAGCAAGCGCATATGCGATGCAAGGCTGGCGTGGTCTATGTGAATGCAGCAGATTGGTCTGCGTTTTCTCTCGTGCCGAAGGAAAATATTCTAGGGGCAGTGCCCATGAAATCGATGAACCTTTGTGAACCTGGCAACGTACCAGATAACTAGCCCGATCACATTTGCTTCTGATTTGATCGTGAGTATCGATGGCAACGTCGTGTGCAGTAACGTATGTCGGGAGTAATACGGCGTCGTGCGCATCTCAGTGAGGACTGTCCTGTTGAACCGGAACACGTGAAAAATTCGCGCGTAAATTTGAGCGGTCCAAAAAGCTGGACAGCGATTCAACCTTTGGGGCGAAATTCAGTTCGCGCCTTTCTATACTCCACGACAAGTCGCGTTCTTCCGGTGCATGAATGCGTGCATGGTAGGCAACCGATGCTAAGGAGCACTGTCTTGATTGAGGAAGAGAATCTCGCAACAGAGGTCAATGAGAAATTACTGTCGGCGCACCGTTCAATTGTTGACGCTTTGAAGCTTGTGGAGGAGCGCGGCTCAGAGAGAGAGCTTCAAGCATTTCGTGCTGGAGCCGTGAATGCGGCGGGCCATCTGTTTGGTCTTCTCTTGAGACCGCTGTGGCAAGCGCGCCCGGAACTTGCTCCGGAAGGGCTGGATATGAGCCCTCCGCCGAAGAAGAAGGGTAAGCGATAAAGAAGGCGCGATTAACGAGCCGTACCCCGGGAGCATGGAGAGGTGTCCAACTTAAAGGCGACTGTTCACTCCGAGGTAGAGCGTCAGGTGGAACTATTCCACCGGCGCGACCTGGATGTAAATCGTGTCAACACTGAGGAGGAATAGGGGGCGGTGGATAAAGATGTGTCCGAGGATGTTGCGCGCGAGTTAAGCAGAGAGTTATTGGCCTCGTTCCATTCGTTGGAAAATGCGACGAAGTTGGTTCAAGAACGCTGCTCAAAGGAGCAATTCAAAACGTTCCATTCTGAGGCGGGAAGAGTCGCGGGGGGCCTGTATCTGCTTCTCGAACCACTGTGGAGGGCGTATCCAAACCTCGCTCCCGAAGGTCTCGTCATGACTCCGCCGAAGAAAAAAGATAAGCGATAGGACGCGCACCGGGCACGCGCGATTGCTTCCTTTCCATGTGCTGAGCAGTCGATGCAGGTTTGAAACGGATAAGGCAGGCAACGCTCGTTAAGGGAGAAAATTTTGATTGGTGACAAAGATGTGGCCGCAGAGGTCAGCGAGCGTTTACTGACTGTGACGCGCCTGATGGACGAATCTATCGCACTAGTTCAACAGCGCTGCGCCGACGACGAATTCAAGGCATTTCGTGCTGGAACCGGTAAGGCTATGGGTTATCTATTTGTGGATGTACTGCGGGAGCTGTGGCTGGAGCATCCATGTCTGGCTCCGGAAGGGCTAGATATGAGCCCTCCGCCTAAAAAGAAAGGTAAGCGATAGCAAAAAAGCGCGAGCAATGAGCTGGACCTCGAGGCGTCTACGGGTGACCAGCTTGGAGACTAGTTCGCAACCGCGCCTTCTTTGCTGCGGCCTGGTGGCCGCCATTTCACCCTAGTGCTTCACTGCCGTCTGCTGTGCATCAGCCCGCGCGCACGCGGCAGTCTTTACGCGCTCCCGCTTACGCGTCACCGCTTTGTCCGGCACACCTTCGGCTTCGGCTGCAGCTTCCCCTGCTTCTCGCCCCGCCTCCGCAGCATCCGAGAGAAGTTCCGTCGCAAGCTTGGCCGTGATGCGACTGTGAGCAACCCCCTTCGCATCGAGCGCGATCACCTGGTACAGGTCACGATCGCATTCAACTTCCTGCTGGTATTGCTCGACGGTATAGAGCAGGTGTTCCAGCAAGTTACGCTCACGGCGTCTTTCCTCAACCGTCGTAGCTGGGCATCGGGTGATGCTTGCCGCGAGATCAATCAGTGTTCGAAGCTGTCGGATTTGTCGGTCGCATGCTCCAAAAGCCGACAGTGCGAGCTTTTCGTACTGGAGCGCATCAACGGGCGGTCGTGATGCCGTTTGAGTCTTCTTAGTGGTTTTGGTCATGGTGCGATTTCCGATGTGTTCCTGACACGCCCGACACCCAATGACAAGTAGGGTGAGCGGGCCCGTAGCGAGTTTGAGAGACCGGCGGTAGTTCAAACCGGCGGGCCTTTCGGCCCCCTCACTACGACCCGCCCATTGGATGGACGTGTGGAAGCAAGCGCACGACCCACGAATGTGGGTTATGCGAACTACCGTTCGGGCTCTCATACCCGGCCGTCTTGTCCGACGGCATTTGGAAATCTAACCCAACTGTTTTTTAAGACGATCAACCACACAGGCTAAACGCACACACTGTGACCAATCTTTACATTGCGACCCGTGCGTCTGCGCGTGCACCACGCATCGCACGAACACGCTCAATGCATCGAGCATTGGCAACGAAACGAAGACGCCTAAAGCATCGTCCTCACATGCCAAAGTTCAGGAAACAAAACCACATCCAGCATCTTCCGGAGATAAGGCGCGCCGCTCGTACCACCGGTGCCTTGCTTGAACCCAATAATCCGCTCAACCGTAGTCACATGCCTGAACCGCCACTGCCGAAAGGCATCCTCGAGATCGACAAGCTCCTCCGCCATCTCATACAACTCCCAATGCTGCGACGGATTCCGATAAACCTCCAACCACGCCGCCTCAACGGAAGCATCATGCACAGTAGGCTGCGTCCAATCCCGATCCAATCTGGACGGTGAAATCGCAAACCCACGTCGCGCCAACAGTCGAACAACTTCATCATAAAACGAAGGCGCTTCCAGCGAAGCCGTCACCTCAGCAAGAACATCCGCCCGATGCGCATGCGGCTTCAGCATCTGCTCATTCTTATTGCCGAGCAAAAACTCGATCTGCCGATACTGATAAGACTGAAACCCGGAAGAGCTACCCAGATAAGGCCGCATCGCCGTGTATTCGGACGGCGTCATCGTCGCGAGAACGCTCCATGCCTGCACGAGTTGCTCCATGATCCGCGACACGCGAGCGAGCATCTTGAACGCCGGCGGCAACTCATCGCGATGCACCGCCTTCAATGCCGCGCGCAATTCATACAGCGCGAGCTTCATCCACAACTCACTCGTCTGATGCTGGATGATGAACAGCATCTCGTTGTGATCCGGCGACAACGGATGCTGCGCATCCAGCACCGTCCCCAGCGAGAGATAATCGCCGTAACTCATCGACTCCGAAAAATCGAGCTGCGCGTCATGCCAGCCATCGCCGGAATCGGCGGCAGCAGTGGCCGTAGCAGACGCCGTAGCAGCAGCCGAAGGAGCAACCCCACTGCCATGCCCAAACGGACACCCTTGCGCCGGTTTCTCTTCCGGCAATCCCGGCGTTTGCATATGATCGGTCATCGCGCGCTCCTTAGGTCACAGCGCCGCGAGCGGCAAATTCAGGTGCCCGCCAGGTCTCTTGCGTAAGCACCTCGCGTAACGTCTCGACCGCATCCCACACATCGACAAAGCGCGTATACAGCGGCGTAAAGCCAAACCGCAACACATGCGGCTCGCGATAGTCGCCGATCACGCCACGCGCGATCAACGCCTGCATCACTTCATAACCATGCGGATGCTCGAAGCTCGCATGCGAACCGCGCTGCGCATGCTCACGCGGCGTTACAAGCTTCAAAGGAAATTCGCTGCAACGCGCTTCGACCAGTTCGATAAACAAATCGGTCAACGCGAGCGACTTCGCGCGGATCGTCTGCATATCCGTTTGCAGGAACACATCGAGACCGCATTCGACGAGCGACATCGACACCATCGGTTGCGTTCCGCACAGGAAGCGGCCGATGCCGTCGTCGGGTTGATAGGCCGGGTCCATCTTGAACGGCGCACGATGACCCCACCAGCCGGACAGCGGCTGCGAGAAATCGTTTTGATGACGCTTCGGCACCCACACGAACGCCGGCGAGCCTGGACCGCCGTTCAGATACTTATACGTACAGCCGACCGCGTAGTCAGCCCCAACACCATTCAGGTCGACCGGCACCGCGCCCGCCGAATGCGCGAGATCCCACAGCGCGAGCGCGCCTTTGTCATGGATCAGTTTGGTCAGTGCGGCCATGTCGTGCATATAGCCGGTGCGGTAATTCACATGAGTGATCATCGCGATCGCAGTGTCTTCGCCAATCGCGGTGGGCAACTCGGACGGGTCGTCAACGAGGCGCAACTCATAACCGCGGTCGAGCTGTTCGATCAGCCCTTGCGCGATATACAGATCGGTCGGGAAATTCGAGCGCTCAGAAACGATCACGCGACGCTTCGGATCGCGCGCATTCGCCACCCGCAGGGCTGCCGACAAAAGCTTGAACAGGTTGATCGAAATCGTATCCGTCACGACCACCTCGTTTTCAGCCGCGCCGATCAGCGGCGCGAGCTTGTTGCCAAGGCGACGTGGCAATTCGAACCAGCCGGCGGTGTTCCAGCTGCGGATGAGACCCTCGCCCCATTCGGCGCCGATCACGGTCTGCGCGCGTTGCGCGGCGGCGGCCGGCGGCACGCCGAGCGAGTTACCGTCGAGATAAATGGTCGTCGACGACAGCGCGAATTGGTCGCGCAGCGCTGCGAGCGGGTCGGCGCTATCCAGCGCCAATGCTTCTTCACGAGTGTTCATGATGGTCCAGTCAGTCAGTCAGATCAGGGAATTCGGTGGATGCGATGAGTGCGGTGATTCAGTTTGCAGAGCGTCGACGATCAGCGAGATTCGGGCAGCGTGCGCAACACGGCGCGCACGGGACTCGCATCGAGCGTGGTCAGCTTCAGCGGCAGCGCGATCAGTTCGTAGTCGCCGGGCGCGACGGCATCCAGCACGATGCCTTCGAGAATCGCCATGCGGTGCGCGCGAATCCGGTGGTGCGCGTCCATCGTCTTCGAGTCCTGCGGATCGAGCGACGGCGTATCGATGCCGATCAGCTTTACCCCTTTCGCTGCCAGCAGATCGATGGTCTCCGGCGCAACCGCGCAGAACGCGCTATCCCAGACCGCAGTCGGCGCGTTTTTGTAAGTGCGTAGTAAGACTCGCGGCGGCAGGTCGTCGAGCGAGCCGCTCAGGTGTTGTGGCGTCACAACAGGCGAAGCGCCGATGCAATGAATTACGCGGCAGCGTCCAAGGTACGCATCGAGCGCAACCTCGCCGATCGCCGCGCCTTCGGCGTCGTAGTGAAGCGGGGCGTCGGTGTGGGCGCCGGTATGCGGCGACAAGGTCAGGCGCGCGACGTTGACGGGCGAGCCCGCCTCCATGCGCCACACGCGTTCAATGCCGACCGGCGTATCGCCAGGCCAGACGGGCGTCGCGGTATCGACGGCGGGGGTGATGTCCCAGAGTGTTTCCATGTCTCCATCGGCGGATTGTGTCTATCCAGGAATGATAGGTGGCTTGGCGCGAAATGTGATTGCGAAAAAATCTCCTTCTGAGCCGTGTCTTGGAACATAATTTGAGTCAAATGGGAAAGGGAGACCGAATATGAACGCGATCTCGCTCGACGCCACCGATTGCCGTATCTTGACGGTGCTTCAGCAAGAAGGACGGATCAGCAATCTCGATTTGGCGGAGCGCATTTCGCTTTCGCCATCGGCCTGTCTACGACGCCTGCGCCTGCTGGAAGAGCAGGGCGTCATCGAACATTACCGTGCGTGTCTGAACCGCGAAGTGCTGGGTTTCGAACTGGAAGCGTTCGTGCAGGTGTCGATGCGCAACGACCAGGAGAACTGGCACGAGCGTTTTGCGGAGGCGGTGCGGGACTGGCCGGAAGTAGTCGGCGCGTTTGTCGTGACCGGCGAAACCCACTATCTGCTGCGGGTGCTCGCCCACAATCTCAAACACTATTCGGATTTCGTGCTGCAACGCCTTTATAAGGCGCCGGGCGTGATGGATATTCGTTCGAATATCGTGCTGCAGACGTTGAAAGAAGATTCGGGTGTGCCAGTGTCGCTAGTGCCGAAAACGACCGGACATAGCGCGCCGCATAGCTGAGTGCGAGGAGCTGCTCAGCTTGCGTCGGCGTGCCTGCCTTTGCCCGCCAGCGGGCCGCTGTTAAAACACGGCGGCGCCGCGTTCAGAGCGATTTGAGTCCGTGGAATTGACCGCTATGGAAGACCAGCGGCGCAATCTCCGCGGCACTCTCGTGGACGCCGCAGCGCTCCACTTCGCCGACGAAAATCACGTGGTCGCCTTCTTCGTAGCGGCTGCGGTTATGGCATTCGAACCAGGCGAGCGCGCCGTCGAGCACCGGCATGCCGGTATCGCCTTCGGCGTGCGAGACACCTTCGAAACGATCGCCCTTCACCGTGGCAAAACGCTTGCACAGATCGAGCTGCGACGCGGCGAGTACGTTGACCACGTAGTGACTGTTCGCCCGGAACACCGACATCGACGCCGAGCGCGTGGCGAGGCTCCACAGCACCAGCGGCGGATTGAGCGAAACCGAATTGAACGAGCTGGCCGTGATGCCGATCAACTGGCCGGATGCTGCACGCGTGGTGATGACGGTGACGCCGGTGGCGAATTGGCTGAGCGCCTGTTTAAAGGCGGGCTGGTCGAAGTTGGGCGGGCTGGCGCGCTTCATCGGGCGGAAGCCTTCGGCGCAAACCGGGCGAACCCCGGACTGAACCCATCGCGCGTGCGGCCGGAAACAAATGATTCAAAAGTCATAGTGAAAATCGTCGATTTGCCCCAATTTTAACTGCAATCGCGGTGGACTGGCCGCGACACCTGCCGGGTAATGGAAAAACCGCTAAGCTGGAAAGTCTTGGTGGTGGCATGAGCGTTGCGGTTAACTGGGACCGGCATCGGCCGACTATGAGTATCAAGGAGCAAGCAGCATGAGTCAGACAGGCGAAGTCGCCACCCTCGGTGGCGGGTGTTTCTGGTGCCTCGAAGCGGTATATCTGGGCGTCGAAGGCGTGAACTCGGTGGAGTCGGGCTATGCGGGCGGCCAGACCCAGCGGCCGACCTACGAACAGGTGTGCGACGGCGTGACGGGCCACGCGGAAGTCGTGAACGTCGACTTCGATCCGGCGAAGATCAGCTATCGCGAGATTCTCGATATTTTCTTCGCGATCCACGATCCGACCCAGTTGAACCGGCAGGGTAACGATGTCGGCACGCAGTACCGCTCGGTGATTTTTACCCACTCCGACGCGCAGCGAGAAACGGCGCTGCAGGCGATTCGCGAGATCGGCGAACAGGGTATCTACGACGGCCAGATCGTCACCCAGGTGTTACCGCTCGACGGCAACTACTGGCCGGCCGAGGCGTATCACCAGAACTACTTCGCGCAGCATCCGAATCAGGGGTACTGCTCGTTCGTGGTGGCGCCGAAAGTTGCGAAGTTCCGTCAGAAGTTCGCCCATCGGATCAAGGCGAGCTGAGTCGGCGCGGCAGTGGAGATTTGATGGCGGACTGATTGGCGAGACGGCGAGATAGGCGGCGGTTCAGGTTTCAAGCTGGGCCGCCGCTTACATCGCGGCTCGGCAAGCCAGGAGACCTCAGGCGCTTCGCCATGCGCGGGCGCTGCGCCGCTCAGCCTCGCTCGTCCCCTTCTTGCTGCCCATTCTCGTTCGAATCCGGCTCCGACTCCGGGCGCGTTTGCGCATGGTCATGCTCGTGTTCGTGCTCATGAGCAAGCCGCGCATACGCTTCAATAATCTCCCGCGCCAGTTCCACGCAACTCAACGGCGCCGACCCCTCCGCCTTGTTGTTGATCGCGATCACCACCGGCTGGCCGGCCAGCGCATAGCGCGCGGCCAGTTCGGCGAGCGCGGCGCGTGTCGACGGGTCCTGATCGACCAACTGGTCGAACGGTTCGTACTTGGCTTTCGCCTGTTCGTATTTGAAGCCGCCGTGCAAACTCCAGCGCACGATCAGCGGGCCGGCCGGCTCGCCGTCCAGCAGCGCGAGCGCCGCCGCCTGGCGCAGCGGATCCGGCATCCGCGCATGAATCCCCACGCAGTACCGCACGCCCGCCGCCTTTAGCGTGCGGATAAAGCGCGGCGTGAGCAAACTCCCATCGCGGATTTCGATCGCATAGCACGTGCCTTCGGGCAGCTTCGGCAACGCCGTCAGGAACTCGGCGAGTCGCTCGATGAACACCGCCGGTTGCGCGAGCATCTGGTCGGGCAGCGGAGAGAGCTGGAACACGAGCGCACCGGCTTTCGCACCGAGGCCTTCGAGACATGGCGTGACGAATTCGTCGATTGCCATTTGCGCGTTCAGGAAGCACGGGTTCAACGAAACCGGCTCGCCGCGTTCGGCGCGGACGGTCGCGTCGGTGATCGTCATCGGCGCTTTGACGATGAAGCGGAAGTGCGCCGGCACCTGCTGCGCGTAGCGCAAGTATTCGGTGACGGTGAGCGCCTGGTAAAACGACCGGTCGATGCTGACAGTCCTTAACAGTGGATGCGCGCCGTAGGCAGTCAAACCCTCGCGCGAGAGTTTGCTATTGCTGTACTCGTCGCCGTAGACGATGCCGTTCCAGCCCGGAAACGACCACGTCGACGTACCGAGATGGATCTGCGACGGCAGTTCGGCGGCGAGCGCCAGGAGTTCAGCAGAGGGTGGAGCGGCGAGCACGTCGCGGGTACGGCGTTTCTTCGGCCCATCCAGGGAAGACGGTGTTGAACTGGAGTCGGCGTCGGCGATGGGCGCCGGCGGCGCGTCATCTTCCTGCCAGAGGGTGGTGGCACTCTTCTTCGCGCGCGGCTGACGCCGCCGCTCAAGCTGTGCCGTTTCGTCGGCTGTTGCCGGGGTGGCAGCGGCAGGCGCCGCCGATGCCGGCGCCTGCTCGACCGGCATCCCGAACAGATCGAACTGCGGTGCGTCGGCCTGTGCGTCCTGCTCGCCGCTCACCGGCTGTTCAACTTCGCTTGTCCCGCTCTGGTCCATCGATGTTCGACCTGCTGTTTAAGGTTTGCGCCGTGTCGGGCCGCCACGCAATGCACGTAGACCCGGCACGCAGCCACGGCACATCGCCGTGGCGCAACCGTATCACAGTGATTTGTCGTACATATAGTGACGCGACCACGGCAAGGTTGTCGCACTGCGGCCGGCTTTGCGGCACACCACCTGGTAGATCGAGACGTCGTCGGTTTCGAAAGCGTACGCGCAACCGGCGAGGTACACGCGCCAGATGCGGAATTTTTCGTCATCGACCAGCGTGCGGGCTTCGTCCGCATGCGCCTCGAAGTTTTCCGCCCAGATGTCCAGCGTGTGCGCATAGTGACGGCGCAGGCTTTCGACGTCAACCGCTTCGAGCCCACCGCGCTGCATTGCTTCGAGCGCGAGGCCGATATGCGGTAGCTCGCCGTCCGGGAACACATAGCGGTCGATGAATTCGCCGCCGCCGAGCGCGGTTTCGCCGCTGTCCGAATCGCTCGACGTGATGCCGTGATTCATGGCGACGCCGTCGTCGACGAGCAGATCGTGGATCTTCTGGAAGTAGCCCGGCAGATTCTTGCGGCCCACGTGCTCGAACATGCCGACGCTGGTGATGCGATCGAACTGCCCTTCGACGTCGCGGTAATCCTGCAGACGAATCTCGATCTGGTTTTCCAGGCCCGCGGCTTTCACGCGGGCGGTAGCGAGATCGAACTGGTTTTGCGACAGCGTCACACCCACGCACTTCGCACCGAATTTCTGCGCCGCGCGCAGTACGAGCGCACCCCAGCCGCAGCCGATATCAAGCAGGCGCTGCCCCGGTTGCAACTGGATCTTGGTGAGGATGTGGTCGATCTTCTTGATCTGCGCGGTGGCGAGATCTTCATCGCCATTCTCGAAGTACGCACACGAGTACACCATGTTCTCGTCGAGCCACAGCTTGTAGAACTCGTTCGAGACGTCGTAGTGATACTGAATGGCCTTCTTGTCCGACGACTTCGAGTGCTGGAAGTAGCGCCGCACGCGCGCCAGCTTGCTCGCGCTGGTGACGGTGTTGCGCGCGAGCTGGTAGCTGACGTTGATGATGTCCGACAGCTTGCCTTCGATGTCGATCTTGCCCTTCACATACGCCTCGCCGAGATTGTCGAGGCTCGGTTCGAGCAGATAGGGCAGCGCCGTGGCGCTTTTGACATGTAGCGTGACCTGAGGCGCGGCGAACTGCCCGAAGTCATGTTGCTGGCCGTCCCACAGCACAAGGCGTGCTGGCACGTTAGCCTTGGTTTTTACATCTTCCACCCACTGCGCCAGCTTTTTCTCCCAGAACATGTGATTTCTCCGTGTCCGTTGAACTAAAGCAAAGCCTGTGTGGATCGCAGCTCACTGCGGTGCAACTCCCATACCGCGAGGCGCAATCCGGCCGTCGCGCGCTGCTGCGTTGGCAACGCGCATACGTGTTGTATTCCGATTCAAGGCGATAGGCGGGAGATTTGCCAGTCGCTACTTTCGCTTGAACGCGTGTAGAGCAAACGGTCGTGTAGACGCGACGGTCGGCCCTGCCAGAATTCGATTGCTTCGGGTACCAAACGATAACCGCCCCAGTGCGGTGGGCGCGGTG
Organism: Paraburkholderia sp. SECH4; assembly: GCF_030511745.1. Taxonomy (NCBI): domain Bacteria; kingdom Pseudomonadati; phylum Pseudomonadota; class Betaproteobacteria; order Burkholderiales; family Burkholderiaceae; genus Paraburkholderia; species Paraburkholderia sp. SECH4. The sequence goes on from NZ_JALOCP010000002.1 coordinate 296,221, forward strand.
GCTGGTCGCCGTATTGCAGGGTGATTTCGCGTTCACGTGTTTCGAGCTGCGAACGGCTTTCAATTACCTGACTTTGATTGGATGCCCACGCGCCGATGCGTGAACTGAGCGGACGCGACGCGAAATACGTATCGCTTTCTGCCGGGCTGGTTTTGACGATGCGGCCTTCAACGCGCACCTGGCGTTCGAGTTCGATCCAGTAGAACAGCAAGCTCGCGTAGGGATTGGCGGCCAGTTCGCGGCCCTTGCGGCTTTCGTAGTTGGTGAAGAACACAAAGCCGCGCTCGTCGACACCTTTGATCAGCACGACACGCGCCGACGGCCGGCCACGCGAGTCGACAGTGGCCAGCGTCATCGTATTCGGTTCGGGCAGTTGGGCGTCTACCGCTTGCTTAAACCACGTGTCGAATTGACGAAACGGGTTGCGGTCGATATCGGCAACGTCCAAAGAACCCAGCGAATAGTTTTTTCGAAGTTCGGCGAGTGAGGTCATGTTCTTATGCGAACGCTACAGTACAACCAGTATAGCCAAGGCGTGAATTCTTTGCGCGCGACCAGATCAAGGCCCGCCGCGCTGTGTGGACATCCAGGCCACTACGTTTTGCAGCCATCCGTGCCTAAGTGGGTGTGGCCATGTGCATCGTCGCGATCAGGCAAAATACGGGCTGCGAACGCCTGGGTGTACCTGAGCGTTTTTATCACTTTGTGTTTTGCCTGCTTTGAACGAGCCTTCCGCCATGTCCAGCCCCACCGCGCATTCCGATCTTACTACCAGCCTCGACGGGAGTGAAACCGCCGACCGCGCGCGGCGCTTCGGCGGCGTTGCCCGCCTGTACGGCGCGCCGGCGCTCGCTGCGTTCGAAGGGGCCCACGTCGCCGTGATCGGCATTGGCGGGGTCGGCTCATGGGTGGCGGAGGCGTTGGCGCGCAGCGCGGTCGGCACGCTGACCTTGATCGATCTCGACAATGTTGCCGAGAGCAACACTAACCGCCAGATCCATGCGCTAGACGGTAACTACGGAAAACCGAAGGTTGAGGCGATGGCCGAACGCATCGCGGCAATCAATCCGTTCTGCGACGTGCGGCTGATTGAAGACTTCGTCGAGCCGGACAATTTTGCGGCGACGCTCGGCGGCGGTTTTGATTACGTGATCGATGCGATCGACAGCGTGCGCACCAAGACTGCGTTGATCGCGTGGTGTGTTGAGAAGAAGCAGCCGTTGATTACGGTGGGCGGCGCGGGTGGCCAACTGGACCCGACGCGGATTCGGATCGACGATCTCGCGTTGACCATCCAGGACCCGTTGCTGTCGAAAGTGCGCGGACAGTTGCGCAAACTGCATGGCTTTCCGCGTGGTCCGAAGGCGAAGTTCAAGGTGAGCGCGGTGTACTCCGACGAACCGCTGATCTATCCGGAAGCCGCTGTCTGCGATATCGACGAGGAAGCGGAGCACGTCACGACGTCGCCGGGTCATACGGGACCGGTGGGTTTGAACTGTGCGGGATTTGGATCGAGCGTGTGCGTGACGGCGAGCTTCGGTTTTGCCGCGGCCGCGCATGTGTTGCGGGCGTTGGCGGAGCAGGCGCGGCTCGTTTGCCGCACCTGAACACCCCCCAATTAATACAACAACGCGCTCAGCTTGCGCCGCCATTGCGACACCAGCTCCGGCTGATGCGCGGCGAGATCGAACACCGACAGCATCGTCTTACGGCCAATGTCATCGCGGAACGTGCGGTCGCGTTGCACGATCGCCAACAAGTGCTCGAGCGCGCCTTCGTATTTGCGGCGGGCGATGAGCGCGCTAGCCAGATCGAAGCGTGCCTCGAGATCGTCCGGGTTCGCTGCGACTTTGGCTTCGAGTGCATCCGTAGGCGGCAGGTCAGCCGCCGCGTCTACCGCATCGAGCCGTGTCTTGATCGTGTTGAAGCGGGCGTCGATCCCTTGTGTGGTTTTCGGCGACAGCAGGTCGACTTCATTGCGCGCTTCGTCGATGCGATTATCTTCGAGCAGCATTTCGATGCGATCCATGCGCGCTTCGTCGAAGCCTGGGTCGTAGGCGAGAGCAGCTTGCAGCGCGTCGTACGCATCCTCACGACGGCCTTCGGCCAACGCGGCTTGCGCTTCAAGACGTGCCGCGTCCGCGCCTTGCGGCACGAGGCGCTCGATAAACTCGCGTAACTGGCCTTCCGGCAGCACGCCGACGAATTGATCGACCGGCTGGCCGTCGGCAAACGCCATGACGTGCGGAATGCTACGCACCTGGAAGTGCGCGGCCAGTTCCTGGTTCTCGTCGACGTTCACCTTCACCAGCTTCCATTTGCCGGCGGCTTCAGCTTCGAGCTTCTCGAGCATCGGGCCGAGCGTCTTGCAGGGGCCGCACCACGGCGCCCAGAAATCGACCAGCACAGGGGCCAGTGTCGACGCCGTGATGACGTCCTGTTCGAAAGTGGCCAGAGTGGTGTCCATTGCGTCCTCGTCGATAAAAACGGTTTGTCGGCTAGATGGGGCCGTATGCCGCGAATTCAATGGTTCAATGCGGCGGATGCAGGCCATCGCGGCCGCACATGCTCGCACGGACGGCGAGCTTGCCGGTGGCGACCGCATGGGCGCCGCCTCGCTCACTCATTTTCTTGTCGGTAGTGGAATCCATTCGGTTTCGCCCGGCACCTTGCCCATCTCCTGATTGGTCCACGCGAGCTTCGCGGCTTCGATCTTCTCGCGCGAACTGGCGACGAAGTTCCATTCGATAAAGCGTTCGCCATCCAGCTTCTCGCCTCCGAGCAGCATCACGCGCGCGCCGTGGGTGCTGGCCAGCGTGACGGTTTCGTCGAGTGCGAGCACGGCCATCTGGCCCGCTTCGAGCGGCGTGCCGTCGATCTCCAGATCGCCGTCCACCAGATAGACCCCGCGTTCCTCGTGTTCCGGCTCGAGCGCGAAGGCGCCGCCCGGGGCGAACTCGGCGGCCACATACAGCGTGCCGGAAAAGGTCGCGACCGGCGAGGTCTCGCCGAACGCCGTACCCGCGATCACGCGCAGGGTGACGCCGTTGCGCTCGACCACCGGCAGTGTATTGGCCGCATGATGCGCGAAGGACGGTTCGATGTCTTCGTCGTCGAGCGGCAGCGCGACCCAGGTCTGGATGCCGTGCATGGTCTGGCCGCTCGCGCGGTCTTCGGCCGGCGAGCGCTCGGAATGGACGATGCCACGTCCCGCCGTCATCCAGTTGACGTCGCCCGGGACGATCTTCTGCTCGGAGCCGAGGCTGTCGCGATGCATGATCGAGCCTTCGAACAGATACGTGACGGTGGCGAGGCCGATATGCGGGTGCGGACGCACGTCGAGCCCGACACCGGGTTCGAGCGTGGCGGGGCCCATGTGGTCGAAAAAGATAAACGGGCCGATCAGGCGTGCCGCCATGGCCGGCAGCACACGCCGCACGGTGAGGCTGCCGACGTCGCGCAGATGCGGTTTGAGAACTGCTTTGATCGAGGAAGACATGGCAGGCTCGGCTGGAAGGGTGAGTCGGATTTTGCTTAATGGATGATTCTACTGCGGTTGAGGCTGCGGCCGCATTCCGCGGTCGATGTACACACATGTATTTACATCGTCGCCGTGGAGAACTATAGTATTGGTTCGTACATACAGCGTACATCCGTAGCAGGAGTTCAGCGTGCTTACAAAAGTCTTTCGCAACGGCAATTCGCAAGCGGTGCGCATTCCAGCCGAATTGGCCTTCGACCGGGCCGACGTCGAGGTTGAAATCGAACGAGTCGGCGAAGAATTGCGGATCCGCCCAACCCGGCGTCCGCTGACCGGCGTGCTCAAGAAATTCGCTAAGTTCGGGCCCGACTTCATGGCGGAAGGACGTGGTGACCACGAGCAGGCCGAGCGCGAGGATTTGTAATGCCGCGCTACATGCTCGACACCAATATCTGCATCTACCTGATGAAAAACCAACCGGAACAGGTTGCGAAGCGCTTTGCGCAATGTCTCGTTGGCGACGTGGTGATGTCGGCCATCACCTTTGCGGAACTCGAATACGGCGTGGCGGTATCGGCGAACCGCGCGCGCGATCGCCGCAATCTGGCGGCGCTTGCCGAAGACATTCTGGTCATGCCGTTCGACAGCGCTGCAGCAAGCGCGTACGGTCCGATTCGCGAAGCGACGCGCGAGCGCAAGAAGGATCAACTCGACAAGCTGATCGCGGCACATGCCGTGGCGCTCGACGTTGTGCTGGTGACCAACAACGAACGTGACTTCGCCGCGTATCCAGGGTTGCGCGTGGAAAACTGGCTGAACGGCTAACTACGTTTTAACGCACTGCCGAGTGAGGCGGCGTCCGCTAAACTGCCGGATCCAACAACGAAATGGAGACCGGGATGTCGCCCAGGGATTTACTGCTCGCGCTGGTCGTCGTGATTGCGTGGGGCGTCAATTTCGTCGTGATCAAGGTGGGCCTGCATGGCGTGCCGCCGATGCTGCTCGGCGCGTTGCGTTTCGCGCTCGCCGCTGTGCCGGCGGTGTTTTTCGTCAAGCGACCGCAGATGCCGTGGCGCTGGCTGCTCGCTTACGGCGCGACGATTTCGTTCGGGCAATTCGCTTTCCTGTTCTCGGCGATGTACGTCGGCATGCCCGCGGGGCTCGCGTCGCTCGTTTTGCAGGCGCAGGCATTCTTCACGCTGATCTTCGCGGCGCTGTTTCTGCATGAGCGCTTTCGCGTGCCAAACATCGTCGGTTTGCTGATCGCGGCGGGCGGCCTCGCGGTCATCGGCATGCAAGGCGGCCATGCGATGACGTTCGCGGGTTTCATCCTCACGCTGTGCGCCGCGTGTTCGTGGGCGCTCGGCAACATCGTCACGAAGAAGGTCGGCAAGGTCGATCTGGTCGGGCTGGTGGTGTGGGGCAGCCTGATTCCGCCGTTGCCGTTTTTCGCGCTGTCGTACACGTTCGAAGGGCCGCAACGGATCGCTGCGGCGCTGTCCGGGATCAGTGCGATGTCGATTTTCGCCATCGTGTATCTCGCGTTTATCGCGACGCTGATCGGCTACGGGTTGTGGAGTCGGCTTCTGTCGCGCTATCCGGCGAGCCAGGTGGCGCCGTTCTCGCTGCTGGTGCCGATTGTCGGGCTGGCGTCGGCGTCCCTGTTTCTCGACGAGCAGTTGTCCGAGGCGCAGGTCGTAGGCGCCTTGCTGGTGATGGCGGGGTTGGCGGTGAATGTGTTCGGCGGTTGGGTCGTGCAGCGGCTTTCACCGGCACGTTGACGGCCTCTTAAGCGTGAAGCAGAAAAAACGGCCGCATCGAGCGGCCGTTTTTTTATCGCTTGCATGACACGGTATGACGCGGCGTCACGCCGGCTAGCGTCAGGTCATGCGGTTCTTCGCCAACGGCGGATTCGCCGCGAAATAGCGCTTGATGCCGGTCATGATCGCATCGGCCATTTTCTCCCGATACGCGTCGTCGTTCAGGCGGCGCTCTTCATCCGGGTTACTGATGAAGGCGGTCTCCACGAGAATCGACGGAATATCCGGCGCCTTCAGCACCGCAAACCCGGCCTGTTCGACGGAGCCTTTGTGCAGCTTGTTGATACCGCCGATCTCCTTCAGCACGAAGTTGCCGTAGCGCATCGAATCGCGAATCTGCGCGGTGGTCGACATATCGAACAGCGCGCGATTAACGGTCGCGTCGGCGGACTTGATGTTGATCCCGCCGATCTGATCCGACGAGTTCTCCTTGTTCGCCATCCAGCGCGCCGCGGCGCTCGACGCGCCGTGCTCCGACAAGGCGAACACCGACGAGCCCTTCGCGTCGGGCGTGGTGAACGCGTCCGCGTGGATCGACACGAACAGGTCCGCGCCGACGCGCCGCGCCTTCTGCACGCGCACGTTCAGCGGCACGAAGAAGTCGGCGTCGCGCGTCATCATGGCGCGCATGTTCGGCTGCGCATCGATCTTCGCGCGCAACTTCTTCGCGATGTCGAGTGCGACGTGTTTCTCATACGTGCCCGAGCCGCCGATCGCGCCCGGGTCTTCGCCGCCGTGACCCGGATCGACCGCGACGGTGAGCAGACGCACCGTGTTGCTCTTGCCGGTTTTCGGATTGGTGAAGGCGTAGTTATCGTCGCCGTCGTTGTCGTCGCCACCGAGGTTGCTGCCACTAGTGCCTCCCTTGTTGCGGGCGATCGCTGTGGGCGGCGCGATGGGCGCCGTCGGGGTAGAAGGCTTGCCGAGGATGGGCGGAGCCGGTGTCGGCACAACGTGCACCGGCGGACGTGGCACGTTCGGCGCCGTCCCGCCGCTGCCGTTCTGCGCATAACGCTCGAAAAAGGCTTCGCTGTTGTCGGCGGTGGGCGGCGTGGTGCCAGGGCCGCTCAGCGTGGCGGGCGGCGCGTTGTTTTCGTCCAGCGTTTGCTGCTTACGCTCGGTCTGCGCGAGCAGATCCATCAGCGGATCGGGCGCGACAGCGGGGTACAGGTCGAACACCAGCCGGTATTTGTACGCGCCGACCGGCGGCAGCGTGAACACCTGCGGCTTCACCGAGCCCTTCAGATCGAACACCATACGCACGACGTGCGGCTGATATTGCCCGACACGCACTGACTGGATCTGCGGATCGTTCGGCGTGATCTTCGATACCAGATCCTTCAGCGCCTGATCCAGATCGAGGCCGCTCAGATCGACCACCAGCCGGTCAGGACCCTGCAGCAACTGCTGCGCGTTCTGCAATGGCTGGTCCGATTCGATCGTCACGCGCGTGTAATCGCGCGCCGGCCAGACCCGCACGCCCAGCACCGAGCTCGCCCACGCAAGACGCGGGGCGACAAGGCCGAGTACCAGCGTGGACGCGCCCGCGCGCAGAATCTGCCGGCGCCGCCAGTTATGCGTTGCGGTAGCCGCCGATTCGATCGAGCGGAACGGTTTGATCAACATCTTTCGAGACATGCCTTTCCTGATTCGCTGTATGCCCGTGCGACGAGTACCCGGCCGTCGCCCTCGTGGTCCAGGTCGAGCGCGAAGACGAGATCCGGCACGCCAAGGAGACGCCCGGCACGCTGCGGCCATTCGACGAGGCAGATCGCGCCGCTGTCGAAGTACTCGCGAAAGCCCGCGTCGGCCCATTCGGCCGGGTCGGTGAATCTGTACAGATCGAAGTGATAGAGCGCGAGTTCCCCAGCGGGCCGCTCGAGCACGTAGGGTTCGACGAGTGTATAGGTGGGACTGCGTACGCGGCCGGTGTGGCCGAGGCCGCGCAAGGTCGCGCGCACGAGTGTGGTTTTGCCGGCGCCGAGGTCACCGACGAGTTGGACTTGCAGTCCGTGGAATACCTGATGACCCGCAGCGCCTGGCGTGTGTTGTCGCGCTGCTTGCCGTGCTTCGCGCACGCTTTCGATCGCCTGCGCGAAGCGCTCGCCGAATGCGTTGGTGGCGGCCTCATCCGCGAGCGCGAAGGAGCGTTCGAGCAGGATATCGGCGGGCGTTTGGATCGCGAGATCGGGATTGACGGGCATTCTCGTAAAATGACGTGATGAACCGAAGTCCGGAGTCCCCTGTTTCCTGCACGCCTGCGTCTAACGACGATGTGCGTGCCGAGCGTCATTTCGATGAAGCGGCGCTGAATGCGCTCGCGCTCAACATCAAAACGTGGGGCCGTGAACTGGGTTTCGGGGCGATCGGCATCAGCGACACCGATCTCTCCGCTGCCGAAGCGCCGCTTGCAGCATGGCTGGAAGCGGGGTGCCACGGCGAGATGGATTATATGGCGAAACACGGCATGAAACGCGCGCGCCCCGCCGAGCTTGTGGCCGGCACGCGACGTGTGATTACCGCGCGCATCGCCTATTTGCCCGCAGAAACATTGAGCGGAAAGGCGCCCGAAAGCGCTTTGCAGGACACGCCGCGTGCACCGCAAGACTGGCGCGCAGCCGAGCATGCGCGGCTCGCGGACCCGTCGGCTGCGGTGGTGTCGATCTATGCGCGGGGCCGCGATTATCACAAGGTAATGCGTAACCGTCTGCAACATCTGGCCGAGAAAATCGAGGCGGAGATCGGCGCGTTCGGCTACCGCGTATTTACCGATTCGGCGCCGGTGCTCGAAGTGGAGCTTGCCCAGAAGGCCGGAATCGGCTGGCGCGGCAAGCACACGCTGCTGCTGCAACGCGATGCCGGTTCGCTGTTTTTCCTGGGCGAAATCTACGTCGACGTGCCCTTGCCGACCGATGCCGAGACTTCGCCCGACGATGCACCCGAAACGCCGGGCTCGCATTGCGGCAGTTGCACGCGCTGCATCGGCGCATGTCCGACGGGTGCGATCGTGGCGCCCTATAAGGTCGATGCACGCCTCTGTATTTCGTATCTGACGATCGAATTGAAGGGCAATATTCCCCTGGAAATGCGGCCGCTGATCGGTAATCGTGTGTATGGCTGCGACGATTGCCAGCTCGTCTGTCCGTGGAACAAATTTGCGCAGGCCGCGCCGGTCGCCGATTTCGATGTGCGGCATGGACTCGATCGCGCGACGCTGGTCGAACTGTTTGCATGGTCCGCCGACGAGTTCGATACGCGCATGCAGGGCAGTGCGATTCGTCGCATCGGCTATGAGAGTTGGCTGCGCAATCTGGCGGTGGGGATGGGTAATGCGCTGCGTGCGTCACCGGAGAGTTTGAGTGTGGATGCGCGCGAGGCGATTGTTCACGCGCTGAAGTTGCGCGTTGGAGACCCTTCTGCCGTCGTGCGCGAGCATGTGGAATGGGCGTTGGAAGCGGCGTAAAGTAGCGGCAATCACGGAGCAGGCAACCATGTTCAACGCAGTGATCGATGCACCGTTCGGCAAGGTCGGCATCCGCCTCGAAGGCGAGGCCGTGCGCGAGATCGTCTATCTGCCGGAGTCGGTGCAGAGCGTGGCGCCGGACACGCTTCTTGCAAAGCAGGCAGTCGAGCAGATCGAGCGTTATTTCGAGCGGGCGTCCGCGAAGTTCGAATTGCCGCTGGCAGCGGTTGGCACCCCGTTTCAGCGGCGCGTGTGGCAAGCGATCAGCGACATCCCGCCGGGCGTCGTGCTGACCTATGGGCAACTGGCACGGCAGCTAGGCAGTGTTCCGCGCGCGGTCGGCCAGGCGTGCGGTTCCAACTACTTTCCGATCGTGATTCCGTGTCATCGGGTGGTCAGTGCGAGCGGCATCGGCGGATTCGCGCATCACGCCGGAGATGGCTTCTTTCGCAACGTCAAGCGCTGGCTTCTGGCGCATGAAGGCATTCCCTACGCATGAGCGACACCGTGACTGAAGACGCGCCCATTGCGTCACCTCTGTTTGTATCGAGCTCGGCTTCGATCGACGCCTTCTGCGACGCGTTATGGCTCGAGCACGGCTTGTCGCGCAACACGCTCGATGCGTACCGGCGCGATCTGCGCCTGTTCTGCGAATGGCTCGCGCAAACCCGCAACACCTCGCTCGACACAGCCAGTGAGGCCGATCTCAACGCCTACAGCGCGGCCCGTCAGAAAGACAAATCCACCTCGGCGAACCGGCGGCTTTCGGTGTTTCGCCGCTATTACGGCTGGGCCGTGCGCGAGCATCGCGCAAAGGCCGATCCGACGGTGCGTATCCGTTCGGCCAAGCAACCCCCGCGTTTTCCGTCGACGCTCACCGAAGCGCAAGTCGAAGCGCTGCTCGGTGCGCCGGATATCGATACGCCCTTGGGCCTGCGCGATCGCACCATGCTGGAGTTGATGTATGCGAGCGGTTTGCGTGTCACCGAACTCGTCACGCTGAAGACCGTGGAAGTGGGCCTGAACGAAGGCGTAGTGCGCGTGATGGGCAAGGGCTCGAAAGAGCGCCTGATTCCGTTCGGCGAAGAGGCGCACGGCTGGATCGAACGCTATCTGCGCGAAGCGCGTCCTGCTTTGCTGGGGGCGCGCGCGACGGATGCGCTGTTCGTCACGAGCCGCGCGGAGGGCATGACCCGCCAGCAGTTCTGGAACATCATCAAGCGTCACGCGGTAGCGGCCGACGTGCACGCGCCGCTCTCGCCGCACACGCTGCGGCACGCGTTCGCGACGCACCTGCTGAACCATGGCGCCGATCTGCGCGTCGTGCAATTGCTGCTCGGTCATACGGATATCTCGACCACGCAAATCTATACGCACGTGGCCCGCGAACGGTTGAAGTCGCTGCATGCGCAGCATCATCCGCGGGGGTGAGGCGCGTTAGACGAATTCGCGAAGCCGGTGCTTGAGAAGCTTGCCCGTCGACGCGGCCGGCAGCGCGGCGAGCACCTTCACTTCAACAGGGCGCTTGTATGGCGCGAGACGCTCGCCGCACCACGCGATCAGCTCGGCCGGCGTCACCTTTGCGCCCGCGATCAATTCAACGAAAGCGACCACTTCCTCGTTACCCTCCACGGCGCGCCCGATTACCGCCGATTGCACCACCTGTGGGTGCGCGTTCAACACATGCTCGACTTCTGCCGGATACACGTTGAAGCCGGAGCGGATGATCAACTCCTTGCTGCGCCCGACGATATGCAACGCACCGTCCGCGTCCTGCCGCGCGAGATCGCCGGTCTTGAGCCAGCCGTCTTCGGTAACGACGGCGCGGGTCTGCTCCGGGCTGCGGTAGTAACCCAGCATCACATTCGGGCCACGTACCCACAGTTCGCCGATTTCGCCCGGCGCTGCATCGACGCCGTCGAGTCCGACGAATCGCACGTCGACACCAGGAATGACTTCGCCGACCGAGCAATCGCTGCGCGGCGCATCGAGCATGGTGTGGGAGACGGTCGGACTGCTCTCGGTCATACCATAGCCGTTGTGCAGCGGAAGGCCGTAGACGCTTTCGACGTGCGCCTTGAGCGCGGCGTCGAGCGGCGAGCCGCCCGAATAGGCAAAGCGCAGACGCGGCGCGGACCACGCGTGGCCGTGCGTCTGCAAATGTTCGAGCAGTTTGGCGTGCATGGCCGGGACGCCCTGGAAGATCGACACCCGCTCTTCGGCGAGCGCGCGCCGCACCGCTTCCGGTGCGAAACGCGGTGCGAGACGCAGGGTCGCGCCGGCGTGCAGGCTGCCGAGACAGACCGAGGCAAAGCCGTATACGTGCGAGATCGGCAGAACGGCGTACACGACATCGTCCGGACCGACATTGCGCAAACGGCTCGAGACGGCTGCGATGAAGAGCAGATTGCGGTGGGACAGCATCACGCCTTTCGGCGCGCCCGTGGTTCCCGTGGTGTAGATCAGCGCGGCGCATTGACGGTCATTCGCGGCTTCGACCGGTTCTGCCTTTGCGTCGGTGTCGATCGTGTACGACCAGGCACCGATATCCAGCGTGATGGCAGGCGCCGAGGTGGCTTGAAGCCGCTGCGCATGCTGTTGGGCATCCACGGAGCTTTCGACCGCATACGCGACCACGCGAGGCTGCGCGTGCGCACGGATCGCGTCGAGTTCGACGGCTGACAGGCGGGCATTCGACACCAGCGCCCACGCGTCGAGTTTCGCGGTCGCGAACAGCAGCACGATCTGCACGACGCTGTTCTCGGCCACGATCATCACGCGATCGCCGCCACGCACGCCCCATTCGCGCAGTCGCGCGGCGGTGGTATCGACGGCTTCCAGAAGTTGCGCGTTGGTGAGGCGGCGCGCATCCTCGATCAAGGCGACGTGTTGCGGATCGCGTGCGGCCGCGAGCGCCGGAATGTCGGCAATACGCGCGGGCAGGGCGGCCAGCAGCGCGGGAATGTCGATCGTGGAGCGGGTGGATGAATCGAGGCTCAATGCTGTCTCCTTTGTCGACCAGAGTAACGCGCTGAAACGCGAACTCTGGTCCCATGCAACTGGTCGCTAAACGTATTAAGTGCCCGGCATACAGTGTGCCGGAAGATTTGCGAACGATCGTGCCACAAACGCCGGACCCGCACAATTGGCCATTCGGCAAATAGCCGTCGTGCAAACTCGCCATTACAATGCGCCGATGAGCAAATCCAGACACGTCTCCGAAACGCCCGCGACGCAGTTTCTGCGCCGTCATGGCGTCACTTTCGGCGAACATCCTTACGATTACGTCGAGCACGGCGGCACCGAGGAATCGGCGCGCCAGCTCGGCGTGGACGAACATCATGTCGTGAAGACTTTGGTGATGGAAGACGAGCACGCCAAGCCGCTGATCGTACTGATGCACGGCGACCGCACCGTCAGCACCAAGAATCTGGCGCGGCAGATCGGCGCGAAACGCATCGAGCCGTGCAAGCCCGAGGTGGCGAACCGGCATTCGGGCTATCTGATCGGCGGCACATCGCCGTTCGGTACGAAGAAGCAGATGCCGGTGTATGTCGAGTCGAGCATTCTAGAGATGGACAAGATCTGGCTGAACGGCGGGCGGCGCGGTTTTCTGGTCAGCATCGAGCCCACGGTTTTGACCGGCTTGCTGGCAGCGAAGCCGGTTCAGTGCGCGAGCGTCGATTGACGTTTGTCTCAATGTTTTCCGGACGGGTGGGTTCGGTAGAATGTGCGCCGCCTTGTTCCCTGTTGCGGTTGGGGTGTCGAGATTCAGACCGCCGATCCTTATAAGAGTCCCAGATGCAAAACCTGATCGTTGCTGTCGTTGCCTACCTGATCGGCTCGGTGTCGTTTGCCGTGATCGTGAGCGCCGCCATGGGGCTGGACGACCCGCGTTCATACGGCTCGGGCAACCCGGGCGCCACCAACGTGCTGCGCAGCGGTAGTAAGAAGGCCGCGATTCTCACCTTGATCGGCGACGCCTTTAAAGGATGGCTGCCGGTGTGGTTCGTGGTGCACTTCGGCGCGCGTTACGGCCTCGACGATACGTCGGTCGCGATTGCGTCCATTGCAGTGTTTCTCGGCCACCTGTATCCGATCTTCTTCCGCTTCAAGGGCGGCAAGGGCGTGGCGACCGCGGCGGGCGTGCTGCTCGCGATCAACCCGATCCTTGGCGTGGCCACCTTGCTGACGTGGCTGATCGTGGCGTTCTTCACGCGCTATTCTTCGCTGGCGGCACTGGCCGCGGCGGTGTTCGCACCGATCTTCGACGGCTTTCTGTTCGGGCCGCATATCATCGCGCTGGCGATTGTCGTGATGAGTTCGCTGCTGGTCTGGCGCCACCGCGGCAACATCGCCAAATTGATGCGCGGCCAGGAAAGCCGCATCGGCGCCAAGAAGAAACCCGACGCAACGGCCTAGCGCGGCGGGTGGTAACGAATCCTGAGCGCGGGCGGCGTGTGCCCGGTAGGGCGCTAGCCGGCGTGCCTGAGCGTGGTACTGAAGTGTGGTGCCTGAGTGCGTTCACGGAGTGCGCGCTGAAGGCGCACTGCCTGTGTGCTGGTCGTTCAGCCTGCGCCGGATTACGGGCCTTGACATAGCCCGTTGCCGGGCGTCAACACGCACCCGGTACCAAGCGTGACGCGCGTTCAGTCGCGGAAGTTATTGAAGTCGAGCGGAGTGTCAGTCACGTCCTTGCGCAGCATCGCGATCACGCTTTGCAGATCGTCGCGCTTGCCACCGGTGATACGTACCGCGTCGCCCTGAATGCTCGCCTGGACCTTGATCTTGCTGTCCTTCACGAGACGCACGATTTTCTTCGACAGATCGCCGGACACACCTTTCTTGATCTTGATGATCTGCTTGACCTTGTCGCCGCCGATCTTCTCGATCTTGCCGTAGTCGAGAAAGCGCACGTCCACATTGCGCTTGGCCATTTTCGACAGCAGGACGTCTTTCACCTGGCCGAGCTTGAAGTCGTCGTCGGCGTAGGCGGTGATTTCGCTTTCCTTGTGCTCGACGCGCGCGTCCGACCCTTTGAAGTCGAAGCGGGTTGAAATTTCCTTGTTGGACTGCTCGATCGCGTTCTTGACTTCGATCATGTCTGCTTCGCAGACGACGTCAAACGATGGCATTGTTTTCTCCCAATAGTGCTGCGGTGCGTGGCGCGGCCGGTCGGCTGCTCACGGGGCACTCGCTATAATCACGGACCGGACGTCATTTTACCGACGCCACTCCCTTTTGCCTAAGGCCGCCGCGCATTGTCGCGCGGCCGGGGCCAGATGTCGTTTAGCTGGCCGTTCCATTCTTCTCATTCCGATGTCCCAATCCGACTCCGCCGCGTTCATTGCCGGCTATCCGCTGAAGGCGCATAACACCTTCGGTTTCGATGTTCGCGCGCAGTTTGCGTGCCGGATCGAACACGAAGCGCAACTGATGGCTGCCGTGCGCGATCCGCGTGTTGCCGGCTTGCCGCGGCTGGTGCTGGGCGGCGGCAGCAATGTCGTGCTGACTGGCGACTTCGCCGGATTGGTGTTGCTGGTGGCGCTGCAAGGCCGCCGCGTCGTGCGCGAGGACAATGATGCATGGTACGTCGAGGCGGCAGCCGGCGAGTCATGGCACGACTTTGTCGCGTGGACTTTGGCGCAAGGGCTGCCTGGGCTGGAGAACCTCGCGCTGATTCCGGGCACGGTGGGGGCGGCGCCGATTCAGAACATCGGCGCGTATGGGCTGGAGATGTGCGAGCGATTTGCGTCGCTGCGGGCGGTTGAGCTGGAAACGGGCGCCGTAGTCGAGCTTGATGCCGAGGCGTGCCGATTCGGTTACCGCGACAGTTTTTTCAAGCGGGAAGGGCGCGACCGGTTTGTCATCACGTCGGTCACTTTCCGTTTGCCGAAGGTTTGGCAGCCGCGCGCCGGCTATGCGGATATCGCGCGTGAACTGGCTGCTGGTGGTCATGCCGATGCCGCCGCGCCGAGTGCGCAGGCGATTTTCGACGCGGTAGTCGCCGTGCGGCGCGCCAAACTGCCTGATCCTCTTCAGCTCGGTAATGCCGGGAGTTTCTTCAAGAATCCGGTTGTGGAGGTCACGCAGTTCGAGGCGTTGAAAGTCAAGGAGCCCGAGGTCGTGTCTTACCTTCAACCGGACGGCCGGGTAAAGCTCGCGGCGGGCTGGTTGATCGATCGATGTGGCTGGAAAGGCCGCGCGATGGGCGCAGCGGCCGTGCATGAACGGCAGGCGCTGGTGCTGGTCAATCGCGGTGGGGCGAGCGGCGCCGAGGTGTTGGCGCTTGCAAAGGCGGTTCAGCGCGATGTGCTGGCGCGATTTGGGGTTGAGCTGGAAGCGGAGCCGGTTTGTTTGTGATTGCGCGAGTGGCATGCAGCAATGAAAAAGGCGCCGGGAGTTTCCTCCCGGCGCCTTTTTAGCATCTGCGCTCCCGCTTCGGCTGCGCTTCTCGGCGCTTAACTTCGCTAGCGCGAAGTTAGCCTTCACCGAAACGCACGTCCTTAGCTGCGCTGACGACGCGCGTTCTCTGCAATCCGCATACGCAGCGCGTTCAGCTTGATGAACCCGCCAGCGTCGGCCTGGTTGTACGCACCGCCATCATCGTCGAACGTAGCGATCGTCTTGTCGAACAGCGTTTCCTTCGAATCGCGCGCGACAACCGAGACACTGCCCTTGTACAGCTTCACACGCACCCAGCCGTTGACCTTCTCTTGCGTATGGTCGATCAGCACCTGAATTGCGCGACGCTCCGGGCTCCACCAGTAGCCGTTATAAATCAGCGATGCGTAACGTGCCATCAGGTCGTCTTTCAGGTGGGCCACTTCGCGGTCGAGCGTGATCGACTCGATGCCGCGGTGCGCCTTCAGCATGATCGTGCCGCCCGGCGTTTCATAGCAGCCACGCGATTTCATGCCGACGTAACGGTTTTCGACCAGGTCCAGACGGCCGATGCCGTGCTTGCCGCCCAAGCGGTTCAGCTCGGTCAGCATTTCAGCCGGCGACAGACGCTTGCCGTTGATCGCGACCGGGTCGCCGTGCTCGTACTCGATGTCGAGATATTCAGCCTGGTCGGGCGCCTGTTCCGGCGACACCGTCCAACGCCACATATCGGCTTCGGCCTCGGCCTTCGGATCTTCCAGGTGACGGCCTTCGAACGAGATGTGCAGCAGGTTCGCGTCCATCGAATACGGCGCGCCACCTTGCTTGTGCTTCATTTCGATCGGAATGCCGGCCTTTTCAGCGTACGCGAGCAGCTTTTCGCGCGACAGCAGGTCCCATTCGCGCCACGGTGCGATCACCTTGATGCCCGGTTCCAGGGCGTAGTAACCGAGTTCGAAGCGAACCTGGTCGTTGCCCTTGCCGGTTGCGCCGTGCGAGACCGCTTGCGCGCCGGTGGCGCGGGCGATTTCGATCTGACGCTTGGCGATCAGCGGACGCGCGATCGACGTGCCCAGCAGGTATTCGCCTTCATAGATCGTGTTGGCGCGGAACATCGGGAACACGTAGTCGCGCACGAATTCTTCGCGCAGGTCTTCGATGAAGATGTTGTCCTGCTTGATGCCGAGTTGCAGGGCTTTCTTGCGCGCCGGTTCCAGCTCTTCGCCCTGGCCGATGTCGGCCGTAAACGTGACGACTTCGGCGTCGTAATTGTCCTGCAACCACTTCAGGATGACGGAGGTGTCGAGGCCGCCCGAATAGGCGAGCACGACTTTCTTGATATCGCTCATGGTGAACTCGTAGCTGGAGAAAGCTGGAAAACAAGGCGCGCCGGCGGTTCCGGAGCGCGGAAAACCACTATTTTGACACTAAACTGCCGCTTGCCCGCGTTTTTGGAGTGCTGCGGTGGGTGAGCCGGTTCCGTTTGCTTTCGCGGACGCCGGCTCGATGCGTGGCGTTAAACGTGGATGCCTTGCCTCGTATTCAAGGCCCCGTCACGCTTCACGCAGGTGCTGCGTAGCCGACTCGCTTAGTGATTCAGCTTGCCGAGCAGCAGGTATTCCATCAACGCCTTTTGCACGTGCAGACGATTTTCCGCTTCGTCCCACACGACGCTTTGCGGGCCGTCGATCACTTCCGCGCTGACTTCCTCGCCGCGGTGGGCAGGCAGGCAGTGCATGAACAATGCGTCAGAATTGGCGCGCGCCATCATTTCGGCGTCTACGCACCAGTCCGCAAAGGCTTTCTTGCGGGCTTCGTTTTCTGCCTCGAAGCCCATGCTGGTCCATACGTCTGTGGTGACCAGATCGGCGCCCGTGCAGGCCTCGTTCGGGTCGTCGAATTCCTGATAGAACGGGGCGCTTTCAGCCGCGACCATGGCGTGGTCGAGCTTGTAGCCCGGCGGCGTGGACAGGCGCAGCTTGAAACCGAGAATCTGGGCGGCTTCGATCCACGTGTACAGCATGTTGTTCGCATCGCCGACCCACGCGACCGTCTTGTCGCGAATCGGACCGCGATGTTCGAAATACGTGAAGATGTCCGCCAGCACCTGGCACGGGTGATATTCGTTGGTCAGCCCATTGATCACCGGCACGCGCGAATTCTCGGCAAAGCGCGTGAGAATGTCCTGGCCGAACGTGCGGATCATGATGATGTCGACCATGCGCGAGATCACTTGCGCGGCGTCTTCGATCGGTTCGCCGCGCCCGAGCTGAGTATCGCGCGTGCTCATGAAGACGGCGTGACCGCCCAACTGGAAGATGCCGGCTTCGAACGACAGGCGCGTGCGCGTCGAGTTTTTCTCGAAGATCATCGCCAGCGTGCGGTCGTGCAGCGGGTGGTAGGTCTCGTAGTTCTTGAATTTGCGTTTCAGAATGCGCGCGCGTTCCAGCACGTACTCGTAGTCTTCCAGCGAGAAATCCTTGAACTGCAGGTAGTGGCGAATTTTCTTGGCGGTCATGAAACAAATACGGCGGTCTCACCCGGCAGGATTGCCGGACGGCGCCGCCGTCGTTTGTGGTAACTCAATGCAGCATAAAGGATTTCGCCCCGTTTGACGAGTCGGCCAAAAGGCCAGGCAAGCTGTCTGAAAGCCTTTCGCAACCGTCAAACGAGGCTTGTGTGCGGTGCGGAAAAAGGTCCGCTGCGCTATAATCTACCGGTTATCCCTAAGCCCAGCAGGCCGGTATTAAGCTTGCGGGACACGGCTCGCGCACTCCGGAAAGTTTCCTCGCGGTGCGCCGTCAAGATGAGCGCCGAGGCGGCTTATCTGGCCCTTCGTGGTTTCTGGCGGCGCAGCTCGCCATTCAGGCGTGGCCAACGTGTTCAGGCATCTCAAAGCCGCTTTGCAGTCAGCTTTGCCGTCATCTCGCTGGGCAGTCACACAGGTATTCCTACATGGCCGAAGCAGCTCCAACCGAATATTTCATTCAGGGCATCACGTCGACCGGAAAAAAGTTTCGGCCGAGTGACTGGTCGGAGCGGCTCGCAGGTGTCATGGCGTGCTTTGGTCCCAGCCCGCGCGGCAAGGGGCCGAATGCTTACCTGCAATACTCGCTGTACGTCCGGCCTACCATGATCGGCGACCTCAAATGCGTGATTCTCGATTCGCGCTTGCGCGACATCGAGCCGATGGCCTTCGATTTCGTCCTGAACTTCGCGAAAGACAATGACCTTCTCGTGACCGAGGCGTGCGAGTTGGAACTTGAGCACGCTACGCCGCAAGAGAAGAGGCATGTGATCTAGCGCGAGCTTGCCGGGCCGGATCGGCAAAAGAAAAACCCGCCAGTAGCGGGTTTTTTTGCGCCTGGAGCAATGGCTTCAAGGCGGGTGGCTCCAATGCGGTGGCTTCGATGTGTAGCCAACTGACTTGCGAACAGGCGTAAGTCAGTCCCCGTTTCCGTCGGTACCAAGCAAAAAAGCCCGCCGAAGCGAGCCTTTCTGTAGCAGCGGAAACAGGAGGTAGCCCACCGAAGCGGGCTGACCGAATTTACTGCGCTGCGGGTGCTTGCAGACCCTTGAGGGCTGCAGCCAGGCGGCTCTTGTTGCGAGCTGCCTTGTTCTTGTGAACGATTTTCTTGTCGGCGATGATGTCGATGGTCTTCGACGATGCCTGGAAGATCTCGACGGCCTTAGCCTTGTCGCCTGCTTCGATTGCCTTGCGGACAGCCTTGATAGCCGTGCGGAACTTCGAGCGCAGTGCCGAGTTGTGCGAGTTTGCCTTGGCGGCCTGGCGGGCGCGCTTGCGTGCTTGTGCGGAGTTAGCCATGACGGTTCCTTATCCTGTTCCTGTTTCCAGTACCTGACCTTCAAATGGTGAGGTGCTGCTTTTAGATCGAACTCTTGGAAGCGATTGCCCAAGAGCGCAAAAGTGTCGAAATAATTCGAAAAATCGATCGGACTACGCGAAGGCGGGCCCGTGTTCCGGTGTATTTCGAGGCTGGTCGGCGCCTCAATACGGCTTGCGCGCTGCTGGAGCGACGCCTGCCTACTGCGTGCCCGAACCTCATCGAAAACCCGTCCGAAAATTGAGCGAGCTTCGAAACCGGCGATTATAGCAACAAAATCAGGCACGTGGCAACGAGGAATCGCCAATTCCGAGATCCTGGGTCGGCGCGTATCGCCGGGGATTCTGTTAGTTTTGGCGAGTTTCGGCGGTTCACGAACGTCTCGACGCCGTCGCAACGGGCAAGCGGGCGGCGAGGGTGTGGCTCGAGGAGCCCGCGGCAAGCAACAAAAAACAACCCGATCCGCTCATTCGACCGAACGTCTGCGGCGCAAATCGGTCCGATTCGCGTTCCGGCTCGTCGTCCGCACCTGCGGCACCCGTATAATAAGCGCCCCATGAATCTATTCCGAGCCCTGCTGACGGTCAGCGGCTTCACGCTGCTGTCGCGCGTGACCGGACTGGCCCGCGAAACGCTGATCGCCCGCGCGTTCGGCGCCAGTCAATATACTGACGCGTTTTACGTCGCCTTCCGTATTCCGAACCTGCTGCGCCGCATTTCCGCCGAGGGTGCGTTCTCGCAAGCCTTCGTGCCGATTCTGGCCGAATTCAAGAACCAGCAAGGACACGACGCCACCAAGGCGCTCGTCGACGCGACCTCGACGGTACTTGCCTGGGCGCTCGCGATTCTCTCGCTGATCGGCGTGGTGGGGGCGTCGGGCGTGGTGTTCATCGTCGCGTCAGGGCTCGCGCATGAAGGGCAGGCGTACGCGCTCGCGGTCACGATGACGCGCATCATGTTCCCGTACATCATTTTCATCTCGCTGACGTCGCTGGCGTCGGGCGTGCTGAATACGTACAAGAACTTTTCGCTGCCCGCATTCGCGCCGGTCCTGCTGAACGTCGCCTTCATCGTCGCGGCGGTGTTTGTCGCGCCGCGCCTGCAAACGCCGGTCTACGCGCTCGCGTGGGCGGTGATCGCCGGCGGCGTGCTGCAATTCATCGTGCAACTGCCGGGTCTGAAGAAGATCGACATGCTGCCGCGCATCGGCCTGAATCCGCTGAAGGCGCTCGCGCACCGCGGTGTGAAGCGGGTGCTGTCGAAGATGGTGCCGGCGATGTTCGCCGTGTCGGTCGCGCAGATCAGCCTGATCATCAACACCAATATTGCGTCGCGCATCGGCCCGGGCGCCGTCTCCTGGATCAATTACGCCGACCGGCTGATGGAGTTTCCGACCGCGCTGCTCGGTGTCGCGCTCGGCACGATCCTGCTGCCGAGCCTCTCGAAGGCGCACGTGGACGCCGATCCGCATGAGTATTCGTCGCTGCTCGACTGGGGGCTGCGCGTTACCTTCCTGCTGGCCGCGCCAAGCGCCGTCGCGCTGTTCTTCTTCGCTCAGCCGCTCACCGCAACGCTGTTTCACTACGGCAAGTTCGACGGCAACTCGGTGGTCATGGTTGGCCGTGCACTGTCGGCCTACGGCATCGGCCTGATCGGCCTGATTCTCATCAAGATCCTCGCGCCCGGTTTTTACGCGAAACAGGACATCAAGACGCCGGTGAAGATCGGCATCGGCGTGCTGATCGTCACGCAGATGAGCAACTATCTGTTCGTGCCGATCTTCGCGCATGCGGGCCTCACGTTGAGCGTCGGGCTCGGCGCGTGCGTGAACGCGTTGTTCCTGTTCCTCGGCCTGCGCAAGCGCGGCATCTACATGCCGTCGAACGGCTGGTTGAAGTTCTTCGTGCAGTTGTTCGGCGCCTGTCTGGTGCTGGCCGGCACGATGCACTGGCTCGCGATCAGCTTCGACTGGATTGGCATGCATAACCGGCCGGTAGACCGCATCGTGTTGCTGGGGGCGTGCCTGGTACTGTTCGCCGCGCTATATTTCGGTATGCTTTGGCTGATGGGCTTCAAGTACGCGTATTTCAAAAGGCGAGTGAAGTGATCACGATGACGCGAGTTCTCGACTATTTCAGTACGCTGGTTGCCGAAGATGACAGCCTGCCGCTGACCGAGGCGGCGCTCTCGCTCGCGCAGGACGCTTATCCCGATCTCGATTTGCAAGGCACGCTGGCTGAGATCGACGAGCTGGTTTTGCGTTTGCAGCGCCGCATGCCGGACGATGCCGACATCAGGCAGAAGGTCGGCATTCTCAACCGTTTTTTCTTTCGCGAGCTGGGTTTCGCCAGCAACCTCAACGATTATTACGATCCCGACAACAGCCATCTGAATGTGGTGCTCAAGCGGCGCCGCGGCATTCCGATTTCGCTGGCGGTGCTGTATCTGGAGATGGCCGAGCAGATCGGCATTCCGGCGCGCGGCGTGTCGTTTCCGGGTCACTTCCTGTTGCGCGTCACGACGCCGGACGGCGACGTGATGCTCGATCCGACCAGCGGACATTCGCTGTCCGAATCGCAGATGGTGGACATGCTGGAGCCGTATGTGGCGTCGGCGGGTGAGTCGGTGAGCAGAGCGCTGCGCATCTTGCTGCAACCGGCCACGCGCCGCGAGATTATCGCTCGCATGCTGCGCAATCTGAAGTCCACGTATCTTCAGACGGAACGCTGGCAGCGTCTGCTGGCGGTGCAGCAGCGTCTGGTGATCCTGCTGCCGGACAGTATCGAGGAGGTGCGCGATCGCGGTTTCGCTTACGCGCGGCTCGATTATCTGCGCCCAGCGCTCGAAGACCTCGAACGCTATCTCGGCGACCGGCCGGATGCGGAGGACGCGACGGTGGTGGAGTCGCAGTTGCACGAACTGCGTCAACGCACCCAGTACGACGACCGCGACTAAGAGGCGCTTTCCGGCCGACCGGTCAAAACAAAACAAAACGCCTGCACGTGACTCACGTGCAGGCGTTTTTCATAGGCGCAGCCGCATAAAGCTGCGCGCCGGGTACATCATTACTTCGGCTGCATCCGGATCGCGCCGTCCAGACGAATCACTTCGCCGTTGAGCATCGGATTGTCGAAGATCTGCTTCGCCAGCATCGCGTACTCAGTCGGTTTGCCGAGACGCGGCGGGAACGGCACCATCGCGCCGAGCGCATCCTGCACTTCCTGCGGCATGCCGAGCAGCATCGGCGTTTCGAAGATGCCCGGGGCAATCGTCATCACACGGATCGCGTTGCGCGACAGGTCGCGTGCGATCGGCAACGTCATGCCGACCACGCCGCTCTTGGACGCAGCATAAGCGGCCTGGCCGATCTGGCCGTCAAACGCAGCCACCGAAGCCGTGTTGATGATCACGCCACGTTCGCCATTCGCATTCGGTTCGTTCTTCGACATGGCCGCGGCGGCGAGCCGGATCATGTTAAAGGTGCCGATTAGATTGATGGAGATGGTGCGGGCAAACGACTCGAGCGGATGCGGGCCGTCTTTGCCGACCGTCTTGATGGCGGGTGCAACGCCCGCGCAATTGACGAGGCCGCGCAGCGTGCCGAGCTTCGTGGCGGCTTCGACCGCTTGGGTGGCGTCGTCTTCGCGGCTCACGTCGCATTTGACGAACACGCCGCCGAGTTCCTTCGCGAGCGCCTCACCGGCATCCTGATTCAGATCGGCCAGCACCACCTTGCCGCCGTTCTCGACGAAAAGGCGCGCCGTGGCCGCGCCCAGTCCCGATGCACCGCCGGTGATCAGGAATACGTTGTCACGAATCTCCATGTCTTCTCCTTTGCTTCAGTTCAGTAATGTCTCGATCGAATATCTTTTCGATGATCGATTGTAACGGCTATGCTGCAATGCGGAAAGCGAAGCGGCGGGGGTGCCGGCCGGGTGGGGCCTCTGTCGAAGACCCATAGTGCCGATGAACTGCTACGGATGGCTAATTAATGCGGGGCGCGGCGGACGATGGAGATCGGGGTAAGAACGCACGTCGCGCCGCGTGCAATAAAAAAACCCGCCGGAATGGGCGGGTTTTTCGACCGACAACCGCAGATGTGCGATTACTTCAACGCATCGAACGCGCGGTTGCGAATTTCGTCGACCGAGCCGAGGCCCGAAATGCGGCGATATTGCGGTGCCGTCAGCGAGGTCGCCGGGTCGCCGTTTTGCGCCCAGTTGTTGTAGTACTCGATCAGCGGCTTGGTTTGAGCAACATACACGTCGAGGCGCTTCTTGACCGTTTCTTCCTTGTCGTCGTCGCGCTGGATCAGCGGTTCGCCCGTCACGTCGTCCACCCCTTCAACCTTCGGCGGGTTGAACTTGACGTGGTACGTACGGCCCGACGCGGCGTGCGAGCGGCGGCCGCTCATACGCACGATGATCTCTTCGAACGGCACGTCGATTTCCAGCACGTAGTCGATCGCGACGCCTGCCTGCTTCATGGCTTCAGCTTGCGGAATGGTGCGCGGAAAACCGTCGAACAGATAACCGTTCGCGCAATCCGGCTGCTGCAGGCGTTCCTTCACCAGATTGATGATCAACTCGTCCGTGACCAGTTCGCCGGCATCCATGAAACGCTTGGCCTCAAGACCGAGCGGCGTGCCTGCCTTGACGGCGGCGCGCAGCATGTCACCGGTGGAAATTTGCGGAATGCCGAATTTTTCCTTGATGAAGTTTGCCTGAGTGCCCTTGCCCGCGCCGGGCGCACCCAAAAGGATCAAACGCATGTGATATCTCCAGATCTATGTGAATTCTTTGGTGACGCTGCAGCCATCCCGCGATTCGTCGAGGGACCCGCATCGGCTGCCGTTTTGCGTCTCGCGCTGCACGTCGAACACGACGGCGCTGCAAGACCGCAACGGTGCGACCGGGGCAAACCCTGACTCTCGCGTTTAACGGGAGGCGCGCACAACCGTCCGATTATGCCATGGGTTTTTCCGCTCAAGCCCCGAATAAAGCCTGTACGCGCGCGAGATCGGCGGGCGTGTCGACGCCGGGCAGCGGCGCATTCTGCGTGACGAGCACCGCGATTCGCTCACCATGCCACATCGCGCGCAGTTGTTCGAGCGCTTCGACCTGCTCGATCGGCGAGATCGCGAGACCCGGATACGAGCGCAGGAATCCGGCGCGATACGCGTACAGGCCGATATGCCGGTGGACGACCGCGGGCGCCGGCGGCGTGGGCATCGCTGCCACGTCGGGCCAATGTGGCTGATACGCGTCGCGTGCCCACGGAATCGGCGCGCGCGAGAAATACAGCGCGACGCCGCGCGCGTCGAGCACGACCTTGACGACGTTCGGATTGAAAATTTCCGCTGGGTCGGTGATCGGATGTGCAGCGGTGGCGATCGCGCAACCATGGCTCGAAGCCAGGTGCGACGCCACGCCGCACACGAGCGCCGAGTCGATTAGCGGCTCGTCGCCCTGAACGTTTACCACGATCGTCTCGTCGCTCCAACCGAACTGCGCCGCTACTTCCGCGAGACGGTCGGTACCCGACGGATGATCGGCGCGCGTCAGCACGGCTTCGAAACCGTGCTCGCGGGCCACATCCAGCACCGCTTGCGCGTCGGAGGCGATCAGCACCTGCTGCGCGCCGGATTCGCGCGCGCGTTCGGCGACCCGCACCACCATCGGCTTGCCGCCGATGTCGGCGAGCGGCTTGTTGGGCAGACGCGTCGAGGCGAGCCGGGCCGGCACGACGGCGATGAACGGGGGAGTGGTGGCGTTAGCGTTGGTCATCGGAAGGACGAGCGGCGATGAAACCGGAAGAATGCGCTCGCAAGTGCAGTGCGGGCGCTGATGGGAAAGACGGCAAACAAGACGGCAAATGCGGCAATTGCGGATCAGACACGCACGGCGAGCTGGATGGTCTCGCGCCGCACCCGCCCCGCGTCGGGCAAAAGCTGACTCAGGCCACAGAGCCCGGATTCAGATCGACCGGCGTGCCTTCCACGGTCTGCCGTGCTTCGTCGACCAGCATCACGGGAATGCCGTCGCGGATCGGATAGGCAAGTTTGTCCGCGTTGCAGATCAGTTCCTGCGCGGAACGGTCGTAGCTGAGCGGGCCCTTGCAGATCGGGCAGACGAGAATTTCAAGCAGGCGAGCGTCCACGGACTTTCTCCACAACTAATGCAATGAGGCGATGATCGAGCGCGGCTTCGACAGGGACAACCCAGATGCGCGCGTCGTGCCAGGACCCTAATTTTACCGCATCCTTTTCAGTTATCAGGATGGCGTCCGCGTCGACGTCCGCAAAAGGATTGCGTTCGAACGCGTAGTGATCCGGCAAGGCGCGGGTGGCGGGCGAGAGGCCAGCCGCGCGCAGCGTCGCGAAAAAACGCTCCGGCGCTCCGATGCCGGCCGCGGCCAGCACGCGCTCGCCGCTGAATTGCGCGAGTGGGCGGCGCAGACCGGGGTTGTCGAGATGCCAGGCGTCGGCGGGCGCGAGTTGCAGCGCGAACGTATTCGGCCATGCGGGCAGCGTGCGGGCGTACGGGTCGTTGATCAGCGTCGCATCGCGGCGGCGCGACAGCGGCTCGCGCAACGGACCGGCCGGCAGCAGAAAACCATTGCCGCCGAGCCGGTGATCGAAGACCACCAGTTCGGCGTCGCGCTCGAGACGGTAGTGCTGCAAGCCGTCGTCGCTGACGACCACGTCGACTTCGCGATGCGCGGTGCACAGCGCCTGCGCGGCCGCGACGCGATCCGGGCAGACCCACACCGGCGCGCCGGTGCGGCGCGCGATCAGCAGCGGCTCGTCACCGCCGACACTTGCCGCCGACGTCGCGAGAACCCGCGTCGGTCCTTTGACGCGCGCGCCATAGCCACGCGACACCACGCCCGGCTTAAAGCCGGCGGCGCGCAAGGCTTCGACCAGGGCGATGACGGTCGGCGTCTTGCCGGTGCCACCGACGGTCACGTTTCCGACCACCACCACCGGCACGCCAATGCGCACGGATTTCAGCCAGCCGAACGAGAAAGCGGCGCGGCGCGCGGAGGCAATCGCGCCAAACACACATGCGAAGGGCGTCAGCGCCCACGCAAGCGGTCCACGCTGCTGCCACTCGCGCGCGAGGCGTGCTTCGAGACGGTCGCTCAGTCCGCTCATCGGCAAGCCGCAGGGACGGGCGAAAGGGGCCGGGACGGCGGCATGGAAGCGCCAGGCGCAATACGCGGTGCAAGCATCAACGCGGTTCTCCGGACAGTCGAAAAGTGAAGCGAAAAGGTCAGGCAGCGGCTGCATCCGCTGCACTCGCGCAGTGTGCCCGCAGTGTGCAGTCAATGGGCCATCATGGCGAGCGTGGCGGACGTTCAACATACCGCCGAACCCGCCACTCTAGCGCGCGCAAGTCCCGCCCGGCAAGTCGCGCGCCTTGCGCCGCACGGCAAGTCACGGCTCCGAACGATGCTCGCAGCCTGTGGATAACTTTGTGGAGAACCTGCCCATCAACGGTCTGAGAGGGCCGCGCCGAGCGCTCCGTATCGGCAATCGTTCTCTTTAACGAGATGCAAAATCCATATAAATCAAAGACATGCTTCCAATTCACGCGACCTGGCGGGCAATCTGGCGGCATTCGTCTAACGGCTCCCGACATGTGGACACTTTTAACAATTCGTCTGCTGTGCTGGACGCCGATGGCCACTCGGTCTATCGTCTGTCCGGCCAGTCACCGATATTCCTCGCATGAATCCCGAAAGCCCTTTTTCCTCGTCGGCTACGCCCGGCGGTGAAGTTGTCGTCCCCGTTTCCGCGCTCAACCGTGCGATTGGCACGATGCTCGAACGCTCGTTTCCGCTCGTCTGGGTGTCCGGGGAAGTGTCGAACTTCACGCGTGCCGCGAGCGGCCATTGGTATTTCTCGATCAAGGACGCGCAGGCACAGATGCGCTGCGTGATGTTCCGCGGTCGCGCGCAATACGCCGAGTTCACGCCGCGCGAAGGCGATCGCATCGAAGTGCGCGCGCTGGTGACGATGTACGAGCCGCGCGGCGAGCTGCAACTGAATGTGGAAGCGGTGCGCCGGACGGGGCAGGGGCGTCTTTATGAAGCCTTTCTCAGGCTGAAGGCGCAACTCGAAGCCGAGGGCCTCTTTGCCGCCGAACGCAAACGCGCTTTGCCGGCCCATCCGCGTGCGATCGGTATCGTGACGTCGTTACAGGCCGCCGCATTGCGCGACGTCCTGACCACCCTGTCTCGCCGCGCCCCGCATATTCCGGTGATCGTCTACCCGGCACCGGTGCAGGGCGTGGGCGCCAGTGCCAAAGTAGCGGCCATGGTCGATGCTGCCAGCGCGCGGCGCGAAGTCGACGTGCTGATCGTGTGCCGCGGCGGCGGCTCGATTGAAGACCTGTGGGCGTTCAACGAAGAAGTGCTGGCGCGCGCGATTGCCGAAAGCGCGATACCGGTGGTGAGCGGCGTGGGTCACGAAACCGATTTCACGATCGCCGACTTCGCCGCCGACGTGCGCGCACCGACGCCCACCGGTGCCGCCGAACTCGTCAGCCCGCAGCGCGTGCTGTTGCTGCGCGAACTCGATCATCGGCATGCGACGCTCGCTCGTGGCTTCGGCCGCATGATGGAGCGGCGCGCCCAACAACTCGACTGGCTCGCACGCCGGCTCGTGTCGCCGGCTGAGCGGCTCGCGCGGCAGCGCACGCATTTGCAGCAATTGAGCGTGCGGCTGGCATCGGCGGGCGCGCGTCCCGTGCGTGACGCCCGAGCGCGGTTTTCTCTGTTGCAGATGCGCTGGCAGCGCTGGCGCCCGGATCTCGCCGCGCATCAGGCAAAGCTCGGCATGCTCTCGCAGCGTCTGGACGCGGCATTGTTACGCCAGCATGAACGTCAGTCCGCGCGCATCGACACGTTGGCTGCCCGGCTCGAAGTACTAAGTCCGCAGCGCACCCTGGAGCGTGGCTATGCTGCCGTGCTCGATGCACAGAGCGGCCGCGCGGTGCGCTCGCCGTCGTCGCTGAAGCCGGGGCGGCGCCTCACGGTGCATCTCGCCGAAGGCGCGGCGGACATTGCCCTCGCCGACGTGCAACCGCGCTTGACCGACGGTTTCTGACACTTCGCCGACGGCACGCAAAAGCGCATTTTTGACCGTCGCGAGAGTCGGGCACAGCCCGTGCGAATGCACTAATTACGCTATGTGTGCGGCGTGTTCGCCGATGCCGGGCATAAAGTCCGTTGGTTTGCGGGGTTATTCCAACTCGCCTACAATCGAGTGCTCTAAAGCGTTATCCGCAGACTCCCCCACAACAGATACAGACTCAAGGAAAGCACCATGGAACATACGCTCCCGCCGCTGCCGTTTGCAAAAAATGCACTCGTTCCGAACATGTCGGAAGAGACGCTTGAGTACCACTACGGCAAGCACCACCAGACCTATGTGACCAACCTGAACAATCTGATCAAGGGCACGGAGTTCGAGAACCTGTCGCTCGAAGAGATCGTCAAGAAGGCATCGGGCGGCATCTTTAACAACGCTGCTCAGGTGTGGAATCACACGTTCTTCTGGAACAGCCTGTCGCCGCAAGGTGGCGGTGCACCGACCGGCGCACTGGCTGACGCGATCAACGCCAAGTGGGGTTCGTTCGAGAAGTTCAAGGAAGAATTCGCCAAGACCGCAGTCGGCACGTTCGGCTCGGGCTGGGCATGGCTGGTGAAGAAGGCTGACGGTTCGCTCGACCTGGTGTCGACGAGCAACGCGGCTACGCCGCTGACCACGGACGCGAAGGCACTGCTGACGATCGACGTGTGGGAACACGCGTACTACATCGACTACCGCAATGCGCGTCCGAAGTTCGTTGAAGCGTACTGGAACATCGTCAACTGGGCATTCGCGTCGAAGAACTTCGCGTGAGTTTGCCGGTTGCAGCGTGACAAGATAGTTCGGATATCCAACGAAACTGGAGATCTAAGCGGATCGCTGCAATGAAGTCTGGAGACGGTAGTAAAACAGAAAGCCCTCCTTCGTGAGGGCTTTCTGCTTTTTAGTCGCCAATTTTGGCGACGCCATGCGCCTTCAACAGAAGGCCAGCTCGTGCACGGCGGTCGACAGATGAAGTTTGCACGTTTCTACGCCGTCGCATTTGCGCGTCAAATTTTTCGTCATTCATATCCATTTTTACTTAAGGGTTACTGCATATTCCTTGCTGCCGGCAAGCTTCGTCAGCGTTGCGCATCAGACCTTGCGCGCGTTCAATCAAGGCTGTGTCGATGCGGCCCCGGTCGTATCGGAATCCGTCGACATCTGCCGATGCCGATGCCGATGCCGATGCCGATGACCGCGCCCTCCGCCGGTGGGCGAGACCGTGCCGCGCGGACGCGGGCGAGAATGTAAGCGAAAAAAAATCTGTAACGATCTCGTAACCAAGGACGATACAGATTGGCATAACGTTTGAATTCCAATGTCTTTGAAGCGCACGAACATGATCTCCAGCACCAAGTCGATAAGCCTCGCCCTACCGGCCGCCGTCGTTGCGCTCGCGCTCGGCGGTTGCGCGGTCTTGCCGCCGAGCGGCCCAAGCGTGGTCGCGCTGCCGCGTAGCGGCGAGCCGCTCGGGCAGTTCCAGCAGGACGACTATGCATGCCGCGACTACGCGAACCGCTCGACGGACCCGAACGCGGCTGCCCAGGCGGCGACCACGAACAGCGTGAACAGCGCCGCGCTGGGCACGCTTGGCGGCGCGGCGGTCGGCGCACTGATCGGTGCGGCGGCGGGCAATGCGGGCGCCGGCGCGGCGATCGGCGCGGGCAGCGGGTTGCTGATCGGCGGCGCGAACGGCGCGAATGGCGCGCAGTATTCCGCGGCGGGCCTGCAAGCGCGCTACGACGCGGCCTACGCGCAGTGCATGACCTCGAAAGGCAACACCATCTCGCAGCCGCCGCAACCGGCCTACTATGCGCCGCAGCCGGTCTATTACGCACCTCAGCCGTACTACTATGCGCCGCCGCCGAGGTATGTCGCGCCGCCTCCGGTGATGTACGCGCCTTACCCGTATTACTGAGGTCGATCGGAAACCTCGCTGCGCAGAAACTAACCGTTTGCGCCAGGGAGCAGGCAAGCTTGTTGCTGTAGAGCTTTTGTCATGTCTGGCGGAAAGACACGAAACGATGGCGGCAAGCCGCCCGGCAAAGGGCGTACGTTTGAATGGAGGGTCAGGGACGCCACCTGTCTGGCGGTTCCGCACAGCCCGCAAACTCCACTCCATCCCTGCCGGCATCCGCCGTTTCTGACTCCGCCGTTTGACGCAGCCCGACGCACGGAGTGAGCCGGACATCGTGCCAACGAGGCGACCATGCAGCGACCGCAAACCGGCACGTTCAATCCGAGTATGTGGTCCCGTGTGTGCGAGTGGCTGGCGATTGCATTCGTCGCTGGCTGCTTCCTTTCTTGCGGCGGCGGATCGGGTGGCTCATCGGGTACGGGCTCGGCAGCCGGCAGCGGCACCACCGGTGGCGGCTCGACGACCGGCAGTGGTGGCACCGGCTCAACCAGTTCGGGTGGCACGTCGATGGGAACGGCGACCTTCGCCACCGACGTGCTGATGCATCACAACGATCTCGCCCGCACGGGCCAGATGCTCGCCGAGACGACGCTGACGCTCGCGAACGTGAATTCAGCGAGCTTCGGCAAAGTGGCGTTTCTCGCCGCGGACGGCAAGGTCGATGCGCAGCCGCTGTTCGTCACGAGTCTGTCGATTGGCGGCACCGCTCACGACGTGGTCTACGTCGCCACCGAACACGATAGCGTGTACGCGTATGACGCCACCACCTTCGCGCAATTGTGGAAGGTCTCCTTGGTCGGCAGCGGCGAGACATCCAGCGACGACCGCGGTTGCCAGGACATCACGCCGGAAATCGGCATTACGTCGACGCCGGTGATCGATCGCAATCGCGGCGCGAATGGTGTGCTGTATGCCGTGGCGATGACCAAAGACGGCAGCGGTGCGTACCATCATCGGCTGCATGCGCTTGATCTGACCACTGGGGCAGAGGTGCTTGGCGGGCCGACGGAGATTGCGGCGAGCTTCCCCGGCAGCGGCGCGGGGAGCGTCAACGGCACCATCACCTTCAATCCGTCGCTGCACGCGGTGCGCGCGGCGCTCACGCTGGTCGGCGGCAACGTCTATATGGGCTGGACCGCGCACTGCATGTCGGGTGCTTACACCGGCTGGTTGATGGCCTATAGCGCCGACACGTTGCAGCAGACCAGCGTGTTCGACGTCGCACCGAACGGCAGCCAGGGATCGATCTGGATGGCCGGCTCAGGCATGGCGTCGGACGGCACCTCGATTTACGTCGTCGACGGCAACGGCACGTTCGGCACCACGCTGAATGGGCAGGGCTTTCCCGTCGACGGCGACTTCGGCAACTCGCTGATGAAGCTGTCCTTAGGAAACCTGCAGGTCACCGATTACTTCGCCATGGATAACGTCGTGGCCGAGGCAAATGCCGACAACGATTTCGGTTCGGGCGGCGTGATGCTGTTGCCGGATCAGACGACCGCGGGCGGCGTCGTCAAACACCTGGCGGTGGCGGCGGGCAAGGACAATCTGATCTATGTGGTCGATCGCGACTCGATGGGTAAGTTCAGTCCCACGGCGAACAATAACTGGCAGGTGTTGACCGGCACGCTCGCGGGCGGCATCTGGGGGTCGCCGGCTTATTACAACGGTGTGGTCTATTACGGCGGCTGGAACGATAACCTGAAGGCGCTGCCGATCTCCGGTGCGTTTCTCGCGACCACCGCATCGTCAAAGAGTCCAACCACGTTTGCCTATCCCGGCGCGACGCCGGCCGTGTCGGCCAATGGCTCGAGCAACGGCATCGTCTGGGTGGCGGAAAACGGCACGACGGGTGCCTTGCATGCGTACGACGCAGGCAACCTTGCGCATGAGTTGTACAACAGCAATCAGGCGGGCGCGCGCGATCAATGGGGCGCGGGCAACAAGTTCATCACGCCGATGATCGCGCGCGGCAAAGTGTTTGTGGGCGCGACGAATGGGGTGGCGGTGTTTGGTTTGCTGTAGGTGTTACGAACGGGAAATGGAAAAGCCCCTGTTCATTGCGAGCAGGGGCTTTTTGTTTGGAGCGGAGTTTGCGCGGCGGCACTCACATTGCTATGGGCGTACCGGAAGAAATCCGTGCACGTGACGCAAAGTGAGACGCTTATTCCACCTCGCTCGTTGCCGCTGTCTTACGCGGACGGCGACTGCGTGGGGCGGTTTTGCGCGCTGCCTTCTTGGCGGCCACGGGCGCTTTTTCTTCGGCGACCGACGCCACCGGTGCTTCAGCAGGCGCCGCGATTTCCGGTACCTCGTCGATCCTTCGCGGTGTTGCCTTCTTCGTTTTCTTCGCGGCTGTCTTGCGCGGTGCGCGTTCCTTGCGGCGCTCAGGTTGGGTGCCGCTCGTTTCCTGTGCCTCTTCTTCGGCTACCGCGACCGGTTCAGCCGCAAAGGCCTCCGGTTCTATCCAGGCGGCTTCCGGCTGTTCGAAAACGGCTTCACTGGCCAATGGCGCGTGCGTGTGCCCCGTGTCAGTTTGAGCCTGTGCATGGCGGCTGTGCTCAACCGCCGCACGATCTTCCTGCACTGCTTCCTGCTGGCCGCGACCGGGTTTGCGATTGCCGCGGCCTCGGCGGCGCGACTCGTGCTTGCCGCCCGACTCGGCGACAACGGTTTCGGCAACCTGTGCTTCAACAATCTGTTCTGCCGACTCACCCGCTTCGGCCGGCTCGTTCACGTTTTCGGCACCCGCATTTCCAGCCGCGCCCCGATAAACGTACGCGCCCGACTTCTCATCGCGGCCGAATTCGAGCAGCCCGCGCGCATGCGCTTCTTCCAGCAGATTGCCGAATGCGCGAAAGCCGTAGTACGTCTCGTTGAAATCCGGCTTGCGGCGCTTGATCGCGTTCTTCAGTACCGATGCCCAGATCTTCCCGCTGTCGCCACGTTCGGACGCGAGCGCGTCGAACGTCTGCACGGCGATCTCGACCGCTTTGGTGCGGCGTTTTTCGAGGTCTTCCTTGCTGCGTGATTTTTCTTCGTCGGGCGTACGTTTGGCGGTCTGCTGCGCGGTCTGTTGCGGGCGCGACGACTCGCGCTTGGCAACCGTGCGCTGACTCTCGCGCACGAGGTCGTCGTAAAAGAAGAACTCGTCGCAGTTCGCGATCAGCAGATCGGAGGTGGATTGCTGCACGCCGACTCCGATCACCTGCTTGTTGTTCTCGCGCAGCTTCGACACCAGCGGTGAAAAGTCCGAGTCGCCACTGATGATGACGAAGGTATTGACGTGCGATTTCGTGTAGCAGAGGTCGAGCGCGTCGACCACGAGCCGGATGTCGGCGGAATTCTTGCCCGATTGGCGCACGTGCGGAATCTCGATCAACTCGAAATTGGCCTCGTGCATCGCGCCTTTGAAACTCTTGTAGCGGTCCCAGTCGCAATACGCTTTCTTCACGACAATGCTGCCCTTGAGCAGCAGACGTTCGAGCACCAGCTTGATGTCGAACTTGTCGTACTTCGCGTCGCGCACGCCGAGCGCAACGTTTTCGAAGTCGCAGAATAGCGCCATGCTGACGGTTTCGTTGGATGACGCCATGAATATCTCCATTGAAGCGATCGTCGAATTCGACGAATCGCGACCATGATAGCGATTCCAGCGGAGGTGATCAGCTTTTGTGTTTCCGGCGCACCGATAGGGCTGGCAAAAAGCCGCCCGGGGGCGAGGACGTTTCTGGCGGTGCGGCCTTGCCGCGCTACATGTCACGGTGACGAGCCGGATCTCCTGGATTGCTTAGCGCCGCTCGTGTTTCGAGCACCTCGTCGACGAGACCGTACGCCTTCGCGCCTTGGGCAGACATGAAGTTGTCGCGGTCGGTGTCGCGGACGATCTCTTCGATACTGCGCCCGGTGCGCTCGGCCATCATCGCGTTGAGACGTTCGCGTTGGTAGAGCACCTCTTTCGCCTGGATTTCGACGTCGGCAGCGGTGCCCTGGCTGCCGCCCGACGGCTGGTGAATCATGATGCGCGCGTTCGGCAGCGCGTACCGTTTGCCGCGCTGGCCGGCGGTCAGCAAAAACGTGCCCATGCTGGCGGCAAAGCCGGTGCACAAGGTCGACACCTCCGGCTTGATGAACTGCATCGTGTCGTAGATGGCGAGGCCGTCATACACCGAGCCGCCCGGCGAATTGATGTAAAAAGAAATATCCTTGTCGGGATTCTCTGATTCCAGAAACAGCAATTGAGCGACGATCAGACTGGCCGACTGTTCGTTCACCGGACCGACCAGAAAAACGATGCGCTCGCGCAGCAGGCGCGAATAGATGTCGTAGGCGCGCTCGCCGCGGCCGGACTGTTCGATCACGGTGGGCACGAGGCCGAGGCCGGTGACGGACGGATAGCTGGAATGCATGTTTGCCTCGTTTCAGGTGGCGCGTTGCCGGTAGCCGGGAGCGGTGGCCGATTCGAACAACCGCGCACCCTTTGCGCGGGTTGTTGTCCTTATGACGAGAAGAAGGGCAGCGGCGTGACAGGAATATTTTTTCGTTGGGCTGTCACATCGGCGGGAGCCCGAGCGTCAAGGTAAAAAGGATGCAGATCTGGAGGTCAACGCATGACGGAACAAGGAATCGACAAGGCATCCAGCTTTGAGGCCGTGCGTGCCCGCCTGCTCGCGCTGGCGTACCGCATGCTCGGCAGCCGCGCCGAAGCGGAAGACGTGGTGCAGGACGTCTGGCTCAAGTGGCATCTCGCCGATACGCAAGAGGTGCAGACACCGGCCGCCTGGCTCACCACGATCACCACGCGCGCGGCTATCGACCGGCTGCGTCACGTGCAGCGCGAACGCGCATCACAGGCCGCCGGCTGGCTGCCGGAGCCCTGGCTCGACGAGGTGGCGCCATCCGCGGAGGAACTGGCTTTGCGCGCGGCGGAGATGTCGTATGGCGTGATGCTTCTGCTCGAGCGTCTGAAGCCGGATGAGCGGGCGGCATTCGTGCTGCACGAAGCTTTCGATTGCGACTACGCGGAGATTGCGAAGATTCTCGACCGAACGCCGGCCAGTTGCCGGCAGATCGTCCATCGGGCCAAGGGGCGTTTGCAGCGTGCGGGCGCGCCGCTGGAGCGGCCGGATCCCGCCGCGCATGCGCGGATCGTGGAACGCTTGCGCACGGCGCTGGAGGCGCAGGATCGGGCGGGCTTGTTACGGCTCTTTAGCGATGCGCCGGAAGTCGTCAGCGACGCGCCGGTGTGCACGCAGGAACTGGCGCCAGTGGCCTGGATGGAGACGGTGACAGCGCTCGCGCATCAGGCGAGCCATGCCGAGGTGGTGTCGGTCGAAGGCGCAATGTGTATTGCGTTGCTGTTCGAAGGCGAGGTTGTCGCGGTAATCGACGTGTCCACGCAAAGTCTGGCGGGCGGAACGACCAAGATCGTCGCGTTGCGCGCCGTCACCAGCGCGGCGCGTTTGCAGGCAGCCAACCGCTTGCTGGGCCGCGCGGCCGTCATGAAGCTGCTCGCGCGGATCCAGCGGCACGCCCTTACCTCAATTACGATGCGCGGCGACTTCCCAATTAATGTCGACGCATAGCACCTGGGTGCCGTGCGGCGTATGCGCGGCGATCG
Organism: Paraburkholderia sp. SECH4; assembly: GCF_030511745.1. Lineage (NCBI taxonomy): Bacteria > Pseudomonadati > Pseudomonadota > Betaproteobacteria > Burkholderiales > Burkholderiaceae > Paraburkholderia > Paraburkholderia sp. SECH4. The sequence continues at coordinate 331,891 of NZ_JALOCP010000002.1, forward strand.
AGGCCGTCACGCACAGGTGCGCTTCGTTGATCGACAGGTAGGGCGGTGTGAGGTGCACCTGCCCGGGCACGCGCATGGCCTGAATGAAGTACGGCCGGCGTTCCCAGCTCGCGCCTTGCGAATGCAGCAACGGCCGGAAGCGCTTGGCGCGTTGCGAAGCGCGCCCCGGCGGTAGCACGTTGTCGCCGATCTGCCGGCCCGAGCCGTCGAGCACGAAACAGCGTGCCGTCTCGCCGAGCGTGAGCAGCGTCGCGGTCGCCTGGGCCACCGATTCCCCGGCCACGAGTTGGGCTGCCGCCGTTTCCAGCGCCGTGACATAGGGTGCGAGCCGTGCGGACTGTGCGCGTTCGCGCGCGGCAACCCGTTCGCGTAGCGCCGCGGAGAGCGAGTCCATCAGGCCGGCCGCCGCTTGCGGTTTCACCGGCTCGACGCTCGGGCCCGCGAAGTACGCGCCCTGCACGAAGTCGACGTTGCATTCGAGTGCGATCAGCGCATCGCGCTCGGTGCTCAGGCCGCCCATCAGCACCAGTTGGCCGGATTCGTGCAGCAGCGAAACGAGGCCCGGCAGCACGCGTTCAATATGCGAGTGTTCGCTCGCTTGCGCGAGAATGCAGCGGTCGAGCGTGACGATGTCCGGACGCAGATTCCACACGCGGTCGATGTTCGAATGCTTGGCGCCAAAGCCGTCCAGCGCGATCAGGAAGCCGGACTTGCGCAAAGCGTCGATGATGTCGGCGAAGCGCGTGGTTTCACCGCCGGCCTGTTCGGATACTTCCAGCACCACTCGTTGCGGCGGCAGGCCCAGCGCCTTGAGGCCGGCGAGCAGTGCGTCGCCGTAACTGGTGTCCATCAGCGCCGCCGGGTGCAGGCTGAGGAAAAGCCATTCGTCGTGGCTGTCGAATGCGTTGAAGTTGCCCAGATGCAGCGATTCGGCGAGCCGCCCGAGTTCCAGCAGGTCGCCGCGCCGCGCCGCCTGCGTGAAAACCTCGTGCGACGGCACCTGCAGCGCATGTTCGTCGTGTGCGCGCAGCGAAGCGTGATAGCCGATCGCACGCCGGTGCGACACCGAAAAAACCGGCTGGAACACGCTGAAAACCGTGTAGCCGCCGTACAGAACGGTGCGCCGGGAGCCTTCGTCGCCGGCCATCGGGCGCGGCGGCTGGAAGCCGGGAGGATCGAGTTCGATCATGCTCATCATGTCAGTCGTGTGGAAGTGGCGGCGCGCTTCTCATGCTCGACACGAGTGGGCACGCGCAAAATGTGAGTTTACAGGATACGCGAGCAAGAACTATGCGCGTGCGGAAACACTCTGTGCGCGCCCGCTTACCGCTGTCAGTACGGCGATTGTGCGCAAGCGCGTGCGCGCAGGCGATGATTCGCACTTCGGTGGTGCGATCCGCGCCCCGTTGCGGGTCGGCGACGGGGCGCGGCGGGTAGGGGCAACGCCACCGCAACCTGGCGCAAAAACTCAGGTCCGCTCCGAAGGATCGGTCTTTTTCGAGGGTGTACGGATGTCCGGCGACAGTTGCGCGAAGATCCACGACGAGCCGGCGGTGATGATGCCGACACACAGGAACGTCGCATGGAACGCGGGCAGGGAGTTGGCGGCCGTCACGCGCGGCAGGAGGCCGGTGAAGGTCGCAAGCAACGCGCCGGCGACCGTCACGCCGAGACTCATCGACAGCATCTGCACCAGCGAGAACAGGCTGTTGCCGCTGCTCGCGCCGCCGGTGCCGAGATCCTTGAGCGTCAGCGTGTTCATCGCGGTGAACTGCATCGAGTTGACCGCGCCGAAGAACGCCAGTTGCACGAGCCGTAGCCATAGCGGCTGGCTGGCTGAAGTGAGCGCGAAGCTCGCCATGGTCAGGCCCACCAGCACCGTGTTGACGATCAGCACGCGCCGGTAGCTGTATTTGACGATCAGCGTCGTGACAAGGCGCTTGGCCGCCATGCCCGCAGCCGCCACCGGCAGCATCATCATGCCGGCTTCGAAGGCGCTATAGCCGAGACTCACCTGCAGGAGCAGAGGGATCAGATACGGCATCGCGCCGCTGCCGATCCGCGCGAACAGATTGCCGAGCAGGCCGACGCTGAAGGTGTGGATCTTGAACAGATCGAGCGGGAAGATCGGCGCGGGTTCGCGTACGGCGTGCAAACCGTAGGCGACGAAGCAGGCGAGGCTGAGGATCAGCAGCACCAGCACGGTGGCGTGCTGGATGCCAAACTCCGTGCGGCCGTCGAGCGCGAATGAAATCGCCACCATGCCGAAAATCAGCAGCAGATAGCCTTTCAGATCGAACTTGCCGGTGTGCTCGTTGCGGCTATCCGGCATGAAGATGAATGTGGCGATGCAACCCACGATCCCCACCGGTACATTGATCAGAAAGATCCAGTGCCACGAAGCGATTTTTACGAGCCAGCCGCCGAGCGTCGGGCCGATCAGCGGTCCGATCAGTCCGGGAATCGCCACGAACGACAAAGCCGGCAAATAGCGTTCCGCCGGAAAGGTACGCAGCACCGCGAGCCGCCCAACCGGCAACAGCATTGCCCCGCCCACGCCTTGCACGATGCGATAGATCACCAGTTGATTCAGGGTATGCGCGTTGGCGCACAGCAGTGAGCCGACCGCGAACACGAGGATCGCGCTGAAGAACACACGCCGCGTGCCAAGCTTGTCGGCGAGCCAGCCGGACACCGGGATCATCACCGCCATCGTCAGCGAGTAGGCGATCACCACCGATTGCATGCGCAACGGCAACTCGCCGAGGCTCGTCGCCATCGCGGGGAGCGCGGTGTTGACGATCGTAGAGTCGAGCGTCTGCATGAAGAAGCCGGTGGCGACGAGCCACAGCATCACAGTGAGCGAGCGGGCCGAGGGGCCCGAAGTGGCGGCGGGGGCGGCGGGGACGGAGGCGGGCAGGATCGGCGGCGTGGACATGGAGGGCAGCTAGGCGCGCAGGGACGGGCTGGGACTCGCTATTCTAGGGAAAAGCGTGGCCCGGCGCAGCGGCTATGCGTTCAGTGCGAAGGCAAGATGACGAAGTCAGTCCGAGGGAGGCAACGCCACAGCAGCACGGAAAAATGCCTGCGCACGCGGGTCATTGCCGAACGCGGCGTGAATCCTGGTCCACGGGCTCACTTCCATGTTCGGCCGGAAATAGCTGCCGGGCGCCACGGTCACGCCGAGGGGTGCGCCGCATGCCACCAGCCGTTCGGCGTTGTCGACGTGCGGCACACGCGCCCACACGAACTTGCCGCCGACAGGCTTTTCGAACAGATCCCAGCCGGCGTCTTCGAGTGTCTGAATGGTCGAGCCGAGCGCGTCGCGCATGCGGCGGCGCAGCCGCTCCAGATATTTGCGGTACGCACCGCGTTCCAGCAACGACACGGCGACCGCCTCGGCAAAGCGCGAACCGCCGATACTCGTCAGCATCTTGATGTCGACCAGATCCTTGATGATCGCGTGGCTCGCCACCACGCAGCCGATCCGCAACGACGACGACAGCGTCTTCGACAAGCCGCCCACGTAGATCACGTGTTCGAGCTGGTCGAGGGTCGCGAGACGGTCAGTGACGTCGGCCTGGAAGTCGGCGTAGATGTCGTCTTCGATGATCGTGAAACCGTGTTCGCGCGCCAGTTGCAGCAGCCGGAACGCCACCGGCGGCGCGACCGTGGTGCCGGTCGGGTTGTGGAACACCGTGTTGATGAACATCAGCTTCGGCCGATGCACTTGCAACTGTGCCTGCAGCACATCGAGATCGGGGCCGCTGCGGGTGCGCGGAATGCCGATCAGCTTCACGCCGTGCAGTTTCAGCAGACCGTACAGGTTGTAGTAGCCGGGGTCCTCGACGAACATCGTGTCGCCGGCTTTGAGCATGTAACGCATCAGCAGATCGAGCGCCTGGCTCGCGCCGTTGGTGATCAGAATCTGCGAGGCGTCCGCCTGAATCCCCAGTTGACCAATCCGGCCTTGCAGATGTTCGCGCAAGGTCAGATTGCCGAGCGGGGTGGCGTAATCGACCATGCTCGCGATGTCGGTGCGCGACACGTGGCGGATCGCTTGCGCGAGGCTCTCCGTGTCGCGCCACGCATCGGGAATGAAGCCGCTGCCGAGCTTGAGCGTCTCAGTTTGGTAGTTGAACTGCTGGAGGATGTGCCCCGATTCGTCCTCGGCGAGGCGCGGGTCCGAGGTGCCCTGGCAATGCGGGCTTGGCGGCTGGCGGTCGGCGACATAGAAGCCCGAGCCATGACGCGAGTCGACATAGCCGAGCGACACCAGCCGGTCGTAAGCCTCGATCACGGGAAATCGGCTCACGCCGTAGTCGGCTGCGAACTGGCGGATCGACGGCAGCTTGGAGCCGGGGTGAGCGGTGCGCGAGCGAATCCAGGTGGTAACGCCCGTGACGATCTGCTCGGTGAGCGGTACGCCGCTCTCCCGATCGAGTTGGATTTCGAGTTTCATGCGGTGCTTTTCCTTCGCCGGGCAGCAGGGGTTCCAGAGCGCCCTAACCGTCGGTGCGGCGCGTGCTGCACGCGCCGACGAAGCGCGATTGCCGCCAACTGTCCGTTTTTTCGACTGAACAGTTCCGATGAAAGTGTTCGGAACTGTGCATGGGTATTCGATGATCGCACGTCAATAATCAGTACAACAGGAAGTTTCTTTGAAGGAGAAAAGCGATGCGTGAAGTCCGGATTTTCGAAATGGAACATGACGAGCCCGCGGCGGCCTGGCGTGTCGCGCGTCCGTCAGTCTTCAAGGTGATCTCGGGCGAGATCTGGCTGACTGTCGAAGGCGAAAACGGCGATCACTGGCTGGCAACGGGGCAATCGATCGAGTTGCCGCGCGGTGCGCTGGCGTGGGTCAGCGCGGGGCGGGCCGGTGCGCGTTTCGCGCTGGCTAGCGGGTCAGAGCGCACTGTAACGCGGCCGCTGAGCGGTTCGCCGATGTTGAACTGGCTGCCGCGCTGGTTAGGTGTGGCGTGATGGGCAACTGTGGTGGCCATGGCCGCTAAGATGGCAGCGGCTCGTGTCGCTGGCGTGCGTGGTGCCGGATGCATTTGCTTGTGCCCGGCGCAGGCAGTACGTGCCGCATTTGCTTTGCTGCCGGCGTGCGCCGCGCCTCATCCGGCCACCTCAACCTCCCCGATATAGCGCGCGCGTGGCCGGATCAACCGGCCGTCGCGCGTCTGTTCCATTGCGTGAGCGATCCAGCCGACTACCCGGCCGACCGCGAACAGCGTGAACGCGGCCCCGGCCGGCAGGCCGAGTACCCGTTCGATGCTCACGAGCGCAAAGTCGACGGTCGGCTCCGCGCCGGTCGTGTCGCGCACCGTGCGCGCGATCGCCTGCACTTCGCCTAACGGCGAACGGGCCGGCGCACAGTCGGCGAGCATCCCGAGCAGCAGACGCGCGCGCGGATCGCCGTCCGGATAAAGCGGATGACCGAAGCCCGACAGCACCGGCCCATGCGCGCCGTGCTCGTGGCGGGCGAGCCGGTTCGCCAGATAGCGGTCGAGATCGGGTGCGCGTGACGCTTCATCGAGCAGCGCGGCAATCCGTACCGTTTCGCCACCATGTCGCGGGCCGGCCAATGCGGCCAGACCGCCGGCCACGGCGCCGAACAGATGCGTCCCGGTCGACGTGATGCAGCGAACCGTGAAGGTCGACGCATTCAGTTCATGATCCGCGCAGGCCACCAACGCCGCGCGCAACAGCCCCGCTTGCTGACGGTTGCGTATGTTCCACGCCGAAGCCAACTGCTTGTGCAGCGGTTCGTTCGACGGCGCCGCCGAGACCATCGCGGCGGCCAGCAAACGCATGACCGCGCAGGCGGTATCGAGTTGCGCGTCGCGGCCGAGCGCCCATACCCGCGGCATTTGCGCGGCGGCGGCCGGCAGCAGCACGAGCGCACGGTCGAGCGGCGTGCTGTCGCTCCAGAGCTTGAGCCACGCGGCCCACTGCGCGGCGGCGAACGGGACGGCCGGTGCATCGGCGATACGCCTCACACTGCATTCCCACAACAACGCCGCGACATCCTCCAGAGATGCCGTGCGCGCCAGTTCCATGGCGTCGTGCCCGCGATACAGCAGGCGGCCGTCGGCCACCAGCGTGATCGACGATTCGAGCACCGGCACGCCCCAGTCCAACACCTTTTGCGCGACCTTGCCGGCGCGCTTGCCGTCTTCCTTGCGCCGGGCGAGCCGCCGCACTTCGCCGGCGTCGTAGAGCCGGTGCTTGCCTTGCGCATCCGGCGAGGAGTTCAGGATGCCGCGGCTAACATACGCATACAGCGTAGGCAGGCTGATGCCGAGCGCGGCGGCGGCCTCGGCCGCGGTCAGGGAATGGGAAGGCGGCATGGAAACGCGTAGAAACCGAAGAAATCAATATATGTTGATTATCATAATCAAGATTGATTGCGGCAAGGCGAAATTCTAGACTCGGTTCACTTTCTTCCTGTTCCAACACGAACGAGACGAACGATATGAGCACCATGACGCCTGAACTCGCACTCAAACATATCTGGATGACCGCGCAATGCGACCCGACTGCGCTGCGGTCCGTTTCGCTTCCCGGCACCGATCCGGGTTTGCCATCGGTCTATCGGGTCGGCGCGTTGGCCTCGGCGACCATCGCCGCGAGCGGCCTTGCGGCTGCCGAATACCATCGCTTGCGCACCGGGCGCCGGCAACACGTCACCGTGGAGATGCGGCGTGCACTGGCTTCGTTTCGCAGCGAGCGCTATCTGCGCATCGACGAGGGTCCGCCGCCCGCTTTGCGCGATCCGGTGATGGGTTTCTACGCGACGCGCGACGGCCGCTGGATTCAACTGCACACCAACTTTCCGCATCATCTTGAGGGCGTGCTGAAGGTGCTCGGCTGCGCGAACGATCGCGCGGCGGTGGCCGAGGCGATTCGCGGCTGGGATGGCGCGATGCTTGACCAGACGCTCGCCGACGCCGGTTTGTGCGCGGCATTGATTCGCACGCCCGACGAGTGGGCCGCGCTCGATCAGGCGAAAGCGATTGCGGGGCTGCCGTTGTTCGAGATCGAGCGCATCGGCGACGCGCCGGTCGAGCCGCCGCGCGGGGCCGGCGCGGAGCGGCCGCTGGCGGGCGTGCGGGTGCTGGATGTGTCGCGCATCATTGCCGGGCCGGTGGCGGGGCGCGCGCTCGCGCAGCATGGCGCCGAGGTGTTGATGGTCAACGGTCCGCACTTGCCGAACATTGCGCCGCTGGTGATCGACAACGGGCGCGGCAAGCGCTCGGCTGTGATCGATTTACGCAATGCAACTGGCCGGGAAACGTTAAATGGCCTCGTTAGCGACGCCGATGTGTTTTTGCAGGCGTATCGACCGGGGGCGCTCACGGCACGCGGGTTCGGTCCCGAGGAGCTGGCGCGAGTGCGGCCGGGGATCGTCTATGTCTCGGTTTGCGCTTATGGGCACAAGGGCCCTTGGGCCGGGCGGCGTGGCTTCGATAGTCTGGTGCAGTCCGCGAGCGGGATTGCTTTTACCGAGCGCGAGGCGGCGGGATGGGATGAGCCGAAGCATCTGCCTTGTCAGGCGTTGGATCACGCGACGGGATATCTGGCTGCGTTCGGCGCGATGGCCGCATTGACGCGGCGAGCCACCGAAGGCGGGAGCTGGCACGTGAGGGTGTCGCTCGCGCAGACCGGACGGTGGTTGCAATCCTTCGGATTGCTTCCCGACGGCTGGAAGGCGCCCGACGTTTCAATCGACGATGTGCGGGATTGTCTGGGAACCGTGCAGTCGGAGTTCGGGCGGGTCCTGGGCGTTCTGCCGGCTGAGCGTCTGGAGGAGACGCCCGCGTATTTTGCGCTGCCACCGGCTCGGATAGGCGCGCACGAGGCGAAATGGGAGTGAAGGTACTGTGGGCCGCGACGAGCAAAGACCGTGCTTACTTCCTCAGCTCCGCCACGAAATCATAGTAATCGTTGCGGCAGTAGGTATCGGTCAGCTCGATCGCCCGTTGATCCGCCGTGTACCCGACGCGCGTGATCAGCAACAGCGCCTCGTTAGGCGCAATGCTCATCTGCTGCGCGATCTCTTCATTCGCGTTCACCGCGCGAAAATGCTGCAGCGCGCGGACAATCGTCAGTCCGCGATTTTCTAGGTATGTGTACAACGAATCGCCAATCGCCTGGGGATCGGGAATCACCGCGGCAGGGAAGGTGGAATTCTCCACCGCCATCACGATGCCGTCGGCGAGCCGCAAGCGGCGCAACCGGGTCACAGCCGCCGCCGGCGACAAGCCCAGTTGAATCACCTCATCGCGGTTAGCCGGCGAAATTTCTCGCGACAACCACTTCGAACTCGGCGTAAAGCCGCGTCGGCGCAGCATTTCGCTGAAACTCGACAGACGCGAAAGCGGATCTTCATAGCGCGGCGTGATGAAGCTGCCCGCGCCTTGAGTGCGGCGGATCAATCCCTGTTCGACCAGTAAGGCAATGGCTTTGCGCGAGGTGATCCGCGATACGCCGAGCGCTTCGGACAGCACGCGCTCGGAGGGCAGCGCCTCGCCCGCGTTCCAACGGTTTTCGTGAATCGCACTGCCGAGCTTGCGAGCGAGTTGCAGGTACAGCGGCGTGTCGTTTTCCGGGTCCGGGCGCAGATCGCGCCAGCGGTCTTCCGAGGCAGAGGTCATGGGGCTCACGCAAGAAGGGCAAGCGGCAATTCTAAGACATCGGCGCGCTCCGTTATAGCGGGCTTTTGCCTGGTGCTCGATCCGATGCTCGTGCAACCGCTAAACTCGTCCCTACGATTTCCGTATCAGGCGCCGCGGATTCGCCTGCGCCACCGCATCGACATGGACGCGTTGCCCTATGTTTAGTCATTTCGAGGAGAAAGCATGACGACCGATATCGCAAGCGTGAGCCTGCCCGACGGCGAGCGTATTCCGAAACTGGGGCAGGGCACCTGGGAGATGGGTGAACAGCCGGCGCGCCGCACCTCGGAGCTCGCCGCGCTGCGCTGTGGCATCGAACTGGGCATGACGCTGATCGACACGGCGGAAATGTACGGCGACGGCGCCACCGAATCGCTTCTCGGAGAAGCGCTCGCGGGGCTGCGCGATCAGGTCTTTCTCGTCAGCAAGGTGTATCCGCATAACGCCAGCCGGCGCGGCGTGATCGCGGCCTGCGAGCAGAGCCTCAAGCGCCTGAAAACCGATCGGCTCGATCTGTATCTGCTGCACTGGCGCGGTCCGGTGCCGCTCGCGGAAACCGTCCAGGCATTCGAGGCATTACGCAGCGCGGGCAAGATTCGCCACTGGGGCGTCAGCAACTTCGATACCGACGATATGGAAGAACTCGTCGCCACGCCGGGCGGCGAGGCGTGCGCGACCAATCAGATTCTCTACAACGTCGCGCGCCGTGGGCCGGAATTCGACCTGTTGCCGTGGCTCGCCGCGCGCAACATGCCGGCGATGGCATACAGTCCGGTCGATCACGCGCGCCTGCCGAAACGCTCACCGCTCGACGATATCGCCGCCGCACGAGGCGTCTCGGTGTTTCAGGTGGCGCTAGCGTGGGTCTTGCAAAAACCCGGCGTGTTTGCAATTCCGAAAGCGGGCCGCGTCGAGCATGTGCGCGACAACCATCGGGCGTCGCAACTGCAACTCGACACGCATGAACTCGCTGCTATCGACACTTATTTCAAACCGCCACGCAGCAAGCGGCCACTCGAAATGCTGTGAGCGCATTAGCTGCCGCTAGCGAATTGCGGCGGGCCGTGGAGCCGGCGCTTATGGCGCTGCGGCTCGCTGCGCCGGCGTCATTAATTGCAACCGTGGTGCATGTGCACGGAACCTAGAACGGCGACTTCAGCGGGCGTGTGCTTGAGCGAATCTTCGTTGACCTGGGCGGCGTCGGCAACGAATTCGTCGACGATCGACGACACCTGCGTATTGCGCAAACACAGCGACACCCGCTGCGTTTCGTTGGGCGGCAGTGACGCGCGCTGACCGAGGAACAGCACGCCGTACTGATAGCCGTGGATGATGCCGCGGATCGCGCCGACGCATTGACCTTGTGCGACGTTATCGTTTTTCTGCTTGCAGGTTTGCGCGAGCGAATAGGCGGAGAAGGTGGGATCGACCGGCGGGGCGGCTTGCGACAAGGTTTGCGGCTGCGGCTGGGCAGGCGTAGCCGGTGTTTGCGCCGCAGTTTGCGCATGAGCGAGCGATGCGAGGCCCAGAGCGGCGACCATCAGCAGTCCGGTGGCCGTGCGCGCCATGGAGTGGGGGACGTTTCGTTGCATGTTGTGATGCCCTCATATCGAACGTTGAATCTGATATGAGGCAATCGTTTCGGTTTGGTTCCGGTCACGCACGACGCGATCGATTGTTTTGGTTTTAAACGTGTGCAAGAGCAGGAACTGTCTGTCAGCGCTTTGCGGCGGTGCGTGCTGTTTTGCCGAGCCGCCTGCGGGTGCTGCCGATACCGACCGGCCTCGGGCGGTGACGCTCGACCGGGGGATCGAGACATCACCGCCGCTGCCGGGGGACTGCGAACGGCATACGCATGTCGTTAGCGACGGGTAGGGCGCGGGGGCCCCCTACCCGGGAAACAGGCGACTGCTAGTGCCCGCTTCCTCCGCCATTGCCACCACCGTTACCGCCGCTACCCTTGCCTCCGTGACCGCCGCCGAAGCCTCCGCCAAAGCCGCCGCCGAACCCGCCACCGAAGCCTCCGCCAAAACCACCACCGGGGCCGCCTTTTCCACCGCCGAACCCGCCGCCGGGGCCGCCACCGCAACCGCAGCCGCCGCCGCTGCTGCCGCCGCTGCTTCCGCCACCGTTGCTTCCACCACCGCTGCTTCCACCACCGCTGCTTCCACCACCGCTGCTTCCACCACCGCTGCTTCCGCCGCCGCTACTGCCGCCGCCGCTACTGCCGCCACCGCTGCTGCCACCGCCGCTGCTGCCACCGCCGCTGCTTCCACCACCGCTGCTTCCACCACCGCTGCTGCCGCCACCGCTGCTGCCACCGCCGCTGCTACCACCGCCGCTGCTGCCACCACCGCTACTGCCGCCGCCGCTGCTGCCGCCGCCGCTGCTGCCGCCGCCGCTGCTGCCGCCGCCGCTGCTACCACCGCCGCTACTGCCGCCGCCGCTGCTGCCACCGCCGCTGCTGCCACCGCCGCTACTTCCACCACCGCCGCTGCCACCGCCGCTACTTCCACCACCGCCGCTGCCGCCGCCATTACCCTTGCCGCCGCCACTGCCCGAGCCCGCCGCGCCGCCGGCACCATTGCCGCTCGCACCCGCGCCACCGCTGCCTGCGCTCGCCGCGCCGTTGCCGCCGCGATGCTGCTCGCACCCCCCGACACTGGTCCTTGTGCAGTCGCGCGGACTGAACACCAGGGCCGCGTCGTCGGCAGCGGTCGGTTCATCGGGCGCGGTGCCGGTGGCCGCTGCGCCCACCGCTGAACCCTCGTCCTGCGCGATTTGCGTCGCTGCGTGCGCGCCGCTCGCAGGCATTGGCGCATCGGCAACCGTAATCAACTTGGGGACCGCATCCGTCGACGCGGAGTACGCGACCTGGGTTATCAATAAGGCCACCCCTGCCGCGATTGCCGTACTCCGTATAACCCCGAAGTAGTACTGATTGAATTTTCTGGTTTTCATCACGTCTCTCCCGAGGGGACGCCGGCACCTCGCTGCCGCCATCCCCCACGCTGATACTTCGACGGTGGGCCTGTCTGAACGCAGGCCTCATCGCCCCCCGAGTCTGTTTTGCGGATGCAAGTCAAACACCATCACTGTCTTCCCGGCACCGTAGCCGGTGCGCCGACAAGCGCTTGCATGCACGTCAGCCGGTACCGTCCGGGTGCGCTGCGTCGCGTATCGCTTCTTGCCACGGCGATTCGCACAAGCGGCGCTTCCGACTCTTTTCCGATCTCTTTGGCTTCGAATGTATGGACGGTACTTAGCGATATCCATGCCACTGCCCGCAAAGCCTTGCGGCGACGGGCGTCGAATAGGGGTGTGCGATGCCCGCGAGGAAAAAACGCAGGAAAATGTTTCGATGATGAAACGCGTGGCCGGAAGGCCGCCTTATTGCGCGTTATTCGTTGCGCGCGGTGTTTTCCGGTGCGTTTTCCGAGCCGCTGCCGGAGACCTTGCCGGTGTTGTCGCGCGCGGCGGATTGCAGCACACGCAGGTCGTCGACGGGGATATGGCAGCGGATGCGATGCGCGGACGGCTGGCCAGCGTCACCGCTGCCGGCTTCGAGGAAGGGCGGGTCTTGCTGCTCGCAGATCGCCCCGAGTTTGCGCGGGCAGCGCGTATGGAATACGCAACCGGACGGCGGCGATGCGGCGCTGGGCAGATCGCCGGACAGCCGTACGCGGGCGGTGTTGCCGCGGGCGTCGAGTGTCGGCACCGAAGACAGAAGCGCTTCGGTGTAGGGATGGTGTGGTCCGCCGAAGACCGCGGCTGCCGGTCCGATCTCCAGAAGCCGGCCGAGGTACAGCACCGCGATGCGATCCGACAGATAGCGCACCACGTGCAGATCATGCGAGATGAACACGTAGCTCACGCCACGCTCGCGTTGCAGATCGGCGAGCAGGTTGAGGATCGCGGCCTGCACGGAGACGTCGAGCGCGGACGTGGGTTCGTCGCAAACCACCACGCGTGGCTCACCGGCAAACGCGCGCGCGATCGCCACGCGTTGCTTGAGTCCGCCGGACAACTGACGCGTGCGCGAGCCGAGATAGCGTTCGGGCAAACGCACCGCCGCTGTCAACGCAGCGAGCCGTTCGTCGATTGCAGCGCCGCGCAGCGCGGCGAGGCGTGACAACGCACGACCGATCAGCCGCTTCACCGAATGCGCGCGATTGAGCGCCGAGTCCGGATTCTGGAACACGATCTGCAGCGACTTGACCTGCTCGTCGTTGCGTCGCGTGACGCGCGCGGCGAGTGGCGTGCCGTCGAGTTCGAGCACGCTGCCCGCATCGGGCGTCAGCAGGCCAAGCATCAATTTCGCGAGCGTCGTCTTGCCGCTGCCGGATTCGCCGACGAGGCCGAGCGTTTCGCCACTGGCGAGATCGATCGAAACGTTGTCGACCGCGCGCAGCGGAGCGCCGGATACGTGGAATGTTTTCGAGAGTTTTTCCGCGCGCAGCACGAGAGCAGGGCGCTCGCCGTCACGCAACGCAACGTCATGCAGGGGCAGTCCTTCCGCGGACGCACGCGGCAGTTCGATCGCGCGTTCGTGGTAATGGCAGCGCGACATCTGATCGCCGTGTGCGGCACTCACGCGATACGGCGGCGGTGCTTCACGGCGGCAGCGGTCGTCGGCGAGTCGGCAACGGTCCGCGTAAATGCAGCCTTGCGTGACCGAGCCGGGCAAGGGCAAATTACCCGCGATGGTGTCGAGCCGCTCGGTGTCCTTGCTGCGTCCCGCGGTCGGCAAGCAGCGCAGCAGTCCAACGGTATAGGGATGACGTGGCCGCGCGAACACGTCCTGGGTGGCGCCTTCCTCGACCAGCTTGCCTGCGTAAAGAACGCCGACGCGCTCGCACATCCGGCCGATCACCGCGAGGTTGTGGCTGATGAACAGCACCGCGGTGCCGAGTTCTTCGCGCAGTTGCGCCACGAGGTCGAGCACTTCTGCTTCGACGGTGGCGTCGAGGCCTGTGGTCGGTTCGTCGAGAATCAGCAAGGCGGGGTTCGACGCGAGCGCCATGGCGATCACGACACGCTGCTGCATGCCGCCCGACAACTGATGCGGATAGCTGTCCATCACGCGTTCGGGTGAAGCTATGCGCACCCGCTTCAGTATCTCGACCGTGCGCTGCACTGCTTCGTTACGCGAGACACCGGCCGCTTCGAAGGCTTCCGTGACTTGCCGCGCGATCGTCAGTGACGGATTTAATGCGCGCCCGGGATCCTGATAGACCATCGAAATCGCGTTTGCTCGCATCGAGCGCAACGCGTCGGCGTCGAGCTTCTGCACGTCCTGGCCGGCGATGATGATCTTGCCCGCCTTCACCTTGCCGTTTCGTGGCAGATAGCGCAGCGCCGCCATTGCGACCGTCGATTTACCGCAGCCCGATTCCCCGACGAGGCCGTATGCTTCGCCGCGCCGTACGCGAAACGATACGTCCTGCAGCACTTCACGATCACGTCCGCGCATCCGGTACGTGACTGTCAGGCCGACGACAGTCAGCGCATCCGTGCGATCGCTTTTCGACACGTCGAAGGCGGGGAACGAGGCGGGCGGCGGGCCGTTCATCGGTCGAGCACTCCTTGCACGCTATCGGCGATCAGATTCACGCCGACCACGAGCGAGGCGATGGCGCCGGCCGTGAACACCACGGTCCACCATGCGCCACCCGCCATCAGCGTGTACGACTCGGACAGCGCGAGCCCCCAGTCGGCGGAAGGCGGCTGAATGCCGAAGCCGAGAAACGACAGCGTCGCGACCGCGAAAATGGCATACCCGAGCCGCACGGTCGCCTCGACGATGATCGGTGGCAGCACGTTCGGCAGAATCTCCGCGAACATGATGTACGGCGCGCGTTCGCCCCGCAGTTGCGCTGCGGCGACGTAGTCCAGATGCCGTTCGGCGAACACGGCCGCGCGTACTGTGCGCGCGGTGATCGGCGTGAAGGTAATGCCGATCACTAAGATCACGGTGAAGTTCGATGCGCCGACCGCGGCCAGCGCGAGCAACGCGACGATCACGAGCGGCAGCGCGAGCACAGCGTCGATCGCGCGGCCCACGACGTTGTCCACCCAGCCCTCGAAATAGCCGACGATCAAGCCGAGGGCTGTTCCCGCGACCGTGCCGAGCAGGGTCGCCAAAGGCGCAATGGTCAGAATGTCGCGCGCGCCAACAATGACGCGGGAGAACACGTCACGACCGAGCTGATCGGTGCCGAACCAATGCGTGCCATCGGGCGGTGTGAGCGAGTTGAGCGGATCGGATGCGTACGGGTCGATCCGCACGATCCATTGCCCGGCGATCGCGCAGACCACCCACCATCCAACGATCAACACGCCGACCACAAACGTGGGCGAGCGCAGCAGGACGCGCAACTGGTCGAAGCGCGGTTCAGTAGCCGGGCGTGGAGCGGGCGGCGCGGCCGGCGGAACGATGGTGCTCATTCGGCGCTCCTCACTCGTAGTCGCGGATTGAGCAGGATATGCAGTGCATCGGCGACGAGGTTGGCGGCGGTGTAGACCACGCCGATTGTCAGCACGCCCGCTTCGAGCATCGGAAAATCCTTGGCCTTGGCGGCGTTGTAGATCAGCGAGCCGATACCTTGATAGTGGAACAGCGTCTCGACCACCACGAGGCCGCCGATCATGTAGCCGAGCTGCGTGGCGGCGACGGTGATGGTCGGCAGCAGCGCATTGCGCAACACGTGCCGCCAGATCACGGTACGGCGCGGCAAGCCTTTGAGGATTGCCGTGCGGGTGTAGTCCGCATCGAGCGCTTCGACGGTGCCCGCGCGCGCCATTCTCGCGATGTAGCCGAAGAACACCAACACCAGTGGCAGCACCGGCAGAATCAGATACCGCAATTGTTCGAGCGCGCTCGCTTCGGGCGGATACGACGCTTCGATCGGCAACCAACGCAGCCACACGCCGAACACCAGAATCAGCACGATCGACGAGACGAACTCCGGCACCACGGTCGCCGACAAACCGGCGATGCTGATGGTGCGATCGAGCCAGCGTCCCGCGTGCATGGCCGACCACACACCGCCCGCAATGCCGAGCGGCACGACGACGATAAACGCGAGCAGACCGAGCTTGGCCGAATGCGCCAGGGCGTCGGCGATAAACGGCGCAACCGGTTCACGGTACGCATAGGAAAGCCCCATGTCGCCGCGCACGAAATGCGAGATCCACTCGACGTATTGCGTCATGAGCGGCCGGTCCGCGCCGAGCTGATGATTGAGCGCGGCGACCGCGCGCGCATCGGCGAGCGGCCCGAGCACGGCGCGGCCGATATCGCCAGGCAGCAACTGGCCGCCCGCGAACACGATCACGGACAGCAGCCACAGCGTAATCAACGACAAACCGACCCGCGTCGCCAGAAATCGCGCGACACGGCCGGCGTTGCCGGTGGGGACCGGAGCGGCGGAAGGGGTCACCGTGGTCGACATTGTGATCTCCTGCCGAAGAAGTGCCGTGCGCTCATGCTTTCAACGCCTTCGCGTCAAACCGCTTTTACGTTCAAACCGCTTTTGCATCCACATCACGCGCTCAACACCGCGCGGTCGAAATAGAGTTGCGCGAGTGCGGTGAAGCGCACGCCGTTCACACCCTTGCGCATGGCGATCAACTGATCGTAAAAGAACGGAATGATCACGGGCGTTTCGTCGAGCAGCAGCGTCTGAATCTGCCCGGAGATTTTCTTTTGCGTGCCCAGGTCGACTGCCGCGACGAACTGCGCGACCAGTTGATCGTATTGCGGGTTCTTGAAGTGCGCGGCGTTCCACGTGCCGGTGCTGGTGAGCGGCGCGTTCAGAAACACGTTCGGCACGCCGCGATGACCGTAATCGGTGATGCCGAGCGGCGAGTCGAGCCAATCCGATTTCCCCGGTGTGCCCGCGCCGTAGTACAGCGACTGACTCTCCACCTTCAGATTGATGCGCACGCCGATCGCCTTCGCTGCGTTCTGCACGACCACCGCGAGATCGGGAATCTCCATGTACTTCTCGGTGGTCAGCGTGACGTCGAAGCCGTTCGGCACGCCCGCTTGCGCAAGCAGTTGCTTCGCCTTCGCGATGTCGATCCTGCGTTGCGCGACGCCTGCATCGGAAGACGGAAATACCGGTGCGAACGGGCTGTCGTTGCCGATCTGTGCACGGCCCTTAAACAGCCCTCGCACCAGCACGTCGCGGTCGAGCGACAATGCCAGCGCCTGGCGCACGCGCTTGTCCTTGAACAACGGATTGTCGTTGCGCATATGAATCTGGCGATGCGCGCTCGACTTCACGCCAATTGCCTTGTAATCCGGATTGTTCAGAATGCCGGCGCCGCCCTGCACGGTGAAGGTGCCCATCACGTCGGCCTGGTGGCCTTGCAACGCGAGCATTTGTGCCTGTTCGTCGGCGTAGAACGAGAACTGTACGCGTTGCGGTAACGCTTTGTCGCCCCAGTAGTCCGGATTGCGCACGAACGAGGCGCCGACCTTCGCCTGATACTTTTCGAGCTTGAACGGACCGGTGCCGATGAAGCTCTTTTCATAACCACCCGCATAGTTCGCGGGCAGGATCACGGCGTTGTAATTGTCCGAGGAAACGTAGTACGGGAAGTTGCCGTTCGGTGCATCGAGATGGAAGGCGACCGTGTGTTCGTCGACGACCTTCGCACCGCCTTTCGACAGCACGCCCTTGAGCACCGAGAGCGCCGCCGAACCGCTCGCCGGATCGGCGAGCCGATCGAAGGTGGCGACGACGTCTTTGGCGGTGAATGCCTGGCCGTCGTGGAATTTGACGTTCGGGCGCAGCGTGAAGGTCCACACGTCGCCCTTGTCGTTCGGCTTCCACGACAAGGCAAGCGCCGGCTTCAGCACGAGTTTTTCGCCGTCGTCGTCGATCAGGAATTCGCCGGTCTGATTCAGCAGCGCGAGGCTCGCGGCATCGTTCACGGTGAGCGGATCGACGGCGCCGGCCGGCGTCAGGTGGGCCACGCGGATCGTCTGGTTGGACGGGCTCGGTGCGCCTTGCGCGCGGGCTCGCGGCGCATTCAGCACGCCGCCGCCGGCCAGCGACAAACCGATCACGCTCGCATAGCGCAGCAGATCGCGGCGCGTGATGCGGCCGGCGATGAATTCGTCGATGGCGTGGTTGCCGTAGGCGTCGGCGGTGTGGCGAGCTAGGTCGAGTTCGAGAAATCGGTCCGCGGGAGTCTTCATCGATGGAGTATCCAGTCCGTTCTGCTGTCGGTTCTGAAGGGCCGCGCCAGATGCACGCGACAGGCGACTTTATTGCAATGACGAAAAGCTGCAGCGCGCTGCAGTGCTGAAAAGCGGTTTCAGTGTAAGCGATTGCCCATCGGTTCGGCGCGCTTGCTGCGCGGTCCGGTCGCCGTTTGGCGTATAAAAGGGCCGGCGTGTGTCGTCACGACAACGCTCGGCGGGCTGTCTCGCACGGTTGCGCAAAAGCGCAGGATGCCGCAGCGCGGAAACTGCCGTTGTGTCGTCGCCGCCGTGGAAACCATGCCGGTCTTCTGCGAAGGCACGTTGGATTTACCGTGCAACGATGCCGGCGCGGCGCCAGCGATGGAACAGCACCGAGCCGATCCAGCACGCCATGAAGGTTGCGACGATGCCGTAACCCAGTACGCCGAAGCGTTCGTTGAGACCCGCCACCGCATCCCATACGCCGCCGCTCAAACCGAGTTTGTCCGACAGCAGGCCCAGCGCTTCAACGCCGCCAATGACGATTGCCACCACCGCCGAAACGAACGTGATGCTCGCGTTGTAGTAGAGCTTGCGTTTCGGATCGTCCATGGCCCAGCCGTAGGCGTGGACCATCAGCACGTTGTCGGTCGAATCGACCAGCGTCATGCCCGCGGTGAAGAGCGCCGGGAACACGAGGATCGAATACAGCGGCAGACCTTTGCCGGCTTCGGACGCGGCAATCGCCAGCAGGCCGATCTCGGTCGCGGTGTCGAAGCCGAGACCGAACAGCACGCCGACCGGGTACATGTGCCAGCTTTTCGTCACGAGCCGGAACATCGGCCGCAATGCGCGCGACAGCAGACCGGCGGGCGCGACGCCTGCCGTCGTTTCAGCAGCGAGTTCGCCGCCGCGTTGGACGTGGCGATAGCGGCGCCACACGTCGCGCAGAATCACGAGGTTCACGCACGCCAGCACCAGCAGAAACACTGCCGAGACGACGGTGCCGATCGTGCCGCCGACCGCCTTGAAGGTGTCGAAGCGGCCGTGCAGCGAATGCGCAGTCCACGCAATGCCGATCGTCGCCGCGATCACGATTGTCGAATGGCCCAGCGAAAACGCCAGGCCCACGCCGAGCGGTTGCTTGCCCGCCTGCATCAGCTTGCGCGTAACGGCATCGATCGCCGCGATGTGGTCCGCATCCACTGCGTGGCGCAGACCGAAGCCATACGCGAGCAGCGCGGTGCCGAGCAGCAGCGGATAGTGGCGAAACGCGATCAGCGCCCACGCCCACGCGCCGAGGTTGGCGGCGATCAGGACGGCATACAGCGTGATGAGGCGAGGGCGCAGCGAAGCAGTCGGCGTCATGAGTTGCGTGATAGAAGTTTAGTGATCGTGCGGATGCTTGTGAATCGGATCGACCCAGAAGACCGTTTCCGGCGCTTCCACCGCGTCGATGTTCAGATTTACCACCACCGCTTCATTGTCGCTGCGCACCAGCACGCATTCGAGCGGATCGTCGGTACTGGCGTTGATCTCCTGATGCGGCACATAGGGCGGCACGAAGATGAAGTCGCCCGGGCCGGCTTCGGCGGTGAACTCGAGATGCTCGCCCCAGCGCATGCGTGCCTGGCCTCGCACCACGTAGATCACGCTTTCGAGCGCGCCGTGATGATGCGCGCCGGTCTTTGCATTCGGATGGATCGTCACGGTGCCGGCCCAGATTTTCTGCGCGCCGACGCGCGCCGCGTTGATCGCCGCCGCGCGATTCATGCCCGGCGTTTGCGCGGTATTGCTGTCGAGCTGGTCGCCCTTGATGACCTTGACGCCGTGCTCGCGCCAATCGATCGGCGCCGGCGGTTGCTCATCCTTGTAGTGCGGGTGTTCGTGATCCTGGCTCATGGTGTGTCTCCTTGAGGGCGTTAGTCCGGGCGGTCGGCCCGGCGCCGTTTGGCATTTTTGCACGTTCAAAAACGTGCGTGTTGCCGGCTGCTCCAGGCGGTGTCACGGACGAAAAAAAGCCCATCCACAGGGGACGGGCCTTTTGCTGTCAGCCTTCATTGCATCGCGGGTCGCAGCACATGGCGTGTTGCAACCCTCGGCGCTTACTTCTGCTTTGCGTTGATCACGGCTTCCGCGACGTTGTTCGGCGTTTCAGCGTAGTGCTTGAACTCCATCGTGTACGTCGCGCGACCTTGCGTTGCCGAGCGCAGTGAAGTCGAATAGCCGAACATCTCCGCAAGCGGTACTTCGGCGCGCACCAGCTTGCCGCCACCGCCGGCGATGTCTTCCATGCCTTGCACCATGCCACGACGGCTCGACAGATCGCCCATCACGTTGCCCATGAAGTCTTCCGGCGTTTCCACTTCGACGGCCATCATCGGTTCGAGCAGTACCGGTTTGGCCTTGCGCATGGCGTCCTTGAACGCCATCGAACCGGCCATGCGGAACGCGTTTTCGTTCGAGTCGACGTCGTGGTACGAACCGAAGGTCAGCGTCACTTTCACGTCGACCACCGGATAGCCCGCCAGCACGCCGGCCTTCAGTGTTTCCTGAATGCCCTTGTCGACTGCCGGAATGTATTCACGCGGAATCACGCCGCCCTTGATCGCGTCGACGAATTCGTAGCCTTTGCCTTGCGCCGACGGTTCGAGCGTGATCACCGCGTGGCCGTACTGGCCGCGGCCGCCCGACTGCTTGACGAACTTGCCTTCGACGTCTTCGACCTTGTTGCGCACCGTTTCGCGGTAAGCAACCTGCGGCTTGCCGACGGTCGCTTCGACGCCGAACTCGCGTTTCATCCGGTCGACCAGAATTTCCAGGTGCAACTCGCCCATCCCGGAGATGATGGTTTGGCCGGATTCTTCATCCGTCTGCACGCGGAACGACGGGTCTTCCTGCGCCAGACGATTGAGCGCGATGCCCATCTTTTCCTGGTCGACCTTGGTTTTCGGCTCGACGGCCTGCGAAATCACCGGTTCCGGGAAGATCATCTTTTCAAGAATGATCACGTGTTGCGGATCGCACAGCGTGTCGCCCGTGGTCGCTTCTTTCAGGCCGACTGCCGCGGCAATGTCGCCGCAGTAGACTTCCTTGATTTCCTTGCGCTCGTTCGCATGCATCTGCAGGATCCGGCCAAGGCGTTCCTTCTTTTCCTTGGTCGCGTTGTAGACGGTATCGCCCGAATTCACCACGCCCGAATACACGCGGAAGAAAATCAGTTGGCCCACGAACGGGTCGGTCATGATCTTGAAGGCGAGCGCGGAGAACGGATCGTCGTCTTTCGGATGCCGCTCGATTTCGTTGTCGTGCTCGTCGTGTCCGGTAATCGCGGGGATGTCGAGCGGCGAAGGCAAATAGTCGATCACCGCGTCGAGCATGGCCTGCACGCCCTTGTTCTTGAACGCGCTGCCGCACAGCATCGGCACGATCTCGTTGGCGATGGTACGCACACGAATGCCGTGCTTGATTTCATCTTCGGTCAGCGTCCCACCGTGCAGGTATTTGTCGAGCAGCTCCTCGCTCGCTTCAGCGGCAGCCTCGACCATCTTGTCGTGCCACTCCTTCGCGGTCGCCTCGAGCTCGGGCGGAATGTCCCGGTACTCGAACTTGATGCCCTGGTTCTCTTCGTCCCAGTAGATCGCCTTCATCTTGACGAGGTCGACCACGCCCTGGAAATGATCTTCCGCACCGACCGGAATCTGGATCGGCACCGCGACGCCCTTCAGGCGATCGCCGATCTGTCGTTGCACACGGAAGAAGTCCGCGCCGACGCGGTCCATCTTGTTGACGAACGCAATGCGCGGCACCTTGTACTTGTTCGCCTGACGCCACACGGTTTCGGACTGCGGCTGCACGCCGCCGACCGAGTCGTACACCATGCAGGCGCCGTCGAGCACGCGCATCGAGCGCTCAACTTCAATTGTGAAGTCGACGTGACCCGGGGTGTCGATGATGTTGATCCGGTGTTCCGGATAGTTGCCGGCCATACCCTTCCAGAAAGCAGTCGTGGCAGCCGATGTGATCGTGATGCCGCGCTCCTGCTCCTGTTCCATCCAGTCCATCGTCGCAGCACCGTCGTGAACCTCGCCGATCTTGTGGGTCACGCCTGTGTAGAACAGGATGCGTTCAGTGGTGGTGGTTTTGCCGGCGTCGATGTGAGCGCTAATGCCGATATTCCGGTAGCGCTCGATGGGAGTCTTGCGGGGCACGTGAACCTCCTTGAAATGGCGCGCCTGAAACGCTTGCCGGGCGGCAGTCTGTGCTGCCCGGGGAGCCTTGGATGCTGCTTTACCAAGAATACTAGGATAGCGCGTCGGCCTGTCTTTTGCAGGAATCTTGCCAGCCGCGTGTGAAGGCCTGCTGGTATGGGCTCGCGCGACGGCGCCGGCCTCTGCCGGGTGGTGCCGGGCATCACCCGCCCCGCGCTGAATGGAAAAAAGCCGGCGCCTCGCGAAAGGCACCGGCTTTTTGTGAAAAGCGGCCGCTGAAGACTCGGCAGGGTGTCGTCGTGGTCGACGCGCCTTTATTGTGCGGCCGGCAAGCCCTGGATCTTCATGCCCGGTTTGATGCCTTTCGACGAGAACCAGCCCTTGCTCATTTCCAACGCATACACGCCGTTGTTCTTCGGGCAGTGATTGTTGGTGGTCTCGGCCTGCATCTCGTCGATGTCGGTGACCGTGCCGTCGGCGCGGATGAAAGCGATCGACAGCGGGATCAACGTGTTCTTCATCCAGAAGCAATGCACGGCGTTTTCATTGAAGACGAACAGCATGCCTTCATTCGGCGCGAGGGTCGTGCGATACATCAGACCCTGTTCGCGATCGGCGTCGTTAGCGGCGACGGCTGCGTCGATCACGAACATGCCCGCGGTCAGCTTTGCGCGCGGAAAGTCGCCGGGCTGCTTAGCGCCCGCCGGCATCTGTTGCGCATGAGCGGGGGCAGCGGTGGTCGCGGCGAACGACATCGCGGCGAGCGGCAGTGCAACGGCAACAGCGAAACGCGCAATCAACGAGCGCATGGGAAATCGCACGGCATGACTCCTTGCTGAAATTTAACTCGCGAATGTTACGCGAGCGCGTCAAAAACAAAAAGGCAGATCGCCTTGCGGTGATCTGCCTTTCAACGCCGTAAGAACGGCAATGAAGCTAGTTCTTGACTGCGTTTTTACAACAAACTTACTCCGAAGCGCCCGAAGCTGCAGCTGCTGCTGCTGCCTTCTTGTGCGACTTCTTGTGAGCGTGCTTCGTGGTCTTCTTTGCCGACGAAGCTGCTGCCATCGGAGCTGCCGAAGCTGCTGCCGGTGCCGAAGCTTGTGCGAATGCTGCCGTTGCGAAGAGACCAGCGACCAGAGCGGCGATCAGTTTGTTCATTTTGTGAATCCTCAGCTTTAGTTGATTAACCAAATGACCCGGTTATATGTAGAGTCATGTCGGTAAACGTGCCATCCACCTTTCGGTTGACAGCCGCATCGAACATTTTTTCGACGCGTCTGCTTAGCGCTCAGACTCCCCGTACTCACCGCGAGAGCGGCGTGTGCAAAGGCCCTTAAGGCTGAATGCCGGATAGCTTCGGGCGGCATCTGCGTCGAATAACGCCTGAGCTCGCGCACCGGTTGACGTGAATTTCGTGGAAAATTTATATGCCGACGTGCTGAAGCAAATGAATGGCCGCAGAGCGATCGTGAACGCAATTGTTTCACGCGTTTTTCATATTGGTTTCACGCGCTATTTTGTTTGCGGATACAACGAGTTAGCTTTCTCGCCGGGGGGTCAAAATAGCGGTTCGATGCGGGTTCAGTGTGGGTTCGGTGCAGACATGGCGCGCATGCAAATGCGTTCAGGCGATGCCTTCCCATGGGGCCTTCAGCGGCAACTCGACACTCTCTCCCGGCTGCAGCCCAAGCGAAAAAATATCGAGTGCGCCGATACCGGCACGCACGAGACGCAATGTCGGGAAACCCACTGCGGCGGTCATGCGTCGTACCTGGCGGTTCTTGCCTTCAGTGATCGACAACTCGATCCATGTGGTCGGAATCGCGGCGCGATAGCGGATCGGCGGCGTGCGAGTCCAAAGCGAGTCGGTCGGCTCGACGTATTCGGCGCGGCAGGGCCGTGTCACATAATCGCCGAGGTCGACACCGCGTGCGAGCTTCTTCAGCGTGGCATCATCGACTGCGCCTTCCACCTGTGCCCAATAACGTTTGACAAGTTTGTGACGCGGCTCGGCGATGCGCGCTTGCAGCGCGCCGTCGTCGGTAAGGAGAAGCAGCCCTTCGCTATCGGAGTCGAGCCGGCCCGCCGGATAGATGCCGGGCACTTTCACCCAGTCGGCCAGCGACGCCCGCGTTTCATGCGGCGAAAACTGACAGATGGTGCCGAACGGTTTGTTCAGGGCGAGGAGTCGCATAGAGGAATCGATGAAGGTCGAGCGGCGGCGGGAGCGTGCCGCGCAGGCCAGGAGGGGCGCTGGCTCGGTAGTAAATGGCGGAATAATAATGCATAATGATCTGCTGCAAGTCCTCTGTCTTATATAAGACATAAGACTAAACGAGCGACTGATTTTGATTTTCGACAATGTTGGAAAACCCCGAGCGGCATACCGGCTCGTGGCTGCGTCGGCGTGGGCTAGAATAGACGACCAGGCCGCTCGCGGGCGTCCGGCATTGCGCGTAGCGAGGAGCACCCGGTTTTCGCAGTCTCCCATCAGCTTTCAGCACAGCCTTCACTGGAGTCCGATCATGCCGTATCAGCACATCAAGGTTCCGACCGGCGGTGACAAGATCACCGTCAACGCAGATTTCTCGCTCAACGTTTCCGACCAGCCAATCATTCCGTATATCGAAGGCGACGGTACGGGCCTCGACATCACGCCGGTGATGTTGAAGGTGGTGGATGCCGCGGTAGAAAAAGCCTACGCGGGCAAGAAGAAAATCCACTGGATGGAAATCTACGCCGGCGAGAAGTCGACCAAGGTGTACGGCCCGGACGTGTGGCTGCCGGAAGAAACGCTGCAGGTGCTGAAGGAATACGTCGTCTCGATCAAGGGTCCGCTCACCACGCCGGTCGGCGGTGGTATCCGTTCGCTGAACGTCGCGCTGCGTCAGGACCTCGATCTGTATGTCTGCCTGCGCCCGGTGCAGTACTTCAAGGGCGTGCCTTCACCGGTGCGTGAGCCGGAGAAGATCGACATGGTGATCTTCCGCGAGAACTCGGAAGACATCTATGCCGGCATCGAATGGCCCGCCGGGTCGGAAGACGCGAAGAAGGTCATCAAGTTCCTGCGCGAAGAAATGGGTGTGAAGAAGATCCGCTTCCCGGAAACCTCAGGGATCGGTGTCAAGCCGGTGTCGCGCGAAGGCACGGAGCGCCTCGTGCGCAAGGCGATCCAGTATGCGATCGACAACGAGCGCCGCTCGCTCACGCTGGTGCACAAGGGCAACATCATGAAGTTCACCGAAGGCGCGTTCCGCGACTACGGTTATGCGCTGGCGCAGAAGGAATTCGCTGCGGAGCTGATCGACGGCGGTCCGTGGATGAAGATCAAGAACCCGAAAACGGGCGGCGACATCGTGGTGAAAGACGTGATCGCCGACGCGTTCCTGCAGCAGATCCTGCTGCGTCCGGCGGAATACGACGTGATCGCCACGCTGAACCTGAACGGCGACTACATTTCAGACGCGCTGGCCGCGCAAGTCGGCGGTATCGGGATTGCGCCGGGTGCGAACATGTCGGATTCGGTCGCGATGTTCGAGGCCACGCACGGCACGGCGCCGAAGTACGCCGGCAAGGACTACGTCAATCCGGGTTCGGAAATTCTCTCGGCTGAAATGATGCTGCGTCACATGGGTTGGACTGAAGCGGCCGACCTGATCATCAAGTCGATGGAAAAGTCGATTCTGCAAAAGCGGGTCACGTATGACTTCGCGCGCTTGATGGAAGGCGCGACGCAGGTGTCCTGCTCGGGCTTTGGCCAGGTGTTGATCGAAAATATGTAAGCGATTCGCGCTGGTTTTTCCAGCCTGAGTCAACAAAACCCCGGCGCCGTGAGGTGGCCGGGGTTTTTTGTTTTACAGCGCATGAAGCGCATCTGCATGCGATTCATGCATTCCTACAGCGTTTGCTCAAAACGCCACGTCACGTTACGACGTTTCAAGAGGTCGCATCCGACCAATATCGAGAACTCCCCGCACCCCGTCGGGTACGGTACGCCCGGCTGGAAATCGCGCCCGCCTGTTAGCGAGGCGCGCCCACCTGCCGGCGAACCCAACCAACTTCCCTGCGTGAGAGTGACAAAACGATGACCCACAAAGATTCCGTTGCCAATGTGTATGTCGCCACCCCCAGCTATGGCGCGGTCGTGACGACCGACTACGCGCTCGGACTTCTCGACCTCTACGACGAGGCGGCCCAACAAGGCTTCGGCTTGCGGGTCAACTTCAACAGCTTCGACAGTCTGATCACTCGCGCGCGCAACACCATGGTGGCGGAATTTCTCGCCGATGCCCGCTTCACGCATCTGATGTGGATCGACGGTGATATCGGCTTCAAAGGCGCGGATGTGGTTCGCCTGTTGCAGGCCGATCGGCCGGTGGTGGCCGGCGTCTATCCGCTGAAGAACGATGGGTGGCCGGCCGCCGGTCTGGAGCAGGCGGTCCCGGCCGGTTCGACGAAGGCCGATTTTCGCGCCCGCCACGCCATGTACCCCGCAATAGTGCGGGGAGATGTACTGGAAGCCGACGCTGACGGCTTTTTCGACGTTCTCTATGCGCCCACCGGCTTCATGCTGATCAAGCGAGAAGTCTTTCTGGCGCTGATGCAACGCTTTCCTGAGCTTCATTGCCGTTCGAGGCTCGCAGGCCGTCCGGAACTGGATACGGGCGAGCCGGCGGCATTCCTCTACGCGTTCTTCGACACCATGATCGATCCGGAGTCGCGGTTGTATCTGTCCGAGGACTATGCATTTTGCCGCCTCATCGCAAGCATCGGTATCACGCCAGCGGTCGATGCGCGGTCGAATCTGCGGCACCAGGGCATTGCAGTGTACGAAGGCGATCTCGCTCGCAGTCTGGCGCTACAACGTGCGACGGCGGGTAGTCGTGCGGCCGCCAACGGGTGACTATCGAAAGCGTTCGGAAAGGAAAGCGGGTGTCCAGTATTTGAGACATTCGCTTTGTCGACGTTTCAAGCCACGGTAGCCGCAGTGGCAATCCGCCTCAAATTAGAACGCGCCGCCCAAAAAAAGAAACCCGGCACGGAGCCGGGTTTCAAAGGACGGGTAACGAACAGGTTCAGGCAGGTGCCTGGATGTTCGATGCCTGTTTGCCTTTCGGGCCTTGCACGACCTCGAAGGTTACTTTTTGACCTTCCTTGAGGGTCTTGAACCCATTCATCTGGATGGCCGAGAAGTGTGCAAACAGATCCTCACCACCTTCGTCAGGCGTGATGAATCCGAAACCTTTTGCGTCATTGAACCATTTGACCGTACCAGTTGCCATTCCAACTTCCCCTGTAACTCATGTCACTACCACGAGCCCTCGAAAAGCTCGACGGCCGCGCGATGCAGCCGCTCCCTCCTCACAAGCTCACCATCGGCATTTTTTCGATTTATGGCGCAGTGAAAAAAGTGCCAGCTTGATTGTTGAGGCTCTTTATTCGAGTGTCAAGAAAATTTTGAGATGTCGTTGTCGCGTTGCAAACAGGCGTTTTCCAGGGTTTTTCCCGCTTTTGTTTTCTTATGTGCGGTTGCCCAAGCGTGCTGTCTTGAAAAGTCGCATAATCGACTCACATGCTGTTCTGCGGGTCGCACGCCGTCCGCTGGCCGGGCGCGTGCCGTCAGCCAGTATGGGCAGGTTGTGCGATACTCGATCCGACTGCGGCGCAGCACGGCCGCGACGCATCACAGGATAGGGGCCGGCTCCGCAATCGGCTCGTCGAACGACGCACCGCTTGGGGGTATTTACCCATCAGGCGGGAGCGAACGGGCTCACCGGCCGGTCGGCCGGGTTTTGACAGGATTGCGGGCCTGTCCTAGTTGTTTAGAATGGGTGTATGGCGATTATCCCGGACAAGCAGGACGGCACCGTACTGGAGCGGCAGGAAAAGAAGCTGAAGCCGCCTTCCATGTACAAGGTAGTGCTGCTGAATGACGACTTCACGCCAATGGAATTTGTCGTGATGATCGTGCAGGAATATTTCAATAAAGATCGTGAAACCGCAACGCAGGTGATGTTGAAGGTGCATCGCGAGGGCAGGGGAGTTTGTGGGGTCTATACGCGGGACATCGCGTCGACCAAAGTCGAGCAAGTCGTTACCCACGCACGGCAGGCCGGGCATCCGCTGCAGTGTGTGATGGAGGAAGCATGATTGCCCAGGAACTGGAAGTCAGCCTGCACATGGCGTTCATGGAAGCACGCCAGGCGCGGCACGAGTTCATAACGGTCGAACATCTTTTGCTGGCACTGTTGGACAATCCAACAGCGGCGGAGGTGTTGCGTGCATGCGCGGCCAATATCGAGGATCTGCGCCAGAACCTGCGCAACTTCATTCATGACAACACGCCGACCGTGCCTGGCACGGACGACGTCGACACGCAGCCCACGCTGGGTTTCCAGCGTGTGATCCAGCGCGCGATCATGCATGTGCAATCCACCTCGAATGGCAAGAAGGAAGTGACCGGCGCGAATGTGCTGGTGGCGATCTTCGGCGAGAAGGATTCGCATGCGGTGTACTACCTGCAGCAGCAGGGCGTGACGCGTCTGGATGTGGTGAATTTCATCTCGCATGGCATTGCCAAGACCAGCAGCACGGACGCCGCGAAAGCGAGCGACGCGAATGCCGAGTCCGACGAAGCCGCCGCGCAGAAGGAAACGCCGCTCGCCCAGTTCACGCAGAACCTGAACCAGATGGCGAAAGACGGCCGCATCGATCCGCTGATCGGACGCGAGTCGGAAGTCGAGCGCGTGGTCCAGGTGCTATGCCGCCGCCGCAAGAACAATCCGCTGCTGGTCGGTGAGGCCGGTGTCGGCAAGACCGCGATCGCCGAAGGGCTCGCCTGGCGCATTACGCGCGGCGAAGTGCCGGATATTCTGGCCGATGCGCAGGTGTATTCGCTCGACATGGGCGCGCTGCTCGCCGGCACCAAGTATCGCGGCGACTTCGAACAACGCCTGAAGACGGTCCTCAAGGAATTGAAGGAACGTCCGCACGCAATTCTGTTCATTGACGAAATTCATACGCTGATCGGCGCCGGCGCTGCGTCGGGCGGCACGCTGGACGCGTCGAATCTGCTGAAGCCGGCGTTGTCGTCGGGCACTTTGAAGTGCATCGGCGCGACCACGTTCACGGAATATCGCGGCATCTTCGAAAAAGACGCGGCATTGTCGCGCCGCTTCCAGAAGGTCGACGTGACTGAGCCGACCGTCGAGCAGACGGTGGCGATCTTGCGCGGGCTGAAGTCGCGCTTCGAAGAGCACCACGGCGTGAAGTATTCGTCGGGCGCACTGTCGGCGGCGGCTGAGTTGTCGGCACGCTTCATCACGGATCGTCATCTGCCGGACAAGGCGATCGACGTGATCGACGAAGCGGGCGCGGCGCAACGCATCCTGCCGAAGTCGAAGCAGAAGAAGACCATCGGCAAGAACGAGATCGAAGAAATCATCTCGAAGATTGCTCGTGTCCCACCGCAAAGCGTGTCGCAAGACGATCGCAGCAAGCTGCAAACGCTGGATCGCGATCTGAAGAGCGTGGTGTTCGGGCAAGACCCGGCCATCGACGCACTGTCGGCCGCGATCAAGATGGCGCGTGCGGGTCTCGGCAAGCTGGATAAGCCGATCGGCGCGTTCCTGTTCTCCGGCCCCACGGGCGTCGGCAAGACGGAAGTGGCGAAGCAACTGGCTTTCACGCTGGGGATCGAATTGATCCGCTTCGACATGTCGGAATACATGGAGCGTCATGCGGTGAGCCGTTTGATCGGCGCGCCGCCGGGCTATGTCGGTTTTGACCAGGGCGGTCTGCTGACCGAAGCCGTCACGAAGAAGCCGCACTGCGTGCTGCTGCTCGACGAAATCGAGAAGGCGCATCCGGACATCTACAACGTGCTGCTGCAGGTGATGGACCACGGCACGCTGACGGACAACAACGGCCGCAAGGCGGATTTCCGCAACGTCATCATCATCATGACGACGAACGCGGGCGCCGAGGCAATGGGCAAGGCGGTGATCGGCTTCACGAATCGTCGGGAAACCGGCGACGAAATGGTCGACATCAAGCGCATGTTCACGCCGGAGTTCCGTAACCGTCTGGACGCAACGATCAGCTTCCGCTCGCTCGATGAAGAAATCATCATGCGCGTGGTCGACAAGTTCCTGATGCAACTGGAAGATCAGCTGCACGAGAAGAAGGTCGATGCGCTCTTCACCGACGCGCTGCGTGCTCACCTCGCGAAACACGGTTTCGATCCGTTGATGGGTGCGCGGCCGATGCAGCGTCTGATCCAGGACACGATCCGTCGTGCGCTGGCCGACGAGTTGCTGTTCGGCAAGCTGATGAACGGCGGCCGCGTGACGGTCGACGTGGATGCGGAAGACAAGGTGCAGTTGACCTTCGACGAGCATCCGGCGCCGCGTAATCCGAATCCGGAAGCGGTTGAGGTTGAGTAAGTCGGTCGAGTAAGCGTTTCAGTCTCATCTGAAAGCAGAACGGCGCGGGTTGAACCCCGCGCCGTTCTGCTTTTTGCGTTGCGCGAAGCGCTTGTTGGAAGCAAGCGAGGCTTCAACGCTTATCGATCGATAGGGCTTAGTGCTTGCCGGTGCTGCCGAACCCGCCTGCGCCACGCTCGCTGGTCTCGAAATCGTCGACGATGTTGAATTCAGCTTGCACGACCGGCACGATCACCAGTTGGGCAAGGCGCTCCATCGGATTCAATACGAACGTGGTTGTGCCGCGATTCCAGGTCGAAATCATCAGTTGCCCTTGATAATCTGAATCGATCAGCCCGACCAGGTTGCCCAGCACGATGCCGTGTTTATGACCCAGACCCGAACGCGGCAGGATCAGCGCCGCGTAACCCGGATCGGCGACGTGAATCGCCAGACCCGTCGGCACCAGTGCGGTTTCGCCGGGTTTGAGGGGCAGCGGTTCGTCGAGGCAGGCGCGTAGGTCGAGGCCCGCGCTGCCGGTGGTTGCGTAGGCCGGGAGTTGTTCGCGCATGCGCGCATCGAGAATCTTCAGGTCGAGTTTCATGCAGGTTCGAAGGGTTAAGGAGTGGAGGCCGGGCGTCCGAGTTGGAACGCGTCGGCGAGAAGTTCATAGGAGCGCAGCCGGGCGCGATAGCTGCCCGCTACGGTGAGCACGATCAATTCATCGGCCTGGAACTGCTCCTGCAAGGCATGCAGCCGCTCAGTGACGGTTTCCGGCGTGCCGATGATGCTGCGCGGCTTCTCGCGGTCGATCACCAGTTGCTCACGCACGCCGTATTCCTGCGCAGCGCCTTGCTCGACCGTCGGAATCGGCGCATTCAGGCCAAGGGCCATCTGCACGCGGCGCAGGTCGACCGCTTTTTCCAGGTCGGCGGCTTCCTGTTCGGTGTCGGCGCAAATCACAAATACCGAGGCGGCCAGATAGGGCTGTTCTGTTTCCAGGCTAGCCTTGAAGCGTTCACGATAAGCCAGCGCCACCTGATGCCCGAAATGCGCGTTGATGAAATGCGCGAACGCAAAGCGGATGCCGAGTTGCGCCGCCAGCAGGCCGCCGAATTCACTCGACCCGAGTACCCACAATTGGGGACGCGTAGCGATTTGCGGTTGAAGCAGCACGCCGTGCCCAAGGTGATCCTCGGGCAGTGTGCCGTGCATCAGGCCGACCAGATCGGCGACCTGCTGCGGAAAAATCTCGCCGCGATTGTAGGCACCGGCCGCGACCGCCTGCGCCGTGCGCATGTCGCCTCCTGGGGCGCGTCCTACGCCGAGGTCGATACGGTTCGGAAACAGTGCCTCGAGCATCATGAATTGCTCGGCGACCTTGAAAGGGCTGTAGTACGGCAGCATCACGCCACCTGAGCCGATTCGAATGCGTTTGGTCACGCTGCCGAGGCGCGCCAGCATCACCTCGGGGCACGGGTTCGACACGCCGCGCAAGCCGTGATGCTCGGCGCACCAATAGCGCGTGTAGCCGAGGTCGTCAGCCAGTTGCGCGAGTTCGACGGTGGCGGCGATTGCGTCCGCCACTGAGTGCCCGTCGATCACGGGCGTTTGATCGAGCACGGAAAGTAGCGTCATGTCAGTACTGCTCCAGATGAATCGGTGCGCTAGAGGCGCTCGCGGCGAATGCAACATGCGCCGCCGCGCGCGGCTTTAGCGAATCAGACTTGTGTCGGGCAGACGCCTGGCAATTTCTACGATCAATGCGCGCGCGAGCGTCTGCTTGTCGGCGCGCGGCAGCTTGGTGGCACCTGCCGCTTCGAACAGGATGACTTCGTTATCGTCCATGCCGAAGGTCAGTGGACCGAGATTGCCGATCAATAAAGGCACGTTCTTGCGCATGCGCTTTTCTTCGCCGTGCACTTCGAGGTCGCCGCTCTCGGCCGCGAAACCGACTGTGAACGGCGGATGCTGCAGCTTGGCAATCGCTGCCAGAATGTCCGGATTCTCGACGAACGTGAAGGTGGGCAGCGCGCGCTCGGCAGTCTTCTTGATCTTGTGTTCGCTGGCGTGATCGACGCGCCAGTCGGCCACCGCGGCCACGCCGATGAAGATGTCGGCGTCGGCGACCGAGCGCATCACCGCATCGTGCATTTGCTGCGCGGTTTGCACGTCTTGGCGGAACACGCCCCACGGCGTTTCCAGCGCCACCGGACCAGCGACCAGATGTACCTCGGCGCCGGCTTGTTGCGCGGCGCGCGCCAGCGCAAAGCCCATCTTGCCGCTCGAACGATTGGTGATGCCGCGCACCGGATCGAGCGGTTCGAAAGTCGGGCCGGCGGTCAGCAACACGCGGCGGCCGGAGAGGATCTTCGGCGAGAAGAATGACGCGATCGCTTCGTAAGTCGCGGCCGCTTCGAGCATGCGCCCGTCGCCGACTTCGCCGCACGCTTGCGGACCCGAATCGGGACCGAGCACTTCAATGCCGTCCGCGCGCAGTTGCGTGACGTTGCGTTGGGTGGCCGGGTTCTGCCACATCTGCCGGTTCATCGCCGGCACGACGAGCAGCGGACAATCGCGTGCTACACACAGCGTCGACAGCAGGTCGTCGGCCATGCCGTGCGCGAGTTTGGCGAGGAAGTCGGTAGAGGCGGGTGCAATGACGATCGCGTCGGCTTCACGCGAGAGATCGATGTGCGCCATGTTGTTCGGCACGCGAGCGTCCCACTGGCTCGTGTAGACCGGCCGGCCGGACAGCGCCTGCATCGTAACGGGGGTGATGAACTGCGTGGCCGCTTCGGTCATGACGACCTGCACGGTCGCGCCGGCCTTGGTCAACAGACGCGTGAGTTCGGCGATCTTGTAGCAGGCAATGCCGCCCGTCATGCCGAGGACGAGGTGTTTTCCTGCGAGTTCTGCGGTTGCCAACGAAAGCCTCCGACAAAGCGTGGTCTACCTATACTCGTTAGCGCGAGCCGCGCACGCGCCGCAACTCGTCGAGCACGAGCAGGATCGCACCGATCGTGATCGCGCTGTCGGCGAGATTGAACGCCGGCCAGTGCCACGTGCGCACGTGAAAATCGAGAAAGTCGATCACATGGCCGTACGCCAGCCGGTCGATCACATTGCCGAGCGCGCCGCCCAGAATCAGCGCGAGCGCCGTGCAGAACATCTTCTGCCCGCCGTGGCGCTTGAGCAGATAGCAGATCACCAGCGCCGCGACCACGCCGAGCGCGGTGAACGCCCAGCGCTGCCAGCCGCCCGCCATCGCCAGGAAGCTGAAGGCGGCGCCGCGGTTGTACACGAGGATCAGGTTGAAAAACGGCGCGACCTCATGCGGAACACCGTAGGCGAACACCTTCTGGACCGCGATTTTGGTGAGCTGATCGAACAGGATCACGATCAGCGCGACACCGAGCCACGGCGCCAGCGAACCACCGGCGGCTGACGATTTCGACATGGTTTTCGCCATTATGCCGCGCTCCTCGCTTCACCGTTGCCGAACAGATTGCTGAAGCAGCGGCCGCACAGGGTGGGGTGCTCGGCATTGGCGCCAACGTCCGCGCGGTAGTGCCAGCAGCGTTCGCACTTCAGATACTTCGAGGCGATCACTTCGACGCCTTCTTCCGCTTCGCTGTCGACCTTGACGACGGTCGCCGCCGACGTGATCAGCACGAACTTCAGGTCGTCGCCGAGGCTCGTGAGCGCGTCGTAACGCGCGCCGCTCGCGCGGATTTCGACTTCCGCCTGCAGCGACGAACCGATCAGGTTCGCAACGCGTGCTTCTTCCAGCGCCTTGGTTACGTCGCTACGCGCGGCGCGCAGCAGCGTCCATTTGTCGAGCAGATCACCCGCTTCCGGCACCGCCGGGAACGCGTGATAGGTCTCGGTGAAGATCGTTTCGCTGTTCGGCGAGAAGATCTTCCACGCTTCTTCGGCGGTGAACGACAGGAACGGCGCCATTAGGCGCAGCAGACCGTGTGCGATGTGATACAGCGCGGTCTGAGCCGAGCGGCGTGCGACGGAGTCAGCCGCCGTGGTGTACAGACGGTCTTTCAGCACGTCCAGATAGAAGCCGCCCAGGTCTTCCGAGCAGAACGTCTGCAGCTTCGCGACCACCGGGTGGAACTCGTACTTGTCGTAGTGCGAGAGGATGTCGTTTTGCAGGTTCGCCGATAGCGCCACCGCGTAACGGTCGATCTCGAGCCAGTCTTCGACCGGACGCGCGTGTTGCGCGAAGTCGAAGTCCGACAGGTTCGCGAGCAGGAAGCGCAGCGTGTTGCGGATGCGGCGATAACCTTCCGTCACGCGCTTCAGGATCTCTTCGGAGATCGCCAGTTCACCCGAGTAATCGGTCGAGGCGATCCACAGACGGATGATTTCCGCGCCAAGGCGGTTCGCCACTTCATGCGGGTCGATACCGTTGCCGAGCGACTTGCTCATCTTGCGGCCTTCGCCGTCGACGGTGAAGCCGTGCGTGAGCAGCGCGTTGTAGGGCGGGCGGCCGTCGAGCATCGAAGCGGTCAAGAGCGACGAGTGGAACCAGCCACGGTGCTGGTCCGAGCCTTCCAGATACAGGTCAGCCGGGAATTGCAGTTCGTCTTTATGCGAGCCGCGCAGCACGTGCCAGTGCGTGGTGCCCGAATCGAACCAGACGTCGAGCGTGTCGCGGTTCTTTTCGTACATGTTGGCGTCGTCGCCGAGCAGTTCGCGCGGGTCGAGCGTTTGCCACGCTTCGATGCCGGCCTTCTCGACGCGTTGCGCGACTTCTTCGAGCAATTCCAGCGTGCGCGGATGCAGCTCGCCGGTTTCCTTGTGCACGAAGAACGCCATCGGCACGCCCCATTGACGCTGACGCGACAGCGTCCAGTCCGGGCGGTTGGCGATCATGCTGAACAGGCGCTGCTTGCCCCACGACGGATAAAAGGCGGTGTTCTCGATGCCTTCGAGCGCGGTCTCGCGCAGCGTCTTGTCGGTGTCGTTCGGCTTCACGTCCATGCCGGCGAACCATTGCGAGGTCGCGCGGTAGATGATCGGCGTCTTGTGGCGCCAGCAGTGCATGTAGCTGTGCGTGTACTTCTCGGTGCGCAGCAGCGAGCCGGCTGCTTGCAGGGCTTCGACGATCTGCGGATTGGCCGCCCAGATCGACAGACCGCCGAACAGCGCGAGCGATTCGATATAACGGCCGTCGCCCATCACCGGGTTGATGATGTCCGAATCGGCCATGCCGTGCGACTTGCAGGACACAAAGTCTTCCACGCCATACGCCGGCGACGAGTGCACCACACCCGTACCCGTTTCGGTCGTCACATAGTCGCCGAGATAAACCGGCGCCGTGCGCTTGTAGGCCGGATGCGCGGAGGCGAGCGGATGATTGAAGCGCAGGTTGACGAGCTTCGCGCCCGGCGTGGTCGCGATGACCGTGCCTTCCACTCCGTACAGTTTCAGGCAAGCTTCAACGCGCTCTTCGGCCAGGATCAGCAAACCGCGCGGTGTATCGACCAGCGCGTAGACGATTTCCGGATGCAGGTTCAGCGCCTGGTTGGCGGGGATGGTCCACGGCGTGGTGGTCCAGATCACGATGCCGCCTTCGTTGCGCGGCAGCGCATTCAGGCCGAACGCCTGCGCGGTCTTCTCCGGCTCGGCGAAGCTGAACAGCACGTCGATGGTCGGATCCGTCTTGTCCTTGTACTCGACTTCCGCTTCGGCCAACGCCGAGCCGCAGTCGAAACACCAGTTGACCGGCTTTAGGCCGCGGAAGACGTAACCCTTTTCCATGATCTTCGCGAGCGCGCGGATTTCGCCGGCTTCATTCGTGAAGTTCATGGTCTTGTACGGGTTGTCCCAGTCGCCGAGCACGCCCAGACGGCGGAAGCCGACCTTCTGCTTCTCGATCTGTTCGGTCGCGTAGGCGCGCGCCTTCTGCATCACTTCGGCGGCCGGCAGCGACTTGCCGAACTGCTTTTCGATCTGGATTTCGATCGGCATGCCGTGGCAATCCCAGCCCGGCACGTAGACCGCGTCGAAGCCCGCCAGATTGCGTGCCTTGACGATCATGTCCTTGAGGATCTTGTTGACCGCGTGGCCGAGGTGGATGTCGCCGTTCGCATACGGCGGGCCGTCGTGCAGGATGAACTTCTTACGGCCTTTGCTGGCCGCGCGGATCGTCTCGTAGACCTTGCGTTCCTGCCATTCCTTGACCCATTGCGGCTCGCGCTTGGGCAGGTCGCCACGCATCGGGAACGGCGTGTCGAGCAGGTTGACCGGGTAGCGTGACTGCGGTTTCGAATCGGCTTTCTTGTTGCTCATGATGAGGTCGCGGTGAATTCTTTCTAAGCGCAGCGAGGCTGCGGTATGCGCAAGATGCGCAGGGCGTTGGGCGCGCCCGGCAGGCATGTCGCGTGATCCACGGACGCCCTTCGATGCGCGCAGCAGTGGGTACATGCAGCGCTTCAGCGCGCTCGCATGTACCGCGGCGGCTATCTAATTCGGTCGGTGGCCGAGGTGGCGAAACCGGTGGAACGGCTGCCCGGCGTGCCGGCGCCGACGGCCGCGAACCACGCGCGCGCATTGGCGACGTCGCGCGCGATGGCGGCGGTCAGCGTTTCGAGGTCGACGTACTTTTCCTCGTCACGCAGCTTTTTCAGGAATTCGACGCGCACGAGTTTGCCATACGCATCGCCGTGCCAGTCGAGCAGGTGTACTTCGAGCAGCACGCGGCCGGAATCGTCGACGGTGGGGCGCAGGCCGAGGCTGGCGACGCCCGGCAACGGCTCGTCCGCCACGCCATGCACGCGCACCACGAAAATGCCGGCCAGTGCCGGGCGCTTGTGCGCGATCGGCAGATTGAGCGTGGGGAAACCGAGGTCGCGGCCGAGCTTCATGCCATGCACGACGTGGCCGCTGATCAGGTAATCGCGGCCCAGCGCGGCACGCGCCGAATCGAGATCGCCCGCTACCAGCGCCGTGCGCACGCCCGAGCTGGAAATGCGCGCGCCGGACGGATCGGCCACCGTTGCCATCTGCTCGACTTCGAAACCGTGCTGTTGACCCGCGGCCTTGAGCGAGGCGAAATCGCCCGCGCGCTTGGCGCCATAGCGGAAGTCGTCGCCGATCATCACCCAGCGAGCATGCAGCCCGTTGACGATGATCCGTTCGACAAACGTATCCGGCGACTGGCTCGCGAAGGTGTGATTGAAATGCTCGACCACGACCCGGTCGACGCCGTTGGTGCGCAGCGCTTCAAGCTTGTCGCGCAGCATGGCGATTCGCGGCGGCGCGCCAGCGGGGTTGAAGAACTCGCGCGGGTGCGGCTCGAAGGTCATCACGCAGACGGGCAGGCCGCGTGCATCGGCGGCGGCCCGGACGTGGGCGAGCAAAGCCTGATGGCCGCGGTGGACACCGTCGAAGTTGCCGATGGTCAGTGCGCAGGGCGCACGGCTTTCGGCATTGGGAAGACCGCGGAAGACTCTCACGATAGCGGGTTTGAGGTAGGGCGGCCGAGATGCCGCAAAACAAACGATTATAAACGCTCAGCGCACGAGACGGCGGCGCGTCGCCGTTTCAGTGTCCCCCGAATGATAAAATCCGCGGATGAAAAAACTCGTCATCCTGATTTCCGGACGGGGAAGCAACATGGAAGCTATCATTCGCGCCTGCGCGGACGAAGGCTGGGCGGCGCAAGTCGCCGCTGTGATTGCCAACCGTCCTGACGCCGCGGGCCTTGCGTTCGCTGCGTCGCACGGCATTGCCACGGCGGTGGTCGACCACCGCCAGTTTCCCGATCGCGACAGCTTCGACGCCGCGCTGGCGCAAGAAATCGACAGCTTCGCGCCTGATCTCGTCGTGCTCGCCGGCTTCATGCGGGTGCTCACGGCCGGTTTCGTCGACCATTACGCCGGGCGCATGCTGAACGTGCATCCGTCGCTGCTGCCGAGCTTTCCGGGCCTGAAAACCCATCAACAGGCACTTGACGCCGGCGTGCGGCTGCACGGCGCGTCGGTGCATTTTGTCACGTCGCAGCTGGATCACGGGCCGATCGTCGCGCAGGCTGCCGTCCCCGTTGAGGCCGGCGACACCCCCGCCACGCTCGCCGAACGCGTGCTGGCAACTGAACACATTATCTATCCACGCGCGGTGCGCTGGTTCGTCGAAGGGCGTCTTGCTCTCGACGGCTTGCGTGTCACGCTTACGCCGCCGGAGCCGCAATGGCTCTTTGCCGGTCACACCGCCGGAGAGGGCGCATGAGATTACATGGTTTTTTGATTGGACAAACCGAGACTTTGCTGGCTGAAGTCCTGAAGCTGAACGGTCCGGCCGACGCCACGACGAGCCGCTTTTTCCGCGCGCATCCGAAGCTCGGGCACGGCGAGCGCGGCGTGATCGCCGAGGCGGTCTTCGCCGTCCTGCGCCGCCGGATGGAATTCGCCCATCTGGCCGAAGGCGGCGCGGGCAGCCCGGCGCGCCGCATGGCCTTGCTGGGACTGATGCAAACGGCCGGCCGCACGGCCCTCAAGCCGTTCTTGTCGGACACCGAATCGCACTGGCTCGAACACGTCGCGAAGATCGACCCTGAAAGCCTGCCGCTGCGGATTCGCCTGAATCTGCCCGACTGGATCTATCAGGCGCTCGCGAAGCGCTTCGAACCTGCGGAACTTGCGCAGCTGGCCGCCGCGCTGAATTATCCGGCGCCGCTGGACCTGCGCGCGAACCCGATCAAGGCAAGCCGCGACGACGTGCTGAACGCGCTGTCGAAGGCAGGCATCGAAGGTGGCGCGACGCCTTTCGCACCGTTCGGCGTGCGGGTGGTCGGCAAGCCGCCGCTGACCAAGCTCGACGCGTTCCAGCACGGCTGGGTCGAAGTTCAGGACGAGGGCAGCCAGTTACTGTGTTCGCTGGTCGCCCCCAAGCGCGGCGAAATGATCGTGGACTTCTGCGCGGGCGCCGGCGGCAAGACGCTGGCACTGGGCGCGGCGATGCGTTCCACCGGGCGTCTGTACGCCTTCGACGTCTCCGAGCGGCGTTTGGCCAAGCTCAAGCCGCGCCTCGCGCGCAGCGGGCTGTCGAACGTGAATCCGGTGCTGATCGACAGTGAACACGACGCCAAGATCAAGCGTCTGGCCGGCAAGATCGACCGCGTGCTGGTCGACGCGCCGTGCAGCGGCCTCGGTACGCTGCGTCGTAACCCGGACCTGAAGTGGCGCCAGTCGCCGGAATCGGTCGCCGAACTGGCGCCGAAGCAGGCGTCGATTCTGGCCAGTGCCTCGCGTCTGGTGAAGAAGGGCGGCCGTCTCGTCTACGCAACCTGCTCGATTCTGGAAGCGGAAAACGAAGCCGTCGTGCAGCAGTTCCTCGCCGACCATCCGGACTTCGCATTGGTGCCGGCGCGCGACGTGCTCGCCGAGCAGCGCATCGACCTGGAAATGGGCGATTACCTGTCGCTGTGGCCGCACCGCCACGCTACCGACGGCTTCTTCGCAGCCGTGCTGGAACGCCAGAGCTAAACGCAACCGGCTGTCTGCCGGCGCAAACGGGTTTCTTTTCTGAACTGAACCCCGCTGCTCCGGCGATTTCGGCGACATCATGCAAAACCGCATTTTCCCTCATATGTTCGGCGACCTCGCGCGCGACTTCGGCCAGCCGGTGATGCTGTGGCAGGTCGGCGTCCTGCTCGTGACGCTCGGCATTGCCTGGCTGCTCGCGCGCCTGTTGCGCCGCACCCTCGATCTGCGGCGCCAGACGCGTTACCAGACCTTGCGTTTCGGCGCGGAAAGCCTGAACCGCGCGTTCTTTCCGCTGATTGGTGCGGCGTTCGTGTGGCTTGCGCAGGCGATCACCGGCCCGTTCATGCACACCGCGCTGCTCGATCTGGCGCTGGTGCCGCTGTTCGGTATCGGTCTGATTTACATCGTGTTTTTCTTCGCGCGGCGGGTTTTCAGTCAGGACGGCTCGAACCATCCGTGGCTGTTCCTCGTCGAGAAAATCGTTTCGCTGGTCGTCTGGATCGGCATGGTGCTCACCGTGATGGGCATCCAGGACGACGTGATCACCTGGATGGGCAGTGTGCGCTTCCGGGTCGCGAATGCGCACATGACGCTGCTTTCGCTTACCACGGGGCTTCTGTGGGTGTGCGTGACGATGATCGTTGCGATGTGGCTCGGCGCCACGTTCGAAGACCGTCTGATGCGCTCCAAGACGCTCGACGCCAACCTCAAGGTGGTGGTGGCGCGAGTCGGGCGTGCTGCGTTCGTGCTGGCGGCGGTGTTGATCAGCCTGTCGCTGGTCGGCATCGACATCACGGTGCTCGGTGTGTTCGGCGGCGCGCTGGGTGTCGGGCTCGGGTTCGGCTTGCAGAAGATCGCCAGCAACTACGTCTCGGGCTTCATCATCCTGATCGACCGCTCGCTGCGCATCGGCGACACCATCAATGTCAGCGGCTTGCAGGGCATGGTCACGCAGATCCGCACGCGTTATACGGTGGTGCGCGGCCTCGACGGCATCGAAACGCTGATTCCGAACGAAAAGCTGATTACGGACGTGGTGCAGAACCAGTCGTCCTATTTGACGCGCGGCTACGCCAAGGCGGCCGTGCAGGTCGCCTACTCCACCGACGTCGAGCAGGCGATGGCGTTGCTCGCCGAGGCCGCACAGGGCGTCGCGCGGGTGCTGCAGGAACCGGCGCCTACGCCTTATCTGGTTGGTTTCGGCCCCGACGGCATCAACCTCGAACTGGGTTTCTGGATCGAAGACGCGGCAACAGGCACGTCAGGCGTGCGCTCGGCCGTCAATCGCAACATCTGGCGTCTGTTCTCCGAACACGACATCGCAATTCCTTTCTCGCAACGCGAAGTGCGAATCGTCGGCAACGTCAGCGACGCCATGCCGCAAGCGGTAACAATGACTGCTCCCGTGGCCAATCAGGCCGACAGCGCCCACTGACGGGCACTTCGAACCCGCCGGCGGGTCCAAAAAAGACCGCCGGCGCGTTCCATCTGGTTGATACCGCACAAAAAATCCCTATTTGTTACAAACACTTGGAACGCTTCAAGTAGAATATCGTCCAATCCCGCTGTATGCTTTCACTTTCTTGACACGCGCATTTCGCGTGTGTCTGGCGTCTCTTGTTCCACAGGTAAATTGCCTTGTTGAATTCCTTGCTCGATTTCCTTGCTCACGGTTTGCTGCACTTCTCGTGGTGGCAACTTGTGCTGTACACGCTGGTCGCGACGCACATCACGATCATTGGCGTAACGGTCTATCTGCATCGCTGCCAGGCGCACCGTGCGCTGGAGCTGCATCCGATCGTCAGTCATTTTTTCCGTTTCTGGTTGTGGATGACCACCGGTATGCTGACCGGCCAATGGG
This sequence comes from Paraburkholderia sp. SECH4, assembly GCF_030511745.1. Classification (NCBI taxonomy): domain Bacteria; kingdom Pseudomonadati; phylum Pseudomonadota; class Betaproteobacteria; order Burkholderiales; family Burkholderiaceae; genus Paraburkholderia; species Paraburkholderia sp. SECH4. Next base: position 373,772 of record NZ_JALOCP010000002.1, read on the forward strand.
CCGCGATTCACCGTAAGCACCACGCCAAGTGCGAGACCGAAGAAGATCCGCACAGCCCGCAAACGCGCGGCATCTGGAAGGTGCTGCTCGAAGGCGCGGAACTGTACCGTTCCGAAGCCAAGAATGAAGAAACGATGCGCAAGTTCAGTCACGGCACGCCGAATGACTGGATGGAACGCAACGTCTACACCAAGTACCCGATCCTCGGCGTGAGCCTGATGATGGTGCTGAACGTCGCGCTGTTCGGCGTCGTCGGCCTGACGATCTGGGCCGTGCAGATGGTGTGGATCCCGTTCTGGGCAGCAGGCGTGGTGAACGGCCTCGCGCACTGGTGGGGCTACCGCAACTTCAACTCGTCGGATGCCAGCACCAACATCTTCCCGTGGGGCATCATCATTGGCGGTGAAGAGCTGCATAACAACCACCACACGTATGCGACGTCGGCCAAGCTGTCGAACAAGTGGTACGAGTTCGACATCGGCTGGATGTACATCCGCATCATGTCGGCGTTCCGTCTGGCCAAGGTGAAGAAGATCGCGCCTACGCCGCGTCTGACCACTGGCAAGCTGGTGCTCGATCAGGACACGTTGCAAGCCGTGCTGGCAAACCGCTACGAAGTGATGGCGCGTTACGGCAAGGCGCTCAAGCGCGCATATCGCCAGGAACTGGCGCATCTGAAGGAAGTGGGCGCGCGCGAGAAGTATCAGGTGATGCGCGGTGCGCGTAGCTGGTTCCACAAGGAAGAAGCGGGTCTCGATGAACCGCAGAAGCGCCAGTTGCCGCAGATCTTCGCGAACAGCCAGAAGCTCAAGACCTACATCGACATGCGCAATGAACTGGCGGCGATGTGGGAGCGCTCGAATGCGTCGCGTGATCAACTGCTGATTCAGTTGCAAGACTGGTGTCATCGGGCGGAACAGAGCGGTATCAAAGCACTGCAAGACTTTGCGATGCGCCTGCGCCGTTATGCCTGATCGTATGCCTGAGCGCGAAATCTATTAAAATTTCGTTACGTCACAAAACCCCGCGTTGGCGGGGTTTTGCTTTTTGGGCCGCGGCAATTTCAACGACACGCGATTGACAGTCCGCGGCGGCAGAGCGAAGGCAGAGGAGATCATGGATCAGCAGACGATCAGGACCGTCGAATACGACCGGCCACAGGCGCAGGGCACGACCTGCGGGATCGGGCAGGCTTGGGCGAAGGTGCCCGACGTGCCGTCGGCGGAACAGAAGGTGGAGTTGAAGGAACGCATCCGCGCATTGCTTAAGCGCGAGAAAGCCGTGCTCGTTGCGCACTACTACGTCGACGCGGAACTGCAGGAACTCGCCGACGAAACCGGCGGTTGCGTGGCCGACTCGCTGGAAATGGCGCGCTTCGGCCGCGATCACGAGGCGCAAACGCTGGTGGTGGCGGGCGTGCGCTTCATGGGTGAGACCGCGAAAATCCTGAGTCCGGACAAGCGCATTCTGATGCCGGATCTCGACGCGACCTGTTCGCTCGACCTCGGCTGTCCGGTCGATGAATTCTCGGCGTTCTGCGACGCGCACCCGGATCGCACGGTGGTCGTGTACGCGAACACCAGTGCGGCCGTCAAGGCTCGGGCGGACTGGATGGTGACGTCGTCGATCGGGCTGGAAATCGTTGCCGATCTGCACGCACGCGGCGAAAAGATCATCTGGGCGCCAGATCGGCATCTCGGTAGCTATATCCAGAGCAAGACGGGCGCGGACATGCTGCTGTGGCAGGGCTCGTGTCTCGTGCACGACGAATTCAAGGGCATTGAACTCGATCTGCTGCGCGCCGAGTATCCGGACGCGAAAGTTTTGGTGCATCCGGAGTCGCCGGCTAACGTGGTCGCGCAAGCGGACGTGGTCGGCTCGACCACGCAGTTGATCGACGCCGCGCAAAAACTTGACGCGACGCATTTCATCGTGGCGACCGATCTCGGCATTCTGCACAAGATGCAGCTCGCCGCGCCGGGCAAGACGTTGATCGCCGCGCCGACGGCCGGCAACAGCGCGACCTGCAAGAGCTGCGCGCATTGCCCGTGGATGGCGATGAACGGCCTCGCCAATCTGGCCGAGGTGCTCGAACGCGGCCACAACGAAATCTTCGTCGATCGAGCGATCGGCGAACGGGCGCGTCTGCCGATCGACCGGATGCTCGACTTCGCGGCGCGTCACAAGAAACGCGTGCAAGCCAGCGGCGATCTCGCACGCGACGCGCAACTGTATTCGAACGTGGGAGCGGCGTAATGGGGGCGGTTGAAGGGGCAGTTGAGCGCAATCAGGTCGAGGCGGTGTCGCCGCTGTTCGCGGAGATTCATGCGCAGTATGGCGCTGCATTCGATGCTGCGCTGGCGCGCAACGTCGCCGACGCGCTGGCCGAAGATGTTGGCGCAGGCGATCAGACCGGCCGCCTTGTCCCTGCAGACGACGTGCGTGATGCGCGCATCATCGTGCGCGAAGATGCCGTGCTGTGCGGCGTGCTCTGGTTCAACGCGGTGATGCGCCAGGTCGATCCGCGTATCGATGTGCAGTGGCGTTATCGCGAGGGCGATCGGATGACGGCGGATATGCCGATCTGCGAGCTGCGTGGCCCTGTCCGTGCGCTGTTGACTGCTGAACGCAATGCGTTGAATTTCCTGCAACTGCTGTCGGGCGTGGCGAGCGCAACGCGCCGCTATGTCGACGCAATTGCCCACACCCAAACGCGCATTCTCGATACACGTAAGACCTTGCCGGGCTTGCGGCTCGCACAGAAATACGCGGTGCGCGTGGGCGGCGGGGCGAATCAGCGGCTCGCTTTGTACGACGGCATTCTTATCAAGGAAAACCACATCGCCGCGGCGGGCGGCGTCGATGCCGCAATGGATGCGGCGCTCGCGCTGAATGCGGGCGTGCCGATCCAGATCGAAGTCGAAACGCTGGCGCAGTTGGAAACCGCGTTGGCGCATCGCGCCCAATCCATTCTGCTGGACAACTTTTCGTTCGACGCGATGCGTGAAGCAGTGCGTATCACGGCAGGGCGGGCGGTGCTGGAGGTGTCTGGCGGTGTGAACTTCGAGACGGTGCGTACCATCGCGGAAACGGGTGTCGACCGCGTGTCGATCGGTGCGCTGACCAAAGATGTGCGTGCAACGGATTACTCGATGCGAATCGTCTGAGCCGCGCACGCTTAAGCGTTCGCAATCCATGAAAAAGCCATCGCTGGGAAACCGGCGATGGCTTTTTCACTTCAGCTTCAGAAATCACACGTTGCGGTTACGCACATGCTCCGGCGACAGCACCGTCGGCAGCGCTTTAGGCAACGTGGCCGGCCAATCACGGCTGAAATGCAAGCCACGGCTTTCACGCCGTGAGCGAGCACCTTCGACAATCAACGACGCTACGTCGACCAGATTGCGCAATTCAAGCAAATCGCGGCTCACCTTGAAGTTCGCGTAATACTCGTGAATCTCGTCACGAAGCAAGGCAAGCCGATGCTTGGCCCGGGCGAGCCGCTTGTCCGTCCGCACGATGCCGACGTAGTTCCACATCAAACGGCGCAGTTCATCCCAGTTGTGCGCGACCACCACTTCTTCGTCCGGATCGGACACACGGCTTTCGTCCCAGTCAGGCAGCGGCGCGTGGACGGCGGCGCTGAAGCCTTCTTCCTCGATGGCTTGCGCGGCGGAGCGTCCGATCACGAGACACTCGAGCAAGGAATTGCTGGCAAGCCGGTTCGCACCGTGCAGGCCTGTGCATGACGTTTCACCGACCGCATAGAGGCCCGCGAGATCAGTCCTGCCGGCCAGGTCAGTCACGACACCGCCGCACGTGTAGTGCGCGGCGGGCACAACCGGAATCGGCTCTTTGGTGATGTCGATGCCGAATTCCAGGCAGCGGGCCAGAATCGTCGGGAAGTGCTCGCGCAGGAATTCGGGCGGCTGATGGCTGATGTCGAGATAGACGCAATCGATGCCGCGTTTCTTGATCTCGAAGTCGATCGCACGCGCGACGATGTCGCGCGGCGCGAGTTCGGCGCGTTCGTCGTGGTTCGGCATGAAGCGCGTGCCATCCGGCAGCTTCAGAATGCCGCCCTCGCCGCGCACGGCCTCTGAGATCAGGAACGACTTCGCATAAGGATGGAACAGGCAGGTGGGATGGAACTGGATGAATTCCATGTTCGACACGCGGCAGCCGGCGCGCCAGGCCATTGCGATGCCGTCGCCGGTCGCGGTGTCGGGGTTGGTGGTGTACAGATAGACCTTGCCGGCGCCGCCGGTGGCGAGCACGGTATGCGGCGCTTCGATTGTGACGGTGCGGCCGCTTTGCAGATCGAGTGCATACAAACCGTGGCAGCGACGCCCCGGCAGACCGAGACGGTCGGACGTGATCAGGTCGATCGCGTAGTGGTCCTCGAGCAGGGTGATGTTCGGATGGCGGCGTACGCGTTCGCTGAGCGTGGTGACCACTGCATGGCCCGTTGCATCCGCAGCATGAATGATCCGGCGATGGCTGTGGCCGCCTTCGCGTGTCAGATGGAAGCCAAGTTCGGCGGCGTCGTCTTTGGTGAACGGCACGCCTTGCTCGATTAGCCATTCGATCGCAGCGCGCCCATGCTCGACGATAAAACGCGTCGCCGTCTCGTCGCACAGGCCGCCACCGGCGATCAGCGTGTCGCGCACGTGGTTTTCGACGCTGTCTGCCGAATCCAGAACGGCGGCGATCCCGCCTTGCGCCCAATCGCTCGCGCCTTCGGTCATCGATCGCTTGGCGACCACCGCAACCCGCCGGGTCTCCGCGAGGTTGAGCGCGACGCTCAAGCCCGCCAGACCGCTACCGACAATCGCTACATCGAATTCCATCGCCTGCATCTCCGTCTTTCGTTTTGCCGTGACGCCATGCTGTGTGCATGCCGCTAAAACGAGAAAGGATACGCGTCGCGACGAATGAGGGAAAGCTAGCCGAACGGGATAAGACTGTCCTGGCAGCGAAAGGACAGCTAAAGGGCAGCTAATCAGCGCGATATTGGGACGTTGAAAACAAAAAAGCCCCGCACGAATGCGAGGCTTTTTTGCAAATCTTTTTGCCTTCGTCAGGCAGGAGCCAAGATTTATTTAATCTTGGTTTCCTTGTAGTCAACGTGCTTACGGACGACCGGATCAAATTTCTTGATCAGCATCTTTTCCGGCATGTTGCGTTTGTTCTTCGTCGTCGTATAGAAGTGACCCGTGCCTGCGGTCGATTCCAACTTGATCTTGTCGCGTGCGCCTTTCGCCATGATTTACTCCTTAGGCTTCACCGCGTGCGCGCAGATCTGCGAGCACAGCGTCGATACCGTTCTTGTCGATCAGGCGCAGGCCGGCGTTCGAAACGCGCAGACGCACCCAACGGTTTTCGCTTTCCACCCAAATACGGCGGTTTTGCAGGTTCGGCAGGAACCGGCGCTTGGTTTTGTTGTTCGCGTGGGAAACGTTGTTGCCGCTCATCGGCGCTTTCCCAGTTACTTGGCATACGCGTGCCATGAGAGCACTCCTAATACGCTAATTCTGAGTTCGAACGCCGTGAAAGTTTCCCGAAAAGAGCCGCGCTGAGAGTTTATTGAAACTCGAGGCACGTTTCCTTTCCGGAACGCCTTGGTGGCTTCGGAACAGGGGGTTGGAAATAGGCAAACCGGAATTCTAGCAGAAAAAAAGCCGCAAAATCAAACCTTATTTGCGATGCCGAACTCGGCACGACGTTGCCGCGACCCTGGTTCGCACCGTGTCACGGCCAGCCGGCGCGGGCAAAGGAGTATGTGCGATCCGCGCCGATCACCAGATGATCGATCAATTGGACGTCGATCAGCGCAAGGGCTTCGCGCAGCGTATGCGTCAGCCGGCAGTCGCTCGCGCTCGGCTGGACGGCGCCGGAAGGGTGATTATGCGCGACGATCAGGCTGGCCGCATTCAGGCTCAACGCCCGCCGCACGATTTCGCGCGGATAGACGGCCATGCGCGTGAGTGTGCCCCGGGCGCTCTCCTCGCAGCGGATCAGCCGGTGGCGGGCGTCGAGAAAGAGCGACACGAAGACTTCGTGGGGACTTCCGCCGATGCGCAGGCGCAGATAGTCTTGCACGGCTTCGGGCGAGTTCATCAGCGAGCGGTCACGCATTTTATCGACCAGCGAACGCCGCGCCATTTCCATGATGGCAATCAACTGGGCCTTTTTCGCCGGCCCGATGCCGCGCAAGCCGTCGAAGTCCGAGTAAGTTGCGTCGAGCATGGCGCGTAGCGAGCCGAAGCGGTCGAGCAGTGTGCGCGCCACGTCGAACACGTCGTGGCCGGGCAATCCTGCGCCAAGCACCAGTACGATCATTTCGGTGTCGGACAGGACGCCCGGCCCTTCCTCGATCAGCCGCTCGCGCGGCATGTCGTTTTTGTGCCATTTGCCGCGTACAAGCGAGCGGGCAGGGTGGGCGCCGCCGTTCGCGGTGGCGTCCGCGGAGCTGACGCCGGCTGCGGCCGCGGTATGACCCGTTGTGGCGCCAGCGCGTGGCGACGCCGGGGCGGGTGCAGCGGGTGCGGCGATGGCGGGCGCGACGACGGGCGCGATGGGCTCCGGCAAGGCCGTTTCAAGTGCGGCTTCGTCTATCGTGCAGGCATAGTCGGCCATATAGATATGCATCCTCCAGTTGGGGTTTGTGGCGGCGCGCGGTGCGCGGCCGAGCCGCGATGCGCGCGACGGAGCCAAGCCGCCGCCCGCTATGTGGCTTACAATAGACGCTTTGCGCACGGCACCCCGAGGGTTTGCCACGCGCGTCAACTGCGGCGCCAACTGCGCCCGCGGCGCACGCGTGCAGCGCGCTTCGACTGAGCGAGCATTGCATGAGCATCATCGACATTTCCGAAGTGAAGCCCGGTTCACACGTCACGCTTCATTACCGGCTTTCCCTTGCCGATGGCGCCGAAGTCATCAATACGTTTACCGACAAGCCGGCCACGCTGTTGCTCGGCGCGGGTCAACTGGCGCCGCCGCTGGAAGATATTTTGCTGGGTTTGAAGGTGGGCCACCATTCGACCTTTCAGCTAACGCCGGGTCAGGCGTTCGGTCCGCGCAATCCGGAGCTGATCCAGCGGGTTTCGCTGGCCACGCTGCGCGAAAACAGCATGATCGGCGAGGATTTTTCGCCGGGTGACCTGGTCGAATTCAACGCGCCGGGTGGCGGCCGCTACGCGGGCGTCCTCAAGGAAGTTGGCGAGACGTCGGCGTTGTTCGATTTCAACCATCCGCTTGCCGGCCAGGCGCTGGCGTTTGAAGTGAAAATCATCGGGATTCTGTAAACATGAGCATCACGGATACGACTCTTGCCGAAACCGAGATCCTGCTGGCGCAGCCGCGTGGGTTCTGTGCCGGCGTCGATCGGGCCATTGAAATCGTAGAGCGGGCCATCAAGCTGCACGGCTCGCCGATTTACGTGCGCCACGAAATCGTCCATAACGCCTATGTCGTCGAGGATTTGCGCAAGAAGGGCGCAATCTTCATTGAGCAACTGGAAGAAGTGCCGGCTGGCAATACGGTCATCTTCAGCGCGCATGGCGTGTCGAAAGCGGTGCGTTCGGAGGCCGAGTCGCGTGGCCTGCGGGTGTACGACGCCACCTGTCCGCTCGTGACAAAGGTGCATATCGAAGTCGCGAAGATGCGCCAGGACGGCTTCGACATCGTGATGATCGGCCACAAGGGCCACCCTGAAGTCGAGGGCACGATGGGGCAGGCGGGCGAAGGCATGCATCTGGTGGAAGACATCAAAGACGTGCTGGCCTTGCAGTTGGCCGATCCCGAGCGGATCGCGTTCGTGACGCAAACCACCCTGTCGGTCGACGACGCAGCCGAGATCATCGGCGCCCTGAAGGCGAAATATCCCGCGATCCGCGAGCCGAAGAAGCAGGACATCTGCTACGCCACGCAAAACCGCCAGGACGCGGTCAAGTTCATGGCGCCGCAATGCGACGTCGTGATCGTGGTTGGCAGCCCGAATAGTTCGAATTCGAACCGGTTGCGCGAGCTGGCCGAAAAGCTTGGCGTGCCTTCTTATATGGTGGACTCGCCGGACCAGATCGATCCGGTGTGGGTTGAAGGCAAGCGCCGGATCGGCGTGACGGCGGGCGCCTCGGCGCCGGAAGCGCTGGCGCAAGCGGTGATCGGCCGGTTGCGTGAGCTCGGCGTGCGCAACGTGCGTGCGCTCGAAGGCATCGAGGAAAACATCGCGTTTCCGTTGCCGCGCGGGCTGGGTCTGCCTGCCTGACAATCAGCCGACGTTTCTGAAAGGAAAGCGCGCCCGAGGGCGCGCTTTTTTTACGCCCGCAAAATCGTGAGCCCGCAGAAAATAAAGTGCCAGATCAGTGTATCGAGCCGTTTTAAGTGTCCTCCCACACAAATTCCTTTGAATTGTGATTTGGCTTTTAATCAATTTTTCGATGATGTGGCCCCGTTTAAATCGTATCAAACGCGTTGCCCCGATTTTTGGCGCACTAAAATAGTGCGCGCGTCCTGATATCAATGGAAACGTAATACTTAACGCGAACCACGGTGCAATCAGGGATCGGGCCAGATCGCTGCAACACTTGATGCCATTGGGCGCAGCGATGGTGCAACTGATGCACGAAAAACAGTCGCAACCCGGTTGCGCCTTTTGCGGAATTCCTCTCTCAAAATAAGGTTGCAATGCAGGAAAACCCCACCGTTTCAACAATATTGCCCGTCGCATAATTGGAGTTACAATGCGCGCGTTCTCAAGGCCTCCGGGTCCCGAACAATAGATTTTGCAAGGCGCAGGAGACCTACTTAATGCGAGTCAAGTTTGCTTACGCCGTGTCCATCGTGACCGCGGTTGCGATGTTGACCGCGTGCGGCAAGAAGCAGGATAGCGAGGCGGGAGCAGGTGCATCGGCTGCCACGGCGGCAGCGGCACCGGCGAGTGAAACGACTGTTGTGAAAATCGGTCATGCGGCCCCACTAACGGGGGGTATTGCGCATCTTGGCAGGGACAATGAAAACGGCGCGCGTCTGGCGGTCGAGGAAATCAATAAGCAAGGCTTGACCATCGACGGTCACAAGATCCAGTTGGAACTCGACGCACAAGATGATGCCGCGGACCCGAAAACGGGTACGGCGGTCGCTGAAAAATTTGTCGACGATCATGTTGTCGCCGTGGTCGGCCACCTGAATTCAGGCGTCTCGATTCCCGCGTCGAAGATCTATAGCGATGCCGGGATCGTGCAGATCTCACCGTCGTCGACAAATCCGGGGTACACGCAGCAAGGTTTCAAGACGACTTATCGGGTGGTCGCGACCGATGCCCAGCAGGGCCCGGCGCTTGCCAACTACGCGACGAAAGTGCTCGGCGCGAAACGCATCGCGATCGTCGACGACTCGACCGTATACGGCAAGGGACTGGCCGACGAGTTCGCGAAGACAGTACAGGCGAGCGGGGCGAAGATCGTCGCGCGTGAAGCTACGAATGACAGGGCTACGGAGTTTCAGGCCGTCCTTAGAAAGATCAGGAGTGTTCAGCCGGACGTGATCATGTTCGGCGGCATGGACGCAACGGGCGGGCCGTTTACCAAACAGGCGGCGGCGCTCGGTATCAGGGCAAAAATCCTTGGCGGCGACGGTGTGTGTACCGACAAGGTGGGTGAGCTGGCGGGAACCGCCGTGCAAAACCTGGTCTGTTCGGAGGCGGGACTCGCGCTTTCGAAAATGGACAAGGGAGCGGACTTCGAAAAGAAGTACGTGGACCGCTTCCACACGCCGGTGCAGATTTACGCACCGTTCACGTATGACGCTGTGTACGTGATTGTCGATGCAATGAAGCGCGCTAATTCGATCGAGGCGCCCAAGGTGCTGGCTGCGATGCCGTCCACCGATTACAACGGGGTAATCGGCCACATCGCGTTCGACGACAAGGGTGATTTGAAAGAGGGCGCCATTACGCTTTACGACTTCAAGGACGGCAAGAAAGCGGTTCTCGACGTCGTGAAGAAGTGATGACGGGATGTAGCCTGACGGCACCGAAACCACCCAACGGTGCCGTTTTTGCATCCGCCATCGGCGAGTCCCCGACTGCATCCCAGTCGTAAGACGAACCGGATAGCGGATAACCCTTACCGGTCTTTTACATCAGTACCCGCAGTGCCGTTGAGATTGGCGTACCGCATCACCGCCCACCGGCTGATGAAGAACGCGAATCCAGTCGCACGGGCTAAGGAGCATTAAATGGATATCTTCATCCAGCAGGTCCTCAACGGGCTGGTGCTTGGCAGCGTTTACGCCATCATCGCACTGGGCTATACGATGGTTTACGGCATCTTGGGCATCATCAACTTCGCGCATGGCGATGTGTTGATGGTGGGCGCGATGGTTGCGCTCTCGGCCATAGGCGTGCTTCAGAACCACTTCCCCGGCCTCGGCAACGTGCCGACGCTCATCATCGCGTTGATCATCGCGGCAGTGGTTTGCTCGCTGGTCGGCTACACGATCGAGCGCGTGGCCTACCGGCCGTTGCGTAAAGCACCGCGTCTCGCCCCGCTGATCACCGCGATCGGCGTGTCGATCCTGCTGCAAACCCTCGCGATGATGATCTGGTCGCGCAACCCGCTGCCGTTCCCGCAGCTGTTGCCCACCGACCCGATCAACGTGATCAAGGCCACCGACACGACGCCTGGCGCCGTGATCTCGATGACCGAAATCGTGATCATGGTCGTGGCGTTCCTCGTGATGGGCGGTCTGCTGTTGCTGGTTCACAAGACCAAGCTGGGCCGCGCGATGCGTGCGATCGCTGAGAACCCGGGTGTCGCCAGCCTGATGGGCGTGAACCCGAATTTCGTGATTTCGGCGACCTTCATGATCGGCTCGGCGCTGGCCGCTCTGGCCGGCGTGATGATCGCGTCCGAATACGGCAACGCACACTTCTATATGGGCTTCATCCCGGGTCTGAAGGCCTTTACCGCGGCGGTGCTGGGCGGGATCGGCAATCTCGGCGGGGCCATGGTGGGCGGCGTGCTGCTCGGCCTGATCGAACAGTTGGGCGCCGGCTACATCGGCAACCTTACGGGCGGTGTGTTCGGCAGTAACTACCAGGACGTGTTCGCATTCATCGTGCTGATCATCGTGCTGGTGTTCCGTCCGTCGGGCCTGCTGGGCGAACGTGTTGCGGATCGAGCATAAGGAGTAGACAGACATGACATCAATTCAACCGATCGAGCCGTCCACGACGCTCATCCCTGAAAAGAACCTGACGAAGACGCTGACCGTCGGCATCATCACCGCGATCTTCGTGATCGCGGCGCCGATGATCATCGGTGCCGCTGGCGGCAACTACTGGGTCCGCGTGCTCGACTTCGCGATGCTGTACGTGATGCTGGCGCTGGGTCTCAATGTGGTGGTCGGCTTCGCCGGCCTGCTGGACTTGGGCTACATCGCGTTCTACGCGATCGGCGCGTACACCGCGGCGCTGCTGAGTTCGCCCCACCTGACCTCGCAGTTCGAGTGGATCGCGCACCTGTTCCCGGGCGGCCTGCATACGCCGATCTGGATCATCGTGCCGATTGCGATGGGGCTCGCCGCGACCTTCGGCGTCCTGCTCGGCGCGCCGACCTTGCGTCTGCGTGGCGACTACCTCGCGATCGTGACACTGGGCTTCGGGGAGATTGTGCGGATCTTCATTAACAACCTCGACCGTCCGGTCAACATCACGAACGGGCCGAAGGGGATCACCGGCATCGCTCCGGTGTCGGCAGGCGGCTTCAGCCTCGCGCAGACACACACGTTCCTCGGGTTTTCGTTCCCGTCGGTGTACATGTATTACTACCTGTTCGTGCTGTGCGCGCTGTTCGTGATCTGGACCTGTACGCGTTTGCAGCACTCGCGTATCGGCCGTGCATGGGCCGCGATCCGCGAAGACGAAATCGCCGCCAAGGCGATGGGTATCAACACCCGTAACGTGAAGCTGCTGGCCTTTGCAATGGGCGCGTCGTTCGGCGGCCTGTCGGGCGCGATGTTCGGTTCGTTCCAGGGCTTCGTGTCGCCGGAATCGTTCACGTTCTGGGAATCGGTCGTGGTGCTGGCGTGCGTGGTGCTCGGCGGTATGGGCCACATCCCTGGCGTGATTCTCGGTGCGGTGCTGCTCGCCGTGTTCCCGGAATTCCTGCGCTCGACCATGGGTCCGTTGCAGAACATGATCTTCGGCCATGAAATCGTCGATACCGAAGTGATCCGTCAGTTGCTGTACGGCCTCGCGATGGTCGTGATCATGCTGTACCGCTCGGAAGGCCTGTGGCCGTCGCCGAAGCACGAAGACAAGATTGCGAAACTGGCGAAGCGCGCTGGCAAGAAGCCGGTGCGCGCCTGAGGCCCGCAGGGAGAAATCATATGAGCGATAACGTAAACAACGGCGTCGGCAGCGATCAGATCCGCCTGTCGGTTAAGGGCGTCAACAAGCGCTTCGGCGGCCTGCAGGCACTGTCCGACGTTGGCCTGCAAATCAAGGCGGGCCAGATTTATGGCCTGATCGGCCCGAACGGTGCCGGCAAAACGACCTTCTTCAACGTGATCACGGGTCTGTACACGCCGGATTCGGGCGAGTTCAAGCTCAACGGCACGGAATACACGCCGACCGCCGTCTATCAGGTGGCGAAGGCGGGTATTGCGCGTACGTTCCAGAACATCCGTTTGTTCGGCGGCATGACCGCGCTGGAAAACGTGATGGTCGGCCGCCACGTGCGCACGAAGCATGGCCTGATCGGCGCGGTGTTCCAGACGCCGGCCGAGCGCAAGGAAGAGCGCGAGATCAAGGAACGCGCAGTCGAACTGCTGGAATACGTCGGCATTGCGCAGTATGCGGACTACACGTCGCGCAATCTGTCATACGGTCACCAGCGCCGTCTGGAAATCGCCCGCGCACTGGCAACGGATCCGAAGCTGCTCGCACTGGACGAACCGGCTGCCGGCATGAACGCAACGGAAAAGGTCGAGCTGACCAAGCTGCTCGACAAGATCCGCAGCGACGGCAAGACGATTCTGCTGATCGAGCACGACGTGAAACTGGTGATGGGTCTGTGCAACCAGATGACGGTGCTCGACTACGGCAAGGTGATTGCACAAGGTCTGCCTTCAGATGTGCAGAAGGATCCGAAGGTGATCGAAGCTTATCTGGGTGCGGGGGTCCACTAATGGCAACGGCAATGTTGAAAATCAAGGGCCTGCAGGTCAATTACGGCGGCATCCAGGCAGTCAAGGGTATCGATCTCGAAGTTGCGCAGGGCGAACTGGTCACGCTGATCGGCGCGAACGGCGCGGGCAAGACCACGACGATGAAGGCGATCACGGGTCTTAAGCCGTACTCGGCAGGCGACATCGAGTACATGGGTGAGTCGATCAAGGGCATTCCGGCGCACGAACTGCTCAAGCGCGGTCTCGCGATGGTGCCGGAAGGCCGCGGAATTTTCTCGCGCATGTCGATCGTCGAGAACATGCAGATGGGTGCGTATCTGCGCAACGATACCGACGCCATCAAGGCAGACGTCGATCGCATGTTCGGCTTTTTCCCGCGCCTGAAGGAACGGGCGACGCAATACGCGGGCACGCTCTCGGGCGGCGAACAGCAGATGCTGGCGATGGCGCGCGCGATCATCAGCAAACCGAAGTTGTTGTTGCTGGATGAGCCGTCGATGGGTCTGTCGCCGATCATGGTCGAGAAGATCTTCGAAGTGGTGCGGGCGATCTCGGCTGAAGGCATGACGGTGCTGCTGGTTGAGCAGAACGCGCGTCTCGCGTTACAGGCGGCGAACCGCGGCTACGTGATGGACTCGGGTCTGGTGACGATGTCGGGTGACGCGAAGCAGATGCTGGATGATCCGAAGGTGCGGGCGGCTTATCTGGGTGAATAAGCTGGGTGAATAAGCCGGACTAAGTTTGCCTCAGCCGTAAAAAAGGCCGCATGCGCTTCAATCGCGCATGCGGCCTTTCTCAATACAGGCGATTGCCTGCGCTTAAGCCGCCGGCGTTTCCGCCAGTTCGCCCAATCGTTTGCCGAGACTGATCACGGCATCCGCGCGATAACCGAGCGCTTCATAGAACGCGCGCACATCGGCCTTCGCGGACAGCACCTGCAAATTCAGCTTCGGGCATCCACGTTCGGTCAACGCGTTTTCGACATGTGCGACCAGCCGCGTGCCGATGCCGTGACGACGCAACGATTCATCTACCGCAAGCGAATACAGCCAGCCTCGGTGCCCGTCGTAGCCGCCCATCACCGTGCCGACGATACGCTCGCCGAACACCGCGACAAAGAACAGTTCCGGTTGCGTCGCCAGCTTGTTGGCGATCGACAGATGCGGATTGCGTTGCGGCCTTGTCACGTCCCGATACTCGGGGAACGCTTCCTGCCACAGCGCGACCACGGCATCGGTGTCGCTCGCGTCGAAGCGGCGGATCGATAGCGTTGCGCTCGTCGTCATACGCGCTTTCCTGTGTGATTACAGCGTGTCGAGAATTGAACGCAGCATCGCCATCATCTGGTCGATTTCTTCGTTCGTGACGTTCAGCGCCGGCATGAAACGCAGCAGGTTCGGACGCGCCGCGTTCAGCAGCAGGCCGTCGGGTTGCATCACGCGCGCCTTCTCGACGATCTGGTTGCCGATGTCCTTGCCGAGCAGCAGGGCGCGCAGCAGACCTTCACCGCGTTCGCCTTCGAAACCGCGTTCTTCCGACAGTTCGAGCAGCTTCGCGCGCAGATATTCGCCGCGCGCACGCACGTCTTCGAGGAAACCCGGCGCCGTCAGTTGCGAGATCACCGAGTAACCGACCGCGGTCATCAGCGGATTGCCGTTGTACGTACCGCCCTGATCGCCGGCTTCGAACACAGCAATGTCGGCCTTCGCCAGCAGCGCCGCGAGCGGCACACCGCCGCCGATGCCCTTGCCGAGCGTCATGATGTCCGGCTCGATGCCCGACAACTCGTAGGCGAATAGGGTGCCGGCACGGCCACAACCGCTTTGCACTTCGTCGACGATCAGGAGCAGGTTGTGCTTTTTAGTCAGCGCGCGCAGTTGCTGCATAAATTCGCGTGTGGCGGGAATCACGCCGCCTTCGCCCTGAATCGGTTCCAGCATCACCGCGACGGTCTTCGCATTGATCAGCTTTTCAACCGACGCGATGTCGTTCAGATCCGCTTTCGGGAAGCCCGGCACTTGCGGTGCGTAGATCGTGTCCCAGCCCGGTTTGCCACTTGCCGACATGGTAGCGAGCGTGCGGCCGTGGAAGCTGTGATCGAACGTGATGATTTCGAACGCGCCGTCCTTGAACTTCTTACCCCACTTGCGCGCGAGCTTGATTGCGCCTTCGTTCGCTTCGGCGCCGCTGTTCGCGAAGAACACCTTGTCGAAACAGCTATGCTGGGTGAGCAATCCGGCGAGCTTCGCCATCGGCTCGTTGTAGAAGGCCGGCGACGGATTCAGCAGCAGCTTCGATTGCGTGTTCAGCGCTTCGATCATGCCGTCGTTGCAATGACCGAGGCTGTTGACCGCCCAGCCCTGGATGAAGTCCAGATATCGCTTGCCGTTATTGTCGTAGAGCCACGAGCCCTTGCCGTGCGTGAAAACGATTTCGGGCCGGTTCGTGATGTACATCAGCGACTCGATCGGGTACTCATTGAAATTCATGACGGCAAGCTCCAGACAGCGGGGTGAAGGGTGAGTGAGCGGCTGGCCTCAAATGAAGCAGCGGCCGGTGAAAACAAAAAAAGCAAACAAAAAAGCCACGGCATGCCGTGGCTTTCATGATTCGAACTGCTTGCGCCTTTGTGCGGCGCGAATCCGTGACGAAGCCAGCGGCGCCCCTAAGGGAGCGGCGAGCGGCGACGTCGGAGTTCGGACTGGATGCGGTTCATGCGCGAAAGAATACGACAAGGAAAGCGCTGGTGTAAACCATGAATTTGCACAAATTCGCGTCAACGCGGATTTATGCAAGTCTGCCAGCGTGCCTGTTTCGTTTTGATGAACGGGTTGATCTGATGACGATCAACCCGTTCATCGCCTCAAACCGCGTTCGCCAGATCCGCCGCGCTCGTGAAGGAATCCGCGTAGAACTCGTCTTCCGGCAGCCCATGATGCTGGGTGAAATCGCGCTGTGCCGACTCCACCATCACCGGCGCGCCGCACGCGTACACCTGGTACGGCGACAGGTCCGGCAGGTCCTCGATCACCGCGCGATGCACGAAGCCGACGCGACCCGTCCACGCGTCGCCCGCGTCCGGTTCCGACAGCACCGGCACGAACTTGAAGTTCGGAATCTCGCGAGCCCATTGCTCGGCGATCTCGAGCAGGTACAGGTCCTTCTTGCGGCGCGCGCCCCAATAAAGCGTCATGGGCCGGTTCAGGTTTTTGAACACCGCATGTTCGACGATCGCCTTCAGCGGCGCGAAGCCCGTGCCCGAGGCCAGCAGCACGATCGGCTTGTCCGAGTCTTCACGCAGGAAGAAGGTGCCGAGCGGGGCTTCGAAGCGCAGGATGTCGCGCTCCTTTATCGTGTTGAATACGTGGTCCGTGAATGCGCCGCCCGGCATATGACGGATGTGCAATTCGATCGGGCCTTCGGTGTGCGGCGCGTTCGCCATCGAATAGCTGCGGCGTTTGCCGTCTTTCAGGATGAATTCAAGGTACTGGCCGGCCAGATATTGCAGACGCTCGTTAGCGGGCAATTGCAGCTTCAGCACGACGACGTCGTCGGCCTTGCGCTCGATCGCGTTCACGCGGCACGGCAGTTTCTTGACCTGCACGTCGCCCACGCCGGCCACTTCGCGGATATCCACTTCGAGATCGGAGCATGCCGTCGCGCAGCAGAAGAGGGCCATGCCGCGCGTCTTTTCGTCGTTCGACAAAGCCGATGACGAATGCTGACGCTGTTCGATCTGACCGCTGACCACGGTGCCTTTGCATGAGCCGCAGGCGCCGTTCTTGCAGCCGTACGGCAGGCCAATGCCCTGGCGCAAGGCCGCGATCAGGACCGGTTCGTCCTGTTCCACCTGAAACTGCCGGCCGCTTTGCCGGAGCGTGACGTTAAATGCCATAGAGTGTTCGAAATCGAAAAGTCGGTAATCGTTATCGGACCCGCTGTACAACTGTGCGGTA
Organism: Paraburkholderia sp. SECH4; assembly: GCF_030511745.1. NCBI lineage: Bacteria > Pseudomonadati > Pseudomonadota > Betaproteobacteria > Burkholderiales > Burkholderiaceae > Paraburkholderia > Paraburkholderia sp. SECH4. The sequence continues at coordinate 390,922 of NZ_JALOCP010000002.1, forward strand.
CCTGCCGCGCTTGACGGCTACAATTCGTCCACCATGAAAGCGACACGAAATTTACGCCGGCCGCGCGTGTTGATTGTTGGCTGCGGTGATGTCGGCATGCGCTGCGTGCCCCTGTTGCGGCCACGCACACATGTCTTCGCGCTCACCAGCCACACTGAACGCAGCGCCGAATTGCGCGCCGCCGGCGTCACGCCGCTGGTCGGCGACCTCGACGCACGGCGCAGCCTGAAACGGCTCGCCGGCCTCGCGCCGACGGTGCTGCATCTCGCGCCACCGCAAAAGACCGGCGATGACGACCGCCGCACCCGGGCCTTGCTCGCTACGCTGAGCGCGCGCCGTGATCGGGCGATGCGTGCCGCGCGCGGCACGGTGGCGCCGGTCGGGCGGCTGCGCCGCGGGTTGCGCAACATGAGTGCCTCATGGGCGGAATCTGAAGCAGCCAATATTGTACCCGACAGGGTGCGCTGGACCGCCGCGCCGCACGTGCCTGTGAGGCTGGTGTACGCGAGCACGACAGGCGTCTACGGCGATTGCGGCGGCGCGTGGATCGACGAGACGCGCGCGTCGCAGCCGGCCAATGCGCGTGCCAAACGCCGCGTGTCGGCCGAGCGGCAATTGCGGCGCGCCACCGCGCGAGGCGTGGTCGCTGCCAGCATCGCGCGGATTCCGGGCATCTATGCGAGCAACCGTCTGCCGCTCGCGCGGCTGGAAAAGCGCACGCCCGCCTTGGTCGACGCAGACGACGTCTACACCAACCATATCCATGCCGACGATCTGGCCGCGATCCTCGTGCGTCTCGCCACACGCGGGCGGCCGGGGCGCGTGATTCACGCGTCCGACGATACGTCGCTGAAAATGGGAGAGTACTTCGATGCAGTGGCCGATGCGTTCGGTCTCGAGCGCGCGCCTCGCGTCACGCGCGCAGAGGCGGAGCAGCAGATCGAGCCGACCTTGCTGTCCTTCATGCGCGAATCGAGGCGGCTCGTGAACCGGCGCCTCAAAGAGGAGTTGCGTGTGCGCTTGCAGTATCCAAGCGTCGAGGATTTTCTGCGCATGCGGCCCGAACGGAGCGCCACTGTGCCACATGCCGAAGCAAAAGCGCGCGGCTGAGAAAACACGCGATCAGGCGATGGGTCTCAACGCGTTCAGCCGCGAACAACAAACCGCCGGGCCGTGCATCTCCCGGCGATACTCCGCGCGCGCCGGCCTCTGCGCCAGCCGCGCGCGCCCCCGTTGGTTTACGTCAGCGCCGGCAATGCCTCCAGCAACAGGAAACACAGCATTGCGCCGATTAGCGCGCCGATCAGGTTCGGATGATATTTATGCCGCAGCCGCATCATGACCAGCAGTCCGCCAATCAGAACCAGGCCGAGGCACACGAAAGCGATCATCACATACGAAATCGCGATGGTGTCGTGGATGACCATGGCGCCCCTCCTTGAACTCTTTGTAGTCTTTGTTTAAACGAGTATAGGGCGAGTTGTAAGCAAGAGCATGCTGCGATGCAGCGTGCAATCAGGTGTCCGCCGGGGCTTGTGTGCGGGGGCGCACACCATTCTCCTGACGCATCAAGGCTCTAAAGGGGACCTACCTGTTTACCCGCTCCGTAAAGATCCGAGGTCGGTTTCATCGAGCCATTGCCACGCGCCTTCCGCGAGCGTCGCGGGCAATGCGAGTCCGCCGATCCGCTCGCGATGCAGCGCTTCGCAACGGTTGCCCGCAGCCGCGATCATCCGCTTGACCTGGTGATATTTGCCTTCCATCACGGTGAGGGCCAGCGCGTGCTCACCGCGCGCCTCTACGTCGACGGCGATGATCGGCTTGGGCTCGCCGTGCAGCAAGACGCCGTCGCGCAAGGCACGCAACTGGGCATCGTCGATGGGATGGCGAGTAGTCGCAATGTATAGCTTCGGCACTTTGCGTTTGGGCGACGTGAACATGTGCACGAACTTGCCGTCGTCGGAGAGCAGCAGGAGGCCGGTCGTGTCCTGATCGAGGCGGCCCACGCACTGCACGCCGCGTTCGGCGAACTGCGGCGGCAGCAGGCTGAACACGCTCAGATGATGCTGCGGATCGCGTGAACATTCATAGCCGGCAGGTTTGTTCAGCAACAGATAGGCGTGCTCGCGATACGGCCAGACGACCCCGTCCACGCTGAAGCAGAACGTGCTGTCATCGGTTGGGAAATCGGCGTCGGCATCGGCGCAGACTGAGCCGCCTATGCTCACGCGGCCGTCGCCGATCAGTGCCCGGCATTGGCGGCGCGAGCCGAAACCTTGTGTGAAGAGGATGCTTTCGAGATTCATGGCGAGCGAAGAATAACACCGCAAGAAGCGGAGCGCCGCGCTGCGCCATAGCGACCACGATGGTCTCCCACATCCCGTCGCAGGAGTTCATCGATGCACGCCGCTTCCTCTTCGTCGTCTTCATCCGCGATTCGCTTGCCGGCCGCATTCCAGCGGCTCGCATGGTCGAATCTGGTCGCGCAATCGGCTGAGCAGATCAGCCTTGCCGCCGCGCCGCTCGTCGCCGTGTTCGCGCTTGGCGCCGGCGCACGCGAGACCGGTCTGCTGCAAACCGCACAGACGTTGCCGTTCCTGTTGTTGTCGATTCCGCTCGGCGTATGGGCCGACCGCCGCTCGCGCCGCACGTTGATGACGCTCGCCGAAAGCGTGCGCGTGATCGCGATGTTGTGCGTGCTGTTGCTCCTGATGACGCATGCGCTGAGCTTGCCGCTGCTCGCCGCGCTCGGCTTCATTGCCGCGACCGGTACGGTTGCATATAACGTTGCGGCGCCTTCGCTGGTGCCCTCGATTGTGCCGCGCGAGGCGTACGCCCAGGCCAACGGCCGGCTCGAACTGGCGCGTAGCGTCGCGTATTCGGCGGGACCGGCGCTCGGCGGACTGCTGGTCGGCTGGGTCGGCGCGGGATGGGCGTATGGCTGCGCGGCCGGGCTATCGGCGCTGGCCGTCGCATTGCTCGCGGGGCTGCGCGAACCGCCGCGAGCGGCTGCTCCCCAGCGTCACTTCCTGCTGGAACTGCGTGACGGTACGCGCTTCGTGCTGCGCGACGCGCTACTGCGTCCGATGCTGGCCACCGCGATCTTCTTCAACCTCGGTTTTTTCGTGCTGCAGGCGGTATATGTGCCGTATGCCGTGCATCGGTTGGGCTTGAGCGCTTCGATGGTCGGCGTGACGCTCGGCGCGTACGGCGTCGGCATGGTGTGCGGCGCGCTCGCCGCACCGGCCATTGCGCGGCGTCTCGCGTTCGGCCGTGTGCTGATCATCGGACCGTCGTGCGGTTTGCTTGCTTCGCTCGTGATGGTGGCGACGATCGTCACGCCGTCGTTCTGGCTCGCGATGCTGAGCTTCTTCCTGCTCGGCGCCGGACCGATTCTGTGGGTGGTCGGCTCGACCACGCTGCGTCAGGCGATCACGCCTGAACGGATGATGGGCCGCGTCTCGGCGCTCAACAGCACCGCGACCTATGGCGCGCGGCCGTTGGGCGCGTTGCTTGGCGCGGCGATCAGCGCGCGCTGGGGGATGGACGCGTGTCTGGTTGCGGCTGCGGCGGCCTTCTTCGTGCAGGCGCTGATCATCGTCATGTCGCCGGCGGCGCGGCTCGCGCACATTCCGGCGGGCGCAGCAGTCGCGCAATGAAAACTGGTTTTCATCGGATGGCCGCGTTGCATGCCGACGTGCCTGTGGGCGTCCGTGAAAACCCTCGAAAATGAAAATGAATTTTTTTCAGCGAGATTTCTATGTAAATATACTTTCATGCATTTTGCTTACATCCCGAAGGAAGTCCTCTTTGAGGACAGTTACCAGGCCGCCTTGCTCGCATGATCCATCACTCGTCCGTCGCTTCGAACCCCGCCGAGCAGGCCATCGCCGCGCGCATCGCCGCGGCGATGCCAACTCTCACGCCGATCCATCGGCGCATGGGCGAATACGTGCTGGCGAATCTGTTCCGCGCGGCGACCATGCGGATCGACGAACTGGCGAGCGTGGTCGGTGCGTCGGTGGCGACGGCGAATCGCTTCGCCCGCGCGCTCGGCTTCGACGGTTATCCGCAGTTTCGGGAAGCGCTCGTTCGCGGTTTCGAAGCGACGCTCGCGCCGGTCGAGCGGCTGCGTAGCGCGCAGGAATCGCTTGCTTCCGGCGACGATCTGATTGACGCGTCGCTCGAACAGGCCGCTACCAATCTGCAATCCACGCGTTCCGCGATCGATAGCGCCGCCGCCGAGGCCGCCGTAGAAGCGATCATTTCCGCGCGTCGCGTCTTCGTGCTCGGCGCCGGTTCAAGTGCGTTCCTCGCGGGCCTGATGGAGCACGGCCTGATGCCGTATCACGACAACGTGCAGTCGCTCGCGTTCGTCGGCGGACCGTCGCATGCCGCGCGGCGTCTGTTCTCCTCGAATGAAGGCGATCTGGTGATCGGGATCGCGTTTCCGCGTTACGTCGAAGACACGATCGAACTCGCGCGGCGCGCGGCAAGTCGCGGGGCACGTGTGCTTGCGCTGACCGACAGCCCGCGCTCGCCGCTCGCGCAATTCGCCGATCTCTCGCTCTATATCCGCTCCGAACGGCGGCTCGCGGCCAATGCCGATTCAGCCGTGCTGGCCGTTATTGAAGCGCTGTGCGACGCGGTCGCCTACCGGGCGAAACGCTCGGTGAAGGCTGCCGCCGAAGTCACCGAATTCGTGCTGCCGTGGCTCACAGATCCGCAAGCGGCTGTCGCCAGCACTGTTGATCAACCCGCGCGCGTTTCTACCCGCACCACCCGCACTACCAAAGCCAAAAAATGAACACCAACGCAGTCATTGCCATTCACGGCGGGGCAGGCACGATCCTGCGCGCGTCGATGTCGGCCAGCGCCGAAGCCGACTATCACGCTGCCTTGCACGCTGTGCTGAGCGCCGGACAGCGCGTGCTCGCCGACGGCGGCAGCGCGCTCGATGCCGTCAGCGAAGCCGTGCGTTTGCTCGAAGACTGTCCGCTCTTCAACGCGGGCCGCGGCGCGGTCTACACAGCGGCCGGCACGCATGAACTCGACGCAGCCATCATGGATGGCAGCACGCTCGACGCCGGCGCGATCTGCTGCGTGACGCGCGTACGCAATCCGATTCTGGCGGCACGCCGCGTACTCGAACGCAGCGAACACGTGTTGTTTACGGGCGAAGGCGCCGAAGCCTTCGCGGCCGCGCAAGGGCTCGAATTCGTCGAGCCTGAGTATTTCCACACCGAAGCGCGCTATCGCCAATGGCAACTCGCACGCGGTCAACAGCGCGCAATGCTCGATCACGACGGCGCGACGCTGGCCTCCGCGCCATCGTCGAGCGACGACGATCCCACGCCGCATGAGCCGATTGATCCGAATCGCAAGTTCGGCACCGTCGGCGCGGTCGCGCTCGACCAGCATGGCCACGTGGCGGCCGCGACATCGACTGGCGGTGTCACCAACAAGCAGGTGGGCCGGGTCGGCGATACGCCGCTGATCGGTGCGGGCTGTTACGCGGACGACGCAACCTGCGCGGTCTCGACCACTGGTTCCGGCGAGATGTTCATGCGCATGGTGGCTGCCTACGACGTCGCGGCGCAGATGGCGTACCGCAACGTCTCGCTCGAAGAAGCAGCGCACGACGTGGTGATGAACCGTTTGCCGAAGATCGAAGGACGCGGCGGTCTGGTCGCCGTCGATGCACGCGGCAACGTCACGCTGCCGTTCAACACCGAGGGCATGTATCGCGGTTTCGCGCGAATCGGCGAGACGCCGGTGACGGCGATCTATCGCTGATGCGGTCTTGCTGCGTCGTCGCTTGAACTGCCGCTTGAGTTGCCGCTTAAGTTTTCGTTTGAACCACCGCTAGCCGCGTTCGAATCCAAAGGAACCATCGTGCCGACTTCATCGCACACCGCTCGTCCGCTTATCGAAACCTTGCCGCCGCAATGCGTGCTTGCGGTCGACGATCTGTCGGTCGCATTCCGCAGCGGCGACAAGACCGTCAACGCGGTGCGCAATCTCTCGCTGACGGTCGAGCGTGGCGAGACGCTGGCGATCGTCGGCGAATCGGGTTCGGGAAAATCGGTGACATCGCTCGCCCTGATGCGGCTGATCGAGCATGGCGGTGGGCGCCTTGCCGGCGGCAGCATCGCTTTCCGGCGCCGCGACGGCAGCGTGCTCGACCTCGCGAAAGCGTCGTCCGGCACGATGCGTTCGATTCGCGGCGCCGACATCGCGATGATCTTCCAGGAACCGATGACCTCGCTGAATCCGGTGTTCACGGTGGGTGATCAGATTAGCGAAGCGATTGCCTTGCATCAAGGGAAGAGCCGTTCTGCCGCGCATGCCGAAACGCTGCGTCTGCTCGAACTCGTGCGCATTCCGGAAGCGCGCCGGGTGGCCGCACGTTTTCCGCATCAGCTATCCGGCGGTATGCGCCAACGCGTGATGATCGCGATGGCGCTGTCGTGTAAGCCCGCACTGTTGATCGCCGACGAGCCGACCACGGCGCTCGACGTCACGATCCAGGCGCAGATCCTGCAATTGATTCGCGGCCTGCAAGACGAGATGAACATGGGCGTGATCTTCATCACGCACGACATGGGTGTGGTGGCCGAGGTGGCCGATCGCGTGCTGGTGATGTATCGCGGCGAGAAAGTGGAAGAGGGAGCCTCGGATACGCTGTTCGCCGCGCCGTCGCATCCTTATACGAAGGCATTGCTTGCGGCGGTCCCGCGCCTTGGCGCAATGCAGGGCACCGATCAGCCCGCCAAGTTTCCGATTCTGACCGTCGAGCAGGCGGCGCTCACCGGCACCGACGAAGCCGTTCGTCCCGCAGCCGCCGTCGCACAAGAAAACCAACCGCTGGTCCACGACAGCACGCCGCTGATTCTGCGCGTGCGCGATCTGGTCACGCGCTTTCCGGTCAAGAGCGGTGTGTTCGGGCGTTTGACGGGCCGCGTGCATGCGGTCGAGAAAGTCAGCTTCGATCTGCGCCCGGGTGAAACGCTCGCGCTGGTCGGCGAATCAGGTTGCGGTAAATCGACGACCGGCCGTTCATTGCTGCGCCTCGTCGAAAGCCAGAGCGGCTCGATCGAATTCGACGGCAAGGAAATCAGCTCGCTTACAGGCCCTGCGTTGCAAGCGCTGCGCCGAAATATCCAGTTCATTTTCCAGGACCCGTTTGCTTCGCTGAATCCGCGCTTGACGGTCGGCTTCTCGATCATGGAGCCGCTGCTTGTGCACGGCGTCGCTCAAGGCGCGGAAGCCCAGGCACGCGTTGCGTGGCTGCTCGAAAAGGTCGGCCTGCCACGCGAGGCCGCAGGCCGCTATCCGCACGAATTTTCGGGCGGACAACGGCAACGCATTGCGATTGCGCGTGCGCTGGCATTGAATCCGAAAGTCGTCATCGCCGACGAATCCGTCTCGGCGCTGGACGTCTCCGTGCAGGCGCAGATCGTCAACCTGATGCTCGATCTGCAGCGCGAACTCGGCGTTGCGTATCTGTTCATTTCGCATGACATGGCGGTGGTGGAGCGTGTCAGCCATCGCGTGGCGGTGATGTATCTCGGCCAGATCGTCGAGATCGGTCCGCGCCGCGCGGTGTTCGAAGCGCCGCAGCACCCGTACACGAAGAAGCTGATGGGGGCGGTGCCGGTCGCCGATCCGGCGCGCCGTCACGCGAAACGCATGCTCGCCGCCGATGAGATTCCAAGCCCGATCCGCGCGCTGAACGACGAACCGAGCGTGGCGCCGCTGATTGCGGTCGGACCAGACCATTTCGTGGCTCAGCATCGGGTCGGCGGGGCTTACTAGATAGACGGGATAGACGCCGCATACCCGTGCGCAGACCTGAACCGCTCGCTAAACCTGAAGCGAAACCATTTTCTCTCGCAGCACATAACCCTGTTTCAATTCGCAGCCTGGAGCCAACCTCATGAACCTGCTGGTCCCGTCTTCTCCGTTTCGTTTGCGCGCGCTGATCAGCGGCGGCGCGGTGGTGTTCGCGATGCTCGCGGGCAGTGTGGCGCACGCCGATACGACGGCCGTGATGGCCGTTGCGTCGACCTTCACGACACTCGATCCGTACGATGCTAACGACACGCTGTCGCAGGCCGTCGCCAAGTCGTTCTATCAAGGTCTGTTCGGTTTCGACAAGGACATGAAGCTGGTCAACGTGCTGGCAGACAGCTACGAAGCGAGTCCGGATGCCAAGGTCTACACGTTCAAGCTGCGTCACGGCGTGAAGTTCCAGGACGGTACCGACTTCAACGCCGCGGCAGTGAAAGCGAACTTCGACCGCGTGACCGATCCGGCGAACAAGCTCAAGCGCTACAACATGTTCAACCGTATCGAGAAGACCGAAGTGGTCGATCCGTACACGGTGAAGATCACCCTGAAGGCGCCGTTCTCGGCGTTCGTCAACGTGCTGGCGCATCCGTCGGCGGTGATGATTTCGCCTGATGCGCTGAAGAAGTACGGCAAGGACATCGCCTTCCATCCGGTCGGTACAGGTCCGTTCGAACTGGTGAAGTGGGACCCGGCCGGCGACCTGACCGTGAAGAAGTTCGCGGGCTACTGGAAGAAGGGTTACCCGAAGGTCGATGCGATCGACTGGAAACCGGTGGTCGACAACAACACGCGTGCTGCGTTGATGCGCACCGGTGAAGCGGACTTCGCGTTCCAGGTGCCGTTCGAACAGGCGGCGCAATTGCAGTCGAGCCCGAAGGTCGATCTGATTGCTTCGCCGTCGATCATCCAGCGCTATATCAGCATGAACGTCAACCAGAAGCCGTTCGACAATCCGAAGGTGCGTGAAGCGCTGAACTACGCGGTCAATAAGGATGCGTTGATCAAGGTCGCGTTTGCCGGGTACGCGACGCCGGCTGAGGGCGTGGTGCCGCAAGGCGTCGAGTACGCGACGAAGCTCGGCCCCTGGCCGTACGATCCGGCGAAGGCGCGTGAGTTGCTGAAGGACGCGGGTTATCCGAACGGTTTCGAAACGACACTGTGGTCCGCGTATAACTACTCGACCGCGCAGAAGGTGATTCAGTTCGTGCAGCAGCAACTGGCGCAAGTCGGCATCAAGGCACAGGTTGAAGCGCTCGAAGCGGGTCAACGCGTCGCCAAGGTGGAAAGCGCCCAGGATCCGGCGACCGCCCCGGTGCGGATGTACTACGCGGGCTGGTCGTCGTCGACGGGCGAAGCGGACTGGGCGATCACGCCGCTGCTCGGGTCGGTCTCGTTCCCGCCGAAGATGGTCAACACCGCGTACTACAAGAACGACACGGTCGATACCGATCTGAAGCAGGCGCTCGAAACCACCGACCGCACGCAGAAGGCCACGCTCTACACCGACGCGCAAAAACGCATCTGGGCCGACGCGCCGTGGATCTTCCTCGTCAAGGAGAAGGTTGTGTACGCGCGCAGCAAGCGTTTGTCGGGCGCCTATGTCGCGCCGGACGGTTCGTTCAACTTCGACGAGATCGCGATCAAGTGATGAGCTGACCGTTCGGCGCTGTGTGTTCTTCGCGAACGCACGGGCCGGACGGTCGCATACTGCGCTGAAAGATCTATCGTTGCCCGCATCATTGCCGGATTGGGTTTCATGCTGAACTTCCTCGTCAAACGTATCTTTGGCCTGCTGCCGACGCTCTTCATCGTCGCCGTGCTGGTGTTCCTGTTCGTGCATTTGTTGCCCGGTGATCCGGCGCGCCTCGCGGCCGGTCCCGAAGCGGATGAGGCGACCGTTGCGCTGGTGCGTGCCGATCTCGGCCTCGACAAGCCGATGCCGCAGCAATTCGCCAACTTCTTCGTGAAGATCGCGCACGGCGACTTCGGCACGTCCACGCGCAGCAAGCGGCCGGTCAGCCAGGAAATCGGCGAGCGCTTCATGCCGACGTTGTTGCTTACGCTCGCGAGCATGGTGTGGGCGGTGGTGCTCGGCATGGGAATCGGTATCGTCTCGGCGGTGTGGCGTAATCGCTGGCCGGACCGGCTTGGCATGACGCTGGCGGTGTCGGGTATTTCGTTTCCCGCGTTCGCGCTCGGCATGCTGCTGATGGAGATCTTTTCGGTGAAGCTCGGCTGGCTGCCGATCGTCGGCGATGGGTCGTGGAAGAGCTACGTGCTGCCGTCGCTCACGCTCGGCGCGGCGGTGGCGGCGGTGATGGCGCGCTTCACGCGTGCTTCGTTCGTCGAGGTGATGAATGAAGATTTCGTGCGTACCGCACGCGCCAAGGGTGTGCCCGAATGGCTCGTGATCGTCAAACACTGCCTGCGCAACGCGATGATTCCTGTCATCACGATGATGGGGCTGCAATTCGGCTTTCTTCTGGGCGGCTCGATCGTGGTCGAAGTGGTGTTCAACTGGCCGGGGCTCGGGCGCCTGCTGGTGGACGCCGTGGCGATGCGCGACTATCCGGTGATTCAAGCGGAAGTGCTGCTGTTCTCGCTTGAGTTCATCATCATCAACCTGGTGGTGGACGTGCTGTACGCCGTCATCAACCCGACCATCCGTTTCAAGTGAGGCCCGCATGAGCATCTCAGTCACCGAGGCGAATGCGGCCAAGTCCGCCCTCGTAGAAAACGCGATCCGCACACCGTGGAGTGAATTCTGGCGCAAATTCCGTAAGCAGCATGTGGCGCTCGGCGCCGGCATTTTCGTGCTGCTGCTGGTTGCGGTTGCGATTCTCGCGCCGCATATCGTGCCGTACGATCCGGAGAATTTCTTCGACTACGACGCGTTGAACGCGGGCCCTTCGGCCGCGCACTGGTTCGGCGTCGATTCGCTGGGCCGCGATATTTTCAGCCGCATTCTGGCCGGTTCGCGTATTTCGCTCGAGGCCGGTTTTCTGTCGGTGGCGATCGGCGCGGTGATCGGTACGTTCTTCGGTTTGCTGGCCGGTTACTACGAAGGCTGGTGGGACCGCATCACGATGCGCGTTGCCGATGTGCTGTTTGCCTTTCCCGGCATTCTGCTGGCGATCGGTGTGGTCGCAATCCTCGGCAACGGCATGATCAATGTGATCTGCGCGGTGGCGATTTTCAGCATCCCAGCGTTTGCGCGGCTCGTGCGCGGCAATACGCTGATGCTCAAACAACTCACCTATATCGAAGCGGCGCGCAGTATCGGCGCATCGGACTGGACCATCATCGTGCGGCATATTCTGCCGGGGACGATTTCGTCGATCGTGGTGTACTTCACGATGCGGATCGGTACGTCGATCATCACGGCGGCGAGCCTGTCGTTTCTCGGACTCGGCGCGCAACCGCCGATGCCGGAGTGGGGCGCGATGCTCAACGAAGCACGCGCCGACATGGTCACCGCGCCGCATATCGCGCTGTTTCCGAGTCTGGCGATTTTCCTCACCGTGCTGGCATTCAATCTGCTCGGCGACGGTTTGCGCGATGCGCTCGATCCGAAGCTTGACCGGCCATGAGTTTGACTGAAACGGCAGGTGAAAGCGCTCCGCATATCGGTGTGCTACCGAGCGGCCCACGTGGAACGATTGCCGACGTAGAAGGCGTGACGGTCGGACATTGCACGCTGGATGAAGGCGCAGTGCAAACCGGCGTGACCGTGATTCGTCCGCATCGTGGCGATCCTTTTGTGAGTAAGGTGCCGGCTGCGGCTTCGGTGATCAACGGGTTTGGGAAAAGCATCGGGCTCGTGCAGGTTGAGGAGCTCGGCGTGCTGGAGACTCCCATTGCGTTGACCAATACCTTTGGCGTCGCTGCTGTCGCGCAAGCGCAGATTCGCGCGGCTATTCAAGGCAATCCAAAAATCGGACGCGAATGGTCGACCGTCAATCCGTTGGTGTTCGAATGTAATGACGGATACCTGAACGATATTCAGGCATTGGCGGTAAGCGAACGGCATTACAACGATGCATGTGAAGCGGCAAGCGTTGACGTCGCGAGCGGTTCGGTTGGCGCAGGCCGCGGCATGTCTTGCTTCGATCTGAAAGGCGGGATCGGCAATGCGTCGCGTGTCATTGACGTAGCAGGGCGCAGCTATACGGTTGGCGCATTGGTGCTGGCGAACTTCGGCCGCCTGCCGATGCTGACGATCGACGGTGCGCCGCTTGGCCGTGTGCTGGCCGAACGCGCGGCCAAAGCTGTCGCCGCTAGCGCGGCGACATCAGCAACCGCCTCGAAACCCGAACAAGGCTCGATCATCATGATCGTTGCCACCGACGCGCCGCTCGACGCTCGTCAACTCAAGCGTCTGTCATTGCGCGCCGCGGCCGGTCTCGCTCGAACCGGCTCGGTGTATGGCCACGGCAGCGGAGACATCGCGTTGGCGTTTTCAACGGCCTACACTGTGCCGCACGAATCCGACTTTGTCGCTTTGCCGCCCGTGCTTGCCGACGCACACCTCGATCCGCTATTCCGTGCCTGCGCGGACAGCGTCGAGCAAGCGATCGTCGATGCACTATGGAGTGCCACGTCCGTGACGGGCCGCGACGGTCATCATCGCCTGTCGCTGCACGACACCGCACCCGACCTCGCTCAACTTCTCAAGCAATCTTCCTGATGAAAGTCCTGATTTCCGTCGACATCGAAGGCGTGGCCGGCGTGTTCCATCCGGAACAAACGCGCGCGGGCAACGGCGAATACGAAGCCGCGCGCCGCTGGATGACGCTCGAAGCCAACGCCGCAATCGTAGGCGCGTTCGCCGGTGGCGCCACGCATGTGTGGGTCAACGATTCGCATGGCGGTTTTCGCAATCTGCTGCCCGATCTGCTCGACGCACGCGCCCAGATCGTGCTCGGCAAACCACGCACGCTTGGCATGATGGCCGGCCTTGAGTACGGCGCCGCGTTGGTGTTCATGATCGGCTATCACGCCCGGTCGCAAACGCACGGCATTCTCTCGCATACGATCAACAGCTTTGCGTTCGCGCGTGTTTCGCTGAACGGCGTCGAAGTCGGCGAGGCGGGATTGTACGGCGCGCTGGCGGAAGAATATGGCGCACAGGTAGCGCTTTTATCCGGCGACGATGTATTCGCCGAGGAAACCGCGCCGCGTTTTCCCGGCGCGCGTTTCGTGGTCACCAAGAGCGCGACGGGGCATGCGAGCGGCGTCACGCAAACACCGGCAAGCGCTCGCGACGCGATCGAAACTGCAGCGCGCGAAGTGGTTCGGCACTACATCGACAACGGGCATGCGCCGCAAGCCACGCGCGCTGCCGCAAGGCCCGTCGAATGCGAGTTGCGTGTGCAAACCAGCGCGCTTGCCGATCTGTTCTGCCAATGGCCGACGCTCACGCGTATCGACGCTGTCACGTTGCGCTTTGGCGCGGAGTCGGCGGAACATGCGGTGCGCATGCTGAACTGTCTGTCGGCGATGTCGTTCATGCTGCGCTGAGCCGTGTGACGGAGGGTGTGACCGGCGACAGCCTGGCCACCACCTACTGCTGCCGGCTCAACTCCCGCGCTGCGCGATCGATCACATCCGCAACCGCGCCCGCATGCGACACCGGCACGAGATGGCTCGATGAGATCGGCACGATCTTCGCGCCCATCCGGTTGGCCATGAACTGTTCGACTTCGGGCGATATCGCACGGTCTCTCGTCGTCACGATGTACCACGAAGGCTTTTCGCGCCACGCGACCTGACTGACCGTTTCGCTGAAGGCCCTGGCCGAGATTGGCTGTTGCGCGGCGGAGAGCACGCGCGTCAGATTCTCGGGCACGTCGGCGGCGAAGTCGGCGTGATATTTGCTGCGGTCGAGCCAAAGAAAGCCTGTGGAATCCGCGGTGATGGCTTGACCCGCCGGCGCCGGCGCCGCGCGCTTCATCAGGTCCATCGTAGATTCGTGCAGGTCCGGTGCGATCGCCGCCACATAGACGAGACCGGCGACGTTCGGCGCGTTCGCGCCCGCCTCTGTGATTACGACACCGCCCCACGAATGTCCTACGAGGATGGTCGGACCATTCTGGCGCGCGAGAACACGACGGGTGGCGGCGACATCGTCGGCGAGCGACGTGAGCGGATTCTGCACCGAACTCACGTGATAACCCTTCTGCTGCAATTTCGCGACCACACCGTTCCAGCTCGACCCGTCGACGAACGCGCCATGAACCAGCACGACGTTGTGTACGGGGCCGGTCATCGGCGCTGCGCGAGGTTTGGCGGCACTCGCCGTTGGCGCAGCGGGTGCTGCGGGCGTGGGGGCGGTGGCGGCAGGCGTCGCGGGTACTACGGCCGGTGCGGCGGGCGGCGGTGGCGGCTCCGGTGCTTCCGGTGCGCTCGACTCCATGCCCGGCATGTCGGCCGGTTCGGCGGCGGGTTCTGCCGTGGGCGCCGCCGTTTGCGCGAGGGCACCCGCCGCAGCGAAGCAGAGACACAAAGCAGCGGCGCAAAGCAGACGTTTGGGCGACATGTTGAATCTCCGAAGGCAGAAACCTCGACTAGGGCAACATACAGAAGCCCCACGCCAGTGACAATCACTATCCTCGCCGTTAAGTGCGGCGCAGAACCAAGCGCGGGTTGCTCCCAGTATTTAGGTAATATCGGCCGCGGTAAAATTTCAGGTTCTGCCCGGGCAGACCATAAGTCTGATCGGGCGATCGATATCCATACACTGGGGCGCAATTTTGAATAGTGCACAGCAGCAAGATGGCCTGAAGCGCGGGCTTAAGAATCGTCACATCCAGTTGATCGCGCTGGGCGGGGCGATCGGCACGGGCCTGTTTCTCGGCTCCGCCAGCGTGTTGAAGGCTGCCGGCCCGTCGATGATTCTCGGCTACGCGATCGGCGGCATCATCGCCTTCATGATCATGCGCCAGCTCGGCGAAATGGTCGCGCAGGAACCGGTTGCCGGTTCGTTCAGCCACTTCGCGTACAAGTATTGGGGTGATTTTCCCGGTTTTCTGTCCGGCTGGAACTACTGGGTGCTGTACGTGCTCGTGAGCATGGCCGAGCTGACCGCGGTCGGCACCTACGTGCATTACTGGTGGCCGGGCGTGCCCACGTGGGTATCGGCGCTGGTGTGCTTCGCCGTCATCAACGCGATCAATCTCGCTAACGTTAAAGCGTACGGCGAAACCGAATTCTGGTTTGCGATCATCAAGGTGGTGGCGGTGATCGGCATGATCCTGTTCGGCGGCTATCTGCTGATCAGCGGCCATGGCGGTCCGCAAGCGTCGATCACCAATCTCTGGGCCGACGGCGGCTTTTTCCCGCACGGTTTTCATGGCCTGTTCATGATGCTCGCGGTCATCATGTTTTCGTTCGGCGGGCTTGAGCTGATCGGCATTACGGCCGCTGAAGCGGCCGATCCGCAAAAGAGCATTCCGAAAGCCGTGAATCAGGTGATCTACCGGATTCTGATTTTCTACATCTGCTCGCTGGCGGTGCTGCTTTCGTTGTATCCGTGGAATCAGGTCGCGGCCGGCGGCAGCCCGTTCGTGATGATTTTCTCGCAGATCGGCTCGACACTGACCGCGAACATCCTCAACGTGGTGGTGCTGACCGCGGCGCTGTCGGTCTACAACAGCGGCGTGTATGCGAATAGCCGCATGCTCTACGGTCTCGCGGAACAGGGCAATGCGCCGCGTGCGCTCATGAAGGTCGACCGGCGTGGCGTGCCCTATATGGCGATTGGTTTGTCGGCGCTCGCCACGTTCACCTGCGTGATCGTCAACTATCTGATTCCGGCCGAAGCGCTCGGCCTGCTGATGGCGTTGGTGGTGGCCGCGCTGGTGCTGAACTGGGCGCTGATCAGCCTGACGCATCTGAAGTCACGCAAGGCGATGGTGGCGGCGGGCGAGACGCTCGTGTTCAAGTCGTTCTGGTTCCCGGTCAGTAACTGGATCTGCCTCGCTTTCATGGCGCTGATTCTCGTGATTCTGGCCATGACGCCGGGCCTGTCGGTTTCGGTATGGCTCGTGCCCGCGTGGCTGGTCGTGATGTGGCTCGGCTACGTGTTCAAGCGCCGGCGTGCATCAATGCATGGCGGCGCGCAGGTGGCAGGGCGGTAAGGCAGATATTGGGCGCCGGCGCCGTTGGCGTCGGACCGCCCAATGTCGAGAAGCGCTTCAATATCCGGCGGAGCGTCACATATTGCTTGGGCAATTATTGCCTAAGCTGATCAGCCGCGTCGACAGATCGCGGAAATGACATGGCATGGCATGTGTGCGGATCAAGAGGTCGAGTACCAGCCACATTTATCGTCACTCGCTATTGCGCAACCGCCGCACGACAACCCGGGTGACTATTTTGACGAGATCGGAAAGTCGCAAATCAGGTGGATACATCCCCATTCAGTTCCTCATCCGTATCGTCCAAAGCCGTATCTTCCGCGACGTATATTCCGTACGCGACCATTCGCCGATATAGCGTGGCGCGCGAAATTCCGAGGGCCGTCGCCGTTTCTCCCGGCCGGTGATCGTGGCTTAGCAAAGCGGTTTCGATCGCACTGCGCTCGGCTTGTTCGCGTATACGGTCGAGCGTCATCCTTTCTCCGGCCGGCTGCGATTCGAGGTCGAGATCACGGGGTGTCAGCAGCCTGCCTTCGGCCATGACCAGCGCATGGCGCACGCGATTGATCAACTCGCGCACGTTCCCCGGCCAGTGGTAGCTGCACATGGCGTCGATGGCCGATGGCGTGAAGCCGTGAATCTTGTGGGTGCTATCGGTCTTGTACTTCTGCAGGACGTAGTGCGCGAGGATTTCGATGTCCTTGCCGCGTGCGCTCAGCGGCGGTTCGTTGATGCGCAGCACGCACAGGCGATGGAACAGGTCGGTGCGGAAGCGGCCAGCGAGTATCGCGGCTTCGAGGTCGACGTGGGTCGCTGAGATGATGCGTATGTCGACGGGAATCGATTCGTTGCCACCGAGCCGTTCAATTTTGCCTTCCTGCAGAAAGCGCAGCAGGCCCGCCTGGGCTTCGAACGGCATGTCGCCGATTTCATCGAGAAACAGGGTGCCCCCGTTCGCCGACTCGATGCGGCCAATCCTGCGCCCGTCCGCGCCTGTGAACGCGCCACGCTCATAGCCGAACAGTTCAGACTGCAAAAGATGATGCGGAATCGCGCCGCAATTGATCGCAACGAAAGGCGCTTTGCGGCGCGGCGAGCATCTGTGAATCGCGAGGGCGGTGAGTTCTTTTCCGGTACCTGATTGGCCGGAGATGAACACGCTGGCGTTCGTATTGGCGAACTTGCGGATGGTGCTGTAAAGCTGCTGCATGGCTTCGCAGGTGCCCACCATCGTACTGTCATCCGTGAGCAGGGTATCGGCGGCCGTATCGACGTAATCCAATGCCGCCATGCCTCGCGCGTGCCCGAGCGCATGCGAAATCCACTCGGGAGGCAGCGGCAGCGTGACGTAGTCGAAACAAAAATTGCGAATCAGTTCGCGAACCGCCTTGCTTGCCGTTTGGCCTTCAGCAGCGATTGCCACCCAGCCGATCGCAGTCTGGCTCAGACATGCCTTGAGGGTAGGAAAGTCGCGCGGCGTGAAACCGTCGAAATCGATGAGACCGGCGGCGACGCCTGATTTTTTCGTCGCAGCCTCGGCGCCGGCGGCGGTTTTCGCCACGACGACTTCCCAGCCGGCTGAGCGCATCTCCGCGAGGAGCGCGTTGTTAGGTGCGCGAGCAACGCAGATCACACGCCGCAGGGTGTCCGACTGGGGCGAGGGCGTGGACTGCGTTGAGTCGGCCGTCACGCAGGCACTCGTTTGGAATTGGTCAGGTGATTTTGGCATGATATTCCCCCTTGCCGTCTTTCTTATTTCATTGCCCGCCTGAAAATCGGCAGCGCAACGACGTCCGTCGCTTCGATGCTACTCGCTGCGGACGCCGCAAACAAAGAATCTTGATGCTGCGGCTACAGCGCGGTACGCAAAACTTCTATACAGGGATAACGTCCCGACTCGCCGGTGGACAAATGCGCACTTATACCGAGGAAATAAGATTCGAAACGCGTCGCCGATGACCGACGCGCGCAGTGCCGTCTCGTGTTTCCCTGGCAGTGCAACTCGCTCGACCACCTGCTAGCCGCCACTCAAAGTGGGGAGGAGAACCCGGTAGATGTGGATAAACGCCGGCCCCAGCAGGACGGTGAGAAGGGCAGGAAAGATGCAGAAAATGAGCGGAAATAGTAGTTTCAGCGCGATTTTCGATGCCTGTTCTTCGGCGCGCGTCCGGCGGCGTGAGCGCAGCGTGTCCGAAAGCACGCGCAACGAGGCGCCGATGCTGGTGCCGAAACGTTCGGCCTGAACCAGCATTGCGCAAAAGGAATCGACATCCTCGACACCGGTGCGCAAAGCAAGATTGCGTAACGCCTTCTCCTTGGCAAACCCGGAGCGCATTTCGAGCAGCATCAGTTGGAGTTCGCTGGCGACCACCGGGCTGCGCAGTTCGATTTCTCCCGCCACTTTCATCAACGCCGCGTCGAGGCTGAGGCCCGCTTCGACGCACACTGTTAGCAGGTCGAGCGCGTCGGGAAAATCTTCGAAAATTGCCCGCTTGCGCCATGCAATGCGGCGCGTCAGCACGAAATTCGGCAGGTAGTAGCCGATCGCGCCGAGCAGGGCGAGCAGGGACAGCAACACGTACTGCTGCGTCGCGAGCGAGGTATTGGCCAGCCACGTAAGTGCAATCAGCGGCAGCGCGAGCGCGAGCAGGGTTTTCGCGGCGAAATAGAGTGCGGCGGCCCCCTGCGTGCGCCAACCCGCATTCATCATTTGCACGCGTAGTGCCGAGTTTTCCCAGCCCTCAGTCGGGATCGACAGTTTCGAAATCGGCTGCGAAATCTCGGCGAGCTTTTCGAGCCATGCCGAGCCTGACGGCATGGTGCCGGGGTCGGACATGGGGAGGGTGGTCCCGCCTGCCTGTTCGATACGCCGACGCATATCGCGCGGCGAGAATAGCAGCATTGCGGCGAATACCGCGCCGAACACCACGGCGAAAAGGCCGACCAGCAACAGCATATGCATTGAGTCGAGCGTTTGCATGACAGCTCCTTAATTTCCTGATCTGCGGCGCGTGTGCGAAAAGTGCAATCAGACGCGAATTTTCACGATGCGCCGCATCCACAGCACGCCGCATAACATGGAGAACACCACTGTCTCGACGACCTTGAGGCCGGCCGGGTCCTGCCACAGCACTTCGAGGAACGTGGGGTTAAGGACCATCATGAACCCCGCGGTGACAAAGGGCAGCAGGCCAAGTATCCACGCCGACAACTTGCCCTCGGCAGACAGCACGCGGATCTTGTCGAACAGCTTCATACGTTCGCGGATCAGCGTTGCAATGCTGTCCAGTATCTCCGCGAGATTGCCGCCCGTCTCCCGCTGAATGAGGACGGCGATCACGAAGTAACGCAGATCGCGGATCGGCACGCGCGTCGCGAGATTCATCAAGGCCTCGTTCAGTGAGACGCCGTAGTTGATTTCGTCGAAGGTGATGCGGAATTCACCCCCCATCGGCTCGGCGAATTCGGTGCCGACCATGCCGATTGCGCTAGAGAACGCATGTCCTGCGCGTAGCGCGCGGCTAATCATGTCGGCGACGTCAGGCAACTGGCGTTCAAGTTGGCGCAGCCGCTTGCTACGCCGCCGGCTCACATGGAGGAACGGCAGCACTGATGCGGACAAGGCGCCGAGCGCGGCGATCGTCGTCGGTACGGGCGTGAGCGTGGCGAGAGCGAGCACGGTGGCAGGCAGAACGAAAGTCGTACCGATCAACCGCGCAATCGACCACTTGAGCCCGGATTGCTGGATCCACAAGTCGAGCGTCTGGATGCGAGGCAGTTGCATCAGCAGCTTGTCGAGCAGTGCCGACTCACTCAACATGCGCTGCTTCAGGATCGTCAAGCGTTCCTTATGAACCTGGCCGCCGGCGGATAGTGCGCGGATACGCGATTCGATCCGGCGGGCGGCAGGGCCGTGACGATTGTTCCACCACTGGTAACCGCCCTCGAGCGCGAGCACGACAGCGAGGAACAGCAGGATGGCGAATGCATAAAAGATCGGGGTCATGCGTGTCTCCTGAGACCGCAGAGAGTCAATGAGCGGATCGGGTCAGCCGGATCACGTGGTTTCGAAATGCCGTCCGGGATCGTAGATAGCGTCAGGCAATGCAATGCCGAACGCCTGCAAGCGCTCGGCGAATTTGGGCCGCACGCCGGTCGCGCAAAACCGCCCGCGCACGTTGCCGTTCTCGTCCATGCCGGTTCGCTTGAACGTGAAGATTTCCTGCATGTTGATGATGTCGTCCTCCATGCCGGTGATCTCCTGAATGCTAACGATCTTGCGTTTGCCGTCAGTCAGCCGGGCAGCCTGGATCACGACCGAGATGGCCGATGAAACTTGCTGGCGCATGGTTTTGGTCGGCAGCGACAGGCCCCCGAGGTTGATCATGTTTTCGAGGCGAGTCAGTGCATCGCGCGGGGTATTCGCGTGGATGGTGGCGAGCGATCCTTCGTGACCGGTGTTCATCGCGTTGAGCATGTCGAGCGCCTCGGCGCCGCGCACCTCACCGAGGATGATGCGATCAGGCCGCATCCGCAGGGCATTGCGCACCAGCGTGCGCTGCGTGATCTCGCCGCGCCCTTCGATGTTGGGCGGCCGCGTTTCGAGTCGCAGCACGTGCTGCTGCCGCATTTGCAGTTCCGCCGCGTCTTCGATTGTCACAATGCGCTCATCGTCCGGTATGAAGCCGGACAGGACATTGAGCAGCGTCGTCTTGCCGCTGCCGGTCCCTCCCGACACCAGGATGTTCACCTTCGCGCGCGCCAGCGCTTCGAGTACTTCCGCCATCGGCGGCGTGAGGCTCTGCAACTGGACCAGGTCGGAGACTTGCAGCGGATTGACCGCGAAGCGCCGGATCGAGAGCAGCGGTCCGTCGACCGCGGATGGCGGAATGATTGCATTGACCCGTGAGCCATCTGGAAGACGGGCGTCGACCATCGGGCTCGATTCATCGATCCGCCGTCCGACGCGCGACACGATCTTCTCGATCACCTTCATGAGGTGCGCGTCATCGTAGAACGTCACGTCGGTCAGTTCGAGCCGGCCTTTGCGTTCGACGTAGGTGTGCTTGTATGTGTTGACCAGAATGTCGGATATCGTCGGATCGCGCAGCAGGCTTTCCAGAGGACCGAACCCGAACATCTCGTCATGGACGTCGATCACCAGCTGCCGGCGTTCGAGATCGTTGGCCGGCGCTTTCTCTTCTTCGAGAATGCGCGTAATGAGCGCGCCGATTTCGTGACGGATCTGCTCGGAAGGCATTCGCGCCAGACGTTCCAGTTCGACTCGCTCGAGCACGCACTGATGTATTTCCCGTTTCAGTTTCTGGTAAGCACTCCGCGCCATTTGGTTCGGCGAGTACTGTGCGTTTTCGCGTTCGCCGAACGGCTGCACGCGTTGAGCGGAAATCTGTTCACGCAGCGACATGATGGTCTCCTGGGGTGTATTACATAGCCTTGAGCTTCGGTGCCGGGCTGCGTCCGAAGAAGCGGGTGAGCAGCGGCTCGCCCTTCACGCGCACCCCCTCGGGTCCCGCCGACAGGCTGACAATGTTGTTTGCGAGCGCAAGCAGACTGCGCGACACGGTGTTATTGCGGCTCATCTTTGTGATCGGCACGCCGTGGTTCACGGATTCCGACACGGTCTCGGTGTCTTCCGGGATGACCTGATAGGGGTGCATGCCGAGAACTTCCTCCAGCGCGGCCCGTGCGCGCTCCCCATGGCGCGTGTACCGGTTCAGAAGCAGCCGGGTACGGTCAGCCGGATAAGCGAGCGACGCCAGAATCTCCTGCAGACGCCGGCCCGCGCGTACATGCGGCATGCTCGCCTGCAAGACGAGATGGATCTGGTTGCTGCGATCGAGCGCCAGGATGGAGAGCGGATTGATGGACTGGCCGAGATCGAAAATCACCACGTCGTAACGCGGAACGGCGACGCCTAGAATCCATTCGAGCCTTTCCTCCTTGATCTCCGACGCTTTGATAGGGTCGCCGGCGCCGGCGAGTATGTGGAACGTGTCGCTCGCGTGCACGAGGCACGCGTCGAAGAAGGCTGCGTCCATCCGCTCTACCTGCGCACACATCTGCGGCAAGGTCGAGGGTGGTTTTTCGTCGGTGACGAGAAAGGCTGCGTCCCCGAAGAGCTGACTGAGGTCGATCAGCAGCACACGTTTTTGCTGGCTATCCGAGATCGCATGAGCCACGTTGCTGGCGATGAAGCTGGTTCCCGCTCCGCCCTTGCAGGACAGGAACGAAACGATCTGCGTTTCGTGCGCGCCATTTTTTTGCACCAACTGGCTCTCGATGCGCGACAGCGCTTCACCGAGCGAAGCCTTGTTGAGCGGCCAGCCGAGCACGTCGCGAAAGCCGGCGCGCATGGCTTCGATCAGCGTCTGTGGCGACGCATCGGGCATCAGCAGGATCGATGTGACCTGCGGGCGGCGTTGGCACAGTTTGCCGACAACCGGAAGCTCGGCGGTTTCGAGCGACGAAGCGTCGACGATCAGCACGTCGAAGGCGTCGAGGCTATCGCCGCGCTCTACTAGCGACGACGGTCTGCCGGCCACGCGGGTGGTGCGATAGTTGCCGCATTCGCCGATCAGACTCACGATCTGGGACAACCGTGCGGCGTTTTCCGAAGTGATGAGAATGTTGATCATGGTCGTGGCTGCCTGGATATGTTGTGTTATTGACAGACGGTGCCGCCTGTCGACGTCGCGAGACTTTCGCGCGGCAGGGTGGTGGTGAGCGGTGGCATCTTGAGCGTGAGGGGCACGAACGGAATCATGGTTTTCACGCTGACGTTGGTCACGCTGACGGTGACTAACGTGCACGTGCTGCGTGCAGTGGCGGCGTCGGAGTCGCAACCAGAGGGTGTGTACGTAACGCTCACGTTGGACGTGGCGAGCAACGGCAGCAGGTTTGTGATCCTGCTTTTGATCACCGTGGCATCGGCATCGCAGACCGTGGCGGTACGTGCGCCGAGGCGCACCGCTTCACTCGCGGTGTTCCAGTAAAAAAGCGCACGGCTCAGTTCGCAAACGCCGATCAGCAAGGTGCACAAGATGCCTGCGACCAGCGCGAACTCCACGGCGGCAGCACCGCGTTGTGCGCGTAGCCGAAGTGGCCGGGAAACGGGGCTCGGGTTCATGACACTTGCCTCATCACGGTGACGATGTTGCCGAACTTCAGCGTAGACAGATTGAAGTAGTTCAGGATCGGGGAGTACGGATACCCCTTGATCTTGACTTCGACAAGATTGATGCTGCCGGCTGCGTTCGAAGGCCCGGTTCCGTTGTTGTTGTCATAGGTCGGGACGTTGGTGAACTGCGCCGGGTCGGAGGCATCGGCGCAACTGGTCGTGTGCGCGCTGTCGCACACGATCACCATCGAGGTCGTCAAACCGGTTACGAGCTCCGTACCGCTGCCCGGCGCCGCGCAGGTCGTACTGCCATAGACGGCGAGACACTGGGCCTGCGCGAGCGGGTAGGCGCTATCGCTCGGCAGGTAGGTGGACAGATAGCGAGCGGCATCGCGCGTGGCTTTCGTGAGCGCTTCGTACTGGTAAATTGCGTGGCCAAATTCGGCCACGCCGGCGACGAGCATCACGAGCGGAATCAGCACGATGGCGAATTCCACCGCGGCGACACCGCTCATGCGTGCTGGACGGGTAGAGCGTTTGTTCATGACAGTCCCCTATTGCAGCAATACTGGTACTTGCGGCCCGACCGAACTGCCGGAACCAGGCACACCCTGCGTTGCACACGGGCTTCCCGGCGCCGACGACGAACCGCGGTACTCCAGATGGACCGGGCCGGCCGTCCCGCCGGAGTCCATCGGGTCGAGCATCAGCACGCAATCCCAGGAAATGACCGGAGCCTGGTGGCTGCTCGCCAGCACGCCGCAATCCAGTTCGGGGGCGAGTGCGAGACGCCGGTCGGCGCCGAGCGGGTAGTTGCTGGCGCTGTACGTGCCTTTGGTGTTGGAGCCGGTGACCTTGTCGCCCTGATAGGGCTGAAACGTTTTGCGCTCGTTGACGAAGTCGCTATATGCGTTGCTCTGCGCGGTCCACGTTGTTGCGGTGTAAGCGTATCCGGTGAAATCGGGCTGGCCGTCGGCAGGTCCCTTGAACGAGGTGCCGTAGATACCAAAGCGTGTATTCCAGGCGCCTGAGTCGGCGACCATGTTGCCTGTCGAGCCGATGTTCGCGCCGGTGGCGGGCAAGGAGCAAAAATTTCCAGTCAATTCATTCTTGATCGAATTGGCACTGTTGCTGCCGTCGAGGGCGGCCCAGCCGAAGTTGCCTGGTCCGTATGCTGGAGAGGCGCCGGTTTTCGACGCGATCCACTGCCCGACCGTATACGTCTCGCCTGCGGTCGGCGGCGTAGTCTCCGTTCCGGCCTTGCAGATGAACGCCGGAATCGCACAGGTGGTTTGCGCGGCACCGACGGTTGCAACGGCCGTAGCGGAAACGGTTGCATTAGCTACGCTCGTGCCGCTGAACGCGCCAAGCACCTGGATGAACCAGTTTGCAATGTTCGCCTTGGACGTTGTGCATTTTGCGTACTTGATGTTCACCGGGGTGGCGACGGAACTCTTCGGCAGGAACGGGTTGCTCAGCGAATCGCTGAACAGCACGCTGCTGTCTGTTGTCATCTGCACGGCGCCGCTCTGGAACAGCGCGTAGTTGAGGTGGCCGGCAGTGATGCCGGCCGCCTCGGAGACAGACAGATTGACTGTTGCACCGGTGAGATCGCGTGCGGCGGCCAGCGCACAGGCATCGGCGCTGTTCTGCAACTCGCTTCGGGTCACGTACAGCTTGCCGAGATCGAGCGCGAGGCCGACGAAGCCGATCAGCGCCACGAGCGACAACGCGACGATGATGGACACTGCGCCGCGCTCGCCTCGACGAGCCGCACCACACCTGCCTGACTGATTGACGCTACGCATGACGCCCCCCCGAGCATATTGTTCTTACTGACCGCTGGCCCCGCCGCCCCCGCTTCCGATGCCGATGACAAACGCGTTCGGCGACGGTGGGGGTTGTTGAAATGATCTGTCGTAGGTGTCCATCGCCGAAGCGGCGGACTTGCCGTCCATGCTCTGAGCCGCCTGAGCGTGTTCTGCCGCGTGCGGATCGATGATCTGCGCCTGAGTGACGGTTTTGAGCGCCTCGCCAAAATGCGCGTCCCAGATCGGCGTGCTCGACATGCAACCGCCGAGCGCTGCACAGACCGGCACGATGAGCGCGGCCCAGCGTGCGAAAGCAAAGTGTTCTTGTTTCATGAGATTCCCCTTGGCATCACATCAATGTTCGATCGCGTGGGTGGAAGCGTCCGCGTTCGCGACTTCTTGCGGAACCTTGCGGGAGGCGATCCGTGCCGCGGCGCTTTCGATACGGGCGGCGCGGGCCGCCTGTTCGGCGTCCGCGGATCGTGGCGTGTCCGTTAGCGGCGCCGCCGTGCCCGCCGCCGTATCCGGCATGGGGCGCGACCGGTCGGCGCTGGGCGTCGCGGCCTGCGGGCCGGGCTGCGGCAACGCCGTCGCAACGGGCCCGGTGGGCGGTTGCGGCGCCGGTGCGGGCGAGGGCAGCGGTGCCGCCGGGCTCACCGAAGCCGGGGCTGGCATGGGCGAGGCAGCCGGGGCAGTGCCGGCAGGCGCGGCACGCATTTTCGGGTGACGGCCTTCCATGTTGCCGGTTGCGTAGACGTCGGCTTCGTTCGGTTGCGAGAAGCTGTCCGTCGGCAGCGGCAGGTCGGCGGTCTGCAGCGGCTTGACGAGATGCGGCGTGATGATGAACACCAGTTCCGTGAGATCCTGCTGGAATGACGTGCTGCGTGCCAGCGCTCCGAGCACCGGCACTTCGCCGATGCCGGGAATGGCTTTCAGCGCGCCGGTCACGTTGCTCTTCATCAGGCCGCCGATCGCAAACGACTCGCCGTCGTTCATCTGGACCATCGTGGATGCACGACGCGTCGTGATGAGCGGCAGAATCGACACACCGCTCACGTTAGTCGCGCTGAGCGTGATGCCGGTTGGCGACAGCTCGGACACTTCAGGTGCGACCTTCAGGCTGATGCGGCCGTTGGCGAGAACGGTCGGCGTGAACTTCAGGCCGACACCGAACTCCTCTTCCTGCAGGGTGATGGTCGTCGCCCCCGTGCTGCTGCTCTGCGGCACTGGAATGAAGATCTTGCCACCGGCGAGGAAAGTAGCCTCCTGGCCGCTGATGGCGACGAGGTTCGGTTCGGCGAGGATCTTGACGAGGTCGTCCGTCTTCTGCGCGTCGATGGCGAAGCTTAACGGGCGGTTGTTCGCCTTGCTGCCCGAGATGAGGCTCGTTACACCGGCCAGCAGGTTGCTCGCGAGCACGCCGCTCCATGAGCCGAAGCCACCCTGAATGTTGAGCGCCGCGCCCATCTGGTTGATGAGCGTCTTCGACACCTCGGCGACTTTGACTTCGAGCATCACCTGCTGCGGCGAGTCGACCGTCATCATGTTGATCACTTCGGCCGGCTTGCTGGTGCTCGAACTCTGCTGATTCACGGGAGTCCCGTTGCCGAGGACACCGGTTCCGCTCTGCGATTGCTGGGTGGGCTGTGCGCTCGCAAAGGCCTTCGCGATCTCCAGCGCCTGCTGGGCAGCCGGCGAGCTCGACACGCTTCCCCCGAGCACCAGGTTGCCCGCAGCGGTCGATACGCGGATGCCACGCTCGCCGGGCAACAGTTGTCCGAGCGATTGCTGCAAGCCGTTGGCGTCGATGTTGACGATCACATCGATAATCTGGCATCCGCCGCTGCGTCCCTGAACGATCATGTTGGTCGTGCCGACCGCCATGCCGACGAGGTAAAGCGTGCGCGGCGACACCAGCGTGGCTTGCACGATCGTCGGATTGCCGAGCGTGCGATTGCGTGCCGGTTCGGCGAGCGGCAAGAGTGTCGACTTGCCGACCGGCACGACGACGCTGGTTTCTTCGTGGATCTCTCCAGTGCAGTTCGGGCCGCGCATTGGCACGGATGCGCCGGCTGCCCCGCCAGCCGGCATTGGCGCCATGCTGACCATCATCGGCGTTGGCGCGCGGCCCACCGGCAACGGCGCATTCGGCCGGGCCTTCGCGAGCACTGGGCTCTCGAGCGCTTCCTGCGCTGAGCCGTTTTGTGCGACAAGCAATCCGGTGCACAACGCCGAGGCGAGTACGACGCCGCTCAGCGAGCGGTTACGTATCGCACCACCGGTTGAGAACCTCAGTTTCGTTTTCATTTTCCTGCCCCCGTTTCTCGACATCGGTCGATCGAGACTTCCGTTATTTGCCTTAGTGGTGCCAGTTGCAGCGGCTCGTCTTCGCAGACGCCGCCGCATCCGCCCTAGAAACATTCGACACTGCCCAACGCACCCGAGAGGACGCCCACGCAATCTCGCTTCGCCGCTGGTCGTGCGGCGTAGTGCACGCGCGCCGGACGCGCGGGCAAAGCGGCAGGTGCCGAGGCCGGTACCGCTGCAGGTGTGCCGAGCAGCGTGAACTTCGTGGCGCCGCCGGTCGCCTGCATCGCCTTATCAACCTGGTTGCGCAACACCAGCGACAACGTGCCGACGCTGCGCGCAAGGTCGAGTTTTTCCGCCTGGCCAGGCGTGACTTCGAGCGTGACCGCGTTGACGACCTTCGGCGCCGTGTCGTCGCGATTGACCTGCTGGGCCACCGCGAGCACCAGGATCTTTTCCAGCACAATCTTCGAGATGCTTTGCTGAGCGTCGCTCTTGCCCGGTTCCTGAGTGTTCACGATGACGTCGACGTAGTTGCCCGGCAGCGCGAAGCCCGCTACGCCGACCACGTCGTTGACGCGGACCGTGATGGCGCGGCTACCTTCGCCGATGACAGCGGAGAGGCCGCCTTTGGTGCCGATCGGTGCGAGCTTCGCCTCGATCACGGGCTCGCCGCGCCCGAGACTCGTACGCACCACACGGCCCTCGAGCGATTTCGGATCGGTGAATGCACCCGGCGGCACACTTCCCGTCGGCCAGTTGACGGTGCGGATCAGGCTGGCGTTGAGCGGCTCGCCGAGACTGACATCGCCCGCCGCAACCGCGATAGGCGTAACCGCGTTCGACGAGGTTTGTATCAGCCATCGAGAAGCGAAGACCACGGCGGCCAGACCGGCCAGCATGGCGACGGCCAGCATGACTAAAGCGCGACTGTTTTTCATGGTGATACTCCTGCGTAGGTCGTTGGACACTTGCCGGTCAACCGGCGGCTAACTGTTGGCCCGGCCGGTCGGCCGTAGGTGGGTAAGTACTGTCGTGGTCCATCGCGGTGCCGAAATAGCTGTGCCATGCTTCGCGCAGTCCATCCCCCGTCACTTCGCGCGCCGTGCCGCGGTAGTGCGCCGTGGCGGAGACCAGATTGAGCAGATCGCCTGGATAGCAGGCCAGGAACGGTTTGCCGGTCGGGAGATGCAGGTTGTGGAGCAGGTAATCGAATGAGGCTTGCGTAGCAGTGAGCTTGAGTGCAGCACAACGCGCGTTGAAGACCGCGCGATAGTCGTCGACCGATAAGGGTCCGACGTACAGCTTCGAGCCGAGCCGGCGCAGGAATGCGTCGTCGAATTGGGCCGGAGCAAGATTGGTGGAGAACACCGGCCATACGTCGAAGGGCGCAACGAAGCGCGAGCCGGATTGCAGCGTGAACTGATCGACACCCCGATCGAGCGGCATCAACCAGCGGTTGAGCAGGTCGTGAGGCGCGATGCGTTGGCGCCCAAGATCGTCGACGATATACAGACCCATGTTTGCTTTCATGTGCGGTGGTGCCTGGTAGAAGCCGGCCGTGGCGTCATGGCGCAGGTCGAGCGCTTCGAGCGTCAGCTCGCCGCCTGAGATCACCACCGGGCGGCGGCACATGCGCCAGCGCCGGTCGCTCGTCTGCGTCTGGCTCTGCTCGGGTGCGTCGCGATGCACGAGTGGATCGTAAAGCTGCACGATTTCGCCGCCGACGTAGAGCGCATAGGGAATCGGCACGTTGCCGCGCAGCAGCAGTCCGAGCCGCTCGGCGAGGAACGTTTTGCCGCTTCCTGCGAGGCCGTGCAGCATCAAAGGCCGCCCGGCATTGAGCGATGTCGCCGCTGCACCGAGCAACGCGTGATCGACGACCACGTCGCGAAATGCCGAACTTACGTCACCTTGCGTGATGCGGATCCAACGAACCGAATGTTCGCGCACGCTTGCTGCATAGTCGTCGAACTCGACGGGGGCGGGGCCGCAATATCTGCAGCGCGTCATTTCGTCTTGTGCGAGATTGCGGCCGCTGTCCGTGAGGCGAAGCTGCACGTCGATGTCATTCGCGCCGCGGTGGGTGATCTCGACAAGGTGCTCGCGCACGAGAAATGCCAGCACGTCGTCGAGTACCCCCACCGACAACTTGTGCCGTTCGGCGAGATCCGCGAAACTCGACTTGCCGTGCAGCAGGACGGACTTGAGTACGAGCCGTGTCACGAACTCCTGCGGCAGTCCGGTTTCAGCGAGCGTGCGCGGAGCACGCAGCGACACGGTGGATTCTTCCGCATGACGGCCGTACGACGGCTCAGGCTCAGGAAGGTGCGTAACCTGTGCGACACTCCCGTTTTCAATGTTCTGCTGGTTCATCGCTCTTTTCTCCTGCCCGGTTTGCGACCGGCATCACAGGCTGTACGGTTCGGCTGTCCATGCTGGCGGCAACCCCGGATTTCTTCGGCTATGCAGCCGATGCGAACAACACGCCTAAAGTCCCTGCGGCAATGGCAACGCCGTAGGGCAGTGATCCAACCGATTCGATCTGCTGGTACTGAGGAATCCCGGCTATCTGTCGTCCGGGGGTCCACATGCTGCTTACGATGCACCAGAGATTCACGAGCAATTGCCTCGCGCGACGGCGCCGCAAGGTGACACACAGTGACCAGATCCCGCCCGCGATGAACGTTGCCAGGGCGATACGGACGGTCATCGCCGGCCCGACCCAGGCGCCGATCGTCAGAAGCAGTTTCACGTCGCCGGCGGCCATGCCCCGCAACAGATAGAAGGGCAGCAGCACCGCGAACCCGGTCAGGGCGCCCATGAGCCAGTCCGCACTTCCGGCAAGCGGGCCGTTCAGCCGGATCTGCACGATAAGTGCAGCGGCGAGGCCGATCGCGATGATCCGGTTCGGAATCCGCCGGCAAGTGAGATCCGTGCTGGCTGTCACGATGGCCAGCGCAATCACACATGCAGGAATGGGTTGTGGGGGCAGAAACATGGCGGGTCTCGATGAGTTTTGTCTGCGTTTATGAACGTGCCGCCGTGACCTTGGTCGCGATGTGCTGATAGATGTCGCTCCATGCGTGCATGGCTATCTCCCGAACTGATTCGTCGTCGGTTTCTGTCGACGGTGGAACACGCAATGATTCTGGGGAAGACGGGAGAGACGGAAAACCGCTCACCCGTCAAATCCCGTCTCTACAGATCGCTTGAGATGGTGTTGAACACCGCGTTCAGATCTGTCCCGACTAGCGCTACGGCAACGATGATGGCCACCGCGATTAGTGCGGCGATAAGGCCGTACTCGATGGCTGTCACGCCTTGTTCGTCCAACACGAAACGTCTGGTACGGGCTGCGTCGATCCGGAAGAGCTGCAGCAGCGTGACGCGCGATGCTGCTTCTCTCATCGCATTCATAGGTCACTCCTGTCTTGGTTGGGGGAGTCCTGCGAGAATCGAGGACCCGGCGGAGACGGACAAATCAACGGCTGGTCATTGTCCGTCGGCCCGCCGCTTACAGGTCACTCGCGATCGTGTTGAAGACCCCAGTCAGCTTTGTGCCAACGAGCGTTACGGCGACAATGATGGCCACGGCGATCAGTGATGCGATCAGTCCGTATTCGATAGCGGTTACACCATCTTCGTCACGAACGAAACGCTTGGCTTGGGCGATGATATGTTGCATGGCTAACTCCTTTGGATGGCTAATTAATAACCCTTGGCCAGAATTGGCTGAGGGAAGGTACTGCTGGCACTGCAGAAAAAAGGGCGCCGAGTCTAGGCCGACCGTGTCGGCGTACACGCGGATGCGTGCAAACCTTTCGTGTCGGAAGAGTCGCTGCGAGGAAACAGATCACGAAGCGTGCGCCTGGCGAATTGCCACGCGTAGGGTCCGTGGAGATCATTGTCGGCGCGACGATGCGCGCAACGAATGATCGATGTGGGTGCTGCCGGGAACGTGAAGCCGGCGCCGCTGTGGCGACGGTGGGCCCGTCGTTTTGTTTGATCGGTCTTCATCTCGTGGTCCTTGCCTTCTGTTGCTCGTTATTGGCTTCCGGCCGGCGTGCCGGAGCCCGCTAGTCAGTCGGCGACCACCATCTGTTCTCTTTCCATCCGCGCTGTCTTTGATGATTGCAGCGGCGTATGTGAAGAAATTTCCCCGTGGCTGACTCCAGTCGCGTTTTCAGGTTCTTTCTCGTACCTGCTACCTGAATCGCGCCGGTCGTCACGTCGTCGACTTCCGCGCCCTTTCCTTCGCAAGCTCTGGGCCAGCTTCCCCAAATGCCAGGAAATACGGAGGTGACACCGGTTTGCGTGTTGTCCAATTCCACCTCCGGCGCACAGGTTGTCTCTAATCTGCGACGATTTTGGGCGCCAAGCCGCCGGAGGCAGAATCCCGGAGAGGCCCGCCGTTCGGTGCTCTGCGGAAAACATCTCGCGATTTACCCTGGTTCGGTCAGGACGCCGGCGTCGATGAGATCGACGGCATTTCCATGGGCCTGCCAGTCCGAACCGTCTCAAAGTTGACACGCGACTGATCCAGGACGCCAGAAAAGGCGTCGAATTTGCGCTGTGACGCGTGACTTTGACGGTGGCCACGACCGGTGAGGAAAACGATGGCTTGAAAGTCGAAGTATTTCCTACAACAATGAATCGACCACAGGCGCGCGATGAACCATTCGTTCGCTTAGGAATGGAAACCAAAAAAATCAGATAGACCGGGTGAGAAAAAATATCCGGCTCTCGTGCAAGGCGGGGATCATGTACTTTTCAGATCGGGGAGCGCTCGGCGCCGAACGTTGCATCCATAGCTGGCTGACACGCGAACGCGTGCTGCTGTACAGCTGCGCGATGCTCGTGCTTTGCGCCATCCTGCTGGCGGCATGGGGTTGGACTAGCGGCGGGTTCATGGCGACTGACGTCACCCGACCAGGCGTCGACTTTTCGGTGTTCTGGACTGCGTCGCATGTGATGCTGACCGGCTCACCGGC
The DNA here is from genome assembly GCF_030511745.1 of Paraburkholderia sp. SECH4. Lineage (NCBI taxonomy): Bacteria > Pseudomonadati > Pseudomonadota > Betaproteobacteria > Burkholderiales > Burkholderiaceae > Paraburkholderia > Paraburkholderia sp. SECH4. The sequence goes on from NZ_JALOCP010000002.1 coordinate 423,164, forward strand.
GGCGGTCTACGACTATCCAACGTTTTCACGGGCCGAAGCGGAGCTATTTGGCGCGCATGGTTTTTTGCCGTGGCTTTATCCGCCCACATTGCTGCTGCTGTTCGCACCGCTTGCTTTATTGCCGTACGCGCCCTGCTACCTGTTGTTCGTGTGCGTTGGCGCCTGGCTGTTTGCGGCCGGCACGCAGGGGGTTACCGGTTTCGCTGCTCACTTTCGGCGCCCGCAGTTTGCCGCCCTCGTCGTGCTCGCATATCCAGGCGTCTTTGCTGCAGCAGTCGTTGGGCAGAATGCGTTGATTACCGCCGCGCTGATGGCCTTCGCCGTTCGCTGGACCGAGCGACATCCTGTACGCGCAGGCATCTGCATCGGCTTGCTGGCAATCAAACCGCAACTAGCCGTGCTATTTCCAGTTGTGCTGATCGCAGCGCGCGCATGGAAAACCATGTGGGTGGCAGCAATCAGTGCTGCCGGGTTTGTTGGAATCAGTGTACTCGTGTGTGGCACACAATCGCTTCGCGCATTTATGGTCGGCACTAGCGTGGCGCGCGAGTTGGTGCTCGAGAATCGCGTGCTGTACTGGCCTTCCTCTCCGACGCCATTTGCCGCGCTGCGTCTCGCGGATGCGTCTGCCGCCATGGCTTATGCTGCACAAGGCGCAGTCGCATTGATCGCTGCTGCGGCCGCGTGCTATGTGTGGCGGCGCACAGACGATCTGCGAATGCGGGCTGCGGCGATTGCGGTAGCGACGCTGCTCGCCAACCCCTACGTATGGTTCTACGAACTGACCTGGCTCGGTGTTGCACTCGTCTGTCTTGCTGCTTGCGGCCTTGAAAAGGGTTGGCGGCGCGGCGAGCAGGCCGTTCTGGTACTTGCGTGGCTGCTGCCGGTACACGAATTCTTCAACCGCCTGAGTCACTTGCCGCAAATCGGACCGGTCGTGTTGCTGCTTGTTCTGCTCGTTATCGTGCGGCGCACGCGGCTCGATGCGCAGGGGGCGGTATGAACCTGCGCGCGTTTCGCCATGCCTCGGCGAAATGCCGGCCGCTGCCGGTATTGCACGCAGCGGGTCCGGCGAGGCGTCCGCATTGGCTCAACGCGGATCGTCTGCGGCTATACCCGATCATCGTATTTGGGTGCTACGCATTATTCATCGCAATCTTGCTGGTCCGGATGAGCGGGCAGAACGGGCTGAGCGGCACGAGTCCATTCGTGGTCGATTTCCTGCCGTTCTGGAGTGCAGCAGTTCTTGCGCTGCATGGGCACGCAGTCGACGCCTATAACGTAAAGGCGCTGTCCGTGATCGAGATCGGCACGGTGCCGTACCTCGGCACCGTCAACGGCGTCCTGCCGTGGCTGTATCCGCCAAACACGTTGCTGCTGGTCGTTCCGCTCGCGCTGCTTCCCTACAAGGCAGCTGCGGTGCTATGGCTCGGTGGTGCATACGCGTTCTTCGTCAAGGTGATCCGGGTCATCGTGCCGGACCGGCACGCTATCCTGCCCGTGCTGTTCTTTCCTGGTGCGCTTTTCGTCATCAGCACCGGGCAAAACGGCTTGCTGACAGCCGCGCTCGCAGGGTGCGGACTTGTATGGTTGCGCCGCCGGCCGGTTGCTGCAGGGGCCTGTCTGGGCCTGTTGTGCATGAAGCCGCAACTGGTCCTGCTGTTTCCGCTGGCGCTGCTGTGCTCCCGGTCCTGGCGCGCGCTGGCTGCCTTCGTGTTGACGGCCGGGGCCACACTCGCGCTTGCGGTGCTCGTGTTCGGCGCTCAAACGCTAACTGCATTCCTGCATAACACCGGGATTGCCGCTTACAGCATCGAGTCCGCACACGCCACGCTGGCACGAGTGCCAACTGTATTCGCGCTCGCTACGTTGGTTCATGCGCCGGCTGGGCTCGCTTACGCGGCGCAGGGCGCGTGTGCGCTGATCGCCGCGGCTGCCGTCTGTTACGGGTGGAGCCGTGAATGCTCGTATGCCCTGCGTGCGGCAACGTTGATCTGCGCGAGCCTGCTGGTGAGTCCATATCTCTACGACTACGATCTCGCCTGGTTCGGTGTGCTGATCGCGTGGTATTGCCGGCATGCGCTGGTCGCGGGTTGGGAGCGCGGCGAACGGGAATGGCTGGCCGCGCTCTGGATCGCGCCGCTCGGGGGCATGTTGATCATGGCATGCGGGCCGTTCCAGTTCTTGCCGTTGATCTCGCTGACAACGCTCGGGATGCTGCTGCGGCGCATCGCGCTGGAAAGGCGCGCGGCCCCGGTCTTCCAACGTTATGCCGACGAGTGAGGGCCACTACACAAAAGAAGAAAATGCCGGAGAAAAACGTGCGCGATGTGTGGCCCACATTCCCACCGGCTCATAGCATCAAATCAGAATTACGGGGAGGTAATCATGTTTGAACAAAATAATATTTCATTGATTTCACTGGTAGTGCCGTTCTACAACGAAGGCGAGGCGGTAGATCATTTCTTTAGCGAGATCGTTCCGGTTCTCGAGGGGATTGCATCGACGCGTTTCGAAATAGTCTGCGTCAACGACGGCAGCAGCGATTGCACGCTCGATAAGCTGATCGCCGCCAGCGTGCGCGACGCGCGCATACGTGTCATCGACCTGACGCGAAACTTCGGCAAGGAGGCGGCGTTGACGGCCGGTATCGACGAAGCATTCGGCGACGCGGTGATTCCTATTGACGCGGATCTTCAGGACCCGCCGAGCCTGATCCCGGTGATGATCGAACATTGGCGCAGCGGAGCAGAAGTGGTTGCCGCCAAACGGTCTAACCGCGCGTGCGACACCTTCGCGAAACGCACCGCCGCCGCGATCTACTATCGCGTTCACAATGCGCTGTCTGAAGTGAAGCTGCCGGAGAACGTCGGCGACTTCAGGCTGATGGACCGCCAGGTCGTCAATGCACTGCGAAGCTTGCCGGAGCGTCGGCGCTTCATGAAAGGGCTGTTTGCGTGGGTCGGATATCGGACCGTGATTGTCGAATACCAGCGCGAGCCGCGCAGCGCCGGTCATTCGAAATTCTCCGGATGGCGGTTGTGGAATTTTGCGCTCGAAGGCATCACGAGCTTCAGCACCGTGCCGCTGCGGAGCTGGAGCTATATCGGCCTTGCGATCGCCACAGTGTCTTTTGTGTACGGCGGCTTCATCATCGGCCGCACGCTGTGGCTCGGCAACCCGGTGCCGGGCTACGCGTCACTGCTTTCCGTGATGCTGTTCATGGGGGGTATCGAGTTGATTGGGATCGGCGTGGTCGGCGAATACATCGGCCGAATCTACTACGAGACGAAGGGGCGGCCGGTCTATCTCGTGCGCCGCCGCTATCAGGAAAGTAGCAAGATCAGCACGCTGCCCGTCGGGCGCAACAGCGCACGCATGTCGAACACCCTGCGGTTCGAACCCTCGCGCAAACGCGTGCGGTTCGCTGGCCGCTGAATCGTGGAGGTATGAATCATGTCCCCCGATGCTTATCTTCAGATGGCCGAAACCGAGGCCGAACATTGGTGGTTTCGCGGCCGGCGCGATGTGTTGAGCTCGGTGCTGCGTCGCCTTATGTTGCCCTCCGGCGCGCGCGTGCTCGAAGTGGGCTCCGGCACCGGCGGCAACCTGGAAATGCTGGCCGAGTTCGGCAGTGTGAGCGGAATGGAGATGGACGAGACAGCGCGGATGCTGACCGCAAAAAGCACCGGAGAGCGTTTCGATATTCGCGCAGGACGTTGCCCGGATGATCTGCCTTTCGACTCCGAACGCTTCGACCTGATCTGTTTTTTCGATTGCCTCGAGCACATTGCCGACGACGTTGGCTCGCTTGCGCGCATGCGGGAAGTACTGGCCCCCGGCGGGAAAATCGTCGTAACAGTGCCGGCGTACCAATGGCTGTGGAGCGCGCACGACGTTTATCTTCATCATCACAGACGGTACGGTCGAACGGCGCTCGCGGCGTGCGCCGATGAGGCAGGGTATCGGATCGAACGCATGACTTACTTCAACACGCTGCTGCTTCCGCTGGCGATTGCCGTGCGTTTTATCGATCGTCTGCTCAAGCACGATCGGTCGAGCGGCGATGCCACGCCGACCGGTGCTCTGAACATGCTCTTCTATCGGATCTTCAGTGCCGAGCGTCACTGGGTGTCACATGGCGCGTTGCCATGCGGCGTGTCGCTGCTCGCTGTGCTGACAGCGAAGTGACACCGGCATGAAAAACAGCACCGAGTTGACAAGACTGATCCGCTTCGGTGTTTGCGGACTGTCGGCGACTGCCCTGCATGTCGGCGTGGCCGTCGCGTTGATATCACACGCCGGTACGTCGCAGTTTCTCGCGAATACGGTCGCGTTCGCATGCGCGACCTGCTGGTCGTACCTTGTGAACACGCTCTGGAGTTTTTCGTCGTCGCTGCGTGTGCGGAACGTCTGGCGATTCATCACTGTTTCGCTTGCCGGTGCGGCCTTGACCGGACTGGTGTCCTACCTCGCGCAGATTACGGGGGCCGGACCATGGATAGGGATTGCGATGGTTGTTTGTGCGGTAACGCCGCTCACTTTTGTCACACACCGTCGCTGGACATATCGATAGAACGTGGACATCTGCGTATCGCCGCGCTCTTCATGGAGAACGGGAAGCCGTTAAACGGGCTGGGACGATGGCATGTAACGAGTTATCGTTATCGCGCAGATCCGACGAACGGGAGGCGCTAATACCACCCGATACCATCAGTTGCACACGGGTCGAGCCAGATCATCCAGGAGAGAAAAAGCCCCGCAAGTCGTTGACTTTACGGGGGTTTTCAGAATACCGCAGCTCATGCCGGAACAACTTTTGGTGCCAGGGCCGGAATGGAAAAATTCCGGCTATCGCTTTGCTGGAGCGGGTTCGTGGAATTTTGCCGGTACGGATACCACCAAAAATACCACCGGGCGTGGGTACTAGGTCATTCACGTGCTTTTGGCTGGCCATTCTGTCTTTTGCATATGTCTCATGTCGAGACTCCGCTTGACGCGTATTGGGCCGTATTCGACCCAAAGGGGGCGCCGATGGCCTCGTCTAAATACAACCAGTGCGACGAGGCCGAGAAGCGCGCCGGTCGCACCGCTGAGCGCCACGCCGCGTTCGAGCGAGTGCACGACGTCGCTGCTTTGCAGCAAGGATGTCTCGGGTAACTGTTCGAGTGCGACACTGTGATTCGCGAGGACATGGATATGTCGCGATGTGATCCGCGCCGGCAGCAAGTCGTCGTACGCACGTCGCACACGTGAACAGACCCTAAACACCCGGCGCCCTTGGGAAACGGCTGCCTCGGCAACCAATGCTGGAGGCGGCCGTTTTGTATTGCATCGCGGCAAGTGACTCCTCCATTCGCGCGATCCGTATATGGGGCGCGCTTCCCCCTGGCGCTGTCTTGCACGATGCAGAGGAGAGGACTACCTTTGTTTTAGGGCCGCTTACAACGCTCAGCGAAGCGGTCCTGGCAGAAGTGCCGGCGCAGGCAGTACGAAGTACGGCAAGGCGGCACAACGACGCCAGGAGCCTTTTTTGTTAGCGGCTCCAACGAGTGACACGCAGCGAGGTGGCCTATGTCGCTTGCGATTGCCCTGATCCTGATCATCGTATTGGCGGTGGGGTTTCACTTTGCCAGTCCCTGGTGGATCACGCCGATCGCCTCGAACTGGGTGCGCATGGACGACATGCTGACGATCACGCTCGTCATTACCGGCGCGCTCTTCGTCGCGATCAACCTGTTCATCGTGATCGCACTGGTGCGCTACCGCCACCGCAGGGGTCATCGCGCTGCTTACGAGCCGCACAACAAGCGGCTGGAATGGTGGCTGATCGGCCTGACCACTGTCGGCGTGGCAGCGTTGCTGGCACCGGGGCTCTTCGTCTACGCAGACTTCGTACGGCCGCCGCGCAACGTGCTGCAGATGGAAGTGCTCGCCCAGCAATGGCAATGGCGCTTCCGCTTTGCCGGCCCCGGTGGCAAGCTGGGCACGACGGACGTGCGCTACATCAGCAACGACAACCCCTTCGGCCTGAACCCCGGCGACCCCAACGGCCGTGACAACTACCTGATCGAGACGCCCGAGGTGCACCTGCCGCTCAACCGGCCGATCCAGGTCCTGACACGGTCGCGCGACGTGCTGCACGACTTCTACGTACCGCCGTTCCGTGCGCGCATGAACATAGTGCCCGGCATGGTGACCACCTTCTGGTTTACGCCGACCAAGGCAGGGCGTTACGACATCCTGTGCGCGCAGCTTTGCGGTATCGGGCACTCCAACATGCGCGGCGTGGTGGTGGTGGAAGACGAAGCATCGTTCTCGCGCTGGCTGGCGCAGCAGAGCACGTTCGCGCAGCGGCAGCAGGCCAAGGTGCAGGCCGCACCCGCCGCTGCAGGCGGCAGCGCCCAGGCGCTCGCTGATCAGGGCAAGACGCTCGCAGAGGCCAAGGGCTGCTTCGCCTGCCATACCGTGGACGGCAGTCCGCGCGTGGGCCCCACATGGAAGGGCCTGTACGGCAAGACCGAAACGATGGCCGACGGCAGCACCCCGAAGGTGGACGAGGCCTATCTGCGCGCCTTCATCCGCGATCCGAAGGCCCGCGTCGTGAAGGGCTTCGCACCCATCATGCCGAACTTCGACCTGAGCGAGCAGGAGCTGACCGCGCTGGTGACCTACATCGAATCGCAAGGCGGCCCGGCCGCCATCAGCGCAGCCAAACCCTAGCGGAGCAGACGCAATGCCCTACGCGCACACCAACCACGCCCAGCAAAGCTTCTGGACCCGCTATGTCTGGAGCCAGGACCACAAGGTCATCGCCGTGCAGTATTCGCTGACGGCCATCGCCGTCGGCCTGGTCGGCCTTGTGTTGTCGGACCTGATGCGGTTGCAGCTCGGTTTTCCGGGCAAGTTCAGTTTCATCGACGCCAACCACTACTACCAGTTCGTCACCATGCACGGGATGATCATGGTGATCTACCTGCTGACGGCGCTGTTTCTGGGCGGCTTCGGCAACTACCTGATCCCGCTGATGCTGGGCGCGCGCGACATGGTGTTCCCGTTTCTCAACATGCTGAGCTACTGGGTCTACCTGCTGGCCGTGCTGGTGCTGATGGCGAGCTTCTTCGTGCCAGGCGGGCCGACCGGCGCGGGCTGGACGCTGTATCCACCCCAGGCCATCCTGCCGGGCACGCCGGGCGTGGAATGGGGCATCGTGTTGATGCTGGTGTCGCTGGCGATCTTCATCGTCGCGACAACGATGGGCGGCTTGAATTACGTCACCACCACGCTGCAGGCGCGCACGCGCGGCATGACGCTCATGCGCATGCCGCTCACGGTGTGGGGCATCTTCGTGGCGACCATCATGGCGCTGCTGGCGTTTCCGGCGCTGTTCGTGTCGGCGGTGATGATGCTGCTCGACAAGACACTCGGCACCAGCTTCTTCATACCGGCCGTGGTGTCGATGGGGCAGACGCTCAAGCATGCCGGCGGCAGCCCGCTGCTGTTCCAGCACCTGTTCTGGTTCTTCGGGCATCCGGAGGTCTACATCGTCGCGCTGCCGGCCTTTGGCATCGTGTCGGACCTCATCAGCACGCACGCGCGCAAGAGCCTCTTTGGCCACAAGATGATGGTGTGGGCCATCATCATCATCGGTGCGTTGAGCTTCGTGGTCTGGGCGCACCACATGTTCATCGCCGGCATGAATCCGTACTTTGGCTTCTTCTTTGCCACCACCACGCTCATCATCGCCATCCCGACCGCCCTCAAGGTCTACAACTGGGTGCTGACGCTGTGGCGCGGCGATATCCACCTGACCGTGCCCATGCTGTTTGCCATCGGCTTCATCAGCACCTTCGTCCTGGGTGGGCTGACCGGGCTCTACCTCGGCAACGTGAGCGTGGACATTCCGCTGTCGAACACGTACTTCGTGGTGGCGCACTTCCATATGGTGATGGCCGTGTCGCCGATCCTTGTGGTGTTTGGCGGTATGTACCACTGGTATCCGAAGGTGACGGGCCGCATGCTCAACGACACGCTCGGGCGCGTGCACTTCTGGGTTACCTTCCTCGGCACCTATGCGATCTACTTCCCGATGCACTATCTCGGCATCCTGGGCATGCCGCGGCGGTATTACGCGTATGAGGGCTACAGCTTCATTCCGTCTTCGGCGCAGACGCTCAACACCTTCATCACCGTCGTTGCGCTGATCGTTGGGGCGGCGCAGTTGCTGTTCTTGTACAACCTGGCGTGGAGCCTTGTGCGCGGCAAGCGTGCCGACAGCAACCCCTGGCGGGCCACCACGCTGGAATGGCAGACGCCGCAAACGCCGCCAGTGCACGGCAACTGGGGCGCCGCGCCGCCCGTCGTCTACCGCTGGGCGTACGAATACAGCCCGCCGGGGCACGAGGAAGACTTCGTCCCGCAAAACCAGCCGCCTGCGCCTGCGACGGCGCCTGAACCGGCCCACCCGACGCTTCAACCCGGCGAGGCACGCGAATGACCACACTGCCCCGCCCCTTCGTTCCTGACGCGCCACCTGTCTTGCCGAATGCGAGCCGCATCGGCCTGATCGTCTTCATGGCGGTGGCAACGACATTGTTTTCACTGCTGCTGTTCGCCTATGCAATGCGCATGCGCGAGCCCGACTGGCAGCCGATCCCGCATCCGTTGCTGCTGTGGTGGAACACCGGCGCGCTGGTGCTGGCAAGCATTGCCATGCAGCGTGCCCGGCAGATGACCTTGCACCGCGCGGCGTGGCTGGTGTCCGGCGGTGTGCTAGCGGCCGTTTTCGTGATCGGACAACTGACCGCCTGGCGCATGCTGTCGGCGGCCGGGCAGACCGTCACCGTCAATCCTTCCAATAGCTTCCTCTACCTGCTCACCGGCCTGCACGGGTTGCATGTGCTGGGCGGGCTGGTGGCCTGGGCGGTGACGATCGCGCGTCTCCAGCGCGGAGACCCCTTCCGAGCCCAGCGCGCCATCGTGCTGTGCGCTATCTACTGGCATTTCCTGCTGGCTGTCTGGCTCGTGCTGCTGGCGGCGATGTGGTGGATCACCCCTGAGTTCGTCGCAGCCATCTGCGGGCCGCTGTATGGAGCCGCGCCATGACCACGCCCACGCTCCCCACCGAATCCGCTGCCACCACGCCCACCGACGCCGGGCCTGACGGCTGGCGCGGCATCGTCACGGACTGGTCGGGCGACCGCGAAGCCTTCAAGGTGCCGTGGGGCAAGGCGATGATGTGGATCTTCCTGCTGTCGGACACCTTCATCTTCAGCAGCTTCCTGATCGGCTACATGACGGTGCGCATGTCGACCACGGTGCCGTGGCCCGACCCTTCCAAGGTGTTCGGGCTCACTGTGGGCGGCGTGGATGTGCCCTTGCTGCTGATCGCCATCATGACGTTCACCCTGATCACCAGCAGCGGCACCATGGCGATGGCTGTCAACTTTGGCTACCGCCGCAACGCAAAGCGCGCCGCCGCACTGTTGCTGGCGACCGCGCTGCTGGGCGCGACCTTCGTGTCGATGCAGGCCTTCGAATGGACCAAGCTGATCGTCCATGAAGGTATCCGCCCCTGGGGCAACCCGATGGGTGCGGCGCAGTTTGGCGCGTGCTTCTTCATGATCACCGGGTTCCACGGCTTTCACGTGACCTGCGGCGTGATCTACCTGCTGCTGATCGCACGCAAGATCCTGCAGCCGGCGTTCACCGAGCACGGCAACTTCCAGATCGTCGAGATTGCCGGCTTGTACTGGCACTTCGTCGACCTCGTGTGGGTGTTCATCTTTGCGCTGTTCTATTTGTGGTGAGGCAGACCATGGACCACACCGATCCCGCCCATCGACCCGACGCCGTGCACGGCCAGCAGCATCCGATCGGCATCTACCTGAAGATCTGGGCCCTGCTGTTCGTCCTGAGCACGATGTCGTACATGGTGGATTACTTCCACGTGCAAGGCCTGCTGCGTTGGACGCTGATCGTCGTGTTGATGATCGCCAAGGCCGGGCTGATCGTGTCGATTTTCATGCACATGATGTGGGAGCGGCTGGCGCTGGTGTACGCCATTCTGATACCGCCCCTGTGCCTGCTGGTGCTGATGGTGCTGATGGCTGCCGAAGCGGATCACACCTTCGGCATGCGGGAACTCTTCTTCCACTGACCGCTTCGCCGACCGTTTCTCAGGCGAGTGCCTGGAACGCACCGCTCCGAATACAAAACGACCCGACAAATGCCGGGCCGTTTTTGTTTCCTGGCTCGCTGAAAATCTCGGCGAAAAACACCTTCAAATCAGGCGTGCTTCTCACTGAATTCGTTGAGCGGCACAGGCTGGCTGAGCGGATCGAAGTCGGCCCACCGCCCTTGTTGCCAGCGGCCGGTCGCGCGTTCGATCGCCGCGCCTCCGGCATCGCGCAGCACCCGTGCGGCGTCCAACTGGCTGTCCTGCGACACGTGTACGGCCACCAGCACGCCGCATTCACGGGTTTCTTCGTCGCAGGCGTCACGCGTGCGCATCATCGCGCCGACCAATGAACCGACATACGCACTCACCCCGGCCGCGACCAGCGACATGATAAGCGGCGCCGAAAACGCCGCGAAGATCCCGACGCCGACCACGGCGCCAACCGCTGCGCCAATCGTGATGCCTATCTCGGCACCCTTCGGCGCCTCCCTCGCGTTTGTGTCGGCGCTGATATCGCCGCCGGGCCGAAAACGTGCATGCTGGCCGATCGGATTGACGAAAAACAGTGTGACGTCCTCCTCGACGAAACCGGCATTAAAGAGCCGTTGCGCCGCGTCTTCAGCGGCGGGGAATGTCGTAAAGCGTGCTGCGACGATGAGTGACATGTGTCCTCCTTCCATCGTTGACTAGCGGTTGCAGACTATGCCGCCCCACCTTACCCGCGCCGAGACAGAGGTGCATGCGGTGGCACGCGCCGGGACTATGCCGTGGTGCCGCGATCGGGTTGCGTGCCGTCCACTCTGAACAGTCCGCTATGTAACACTACTCCTTTGCCGCCGTTCTGGTCGATCGCTTCCGCGTAAACCGAACGGATAGGATTGCGGCCGTTGTCGAAGGCAGCCATTAAGGCGGATTCCAGCGCGCAATGGGCGCCGAAATGATCTTCCAGCGCCTCGGCGGTAATTGCGCAGCCATCTGTTGTGCTTTCGACTTCGCAGACATTTGATCCTCCACTGTGAGCTAAAAGATTAATTATCGATCCGCTGACAGGTCTGCTGCGAACAACCCTCCTACCTCCCAACAACTGACGTGCCTCAAGGGTCTCTTGCACGTGCAGTTCATCACGCCACGTCGTCGCCAGAACGAGGATCGTCCGTCGGGGGGGCGATAGCCATGCGGCGCTATCAGTCTCGCGAGCTGTAGGACTAGAATGAATTATCCGAATCAATCGGGAGAGAAATTGTGGAACTTCGCATGGATTCCCATCATTTCACACACGGCCAGCCTGACTGGCGGGCAGCCGTGCTCGCAGGCGTCATCGCAGGCGCTGTGTTCCTGGCGTTAGGGGTTATCCTGATGGCACTGATGACGGGCGCAAGTCTGCTGGAGCCCCCACGCATGGTCGCCGCGATCATGCTGGGACGAGGCGCATTGCAATCGCAGCAAGCATTCTCAATTGGCATTGTGCTCGGGGCCTTTGTGATGCATTTTGCCCTTGCCATCGTATTCGCGCTTATCCTCGGTCTGATCATGACGTCATTCAACCTTGACTCGAGCATGGGGATGGCTTCACTGGCGGGTGGCGCTTTCGCTGCAGCCGTTTACCTGATTAATTTCTACGGCATGACACGGTTTTTTCCGTGGTTCGCAGAAGCACGCAACGGGGCCAGCCTGTTCGCTCACATCGTCTTCGGTATCGTGGCGGCGAACATGTACATGAGACTGGAGCGCAACACATCCCGCGGGGTCAAGGCGGACGCGGGCGGCCCATCGTAGTCCGGTGCCATGTTGATCGACCGGTCTCCAGAGCAGAAAAGGCTCGCCGCGCAACAACATGAGCACCTCGTCGAGATAGTCATGGTCGGCCAGACGAGACGAAAGAAAAGCCAAGCCGGAAGATCGGCCTGAAGTCGTCACGCAGATTTTGCCGAACCGGCTTTCGACCGACGAAAGCGACCGGTGGGGCGCGCCACTGGCTCAACTGATGTGGCGCACGCTTGTGCAGGACCTGACGAGCCGGCTGCCTCCAGGCGTGTTCATCTTCCCGGACGCGCCGGAGCCGCCCGACACTCGGATGCTCGTCGTCACGGTGCTCGATGCCGAGACCGATGCGAGCGGAACGGTGACATTGCAAGCGGCGTGGACGCTGCAATCGGGGCAGCCCGCCCGCGCTACCTTGACGCAACAGGCGACGCTGGAGAACCGCGGCACGCCCATTGGGCGTCACGAATGGCTCCACGACGCGGGACTTTCGATCATGTACGCATACTTCAGGCGGTCGTACGGGCCTGGCTCTTTCGACGGCGAGGGAGGTGTGCCGAGCCGCGAGTGGCGCATCAAGCGCAACTGCTCCCTCACGCCGCGGCAGTCGCTCGCCGCGACCGTGTTCCTCATGGCGCTCGACCTCGCGATCGGCGTGGTAACGGCATTCGCATTCGGCGCGTGGCTCACGCTGTTTTTCTCGATGCTTTGCACCGTGGCCGTCGGCATCGCCTTTATCGCCTACTCCAGGCACGCGACGGACGGCGAGGTGCTGACGTTCGCGCCCCCGTTCGTGATCGTCGAAGTACACGAGCGCGGACGCCGCACGATGCATCGGATGAATGCTGGCCGCTTGGCCGTGTCTCTCGACGACAGCGATGGCGTCGTCTACCTTTGCGACGGCTGGCAGCGTATTCCCGTCGGACGGCAACTGCCTGCCGCCGCCCGCGCGGAGTTCGTGCGTCAATTGCGCCGCTTTATCGTGGCCGACTATTGACATGCCGGCCGATGATCGCCCGGCATGTCTGATACCGGTAGTTCATCCGCCAGTATTTCGCGCCGGACTTATCGAGCTGGAAATACATGCGACCACCGTCTGCGAGGAGGTTGCCGATACCACCAGCGGTACTCGGGTCGAGCCGGATCATCCAGGAAAGAAAAAACCCCGTAAGTCGTTGACTTTACGGGGTTTCTAGGAATGCATGCGGCTTATGCCGGAACAACTTTTGGTGCCCAGGGCCGGAATCGAACCGGCACGCCTTGCGGCGGGGGATTTTGAGTCCCCTGCGTCTACCAATTTCACCACCTGGGCAGGTCTTGCAGCGCACGCGCCAGAGTATGGCTCGCGGCGAAGACGCAGATTATGGCGGAAAATTCGACGACGGGCAAGGTGGGGGCTGATCTTTCCGGTTCTCTGATGACAACCCTAACCGGAAGAACGAAAAATGAACGCTCCAAACGAATACGCGGCGCTATCCAGAGAGGCCGCGATGCCTCTGACGCTCGCCAATACACTTCCTACGTTCCTCGCAACGAGGCGTACCCGGCTCGGGAAGCCGCTGAGTGACCAAACGAAGGCCGATTACACCAAGTGGTATCGCATCGCGCTCGCACCGGCGAAGGACTGGCCGCTGGAGGACGTATCGGTCATGCAGTGGGTGGACTTCCTGACCGGCGTGAAAACCCAGTACGGCGAGGCCAAGGCGCTGTACATGTCGAATATCGTCTCAGCGGTCTATAGCTTCCTGATGGGCCTAGACATGCTGGACGTCAACCCGATCACAAAGGTGCGGCTCTCGCGCCTGTTCATCGCACCACCACCGAAAGACACCTATATCCCGATCCCGCAACTCAGGCCGTTCTTTCGCTCCATCGACCGCGCATTGAAGAGGCAGGACAGTAAGGACGCGGTGAAGTTGATTTTCATGACCGGCTTCCGGCTGAGCGCCGCGCTCGGAATGAAGTGGGACTCGTTGGACTTGGATCGGGGCTTCTATTACGTCCATGCGGGCGCGGCTGGGTGGAAGGGGTTCACCGGGGTTATGCCGCTGAGCGATTACGTGGTGAACCTGCTCAGAAGGCGGCACGAGCGCCGCGAGTCACACATTTACGTCTTTCCGAAGCGCTGCGGTGGGTCATCCGCGCCTATGACCAGCGTAGGGGATGCTCTACAGATCGTCTGCGAGGCCGCGAGCGTGGACCGGGTATCGGCGCATGACTTACGCCGCACGCTGGCGACCGTGGCCAAATTCTGGTTCGGGGCGGAGATAGACAAGGTGGCGGTCCTGCTCGGACATAAATGGGCGGTGGACGGGCGCGGCATGGTCGTTTCGAAAAGCGCGATCACGACCCGGTACATACAGACGGAGTTAGTGAGCCTACGGGCAATGGCGAACGAGGCGACAGGGTGCCTGCTAGAGCTAGTCGGGGAGCGCCCAATGTCTGAGGGCGTAGCCACGCGATTGGAAAGGGCTGGCTATCGCGTGAAGTGACCAATAGCAACAACTAAATGTGCCTTCTCCAGCGCGCATGAGCTTTTTGTTGCCGGCATGGTGGGCGCCAGGAATAATCCGCCTCGCGGTGCTTAATAAATGAGCACCTGAAAGTCGGCCAATTACTCAGGAGTCCACAGTGAATTTTGCAACCAACGAAGAAATCCGCGCCGCGAGAACGTCCGACCTCGTGATCTTCCATAACGCGAACGTACCGGAGGGCGAGCAGGTGAAGCGGTTCCGTGACCGTGCCGCTGCTGAGTCGAAGTGCGTTGGGATTATCGAAGCCCAGGAGGCCGCTAAGGGCGCGGCGGGTTGGACCCGTATCGAAGCGAGCGCGGAAATCGTACCGGACACTGCTGTAGAGGCCGCAGTCGGTACTCTCGCGCAGCCGGAAGCGAGCGGGGAACAGGCCGCGCCGGAATCGAACCCGCTAGGCCCTTGGCCCTTCCCGAAGAACCCGGAAGGCGTTGAGTTCACGCCGGTAGTGCTCGATAGGCCGCGCGGTAATAACTCGCTCGCGGTGGCTGCTTCGTGGGCGGATGCTGAGGTGTACGCCGCGCGTTTGACCCGGCATGGGGTAACGGTCACATTCAACGGGAAGACCACTGAGCACCGGTCTGTGCGCGAAGCGTTCCGCCACTACCGATTGCCGGACGCGAAGCACATTCGGTTCCGGCTTGGGCTTAAGGCGTCCGGTTGTGAAGTGTTCGAGCACGAAGGGAGGATGTACGCGTTCACCTTGGTCGAGATTGCGCCGGCTGGTGTCGAAGCGGAGAAGGCGGAATGAAATTCAAACTGTTCACTATCGCCGTGCTGACGTTCGGGATCGCGTGTCTGTTTGGCGCGGCAGCGATGTTTATTTGGGGATGAGGGCGGGGTTGGTTTTCTCGGAGGGCGCGGCGCTTACCCGCGCGCTTCTCGTCCCGGCTCATCTTCTTTGACGCGCCAGCGCCAGTAGCGATCAGGTTTCACCCAAACAACGGTGGTTTCCGTAATCTCTTTGAATGATTCCAGCACTGCGCGGCCAACGACCAAATTGCCATCGCTGTTTTCGCGCAGCAGATTCTCGGATTTCCCCTTCACCAAGTGGTCAACCACGTCATCTTGGTAAACGCAGCCATCGCGTTCGAGTTGAGTGAGCATCCACTTCGCGGTCGCTTCTGCATCCATTACTCGGTGTCCGATACAAGCTTCAGTGACGCGGCATTAAAATTACCAGATTCCAGTTTTTTTCCTGCAAACCACTGGCAAATGTAGTAATCGCTGTACTCCCTAGGAATGTCATTAACTGTCATTTCTGGGCCGCCGGATTTCAGTTGCACGATGTCGCCAATCTTGAATTTGGTTGCCATTCTGTTACCCAAGTTTACGGTCTGCCACTTTTATACACCATTGACGGGCGATGCGTCGAGTCGTCTTGGCTGTGTGCTGTCTGCCCGTAGCCGCGAGAACGATACAGGATGGGACAGCGGCTTGGACTACATGCTCTATTGCGAAAGTCTGAAGGTATGTGGGAGACTGAGGCCTCCCCAAATAGGGATTTTTGAAAGGAGGGCCGATCATGACCCAATTTTTGAACTCTCCCGCCATTCGCATTGGCTGCAACCGGTGAGCGTCTGACCTGACGGGGTTGATGTATCGGGAAAAACGTCAAAATACAGTCGTTGGACACTATCTCAACAGACGTGTTCACCCCTGATCCATGTGGCTTTGCAGAGTTATATGGAGCGGAAGCATATGACGGAGGACGGCGGGTCAGACCGCCAGCGATCAGAGAGGCCCTATTCGGGAGGTCCGAGTGGGGGAACCCCGATGACCTGCCGACGAATTGGGCCGTCTTCATTCCCACCCTCACTCTGCTTTGCCGCCCAATTTCACGGCGCTACTTTGGTGCCCGACTTCAATGCGCTGCTCTGCCTTCCATGACGCACTTATGAACGCAGCGGAAATGGATGCTATGGCCGCCAGTATCGCGATTGCGAGGGGTATGGTAAAGACTTTCCAGGCCTCGCTGCGCTGAACCTGTCTAGCGTGTAGATCAACTGCAAGCTGCATGAGCTTTGCGGTTGTGGCTGGCGAAAGAAGGGGCTTAGCCGCATCTCCGTTATCGGGATCGATGTCCTCTTGCGCATTGCGTGCGATCAGCGAAACGTGTGCAGGTTTGTCCCCGTTGGGCTTAACTCGAAAGAATTCTCTGTGCTCCAAGCCTACGTCTATCCACCCGCTGGCGCTTTTTGGATTTCCCTGCAATTCCGAGATAAGACCATCTTCCGTGCGTCGGGTCTTGGGCGAAAGTGCCAAAAGTTGAATCAACGCAAGAACGTCTGACAAGCGGCCATCTACAAGGTATGCGTATTTGGTCTTGGATTTTGAGGTGCGCCACATTTCTCGATGAGCCCCGTAAGTCTATCGTTGCATTATTGTTTGCGGAGGGAGTGTAGCTTAACTTTTGTGCTGTGCCCTAGATGAACCGGCCGTCCGTTTTATTCGCCTGAAACATATCTATACATCCGGATTCTCGCCGCGCTGGGCAGTCGAGCTATTCGGAGTGTCCTGTTCAAATTGGTCCGTGCGCGATCAGCGAGCAGGGGTGGGGTAGGTGTGAAAACATCACTAAACGCCATTCGCTAGGTAGGGTGGATGTGACGATGCCTGCCCTCGACACGAGGGCCACGCAGGATGGGACGGTGGGTGATGGTTGGTGGCTAACCTTCCATCTCTAGCGCCAGGCAACCTTTTCCTTATCAAAACCGGCCCGCATGTGAAGCGCAGTGGCGGAGGTATCTAGCTACACCTATACTAGCTGGCGTCTGAGATTGAAACGTTTCATTGGTGCCGTCCTTTTGGCGTTGAGATGATCTAGGTACGATCCATCATGACGCAACTCCATAACACTTTAGAAACAATAGATTGCTAAATTATGGTAACGAAAAAGATCAACGTCGCGCCGAGCGGGGTCGTCGCGGCATCGGGTGTGTTCAATTTCGATACGGTCGATCTGCCGCTGACAAAGTTGCTGCTCGATCCGAATAACTATCGGTTCTTGGACCACAAAAAATTCAAGAAAAAGGTTGTTACCCGATTCCATGAGGAAAAGGTACAGGCGGCGACCTTAGAGAATCTTGAGCACCATTATCAACTCGATGAGTTGAAAAACTCCATCTTAGTAAACGGTTATGTCCCAATGGAGCGAATAATAGTCGCTCCATACAAGCACCTTTCTGGTTGTTATGTTGTCGTAGAGGGCAATCGCAGAGTCGCCGCACTTAAATCTCTTCTTAAGGAATGCGAAGAGGGGGTAATTGCACTCACCACTACGCAAAAGAAGTCGTACTCGAAGGTGCCGTGCGCGGTTTTGAAATCTGCCGGCAAGGATCTCAAACACGCCGAACGCGTAATTATGGGCATACGCCATATTGCAGGCCCCAGAGAGTGGGGGGCATATCAACAGGCCCTGCTTGTGGCCGAGCTAAAAGACGACGAAGATCTTGACTTCAAGGAGATTGGCAATATGCTCGGAATCTCGTCCGTTGAAGCGGCGCGTCGATATCGAGCCATTGCTGCACTCAAATTTATGGAGCAGGATGAACTATATGGTGACAAAGCGGAACCAAACTTCTACAGGCTCTTACACGAAATGGTTTCATCGCCAGAGGTTAGAGAGCGCTTTGGCTGGTCCCACGAGCAAAACACTTTCATTGACGTGGAGCTGGCGCGAGAGTTCTTTCAACTGCTGACGGGCGACGCGAAGCACGACCCGAAACTAATGACCTACTCTGACGTGCGTCGGCTCAAGCTGATTGTCGGAAACCAGTTGGCTGTCGCTTCCCTCTTAGACCCAGACCAAGGCTTAGTTGAAGCTATCCGTATTGCTGAACATGGAAAAGTCGCCGCGACCCCGGGCGAAATCCTAGCAGAGATACTCAAATCGCTTTCGCGCATAAGTGTTTCTCAAGCTAAGGCGTTCACAAGCAAAGAGCTTGCAGTATTAGAGCAGATAATTGACACTATAGATGGCTTTAAGAGCCTCGCACAAACAGCGAAAAAATGAGCGAGCGACTTGCACGTATCTATGACGAGCTTATTTCTTACTTCCTTTGCGAGTACCCGCCTACCTCTCCCAAGAGAAAATTGGTAGACGTTGTACGCTTGGCCGCGTCGAAGAACTATGCCTCAGAAATTGTTGAAAATTTCCTCGAAAAGCGTCTGAATGCGCTTCGAGAGGCGTTGGTAAATGAATATAATTTCCGAATAGAGAAGGATCTTGCTCTTCGATACGAAGTTGCAGACAAACTTGGCGAGGGTGACTGGATAAAAGGAAGGAAGCCACCGACCGGCGACGGTCGTGTCGCGTTCCAAGATATATTGCATCAAGTGGATCCGCCTGAGTTTGAGGCTTTGGCAGCCGTCGTACTCAAGCGCATGGGCTGCGAACACGTGTTTAAAACCCCACAATCGCACGATCAAGGGGTCGACGCGTTTGGATACCTGACCCTCACGCCGGAGTTGTCGCGGGCCGTCACTCACAAGCTCGTATGGATAGCGCAGGCGAAGCATTACATCACGCACGGGGTGAGCACGAACGCCGTCCGAGAGCTAGTTGGTACCAACGAACTTCTCGTCAGCAAGATTTTCTCGACGGTCGATGCTAGATACAAAGAACTCGACCTGCGCCCCTACGCACCCGCAGCGCTTTTGCTTCTCACGACCCACGAAATGCCAAGCACGGTAAGAAGGCTCGCTGAGCGAGCCGGTGTATTTGTTCTCGAAGCGGCTGACTTATTTGATTTGTTTCGCAACGAATTTAAAGGCAGGATCACCGCAAAGAGTCTCGCCGGCTTCATCGGGGCCGAAACGATGGATATTCCAGCGATCTCTTAGTCTGCCGCGCCTTTCGTTGTGTACGATTGACTAATCGAGGTCAGCCATTGCCCGGTCCAGCACTCTGCGGCGAAGCTTGCTCATCTTCTCCGTGCCTAGCACCTCGCGCAATCCCGCAACGATGGACGCGACAGTGAACTCGTTGGTGACTGCTTCGCCTTCCCACTCTTTCAGGCCCATCACCTTCGCGAATTCCTTGTACACCATGCTGACGTGCTGGCGGCGCGTCGCCTCATCTATGGACGTTTTGGTAGCATCCTCAAATCTCGAAAACGCGCCTATCGTTAGCCAGATTTTCTCGAACTCCTGTAGGCGCGTATCAACCTCGGACGGGATCCACAACGTGTAACTGTAGCGAATGTCGGATAGTTTTCGAGCCTCCGAAATGATCTCTGGGGTCGGTCCATGTTGGATGAGGATCAACACACCTTCCCCCGCTTCGTCTTTATATCTCTCGCAAAACTCGACATATTTATCGAATGCGACATTAGCCATGTGCGAACTTGCGGAATCGGTAGCAGACTTTATACGCTCGCGTTCACTTTGAGCCTTTTGCTGATGTCTTGCGATGGAGTACGCCGCGAGCGCTCCGATGGCGCTGCCAAGCAACGACCAAACGCCACTGCTGATACCATCCCCGATCACGTACGTTGCCGCGCTGGCTGCTATCGCCGCAGAAGCTGTCATATTGTCGCCTTGTGATTACGCGTGAGTTTCGCCGTTATACGTCACCCCGTTAAAGTCTCGGAAGGTTCTCGGGATTAGTCTCGTGTTTCCAATTCAGGTAGCGACACAACCCCTCCAGATCGGGAAACAGTGTGCTTTGGTTAATGCCGCAGCGATCCAGTTCGCGCACCACGTCCTCCTTACTGCTCGCCGGTATCACGTACTCGGACAAATGCGACCTCGTTTCCGGGTTGTTTTCGAGAGCCACAAAGCCTCTGGCGCCTTTCGAGTATCGATGTACGGTGAACCAACCGTGCTGCGCCACGATCCGTTCATTGGCTAGACGCGGCTGCACCACTTTGGTCGCGGATAGCTTGAAGGGATCAACGGATGAAGCATCTGGCATTAGATGGTCGTCCGCCTCCAAGGCGTAGACGTACCCGTCACGATCATTCGTATTGAAGCATGCGAACCACAAGGCCGCGAGAGGGTTGCTCGTCCAGTCGAGTAGCCGTGTCTTCATACCGAAATGCTGTGCCAGTACCAGTAAATCCCACTTGTCGAAGTCTCGGTGCTGGATCTTAGTCGCGCCCATCCGTTCCAGCGTTTTCAGCAAGGCTTGTTCTTGTTCTGTAGTGTCCTTTGTCGGTTCTGCCCTTGCTATGCCTGGTAGCAGGTTCCTCCTGTGGGATTGGCCACGGAACAGCGTGTGATAGGCGATCAAACTGAACGTTTCGGTCTGTTTAAGGAACTGCGGGAGAGATTCTATCGTTTCCGTCTGCATGGAGCACCGTGGCAGTATTGTGCGAATGTCGTGAGTTTAACGCGCGCGGATATCGGTGGATTGCGACACATTTATACACCCGGATTGTCGCCGCGAAGGGCGGTCGCTCGCTTCGGAGTGTCCTGTGCATCAATGTCGAAAAATTTTGCGAAGTGTACGTGTGAAAATGGGCCGTGCGGCAAAAGTCAGTCGGGGCTTGTGTTTGTGTATAGGTAAACGAAGTGGCATTCCAAACTACGATTTAGAATGGAAGTCGTAAGGCTATGGACGACCATCCCGGACAACGCGCGAACGTTCTTGGCATTACGATTTCGTTACTACTCCGACACATAGTCTTTCGACCGGACGAAGGGGCAAAGAGAAGAAGCCTCCTAACCTTACGGCGTTGCTAGAATATCGTTCTTTTTGACTGTAGTAAGGTTCGTATTCCTAGCAATTGATTCACAGCAATCGCACGTCGTTATTGCGTTATTGGATAAAAGTGCAAACCTTACGCGTTTTACGTAATTAGTATTATCGATTTTTCGGTATCGATAGGTATTGTGCATCGGCTCGCCGCGCTGGGTCGTGAGATTACTCGATGCTTACCGAGGAGTGTTGGGTCGTAAGAAAAAAGAAAGCCCGTTTAGATCGTGTCTAGCGGGCTTTGTTACGGCAGGGCAGGGGTAGGTATTCGCCGCGCCCTTTCGAGCGCTTAGGACACCGGCTCTAGTGTAGTTTCGCGGGCTCTTTCGTGGGTTCGCGCGGCTTAGGGTTTGTTACGGATTCGACAGTGGCTGCGTGGGCATTATTCTTCGGAGCTTCAGCATAGAAGTCTTCCAGCGAACGACCGGCGCGCGTCTGACCGTTTTCGTCTACAACGGTAATGCCGACCAACACGTTGAGCTCTTTCATCGCCGCGATCTTCGTCTGGCCCTTTTCGCGCGGGTTCTCGACAATCTTCAACATGCGATTGATTGACTTATTTGTGTTCCAAAGCGCTGATGCCTTCTTTTCCGCCAGCGCTACGTCCAGCCTATCTTTGACGTACGGGTTGCATTCCGCCGCAAGACCCAATTCGTGCGCGTTGAAAAGGCTAACATTCTTTCGAATCATCTGGAATGCGTCGATGATGGCTATATCTCGCGGAATGCCCTTCACAAGCTGCTCAATGAAATAGTCGAAGCACGGTGCGCACTCCTTCGCAAATTCCTGATCGGCGAAGTCGATTGGGCTGTATTCGAGTTGATCCATGATGCTTATATCCGTCGTTAATCTCTATTGCGTTAATTATATAGGGATTTTACGCTCATTGGATCAGCAGAATTAAAGGTCAACCTCGCCGCACAGTACGTGGGCGTGCCGTGGGTTTTGTTGTGCGCGGCAGGTCGGGAATAAATTTATCCGACCTGCCGTGTTCTAATCCCGACCGAGCGAACGATTCAAGCCGCGCAAGGCTTTCAAGCCCAAAAAGGTCGGAGTCGGAGAAGGTCGGATATTAATTAAAGAGTTTTAAAGGGGAGTGTACTTGGTACACTAGAGAGGGGGAGAGTATCGCCGTAAGCCGTAGAGTAGTAGAAATCCTGCAAAGGACTTTTCAACCAATATCCGACTCCGACCTTTTTATCCGACCTTCTTCATAAATCAACGACTTAGGCGGGCCGTATTTCCGACTTCCGACCGAAAAAGCCACGAAAAATCGTCCGAAAACGGCCCGAAACCCACAAAAAAGTACGGTTTTTACCATCACTTTAGTGCGGTCGTTCGTTTTTATAGAAAAATAAAGGGCGAAAGACCAAAGATCAATCGCCCTAAATCTCAATCAACATTTTTGATCAACAGCAATCAAAAGCCACCCACCTGAGCCGCCGGAACATAACTCTCATTGTTAGGCTTCGTATCGGTCTCATCCAGCATCTTCCGAAGCCGATCATTAACGAATTTCTCCATAAACTTAGCATCAGCCAGATTTTCCGTAGGCAACTTTTCTCCATCCAACAAATCCGCAGCGAAATACCGTGGATCTTTGACGTAAACCGTGTGCGCCTTGCCCTTCCACTTAATATCCCTTGGCACGCGAGTGTAATCTAATTGTTCAAGCATCATCGCAATCTGCCGCGTCATTCTTCTTTTTTCGCCAGTATCGCGTTGGATGTGCTCTTGCAAATAGCGCGTACACAGGATTTCCTCGCAGACGCCCAATTCGCCTTCGGACAGATAGGTCTTGATCTTATTAATGCCCGAATCAGCATCCTCAATCCCGATCATCTTCAACTTTCCTTCCGTCTCCGGTGCGCGCATATTCCAGTGGAACCCAGCTGCCAACTCATATTCCATAAAGAACTTCCGCAGCTGCGCGGCCTGAGTAGCAATGGCGTGCCCGATGTTGGCAAAGTAGGCGTCGTACGGACCTACCTTAGCGATCAGTTGCGAAATGTCCTTCCACTGCGTGAAGATAACCATCCAGCGCCGATCCTTGTTGTTCAGCGGCAGGGCGTTCGAATAGTTGGTCATCGCAACGTAGTTTGTAGCGTTCATCGTCTCGTGCCGCTTGATGTACTTATCAACAACGTCCACCGTATCATTCGTGATGTACTGCTTCATCCGGTTTGTCACGTGATGCCGGTTGTTGCCGCTGTCGGTCTTCAACTCTTCAATCGCCACGACCGCGCTGCCCTTCGCCCATCCGGTGTTTTCCGTGACTTCGTCCCCAGACACAAGACCAATGTTCGCATCGCCTAGAAGTGCCTTCATAAGCCCTTGGAAGATGATCGTTTTGCCATCGCCTTCGATGCCCTTGATCAGAGGTGCCATCCCGATAAGTTCACCGGGCTTCTTGACGTTCATAGCAATCCACGATTCGATGTAGGTCGCAGCAGTCTCGTCGCCCGTCAGATTTCTGATGTGGGATCGGATCGTTTCAATTGCAGCCCAACCTTCGTCCGTGTAATCGGTCGCAGTCGCAGGGATGGACTTTGCATTGAACATATTGACGTGGACAGAACCCTTCCACTCGAACACGGAAGGCCTGCCGCACACGTAGGCCGTCCCTGCCGCGATTTTGAACTTTTGCACGTTCTGCACAAACGCGAAGGCGCTCTTGCAATTGAACTTATCGTCACTCTTCATGCTGAAGAAATGGCCGCCGAACGTCGCGTTGAAGTCTGCTATGGAATAGGTGAACTTGTTGCCGGGACGACACACGCGGCCTTCAGAAAGCGAGTACCACCAGCCGTGATACCAGTTGCGACCAACGCCCAAGTCCTGCGCTGCTCGCGACTCCAACTCTGCGCGTGACTTCTCCGCGTTGCGAGCCGCCGCGTCTGCAGCCTCCGCACGGTCGTTATCGTTCGATTGCTCCGGCGCGGCCTTCGCCGTTGTATCTCCGGTGTCCTGTTCGGTTTTCGCTTCGCTGGCAGGCTCGACCTTGGCCGCTGCTTCCGAAGTCGCCTTGGCCTTTTCTACAGCCTCAGCAGCCGCAGCGGCGCTGACATAGTCCAACGCGTTCGGCACGTCGCTCCAAAGCGCGTTCACCTCGTCCAGTTCGGATTCAATCGCTGCCATGACGATCTTGTCCACGAACACGCCCCACTTGCGGCCCGCTTTCTGGCAAGTGTCGTGCGAGCAATGGAAGGCATACGGCTGATCCTGCCGCGCATCCGGTCCCCAAATCACCGCGCCGTCAGCACTGCCGCCGTGCTCGTCGCCCCACGGGCAGATCATCCTATATTTGCCGCTGGCGTTAATCTGCATCGCGCCGCTTTCGCCCATCTGAGTGGCGTTCGCAATCTCAATAGCGCGACTGAGCCAATACGCATCGAACTGCGCTTCACCGTTAGCAATGGCAGGCGCGGCGGTCTTCTTGTTCACCACGATCCGGAAACCAAACGCGTCCGCAATCTCGTCCATCGAGTAGCGCAACGAGTAGTCAGCCGACACCATACGCACCTGGAACGGTTTGCCATTCGCATCGCCATACTTGAGCGTGCCGTCTTCCAGTGTCTTATTGTTGATGCCGATAGGGAGCCGCCCATAACGCGTGATGTCCTTAATCGTCCGGTCGCCGCCCTCGTCGAGTGCCCTCGCCGCGAACCAGTAAAGGAATGCACCGAAACGTTCTCTGTCGGCCACCGGCGCATCCATGAAATACCAACACTGGTTATTGCCATGGGACGTCTCAATCACGACCGTAGGCGGCAGGACTTCGGACAGCGAAGCAATCGTCATCGCGCCCTTGCTGCCCTTGCCCATGTTATCGGCATCTGAACCGATATCGTCTACCATCAGCGCAAGCCCATGGCCGAAGTTTTCGCGACTGCGCCAAAAGCGCGGTTCACCAGTCTTGGGATGCGGAGTCTTTATGGAAGACGAAATGACGACATATGAATTCTTGTCGCGCTTGATATACTTCTCTGCCTTATAGGGCTCAGGCCAAAATCCGCTGTTGTTGCGCGTTCCATCTTCGTTAATCTGCGGCGTTACTTCATCCGCATAGGCGACCATGACGCGTTCGGTTTCTGGCAATCCCCGACCTAATTCAGCCAAGAATTCTTCAGTTATTCCAACACGTTCAATGGGAGTAATCTTTCTCGCCGCCCCGTTATTTTCTTGTGCGGTGACTATAGACGTAGTTAACTGCATAAGTTATCCTATTATTTGTTGGGTTGTTGTTGGTGGTCGTTTGGGTTGTTGTTTCGTAGTTCATCGCTTGTATTCCTCTTTCTCGGTTTCTTGCGATTAGTGGGTTTGCTGCTGTATCTCGTTTTTGTCGCGTTGGTCCTGTTGTTCGTGGTTGCTGTACAGTCGCTTCCTCCGCGGCTCTATCGATTCTAATTCTCAAAGCCGCACATCTATTCATTTAGACTGCGGCTTCTTTTTTGCTCCGTATTGAAATAACTTAAAACAGCGCAGATTGGCGCAGTCCGAATGACGGACGCCCAAACATTAACGGTTCGAAGTGAACAAATCAAATGCGTCACGCCTGCAAAGCGCCAGTCGGAACGGCACACGTGCTCGCTGGATTAGCGCAACCGCTCGGCTTTAACACGTCTCAGACAAACTAAGGAATGTCCTGTGGGCCGAAAGCGGGCCGGCCTAGCTTACCTATGTCGCGCCGTCCGAACGCCAAAGGTCATTTCCTAGTGGCTGCGACAGAAAGTGAAAAAAAATATTACAGCCGAGTCGCGCGACCGCCATGCACTATCTGACCGTGGAAACGGTTAGTGCGGAGCGGTGTGCTGTACGGAAACGATGCAGTCCCGGATGCGCAATGCCTCGCGGCCCACCTTGGATGTTTCGCCCACTTCATCGGACAAGCGCTCCAGTTCCGCCGTCGCAATCGCATCATCCCAAAGGTCGAAAACCGTCACATCATCCATAGCGACCCGTAGGGCGGAACGATAGACGTCAGAGCCTTCGGTGATCGAAACGCCCGCGCACACCCGATTAATCAGCGGCTTAAGGTAAGCGCCCGCATCCGGCAGGAAAACCGCGATAAAGGCAGCTTGCGACTGGTGGCCGCGCGCCTTCAAAAACGCGTACGCCTCGACAAAATCCATGACTGACTGCAGCTTGTCGCGCCCTGTGGCTAGGGCGTTTCGTAGTGCGTCGTTAGGTATTTCTGAGCGCTTCAATTGGGGATACAGGCGGCGGATGTGTCGCACGGCATTAAATAGGGAATCAGACAAGATCATTTAATTAGGCTCCGTGATTTTGAATAAGAGTCGTGCCAAGTTCGATCACATCGAACAGTACTACGGCGGACACGTGATAATCCGGTTCGTTTTCGATACGCCGCAGGGTTCTACGCGAACACCCCACAACATCAGCTAGTTCGGATACCTTGCAGGCGGCAATAATCTCACGAGCCTGATTTAAATGGTCTGCATATGATTTTTCCATTATTGGTTTATCTCCGCTTTAATCGAGTATCTATTATAGGGCGTATGCGCCCGTTATATTCGTACACCACGAATAAAGATTTTATTGTTAGTGTCCGGTTATAAAAATAAACTTGTCTATATAATACGAATTAACGGGCGGATACGCCCTTCAAGATAATTAAGACGATTAGCTTTCTCAGATTAAATCGTGGCCGTATTAATTTGATTCATCGATTTTTTGATTTTCGCTTTCGCTGCGTTGTCGATTAAGCCATCTTCGTCCGCGACTGACGTTTTGATCGCCGCCGTGTGCATCGTAATGGCGGTTGCCGCGACTGCTTTGGAAGTGTCTGTTGAGAATGAGTCGGCTTAATTTTTAACTCAATAACTTGGATGCCTGAACATGAATCGCTTGAATAGACTCGCAATGGCCCGTCGCCGCTCGGCTGGCCGTGTCACCGCAGATAGTTATGCCGCGGACAGCTACACCGGTTCCGATCTGCAAAACGGCGAACACTATGTCAGCCCGGTTCAGCAGATCAAAAACGCCGAGCAGAAGGCAGGTATCACGAACACCGGGAGTATTAACGGTATCGACACCGAGCAAGCCGAATCCGCCGCGCAGCCGACAGAAAAGGACGCGGCCCTTCTGAAGCTCATCGAAGCAATCGAAGGCGTCATCAAGCCCGGTCAGAAACCTGCGGCCACCGTTTAAGGAATCGATCAAATGTTCAGCAAACTTTTCGCCACCACCGTCCGCTATACCGTTAACGGTTCGGATATGCCCGTCGCGACATTCGGCGAAAACCGTGCCGTGGAATCCCTGTGCGGCCAGGACGCTTTCCTAGACTACTGCGAGCGCCGCGCGAACGGTGCCGAACAACTGGATGCGTTTCTCGCGTCGCTAGGCCGGTACTTTATCGGCAAGCCCGAACACCTAACGAAGTGTGCAGCGGCGCTGGAAACGACTGCGGCCTATATCGCCGCAGCAGCCGACGCCCGACACCGCGTGGAGGCTGAAAAGGCTCTGGCCGCGAAAGGTCTATCGGCAACACTCGCAGATCAACTCGCCAAGACGACAACACACGAACTGTCTGACGAAGCCGCAGAAGATTTGGCGCGCGGCATGCGCGAGTGGAACGCAGGTGAAGCCGGTCGGCGCGCGGCGTACCACGAAGCCGCGACGCGCTATGCGAACAGTGACGGCATCCGGTTCACGAGAGAAGGCAACGCCCTGTGAACCGATGGAAGTTCATCTGCGTGGCGTTACGCGTCGTGTTGGTTACCCACCTTATCTCGAAAGTGATTCACGACGCGAGCGGCGATAGATCGGACAGCCCGGCAACACTGGATTCCGTTTCGCCGTTGGTCTACCGATACCCGAACGCCACGCGAGTAGGTGTAATCAAAGTGTCCAATGAAGTGTTTAACCCTGTGTCTAGTAGAAGGTCGTATGGACTCAAAGTTGCTTTATTTTCTTATCCGCGCCGCCGTTTCGCGCAATGTGTTCCGCGAGACCACTTATCGCGAGTTGGCGCAAACGCTCACGCTTAACATCCAACGTAACTATTCGGATGGTGAGACCACTATGCGAAGTGCATCTGGAGCATTCGGTGAGCGCGGCAACAAGCTGATCTTTACTCTGGGCTTTGACCACGAGGGGAATACCGCACCGCGCCTTCTTACCGTACGCGGGCACGAGACGAACGATACGCAGCTCGCCTTAGCGTTTATGGCCATTGCCGAATATCTGATCGATCACGGGTGTCTGGCAGATCATTACGATGACTTCCTTCGACTTCCGAACACTAAGGCGCGCGGCGAAACGGTTCTAGAGAAGCACGTCCGGCGCAAGCGTCAGGGCCGCGAGTATATCAAGTGGCTGGAGTGCGATATCGCTCGTAAGCGGGCTCGATTCGCGGCTTGAAGTGTTACGTATTACCTGTAGTTCAACCAGTGGTATCTCATTTATTTAGGGGTGTTTAGTATGGCCGTACGAACCAGCACGCATCGCATCATTCGAAATGTATTTGTCCAGGACGCGTATCACATCGGCAAGACGTTCCACGCCCACGATTCGATTCGACCGTCTACCAGCGGGATTCGCGGCGTTCAGCCGTCCACTGTCGGTATGGCTCGAAGGAATGACGGTGGCACGCAGGGTATGAGCTCAGGAAAGCGCCCTATCCGCCAGTCCACCGCGCAGGGCTCGTTTAAGGCGAACGGCAAAGGTGCGCCCGGAACGACCTTTACACCTGCGGAACTGGAGAAGGTGAAGCGGGCCGCATTCAACCAAGGTGTACGCGATTACGAAGCGGGTCGTGTACGCGACGCAAACGAAGCAGCGCGGCAGGCGATGGACTCGTGGGTTCGTGAACGTATCGACAGCCGCGCTGTGGACGATGCCGGAATGCGTGCGCTCTTGGGCGGTGCGTAGGAATAGGGCGGCGCGCTCGAAGGCCGCCTGTAGGTGTTTTAATGTGTACGAAAGCCCGTTTCACGGTTCGCCGCGACGGGCTTTTCTTCGTCAGGTTGCCCAGAGCGCTAGTTTGTATAGTTCACAAATTCGAGGTGGAGCCTCTTTGAGTCATCGGTCCGGATGCTGAATAAGGCCGAGCGCTCGCATTCGCGCGCTGATACCCGGATCACAAACGTTCGCTTGGTGCCGTCTTCCATGTACTGCAGAGATTCGTAGAATGTGCCGCTCGCGGGAGTGCTGAATCGGAACTGATCCCAGTTACCCCAATGAGCGGCGACCTCCACAAGCTTCTCCGGATCGTCGTGGCGTAAGTGGAAGCCAGTCCCGTCCAGCAGCAGGACATCACCTCCTAGCGAGTTCGTTGGAGGCGAAATTTTCTCTATGTATACCTTGCAATTGGACAAGGCCTTGCCGCCTGAATTTTTTATCCCGATCTTCACTGTGCTTAGTTTTTGGGCGGCCTGTACTTCAGTCACCTGATAGGGCGCGGCTTGCTCCGTGTGAATTTCGATTTTTGGCGGGTGGGCGGCCTGCGAACTCTGGTCAGCTTCGCTGGCTGACGGGCGATTCCGATACTCAGTCAGTTGCTGCTCTTTCGCATCAAGCCTCTCGCGCAGCACTTGGATGATGCTTTCGTGCCTCCACTTTGACGCCCCATAAGCCAGGGCGACAGCTAGGGCGAAGGTGATTAGGAACGGGAATGGATGCTCTGAGACGAGCGGCCACTGTTGTTGCAGATATTCGAGGAAGTCTTTCACGCGTCACCGTGGGGCGAGATTGGGCAACGCGATTATAAGGGCCCGCTGTACCCGTCTGCGATTAGTTCGGGGTACGATAGAAAGGCAGGAAATTTGAGGAAGGATTGGCTTCGACTCTGTCCGCATGGCCGACAGGCAACGGGATTTTGAGTCCCCTGCGTCTACCAATTTCACCACCTGGGCAGGTCTTGCAGCGCACGCGCCAGAGTATGGCTCGCGGCGAAGACGCAGATTATGGCGGAAAATTCGACGACGGGCAAGCCGGTCGCCTTCTTCGCCTGCTCAGCCCTCAAACCGTGCGTGAAAAACGTTCGAGCGTCTGCTGACCGAGATAGCGATCGAACACCATCGCGATGTTGCGCACGAGCATGCGTCCGGCCATCTGTACTTCCAGCTTGCTGTCGTTCACCGACACCAGCCCGTCCTGCTCGAAGCCGCGCAAGCGCTCCAGCTCTGGTTTGAACGTATCGGCGAAGCGGATGCCATAAGCCGCTTCGAATTCATCGAAGCGTAGTTCCAGATTGCACATCAATTGCGTGATCACATCGCGACGCAGACGGTCGTCCGCAGTGAGGCGCGCGCCGCGCGTGATCGCGAGCTTGCCCGCATCGATTGCCGCGGCGTAGTCTGGCAGGTCCTTGATGTTCTGCGCGTACACGTCGCCGACTTTGCCGATCGACGACGCGCCGAAGCCGATCAGATCGCATTCCGCCCGCGTGCTGTACCCCTGGAAATTCCGATGCAACGTGCGCTGCGCTTGTGCGCGCGCGAGTTCGTCGGTGGGCAGCGCGAAGTGATCCATGCCGATGTAGACATAGCCCGCGTCGGTCAAGCGCTCGACTACCCGTTGGAGGATCGCGAGGCGCACGGCGGGAGAGGGCAGCGTGGCCTCATCCATCTGCCGTTGCATCTTGAAGAGCTGTGGCATGTGCGCATACGCGAACACCGAAAGACGATCGGGCGCGAGTTCGATCATCGTGTCGAGCGTGCGGCTGAAGCTATCGACCGTTTGGTGCGGCAGCCCGTAAATCAGATCGACGCCGATCGAGTGGAAGCCAGTATCACGCGCGGCTTGCATCACAGACGCAGTCATCTCGAGCGGCTGAACGCGATTGATCGCCTGCTGCACCACCGGATCGAAATCCTGCACGCCGAGACTGAGCCGGTTGAAGCCGAGCATACGCAGATGTGCAATGGTCTCGGGCGACGCTTCGCGCGGATCGACTTCGATCGAATATTCGCCTTCAGTATCGGGCAGCAATGTGAAGTGCTCGCTCGCCGCGGCCATCAGTTCCGCCATTTCGTCGTGCGACAGGAACGTGGGCGTGCCGCCGCCCCAATGCAATTGCGACACGGGGCGCCGCGTGTCGAAACACGCCGCCTGCAAAGCCATTTCGCGCTTCAGATGCTCGACATAGGGACGCGCGTGCGCGCGGTTCTTTGTGGCGACCTTGTTGCAACCGCAGTAGAAGCACACGGTGTCGCAAAAGGGGATGTGGAAGTACAGCGAGAGGTCGGTGGTGGAAGCACCTGGGTCTGCGGCGGCGCGCAGATAGTCAGCGGGATCGAAATCGTCGCGGAACTGCAAGGCGGTCGGATAGGACGTATACCGTGGACCGTTCGCGCTGTATTTGGCGAGCAGGTCAGGGCGGAATAGCGTGTTGGCGGTGGTCATGGGGCGCTCGGGTTTGACAGCCACCCTTGAAGAGGCACGAACCGGCGGATTCTCGGGACCGGTTCGAACAGCGCAGACGCCTCTTGAGCGTGGCCTTTCGTATCCAACAAGTTTACGTGAGCGACCCTTCGCCGAATTGTGTAAAAAGGTCGCACGGGATGCAATGGCACAATGCGGGTCTGGTATGGCGTTGTATGTTGCGTTGCCTGTTTTCGAGTTCAGGAAAAATGTCGTGAGTGATGTGCCGAACAGCGTTGTGAAGCGCGAGTCCCCGTTCCATGTGGCCGGTCATGCGTGTCGCCCCGATTGCGGCGCGTGCTGTATCGCGCCGTCGATTTCGAGCCCGATCCCCGGCATGCCGAATGGCAAGCCGGCGGGCGTGCGCTGCGTGCAACTCGGCGATGATCTGCGCTGCGCGATCTTCGGTCAGCCGGAGCGGCCGGCGTGCTGTTCCGGTCTGCAACCGCAGATGGACATGTGCGGCACGAGCCGCGGTGAAGCGCTCGCGTGGCTCACCCAGCTTGAAACGCAGACTCAACCGCAACCGGCGGTGCGCGGATAACGCGTGAACGATTCCGCTACGTCATCCACCCGGACAAACAACCCAACGCAACCGCATGCTCGAGAAGGCTTCCACAGGAGATTTCGCATGACTCGACCCGCTGCGCCGACCCGGCGCCGCTTCCTGATTGCCGCGCTGACAGGCTGCACCGCGCTTGGCATCACCGTCTCGCTGGCGGCGTGCGCGACATCGACTTTCCCGTTCATCCCGTCGCATTACACGTTCTCGCAGCAGCAGGTGCAGGACGCGGTGCAGCGCAAATTCCCCTATCAGCGCACGGTTTCGCAAGTGTTCGACGTCGCGCTGACCAATCCGGTGGTCGGCTTCCTGCCGGACGCGAACCGCGTCTCGGTGAAGCTCGACGCCCGGCTCGCGAGCCCATTCATGCCACAACCGGTTGACGGCGTATTTACGCTGTCGAGCGAACTGGCCTACGACGCCGCCAGCAAGTCGGTCGTGCTGAAGTCGCCGAACGTCGACAACGTCAGCGTGAGCGGGCAGGCGCAGGCCTATACGCAGCAGATCAATGCCGCGGCGGCCCTGCTCGCTACGCAGTTGCTGACCAACTACCCGATCTACACCTTCAAACCCGAACAACTGCAATTTGCCGGCGTGAATTACGAACCCGGTACAATCACCATCCTTACAAACGGCATACGCGTGCAAATCGTCGAGAAATGACGCTGCGCGCGGCCGGCAGGGCCGCGCGCGCACCGTGCCGACCCTGTTCGTTTCGACTATCTACAGCGATGAGGGTCACGGATGGACTGGCTAATGGCTTGCAAGGCGCTGATTCTGGGCGTCGTCGAAGGGCTGACGGAATTTTTGCCGGTGTCGAGCACCGGCCATTTGATCGTCGCGGGCAGTCTGCTCAATTTCACGGATGATCACGCGAAAACCTTCGATGTCGTGATCCAGCTCGGCGCGATTCTGGCTGTGTGCTGGGAGTTTCGCCGCCGCATCGGCAGCGTGGTGACCGGCTTGCCCAGCCGGCCCGACGCGAGGCGCTTTACGCTGAACGTGATCATCGCGACGATTCCGGCGATTGTGCTCGGCCTGCTGTTCGAGAAGGCCATCAAGGCGGCGCTGTTTTCGCCCGTGCCGGTTGCGTTCGCGTTAGTGGCGGGTGGGGTGGTGATCCTGTGGGCTGAAGCGCGTCAGCGCGCGCGAGGCGACGTGGCGGCACGTGTTCAGAACGTCGACGATCTGAGCCCGCTGGATGCGTTGAAAGTCGGCCTCGCTCAATGTTTTGCGCTGATCCCGGGCATGTCGCGCTCGGGTTCGACGATCATCGGCGGGATGTTGTTCGGCCTCGACCGGCGCGTCGCTACGGAGTTTTCATTCTTCCTCGCGATTCCGATCATCTTCGGTGCAACGGCTTACGAGCTCTATAAAGACTGGCATCTGCTGTCCATCGACGCGCTCGGCAGTTTCGCGCTCGGCTTCGTGGCGGCCTTCATCAGCGCCTTCGCCTGCGTGCGCTGGTTGTTGCGCTACATCGCCACACACGATTTCACCGTGTTCGCGTGGTACCGGATCGGCTTTGGACTGTTGATCCTGCTGGTGGGTTACAGCGGCGCGTTGAGCTGGGCGGACTGAGTCTCCGCTTGTCTTCCGCGTCATGAAAAAAGGTCCGCGTTTGCGGACCTTTTTGCGTATGGCGAGCACAACTGCAGCGCGGCTTTATACCGCGCCGCGCTTCCTGAACACCAGATCCCACACGCCATGCCCGAGCCGCAGCCCACGGCGCTCGAACTTCGTCACCGGACGATACTCGGGACGCGGCGCGTAGCCGTTGGCGGTATTTTCCAGTGCGGGATCGGCGCCCAGCACCTCGAGCATCTGCTCGGCGTAGTTCTGCCAGTCGGTCGCGCAATGCAGATAGGCGCCCGGCTTCAGACGCGAAACCAGCAACGCGACGAACTTCGGCTGGATCAGCCGGCGCTTGTGGTGGCGCGCCTTGTGCCAAGGGTCGGGAAAGAAGATGTGCACGCCGTCGAGGCTGTCGGGCGCGATCATCTGTTCGAGCACTTCGACCGCGTCGTGCTGAATGATGCGGATGTTCGACAGCGTCTGCTCGCCCATCAGCTTCAGCAACGCGCCGACGCCGGGTTCGTGCACTTCGACGCCGAGGAAGTCGTCGTCGGGACGGTGCGAGGCGATTTCCGCGGTGGTCGCGCCCATTCCGAAGCCGATTTCCAGCACACGCGGCGCCGCGCGGCCGAACACGCTGTTCCAGT
The DNA here is from genome assembly GCF_030511745.1 of Paraburkholderia sp. SECH4. Lineage (NCBI taxonomy): Bacteria > Pseudomonadati > Pseudomonadota > Betaproteobacteria > Burkholderiales > Burkholderiaceae > Paraburkholderia > Paraburkholderia sp. SECH4. The sequence continues at coordinate 457,506 of NZ_JALOCP010000002.1, forward strand.
CGGGTTGTTGCGGTGTGAAGGACACGACGAAACGCGGACCGAGTTCGTCCATTGCGCGGCGCTGGCCGGTCGAGACGCGGCCAGCGCGCGTGACAAAGCTGCGGATGCGGCGTCGATGCAAGGCTTCTTCGTGCGTGGTGTCGGCAGTCGCGTCGGCGTCGGCCGGTTGGCCTTCGGCTTCGGTGGAAGGCGGCGGGAGTTCGTCGGGCAGGCCGGCGTCGTTTGGATCGTGGATCATTGTCGATACTGCTACTAGGGTGAGGGCTTGGCGGCTTGCATGGCGCGTTGCGAGGCGCCGTTTGCGCTTGCGCGGCATGGGCCGCAGTTCGCAGGCGCGGTTCGCTCGAATCGCTATGCCGGGCCGCTGCCACTACAAAAAAGCCGCCTTCATGGGAGGCGGCTCGTGCTGGATTCTGCTGAAGGCTTCAGCAGGAAGGTGGAGCGGACGTTGCAAGTGCGCGTAAGGTAGCACACCCGAAAAGGGTGCGTCCAGACGGTGGCAGGGTTGAAGGGGCGCGGAAATCGGCATGAAGATTACGGTTTCATAACCGTGACAGCCATTCGTATGATTTAATCGCGCTCGTCAGCTATCTCGTTGCAACGATTATCAAAGCGAAAATCCAACATGGGCAAACACGCACACAATCATCGTCAGGCAAAAGCCGCCAAAACGGGTTGGGTCGCTATCGATCCAACTGCGGTTCCGACTACTTCCCAGAATGCGCTTCGCAAGGCAATGGCCATTGAAGGCGTGCCCCTCACGCAATTCAACGATTTGCTGTGGCTCATGGCGCAGGAATCGAGCGGTGTGGTTGACGTGCGCAATGGGAAGTCGTCCGCACGCGGGCTTTATCAGTTGCTGCGGCCTCAATATGAATTGAATCCGAATGGCGAAAAATCTTTCGGTAATGCGGTTGAAGAATGTCAGGGCAGGATTCGCTATATTCTCGGGCGATATCACACTGCGGCATCAGCGCGGCTGTTCTGGGAAAAACACCACTGGTATTGAGCAATGAAAAAGTTTCTATTGATGGGCTTCGTTTCGGCCATGTGCTGGATGTGCGTGGCGCAAGCTGCTGATGCCGGCGTGCCGCGTTTTGAAGATTTCGCGGTGAGCGACACCTTTGCGGGCAAAGCGGCGAAAGTGCGGCTCGTATCCGCGGACGACAAGGAATATGCGACGCGTATCCGCGAAGCCAGCCGGCAGAAGCCGAACTTCGCCGGGCACTACGTGCTGGCAAGCTGGGGCTGTGGGGCGTCGTGCGTGTCCACTGTGGCGATCGACGCGAAGACCGGCCGCGTCACGTGGCTGCCTTTTACGGTGTGCTGCTGGGACGTGGATGTGCAGGAGCCGATCGAGTTCCGGCGCGACAGCCGCCTGTTGGTGGTTCACGGCAGCAGGAATGAAGCGGGTAGCGGGACGTACTACTATGCGTTGGATAAAGACGAATTCAAGCTGGTCAAGGCGGTCGAGAAGGCTGCGAAGAACTAACGCCGGCTTGCGCAATGGCGCGTTGACACGACGCGGGCTCATCTTGCGTTTGTGCGACTTCTCGAATGACAGACGGGGAAGGCGTAGCGGGTGGGAAATGCGGCAATGTGCTGCAGATTCAGATCCTTTCGCGAAGCCGCCTGGTCAATCGCCACGCGGGCTGAAAAGAATCTGGAGCGGGCGATGGGAATCGAACCCACGGCTCTAGCTTGGGAAGCTAGGGTATTACCATTATACGACGCCCGCAGAGCGCATGATTCTACTCGGGAAGAGGCGGTTAGCGCAAATCGCGCTGCCGCCACCCTTGTCCACAAGGCGCACCGAACGCCGTTCAGATCACGAAGTAGGTCAACTGAACGGCCGCACGCGTGACCACCATCAGCAGCACCTGCACGATCACGAACAGCAGGATCGGCGAGAGGTCGATGCCGCCGAGTTGCGGCACCACGCGGCGCAGCGGATTCAGGAACGGCGCGGTCAGTTGGTACAGAATCGGCATGGCCGGCGAGCGCGGATTGAGCCACGACAGCAGCGCCATCAGGATCGTCATCCAGATGATCAGGTTCAGCGCCCACTTGATAACGGTCAGCACGGCAACGATCAGCAGCGTCGGCACGAGCGTGAGCGGATCGGCGCCCGTGAGCACCACCATCAGCACCACATAAACGATCGCCGCAATCAGGGCTGCGACAAGACTCGCCCAGTCGATGTTGCGGGTGCTGTGCAGAATGTGCCGCAAAGGCAGCACGATCCAGTTGGTGGCTTGCATGACGGCGTTCGTGACGGGGTTGTACGGCGGCATGCGCACGACCTGCAGCCATGCGCGCAGCAGCAACGCGGCGCCGAACAGCGTAAAGACGGTATTGAGCAGAAAACGGGCGATATCGCCAAACATCTCGTGTCCTTATCCTTCGGAAGGCGGCCGTCGATCGGCCGCAGGGTGCCGGCGCTGACCGATCGGTACGCCGGCGGGTTCATTTGGATTGCCTGCGCCGTTCCCGGGAGAGGGCGCGTTACGCGTCACAAATGGGGACGCGGTGGTTCAATTTCCAGATGTTCGAGTCAGGCCAGTCGGCGAACTGCGTGCCGCCAGGCCACACCTACCACGGGATATCACACAGAAATCTTGATTTCGCTGATCAGAATCGTGCCGTTGCCGCCGTCGGTGTAATTCGGAATGTCGGCAACCAACTGCTCCGAGGCCGACTTGAAGACTTTGTAGAAGTCGTCCGCGCTATCGAACAGGAAGTGGCCCGCGGCGACATACGGCGGCGGCGTTCCCGGCGGCCCGGCATTGATGCCGACGTCGACCGACCAGCCTCTCAGCGACGGCCCGAACAGCCTGGCCGCGAGCGGCATGTGCGTGACGCAGTAATAGTCCACGTCGAAGTGGCCGTTTTCCCGATACGGATAAAGGATGCTGACCTTGATCATTGTGCGTTCTCGTCTGTTGGTCCCGAAGCGCGGCGCTGGCGGATTGCGCGCGGCGCCGGTCGTCACATTATCACGGCTTACTTGACGCTTGCACCTGCTGCGGCCTGATTCAGCGACCGGTTGAGCGATTCTTCCACCGCCTCGGCAATCGTCTCGATCGCGGCGGGCGGTTTCGCACGGCGTTCGGCCAGTCCGACCGCGCGCCGCGTCAGCAAACCGTACAGCGCGGCATGATCGCCGCCAAGGCCTTCGAGCAACGCCAACTGCTTTTCCACGACGCCCGTATCGCCGCGCGACACGGGGCCGGCGAGCGCGTTCGGCAGACCCTTGTCGCGGGCGGTTTCGATCGTGCCGGAGAGCATCGGCAGCAGCGCGCGCAGCGCGTCGTCTTCGGCAAAGCCCAGCGTGCGCCACAACGCGACGCATTCAGCGAGGCTGCACAGCGCGAAGCTGGCGGCGTAATGCGCGGCAGCGTGATACAGCATGCGGCCGCCTGCTGGAATCGACAGCGGATGGCAGCGCAGGGCGACGGCCAGCGCCGTCAGCGCGTCCATGAGGGCGCCGTCGGCCTCGATCGTCACTGAGCAGCCGGCGATCCGGTCGAGGTCGGCGAGATCGCCGCTAAAGAGGTACAGTGGGTGAAAGCCGCCGATCGAGGCACCCTGGTCGCGCGCCGGAGTCAGCAACTCCACCGGGGAGGCGCCGCTGCAATGCACGAGCGCCTTGCCGTATGGGGCGCTTGCCGCGTCGGTCGCGAACCGCAGTGTGTGCGCTGTCGTACCGATGCTGTCATCGGGAACGGCTAAAAAGACGATGTCGGCGGCGTCGACAACCTGTTGTGGATCGTCGAATGCCGCGCAATGTTGGATTTGACTGGCGAGCCGGCCGGCCGAGGCCGCCGAGCGGCTCGCTACCGCCGTGACGGGATAGCCGGCGCGTGAAAAGCTCAGCGCGAGACAGCGCGCGAGCCGCCCCGCACCGATGAAACCGAGGCGCGGCAGAGAGGGCTGGGACATGGTTACCTGCTCCAGACGGGATACTTGAACGGGAATGCAGCAGTATCGCGCATCCGTCCGGCAGTAGTGTGTCCCGGTGTGGGTATTCCTCTGATCAGTTCGCGCGCGATATGGCGTGTCCGGTCGGTCATCCGGCCACAGACGCCCCGCGGGTCCGAAAACTGCTCACAATTTCCTTCATGAGCTGGTTTGGCAGTTGCTGTTCTGGGTTTTTCGTCTCGCAGTCAGATTCGGGAGGTAACGATGAATATTTTTTCTTACCGAAAGCACTTGCGGTTCTTGACGCACTCGCAGCGCCGTCGCTGGTGGGATCAGAAAAAGCGCCTGACGCCACGCGTGCGCATCAGTGGCGCGTATGTCCCGCCCAACGTCTCCCGAGAATTCGCCTATGTAAAGGTAGGCTGAAAATACCGTCTGCTGATGGGTAAGAAATGCCCGGTGCGATTGCATCGGGCATTTTTCATTTGGGCCGTCAGGATTGAAGCTAATTTGTAATCAAAGATTACTGGCAAGCGAGAGCCTGAAGCCGCAAGACCCGCAAAGCAGTGGGTTCGCGCTCGCTCGACCGCTGGCAAACCCTTAGTTCTCAGTCCGTTACACAGCGTGTCCCGGCGGTGGCGCGCCGGCGCACATTCCGAGCCATTGCCGCCAATTGCAATTTGCAACAAATGCGAACATCTATGCGTGGTCTTTTTCGATACATTGATTTCATAGCATGCAAAGCATGCGAAGTCGGCGACCTTAGTGGGCCGCGCCAGGAGAACAAAAGTGAAAAAGATCGTTCCGTTTGTCGTTGCCGCCGCACTCGGCGTGGGGTTCGCGACTGCTGCTGAGGCGCATGTTTCCGTCGGTATCGGTATTGGTATTCCGATCGCGCCGGCGTACCCGGTTTTTGCCGCGCCGCCGTCGGTCTACTACGCACCGCCGCCAGTCTATTACGCGCCGCCGCCGGTCTATTACGGAGCGCCGGTCGTAGTCGGTGGCTATTACGGTGGCTATGGCCGTCCTTATTATCACCATGGCTACTACGGCCGTGGCTACTACGGCCACGGCTACTATCGCCGCTAATCGCAAGAAGCGCGCAGAGATGTATTGACGGCGTAACGCCGGCTTGATCGCCGGGTTGCGCCGTTTGTGTTTCTACTGCGGCATACCAAGCGACATACCAAAGCACTGTCGAAGCTGGGAGAATGGCTGTTTCGCCAATGCTCTGGAGAGTTTCGTCAATGCAAGCGCTTCCCGCTCCCACTTTCGACGACGTACTCGACGCCGCTGCGCGTCTCGAAGGCGTCGCCCATCGCACCCCCGTTCTAACCTCGAGCACGTTCAACGAGCGCACGGGCGCGTCGGTGTTCTTCAAGTGCGAAAATTTTCAGCGCATGGGCGCTTTCAAGTTTCGCGGCGCCTACAACGCGATTTCGCATTTCGACGCGGAGCAACGTAAAGCGGGTGTGTTGACGTACTCGTCGGGCAATCACGCGCAAGCGATCGCGCTATCGGCGCGTCTTGCCGGGATTCACGCCACGATCATCATGCCGCACGACGCGCCCGCAGCCAAAGTCGCGGCGACCAAGGGCTATGGCGGCGAAGTGATCAGCTACGACCGCTACACCGAAAGTCGCGAAGAGATCGGCCGGCGGCTCGCCGAAGAGCGCGGCATGACGCTGATTCCGCCGTACGACCATCCGCACGTGATCGCCGGGCAGGGCACGGCGGTGAAGGAGTTGATCGACGAAACCGGCCCGCTCGACATGCTGTTCGTTTGCCTCGGCGGCGGCGGACTGATCGGCGGCAGCGCATTGTCGGCGGCGGCATTGAGCCCGGCGTGCACCGTCATCGGCATAGAACCCGAAGCGGGCAACGACGGTCAGCAATCGCTCGCGCGCGGCGAGATCGTGCATATCGACGCGCCGCGCACGATTGCCGACGGTGCTGCTTCCACGCATCTCGGCGACTACACGTTCGCGATTATTCAGAAGCTGGTCGCGAAGATCGAAACGGTCAGCGACGAACAGTTGATCGAGACCATGCGTTTTTTCGCGCAGCGCATGAAGATCGTGGTCGAGCCGACGGGTTGCCTCGCCGCGGCTGCCGTGCTCAACGGCGTCGTGCCGGTGAAGGGCAAGCGTGTGGGAGTGGTGGTGAGCGGTGGCAACGTCGATCTGGCGAAGCTGGCGCAGTATCTCGCCTGATAGGCTGCGTGATCGTTCTTGCGTCCGGCTACGCACGTTGAAATTGAGGGAAGACGGCTCGCCTTGGCGAGCCGTTTTTTCTAGCTTGCCACCTGTGCGGTCTGCACGATCAGATCGCGATACCCGTTCACGATCACGCTATACGAGAAGTAGGCGAACAGCAGCGCCGACAACACATGGCACGCGCGCAGCAAACCGGTGCCGGCGCGTTTGCGTCCATGGCTGCCGAGTCCGCAGATAAAGATCGTCCAGCACAAGCCGCCCAGGAAGAAGCCGCCGAGGAATACCGGTGCAGTCGTCACGCTAGTGGCGCCGGCCTTCGCGATCAACGCACCGCCGACTGCGGCAAACCACAGAATCGCTGACGGCGACGACATGGCCAGCAACGCGCCGCGCAAGAAACTGCGCCACGGGGAAAGATGCGGCGCTTTGGCATCCGCTTCGCCGGCAACTGCGGGCGCCGACGCCGGGAACAGCGCTTCACGCGCCATCTTCCACGTGAGAAACAGCAGGACCGCCGCGCCGCCGATCCACACGACCCAGCGTACCGATTCGAACTGCAGCAGCGCAGCCATTCCCGCGAGCGCGAGCGCCGCGTAAACGAGATCGCCGAAACAGGAACCCAGGCCCAGCCAGAAGCCCGGTTTGAAGCCGTGCGACAGCGCCAGCGAAATCATCGCGACGTTGACGAGACCGATATCCAGACACAACGACAACGACAGAAAAAAACCGTCCGACATCATTGAAAAGGCATGCATCCGCGCAACTGCTCCATCAGTTTTGTTCTTCAGACTTGTTCAAGCGCGAGCGATCCGGCCGGTGAACGGATCGCTTCGATGCCGACAGAATTCCGATATTCAGTGGTGTGATTCGAGGCCTGTTTTTACAGTCCCAACTCATTCCACAAGGTGTCGATGCGCTGTTTGACCGCACGGTCCATCTCGATCGGGCGGCCCCATTCGCGATCGGTTTCGCCGGGCCATTTGTTGGTCGCGTCGAGTCCCATCTTCGATCCGAGACCCGCCACCGGCGAGGCGAAATCCAGATAGTCGATCGGCGTGCGATCGACCAGCACGGTGTCGCGCGCCGGATCGATACGCGTGGTGATGGCCCAGATCACTTCCTTCCAGTCGCGGATATTCACGTCCTCGTCGACCACGACGATGAACTTCGTATACATGAATTGCCGCAGGAAGCTCCACACGCCGAACATCACGCGCTTGGCGTGACCCGGGTAGCTCTTCTTCATCTGCACGATCGCCATCCGGTAGCTGCATCCTTCGGGCGGCAGATAGAAATCGGTAATCTCGGTGAACTGCTTCTGCAACAGCGGCACGAACACCTCGTTGAGCGCGACGCCGAGCACGGCGGGCTCATCGGGCGGTTTGCCGGTATAGGTGGAGTGATAGATCGCGTCGCGCCGCATGGTGATGCGCTCGACCGTGAAGACGGGAAACCACTCCTGCTCGTTGTAGTAGCCGGTGTGGTCGCCGTAGGGGCCTTCCAGCGCGTGTTCGTAAGCGGCGGACGCGCCCTTGGCCGGGCGCGGCGGCGCGCCCGCGGGAGCAGGTGAGGGCGTGCCCTCCTGCGGATAGATGAAGCCTTCCAGAACGATTTCCGCCCGCGCGGGCACCTGCAAACCGTCGACGCCCGGCGTGATGCACTTCGCGAGTTCGGTGCGGCCGCCGCGCAGCAGCCCGGCGAACTGGTATTCGGAGAGCGTGTCGGGCACCGGCGTAACCGCACCGAGGATGGTAGCCGGATCGGCGCCCAGCACTACGGCCACGGGATACGGCTTGCCCGGATTCTGCAGCGCGAACTCGCGGAAATCGAGTGCGCCGCCGCGATGCGCGAGCCAGCGCATGATGAGTTTGTTACGCCCGATCAGTTGCTGGCGATATATGCCTAAATTTTGTCGGCTCTTATTCGGGCCTTTTGTGACAGTCAGGCCCCATGTGATCAGCGGCCCCGCATCGCCCGGCCAGCAGGTCTGAATCGGCAGCTTTCCGAGGTCGACGTCGTTGCCTTCCCAGACGATTTCCTGGCAGGGCGGCGCGCTCACTGTTTTGGGCGCCATGTCCCACACCGCCTTCGCGAGCGAGAACAGTTTGCCGGCGTCCTTGAGGCCCTTCGGCGGCTCCGGTTCCTTCAGTGCGGAGAGCAGGCGGCCGACGTCGCGCAGCGACTCCAGCGCGGCGCCATCGCCTTCACCTGATTGCGCGTCGATACCCATGCCAAGCGCGACGCGGCGCGGCGTGCCGAACAGGTTACCGAGGACCGGAAACGCGTGCTGCTGCTGGCTCTCAAACAGTATCGCCGGACCGCCGGCGCGCAGTACGCGGTCGCACAGTTCGGTCATTTCCAGGACAGGCGAGACGTTTTGCGAGATACGGCGCAGTTCGCCGATCGTTTCGAGACGGCCGACGAAATCGCGCAGGTCTTTGTATTTCATCTGGTGCGGTAGAGAGCCGCGCAAGCGGCAAAAAGGTAGGGCGCCGCAGAGCTCACGGTGCCAGAACGATTGTCGATTTTACCTGTGTTGGCAGGCGCACGTAGATTGGCCAAACGGCCGACTTCGGAAGGACTAATTGAGATAGCTCAAGAAGCGCGCACCGCGCGGTTCTTAACGGACTGAACACTGTTCATTATTACAATTAGTTATACATTTGCCTATCTATAGTGTTGACGATCTATAAAACCCTGCATAGAATCCGTCCACATTGGTTGCAGGGCGTGAACCTTTTTACCACTGCCCCCGGTCCCTTTTGACGCAACGCGTCACCGTTTACCGACCCCCTGCACGGTATCTGACGGCCTTACTGAAGTCCTCGCCAGCGCCAACTGACGCTGGTTTTTCGCGTGGGAGCCACCGCCCGCATGCTTTTTGGCATGCCGCGGACCTCTTTTCAAGAGGGCTCCCCACAAACGGTATGTACCGTTTTCCCGACGTCGCTGCTGCCCTAACCAGACAGAGCGCGCGATGTCTTGACTCTGCGAATGTGTGTTACCGCCTGTTCAACTGGCGGAGTTCGCGGATCATGCAACATGGGAGATCTGAATGAACGCCTGGTTATCGTGGCGTCCCGATGAGCGTATCGCGCAAGTTGTGCGTGGTGCGTTGCGTCGCGGGACGCGAATGAGTCATCACCTGTTCAGCATCGTCGGTGGTATCGCCGTCGTGCTGGCCGTTACGCTGTGGCTGATGCCAGCTTTGCGCGGCACCCTTGCCGCCAAGCTGATGCCGGTCATTTCCGCCGCTGTGCAGGCCGGTCCCGCCCGTCTGCTGCAGGGCCACCCGCTGCCGGCTTTCGGGCCCCCTGGCGCGTCCTCTGACGATTCGCTGTCCGCGAATTCGACCGGTAGCGACGCCGCGAGCGGTGCGAACAACGGCAACAATGGCGTCACCGCCAGCAATACCAGCTACGACGGCGCCTTCGACGGCACCGGCACGTCCGGTATGGGCGTGGCTGCACTGAACGGCCTCGACCCGCGCACCATGCAGAGCGTTTCCGCGCTGGCACGGCTGATCCCGGCGCAGCGCGTCACGGCCGATGCACGCGACGATCGTGTGCTGGTTTCGACCCGCGAGCAGGATCTGGTCTCGTCGTACCTGGCGCGGCGTTATCGCGTCGCTCAGGGACCCGTTAGCGAGCTCGTGAAGGCCGCGTTCGACACCGGCCGCGAAGTCGATCTCGACCCGCTTCTCCTGCTGTCCGTGATGGCAATCGAATCGGGCTTCAACCCGTACGCCGAGAGCGGCGTGGGCGCGCAAGGCCTGATGCAGGTGATGTCCAAGGTTCACTCGGACAAGTTCCAGTATTTCGGCGGCCAGAGCGCGGCGCTTGAACCGGTTGCGAACATCAAGGTGGGCGCGCTGGTGCTGAAGGATTGCATCGCACGCGGCGGTTCGCTGCCGGGCGGTCTGCGTCTCTACGTCGGCTCCACTTCGCAGGACGACGGCGGCTACGGCGCCAAGGTGATGGCCGAGCGTGGCCGCCTGCGCGATGTGGCGCGCGGCCGCAAGGTGCCGATCAACGCACCGCAGGCGCCGGTTTTGACGGCGTCGAACACGACTACGGCTGCGGCGGCATCGACTAGCGGCAAGCGCGTGCAGATGACGCTCGATGCCGGTCATCCGCTGAGCGCGGCGGCGCCGGTGAAGACGCCGGTGTCCGAGCAGGACGACGCTAGTTCCAATGCGACCAAGCATGTGGCATCGGCTTCGGAGTTGGGCGCTTGAGGTTGACTTAACCCGGTTCGCCTGGCCCGGGAGCGGCCGATACAAAAAAGGACACCCGAGAGAGTGTCCTTTTTCTTTTGTGGTTTTCGTCTGTAGTGACGTGCGCGGCCGTGAGGCGTGTGTCACAGGCATTGTGCAACCCGGCCTCGCCGAGCAGCCCTTCAGGCACTCAAAGCCGCAGAGCGGCTCTGTGGCGCCTCTATCCAGTCAGTGCCGTCCGAAAAGCTTCGCCAGCCGCTCGACCGCTTCTTCCAACTTCGGCAGGGCGGTTGCATACGATAGCCGGATGTAGTCTTTCGGCGCGTGCGTGCCGAAGTCCATGCCCGGCACCAACACCACGCCCGCGTCATGCAGCATCGCTTTGGTGAGCGCCGCGCTGTCTCCGGCCGCCGGATGCGCGACCGTTCGGCAATCGGCGTACACGTAGAAGGCGCCGTCAGGCATTACCGGCACCGAGAAACCCAGCGATTCGAGCGCCGGCACAATGAAGTCGCGGCGGCGCTTGAATTCGAGGCGACGCGCTTCGTAGATGGCGATCGTTTCCGGTTCGAAGCAGGCCAGCGCCGCATGCTGCGCGAGCGCCGACGCGCAGATGAACAGGTTTTGCGCGAGCTTTTCGAACGCGCCGACCATGCCAGGCGGCACTACCAGCCAGCCCAAACGCCAGCCGGTCATGTTGAAGTACTTCGAGAAGCTGTTGACGGTGATGACGTCGTCACCGAACGAGAGCGCCGAGACGGGCTTCGCGTCGTAGCTCAGGCCCTGGTAGATCTCGTCGACGATCGTAAAGCCGCCACGCGCCCGCACGGTCTTGACAATGCGTTCGAGCTCAGCGGGCTCGATCGACGTGCCCGTCGGATTAGACGGCGACGCCAGCAGCACGCCGCGGGTGTGCTCGTTCCACAGGCGCTCGACGTCGGCGGCGGTTAGCTGGAAGCGTTCGGCCGGCCCGCTCGGCACCATCACCGGTTTGCCTTCCGCTGCGATCACGAAGTGGCGGTTGCACGGGTAGCACGGGTCGGGCATCAGTATTTCATCGTCGCGATCGACTAGCGCCGCGCAAGCGAGCAGCAGCGCGGCAGACGCGCCGGCGGTGACGACGATCCGCGCAGGATCGACGCTGACGCCGTAGAACTCAGCGTAATGCGCCGAGATCGCTTCGCGCAGCGCGTGCAGGCCAAGTGCGTTCGTGTATTGCGTGACGCCGCGGCGCAGGGCGCTCGCGGCCGCTTCGATGACCGGCTCGGGCGCGGTGAAATCGGGTTCGCCGATTCCCATGTGGATGATGTCGCGCCCTTCGCGCTCGAGCAGCGCGGCTTCCTTGGCCAGTTCCATCACATAGAAAGGCTGGATGGCGTCGACGCGGGCAGCAAGCCGCACCAAGGGTTCGGTCACGGAGTTCATACGATCAAATCCAGTTCAGAAGCAAAAGCGGGACGACGCATGGCACATGGGTTCATGTGCGCTGCGGCGTCCTTGCAAGCGCCCAGCGGTATGGGGCTGCGGCATGGTAGCAGGCGCATGACAAGGTCACGCGCCTCACGCTCAATGCTTGCGGGCTGCCTGCGTTTCGGCAGCGCGCAATTGCGCCGACAGCTTGTCCAGCACGCCGTTCACGTACTTATAGCCGTCCGCGCCGCCAAACGTCTTGGCGAGTTCGACGGCTTCATTGATGACCACGCGATAGGGGATATCGACGTGATTCTTCAACTCGAACGCAGCGACCAGCAGCACGGCGCGTTCGACCGGCGAAAGCTGGTCGATCGGGCGGTCGAGGCACGGTGCGATGTCGGCGGAGAGCGCTTCCGAATCGCGGATCACGCCGTGCAGGATGGCGTCCAGATGTTCGTGGTCGGCCTTGTCGAAGCCCTGTGCGCCGCGCAACTGCGCGTCGATTTCACCGCCGGGCGAACCCGACAGCAGCCACTGGTAAAGCCCCTGCGTGGCTAGTTCGCGGGAGCGTCGGCGTGCGCTCTTCATGCCTCTTCCTCTTCTTCGTCTTCTTCCTCGTCGTCACCGCCGAGCTGTTCGAGCGCGACCGAGAGGTTCGCCATTTCGACGGCCACGCGCGCTGCGTCACGACCCTTCTCGGTCATGCGCGCGACGGCTTGTTCGTCGTTTTCGGTGGTCAGCACAGCGTTCGCGACCGGGATGCCGAAGTCGAGGCCGATGCGGGTGATGCCCGCGCCGCTTTCGTTCGACACCAGTTCGAAGTGGTACGTCTCGCCGCGAATCACCGCGCCCAGCGCGATCAGTGCGTCGAATTGCGCGCTTTCGGCAAGCTTTTGCAGCGCCAGCGGGATTTCCAGCGCGCCCGGCACGGTGACCAGCAGCACGTCTTCGCCGGTCACGCCGAGGCGTTCGAGTTCTTCGATGCACGAATCCGCGAGACCGTTGCAGACGGGTTCGTTAAAACGCGCCTGGACGATGCCGATACGCAGTCCGTCGCCGTCGAGATTCGGTTGGTATTGTCCGATTTCCATGTGAATTCCGTAGTGTTTTGAGTTGGCGCTAAAGCGCGTGAATGGTCGGATCAGCCTTGTTGCGGAGCCTGTGCGGTGCTGCCCGGCATGGGTACGAAGCCGGTGACTTCGAGGCCGTAGCCCGACATGCTGCCCAGCTTGCGCGGGTTCGACAGCACCTGCATCTTGCCGACACCCAGCTCACGCAGGATCTGCGCACCGATGCCATATGTCTTGAAGTCGACCGGCCGGCGTTTGAGCGCCTCGGCTTTTTCCTTCGAGTCGAACGCCTTGAAAACGTCGACCAGATGTTCCTTCGAATCGCCGCAGTTCAGGAGCACGATCACACCGAGGTCGCGCTGGGCGATCTCTTTCATCGCCGCATCCAGCGTCCATGAGTGAGTCGATTTGCCGACTTCGAGCAGATCCAGCATGGACAGCGGCTCGTGCACGCGCACCGGGGTGTCGTGTTCCGGGTTCGGCGTGCCGCGCACCAGCGCGATATGCGGCTGGCCGCTCGGCTGGTCGAGATACATCACCGCGCGAAACGCGCCGTGCGCGGTTTGCATGGTGCGTTCGCAAATGCGCTCGACGATCGATTCCGTGCGGCTGCGGTAGTGAATCAGATCCGCGATCGTGCCGATCTTCAGATCGTGCTCTTTGGCGAATTCCATCAGGTCCGGCAGGCGCGCCATCGTGCCGTCGTCCTTGATGACTTCGCAGATCACCGCGGCCGGCGTGAGGCCTGCCAGCGCGGTGAAGTCGCAGCCGGCCTCGGTATGGCCGGCGCGCACCAGCACGCCGCCGGGCTGCGCCATGATCGGGAACACGTGTCCCGGCTGCACGATGTGCTCGGCCTTGGTGTCCGGTGCGACCGCCACGGCGATCGTGCGGGCGCGGTCGGCCGCCGAGATGCCTGTGGTCACGCCTTCGGCTGCTTCGATGCTGACGGTGAACGCCGTGCCGTACTGCGTGCCGTTGCGATAGGTCATGAGCGGCAGGTTCAGCAGTTTGCAGCGTTCCTGCGTGAGCGTCAGACAAATCAGGCCGCGGCCGTAGCGGGCCATGAAGTTGATCGCTTCCGGCGTGACGAATTCGGCGGCGATCACGAGGTCGCCCTCGTTTTCGCGATCTTCTTCGTCGACGAGGATCACCATCCGGCCTGCTTTCAGTTCGGCAATGATCTCTTGAGTGGAGGCGAGCGTCATGTTGGCGGAATTTTTCGAAGAAAGCGCGTATTTTACGCCACGCGCGCCCCCACGTCGCCTGGGCCGAATGGCATAGGCCGTTTGGCGAGGCACTTAGGGCTGTCTGGCGGCGGTTTGACAGGGCGGCGTTGCTATAATTCGTCGCGCCCGCGAAGGCCGCCTCCAGAAAACAACCTCCCCGCTAAACCCGTTCGAGAAAGATCATGCCGCACTATCGCTCACGCACATCGACTCATGGCCGCAACATGGCCGGCGCCCGCGCCCTGTGGCGCGCCACCGGAATGAAAGACGACGATTTCGGCAAGCCGATCATCGCGGTGGTGAACTCGTTCACCCAGTTCGTGCCGGGTCATGTGCATCTTCGCGACCTCGGCGCGCTGGTCGCGAAGGAAATCGAAGCGGCTGGCGGTGTGGCCAAGGAATTCAACACCATCGCGGTGGACGACGGCATTGCCATGGGCCACGGCGGCATGCTGTATTCGCTGCCCTCGCGCGAACTGATCGCCGACTCGGTGGAATACATGGTCAACGCGCACTGCGCCGACGCCATGGTCTGTATCTCCAATTGCGACAAGATCACCCCGGGCATGCTGATGGCCGCCATGCGCCTGAACATTCCGGTCGTATTCGTGTCCGGCGGTCCGATGGAAGCGGGCAAGGTCAAATCGCCGACGGACGGCCAGGTGATCGCCAAGATCGATCTGATCGACGCGATGATCAAGGCGGCCGACCCCAAGATCAGCGACGCTGAAGTGGCCGAAGTCGAGCGCAGCGCCTGCCCGACGTGCGGTTCCTGCTCGGGCATGTTCACCGCGAACTCGATGAATTGCCTGACCGAGGCGATCGGTCTGGCGTTGCCGGGCAACGGCACGATCGTCGCCACGCATGCATGGCGCAAGGGCCTGTTCGAACAGGCCGGGCGCCTCGTGGTGGACCTGTGCCGCCGCTACTATCAGGAAGAAGACGTGTCGGTCCTGCCGCGCAGCATCGCCAGCAAGCAGGCATTCGAGAACGCCATGGCGCTCGACGTGGCCATGGGCGGTTCGACCAATACTGTGCTGCACCTGCTGGCGGCGGCGCAGGAAGCCGGCGTCGATTTCACGATGTCCGACATCGACCGTATCTCGCGCAAAGTGCCGTGCCTGTGCAAAGCGGCGCCCGCCACCGATAAATACCATATCGAAGACGTGCACCGTGCCGGCGGCATCCTCGGCATTCTCGGTGAACTGGCCCGTGCGGATCTGCTGGACCTGTCGTGCGGCAACGTGCATAGCGGCACGCTGGGCAATGCCATCGCCAAATGGGACGTCGCCGGTGGCGCGGGTGAAGAAGCGCAGAAGTTCTTCCGTGCGGCCCCGGGCGGCATTCCGACCACTGTCGCGTTCAGCCAGGAAGCCACGTTCGCGTCGCTGGATACCGACCGCAAGACCGGCTGTATCCGCAGCAAGCAGGACGCGTATTCGAAAGACGGCGGCCTCGCTGTCCTCTACGGCAACCTCGCGGAGAAGGGCTGCATCGTCAAGACTGCAGGTGTCGACGAATCGCAATGGATTTTCTCCGGACGCGCGCGCGTCTTCGAGAGTCAGGACGACGCCGTCGACGCCATTCTGGGCGACAAGGTGGTGGCGGGTGACGTGGTCGTGATCCGTTACGAAGGCCCCAAGGGCGGTCCTGGCATGCAGGAAATGCTGTACCCCACGTCGTATCTGAAGTCCAAAGGCCTGGGCAAGACCTGTGCGCTCTTCACCGACGGCCGTTTCTCCGGCGGTTCGTCAGGGCTCGTGATCGGGCATGCGTCGCCGGAAGCAGCCGAAGGCGGCACGATCGGTCTGGTGGAAGATGGCGATGTGATCGAGATCGACATTCCCAGGCGCAAGATGCACCTGGTGGTGTCAGGCGAGGAATTGGCGCGCCGCCGCGAGGCTATGGAGGCTCGTGGTGACAAGGCGTGGATGCCGGTGGATCGTGAACGCGTGGTGTCGCAGGCGTTGCAAGCCTATGCGGCGTTGGCGACCTCTGCGGACCGTGGCGCCGTGCGGGACCTCTCGCAATTGAAGCGCAAGTGAGGCGTAGTTGAAGCTTAACTGACCGGCTGGCTGATGCAGGGAGCGCGAGGCCGGGCGACGTTCGGTGAGTCGTATTGAGGACGCAATAGTCTCTTGCCGGGAGCGCGCCCGGATCACCCCGCTTAGTCAGGAGAAGTGTCAGCCGCTTTCGGAAACGACGGCGGCCCCATCACTTTCGCGCATGGCCTCCGCTATTCCCGCGAACGACATCGGACGGCCAGTCAGAAAGCCCTGAACAACGTCACATCCCGCCTCTGACAACCAGGCGAGCTGCGCAGGGTATTCAACTCCTTCGGCGACGACCGTGAGGCCAAAGCTGTGTGCCATCGAGATAATGGCGGTAACGATCGGCTGTCCTGCGTGTGGCAGTGCCTTGACGAAGCCGCGGTCTATCTTGATCTGGTTGAGCGGAAATGACTGCAGATAGGACAGGGAAGAATAACCGGTCCCAAAATCGTCGATGGACAGGCGGATACCATGGGCGCGCAGTTGCCTCATCACGTTCACCGCGACTGACATGTTGGCCATGAGCAGGCTTTCGGTAAGCTCAAGTTCCAGCATGCCGGGGGGTAGACCACTATCTTTTAGCGCCTCAAGAACATCGTGCTGAAATCCAGGCTGTCGAAGTTGCCTTGCAGATACGTTCACCGAGACACTTGCGGCATTGCTCGCGTTGGCATTCCATTGTGCGGCATCGTGACAGGCGCGCCGCATAACCCATCTCCCCAGTGTAACGATGAGATCACTGTTCTCCGCGATCGGGATAAATTCTGCCGGCGAAATGCTGCCTTCCGATGAATGGGTCCATCGCGCAAGCGCCTCTACGCCAACAAGTTGTCCTGTCTGGCAATTGAATTGAGGTTGGTAGGCCAACTCAAGCGCCTCGCATTCAATCGCTCCCCGCAGTTCGCGCTCAAGCCAGGCGCGTCGCTGAGCCTCCTTCGTCATCTGCGGCCTGAACTCGACAGCGACGTTCTTCCCCCCGCTTTTTGCAGCGTACAAAGCAAGGTCTGCGCTGCTGACGAGTGATGCAACGTCGGTCGCATCGTCGGGGAACCGGCTGAATCCGACACTTGCCGTCACCGGAACGCTGCCGCCATGCAGCTCGAACGGCCGAGCCAGGACGTTGGTTATGCACTCGGCCGTGCTACGGCTACCGGCGCGGTCGGCGTCGTCGACAGCAAGCACTGCAAATTCGTCACCTCCAATGCGGCTGACAACGTCTGTCGGGCGCACGGCGTCGCGTAGAGCGGAAGCGACGGAACGCAGCAGTTCGTCTCCCGCGCCATGCCCCAGGGTGTCGTTAACAGTCTTGAAGTTATCGAGGTCAACCAACACCAGCGTCACGTGCGTCCAGCCACCGCCCCACGGTAGCAGGCGGGCCGCCAGTTCGTCGTAGAATGCCCGGCGGTTTGGCAAGTCCGTGAGAGGGTCTGTACGCGCGAGGTATTCGAGTTCCCTCTCTGCCTTTACGACGCGCGCTTTCATGCGCGACGTGACGATGGACGATACGCAGAGCGCGCAGATGCAAGCTGCCAGGAGAAAGCCGGCATATTGCCAAAGCTCTCGAACCATGCCTTCAGTGCTCGCGACAAGCACGACGGTACCAAGGACTTCCCCGCCCTGGATGACCGGATAGGCGACAAAAATATCTTTCAGGGAAAAGTGTTCCGGCGCGAAATTGCTTGCGAGCGTCGCTTCGTTCGCCTCGGGTGCCGAGATTCCCGCTCTGGCGTACCGCGCGTGGACACTGCCTTGCGCGTTAAACACCGCGACGCTCTCCACATACGGCACGTTGCTAAGTGGTCGAAGTATCTCGCGGGTTGTCTGATCGTCGTGAAACATCAGCGACGCGGTGATATTTGCTGAGACCATAGCTGCCTGCAAACGTGCGTCCGCCAGGAGAGCGGCGCGTAACGACAGCGCCTGGTAGGCCAGCAGCCCTGCGCTGGAAATCAGCAGGGCGATTGCGATACCAACGATATTCACGCGCCCCAGGGCGCGCGTCAGACTTGGTGTCTGTTCCTCATGAGACGTCATAAGACATTCCTTGCAAGGCGGAGCAGCTTGGAACTGAGCGACAGATGTCGGCGCAGCGCCTGCTGATTCTCTATGTCGAAACGGAGATGATTTTCCTCAGTGAACAGACGGATGACCGCAGTGTGGTCGCCGGTGTCAAAGTTGCTGATGACCAAAATCGGCTGATCCGACGAGACAACGTCTTTCACCGCATGAGACATTTGCTCCTCGCCTTCGAGCACGATGACATTGCATCTGTCCTGGCCGCTCCTGGACGGCATGGGAATTACGGACCACGCATGGCCGCCAACAGATCGCCCGTCGAGTTTCGAGAGCGCGGTGCCAAGATCGCTGTCCCTGTTCGCACAGACAAAGAGAGTGGTGTCAGACAGACTTCCTACGGGCCACGTGGTGAACTGGGTAAAGTTGAATATATAAGCTGCCTTCAATGCCGACTCATCCACCTGCGCGTGAACCGATCCCGCTATAAGCGCCCAGATAACGAAGGTGCATGCGCTTGCATAGAAAAAGGTGCGGGCGAACGACATTTCAGAACCCGTACACCAGCTTGACCAGGAATTCCCGGCTTTGCTGCGCTATGACGTCCTGCGTGAAGCCTGGGCCGGCGGGGTCCGCATATCGCGCGTTGGCGACGTTGTAGACAGAGAAAGAGACGTCTGCATGGGTGATCAGACGCGAGCTTCCGACGGTCACATTTCCCAGGCAATAGCCAGCCGCATGCCCCTGTTCCGCGAGTCGACTCGATACGCACTGAATCTCCGTGCCAATCCGCGCAATGTTTTCGAAGACGGGCAGCACGAGGTTCAGCTTCGCCAGGTTTCTGGGTGAGTTCTGCAGGACTGCCCCGGAGTTGCTGTCGCGAGCGATCTGCCATGAGTAACTGGCGCGTATCCTCGCATCACCAGCGAATCTTTGTTCATAGGTCAGTTCTGCGCCGTTCGCGTTCGCGCGATTCACGTTTTCGAAGATGTAGAGCCCGGATGGCGCGGTCGTCTCTGAAATCAGGTCGCGAATGTCATAGTGGAACAACGAAAGGGTTGCGCGGCCGGATTTTCCGATCTGTCGTTCGTATATGAATTCATTGGTTGTGATGTGCTCAGCCTTTAGCGAGGGATTCGCCATCTGTCCGCCGGCGCCCGGAACCGCGTAGTAAAGCTCGTAGGCGTTGGGCGCCCGGTAGGCTTGCCCATAGACAAGCTTGAACGTGTCTCTCGGGGACGCCTTGTACTCAAGAGCCAGTCGCGGGCTGACATTCCGGCCCGAGACGGTTTCCTGGTCATAGCGAAGCCCCGCATTCAGCGAAAAATTCGCCGGTAACTGCAATTCATCTTCGGCATAGACGCCCTCCCGATTGCTGCTGCGCTGGTCGTTCAGAAGTAGCGAATACGGGTCTACGTTGTAGTTGTACTGGTCACGCTGAGCGTCGCGTGTGTAGTCCACCCCAAAGACCATTTTGTTCTTCGGAATCGATGTAAGGGTCGCGTGCACGTCGCCACCGTACCAAATCGCGTGATCACCGTCGACGTTCTCCACCGGCCCGGGTGCGTAAAGGCTCGGGCTACGGTAGTCGTAACGCCCCCAATAGACTTCGGCCGCAACCTGTAACCCATCGTTCACAGCGTGGTGGAACGAGCCGTTGATAAAGCTGTGGGTATCGGTGGTGCTATAAGGCGTGTCGAAAATCGCTCCGTACGGGGCGTTCGGCACGCCCTTCGTCCGGTTCCCGTAGGCCATGCTCAACCCGAAATCCCCGTACGCAAACTTTGCAAGGAAGTCCTGGGCCCGGTCGTAGTCCAAACCTTGCGCGACACCATGATTCTGATCTGCTGTGTCGAATTCCGGGTAGTAGAGGTCCTGTCCGCTCCGGACGTAGGAGCTCGCCGAAAGCACAACGTCTGCGTCGTTACTGCCATGCCAGCCATAGCTTGCCCGCGCCCGTTTCTCGCCGAAGCTGCCTGCGGCAACCGCCACCTGAGGCCCCTGAAGGGTCTTCCCAGTTTTGGTAATCACGTTGACGATGCCAAACAGCGCGTTTGAACCATATACCGCTGACCCCGGGCCTGGCACGTATTCAATACGCTCGACCATGTCCATGTCGACCGGGAAATCCGTACCGATCGGGGCCTGGTCGTACACGGCGTCGTTTATCCGCACGCCGTCAACCAGAAGCAGGAACCGGCTGTTGTAGTCGCCTGGGCGCTGGAAGCCGCGTGCCCCGAGATAGGCGTAGTCGCGGTCATAGCTGACATAGAGCCCTGGCAGCGAGGCCAAGGCATCGGCGAGCGTTCTCCAGCCAAAATCCCGGATGTCCTTTGCCGTCAAGACGACGACAGCAGCAGGCGCATCGGAGATGGGCTGATCGAGCCGGCTGGCCGTGCTGACCGTTACCTGCATCAGGTCTTCGAGCGGGAGTGCTGCTAAATCCGCATCTGCACGCTGCGTAGGGTTGCCATCCTGAACGGGTTCGGTTGCAGGCCGTGCGTCGGCTGGCCATCCTGCCACACAGGCACTGGCTAGCATCGCAAGGTGCAGAACACGCAGGACAACGCACGAACGGTCACGCAAACAATACATATTGGAACTTTTTACTCAACACTCTTGCGAAAGGAGACTCTTCCCTTGTTCTTATCGGCCCGAGGGCCGCATTCTTGAGGAGGCGTTCATCCAGGACGTCGACGGCGGGCGCGAACTGGGTTGTGATAGCGAAGTACTGTGGGAGATTGACGCTCCCCGAACGCTCGCCAGTCGAACCCGACACACTTCTGTTTTTCCCGTCAATCTCCCGTTTGTCACCTCAACGTTCCCGAGCAATCGCCGTTAACAGGTAACCAGGTGTTCGCTTTACCAGATGGGGTTGGCGATTTTGCCTGCTCGTTGCTATCGATATGAGAGGTTGGCAAACATATGAAACTGTCTTTTGCCCAGAAGCTCGCCATGACCGCACTCGTCGCGGTGGGGGCCGCGCAGGGTGTGGATGCGCAGACTTTGCCGGACAGTGGCGCGCGCGCTGCCGTCATTGCCCAACCAGGCACGGCGACGGCACTGCCGGCCACGACGCAGGAACAGCAGGGGCAGGCCGGTGTGTTGACAGCCGACGAGGCGAAGCAATCCGCCGCCGGCAACGTCGCCGAGCTGCAACAGATGATCCGTGGTTCGGACCTGAGCGAGTTGCGCACGACCTACAACGGCGGCTATGGCGCGAGCCTGCTGTTTTACGGCAAGGAGATGACGTACTACGTCGCGCTGTTCCAGCAGAAGAATTTCTGGCGTGTCATCAAGACGCAGGACGCAACGCGTGCTGACATGATCTACAAGGATTTTGTGCGCCAGACGTTGCAGCTATCGGATGTCGAGATTCGCCGCACGCGGCTCGAGGCGCAAAAGGTGTTCACCGAGCGGATGATCGCGCTGTCGCAAGACCGGGCGAACCGCCTGCAGGCCGACCTCGATGTGGCGCATCAGCAGCAGAGCATCGTCAACAGTCAGCAGCAGCAGACGCGCGCCGAGGCGACCGTGCTCGCGCAGCAGAAAGCGGCCGCACAAGACCAGCTACGCGCCCAGCAGCGCGAAGTGCGAGAACTGCAGCGCCAGTTGGACAGCGGCTTGCCGAATTCGCACTGAGTGAGCGCCGACCCCTGCAGGAACACGACCCCGTCCGGTTTGCCGCGCAGGGTCGTATTCGTTCACCGATCGACACTCGTCATTTCAGAACGATGGCCGAGGTCATCGTCATCGCGATGCTGATCTTCTGCACCTCACGTGACCCGGTCCGCTTTAAGTCCGGCACGGTACGCTGACCTGAACGGTGCGGGATTCATGCGTCGGTGCCTCGGCGGCGGGGTACGTTCAGGTTGACCCACTCGTAAGCATCGTGCCCAAGCCTGCCCACTTCGCGCCACACGGCGAAGGGAATCTCCTGTCGGGCCGCGTGCCGATCAACGAGACCCTGGCATGCCTTTGTCATCTGTCGAAGCAGCACAATCGCATGCGTTTCAGTTCTCCCCCCGTGCTGGTCGAGCGCCGTCTTCGCCTCGTGAGCCCGTTGAAACATTGCCCGCCATTGGGAATCCCGGATTTCCTGAGCGTGAGTGCCGCGCTGCGCGAGCGCGCTCGAAACAATGTAGAGGTTTTTGAGCGCCGTGATGACTTCTGGTGGCAACACAACGCAGCCTTCGCTGCAGCCCGGCTGCGTGCGCGTCATCGGCATGTCCTCGACAGGTCCGCCAGGGGTGTGGCCGCGAAATCCGTTGTCGACGAAGCCGTGCAACCTCTTGAGGAACGGGCGGGATGTGAGATGTTAGCCAGCCGGTGTAAGTCTGGACTGGGTAGTGGTGTTTGTGAGATGCCGTTCGAGGTGGCGCTCATGCGGGCGTGACAAGTGTTGTGGATGAGAAATTCGCTGGACTGTTCAGGTCGCTTTCTGCCTTTCGTGCAGATGTGGCTACCGGATGGGGGGCAATAGTCGGCTTACGTTAGTGCTTGCGGCCAAAGCACGCCTGGGCGGCTTCGAAGGGCGACAGGCCCGCGCCGAAATAGCCGCGAAGACGCCGCATGGTCGCGGGGTCGGGATGATAGTGCGGGCGGATAAATCCCGCTTCAATGGCTTCGCCGTACCAGGCACGCGTCCACTGGTCCAGGCCCTGTTCGTACATTAGCGATACGTATTTCGACTCGTTAAACATGATGATTTCCGAAAGCTCAATAGACGCGTTCGCCGTACATGACGACGCCGGTCACTGCTGTAGTGAGACACTACAGCCCGCGACGGGCGTGCCGAGCAGGTTGAGCAGCGCGCGGAGTCGTTGCCGGTCCTGCACCGACAGTCCTGGGCGTGCCAGCAGGCACTCGATCTGCGATATCCAGTAGTCGCGACGGATAAGTCGTGGGCGACAAACCAGGGCATTCAGTGCCTTCTCCAGTTGTCCAATCTCGGTCTTCACCATGTTCACGTTTATCTCCTTCCGCAATCTTCTGAAATCCGGAATGTCACACGGGCTGTCGTGGGTCGCAGCAGACACCTCATTCGTAAGAGATCAGTGGCTGTTTCCATCATCCTGATCGACCGTCGACGGCGCTCAGGCATCCGCCGGGACGCGACACACGCTACATGTGACACAACATCCGCTACAGGTAATTCAGCCATATCACCATCAGGACGTAGGTGAGGACGAAGAGCCAACCCAGAGTGCGATTAGGCCATGTCGACATCGGCTTTCTCCATCGATACCGGGTGGTGAGTACGTGTGCTCATTTCGCGCTTTCACAACGGCTCAGCAGCAGTCCAACGCGTCCAGCCGCTTTGTCCATCTGCGCCGGTGACGCGCAAGGCGCGGGAGCCGTCGGTGAACGTCAGGCATTCAACGCGAAGACGCCGGTCTGCGTCAGTACCATGTGCGTGGACATCGCCGCTTTCATGCCTGAAATGCAGCTTGCCTTCCTGCAAGAGGTCCAGCGATGACTGATCTCCTGGGTTTGCGCGTTTACGGTCCCATCGGTTCAGGAGCGTCGCGGCAATTTCGGCGTCGAACATGTTGAACTTTCCTCAGCGGGCAGATAAGGGTGTCAGCCCGAAGCATCTTGAAGTGTGTGTCTTGGCCGCTTTGAAACGCGTGATCGCGCCCGGGTATCGACGCTCTGTTCGTTCGATGCGCCTGGTGCAACAGCCATACGTCGAATCCCCTGATGGCGGTCAAACAGACGAGGTTTGGGAGCAATGGCAGCCACAGTTTTTGGGCAAACGTTTGCCGTTCCATGTTCGACCCGCCGCAAGGGTTTGAATGAAGTCAACGTGTATTACGGCATCCATTCTTATATTTTGACCGGGGTAAACCCTGTGTCAGCATGCCATCCGCATGGGAGCCAGACAGTGCAATAATCTGCGCTGCACAGGTTCTGGCATGGCCTTCGGAACAGCCAGAATCCTTCAGCCGACACGACCTGTCGGCTTTTTTTCGCCAGCGTGTGGGCGAGCGCTCGTGCGAATCTACGGACTCGGAAGGGTCTTTCCATTGGAGAATTCGTTGATAGCGAGCACGGCCACTGTGGGTTGCGAGCCGGTACATCGACCAGTTCGCCGAGCGAGCATGTTGCGTGCACTGCGAAGGGCGCATCTTCGGGTATCCGTCGCAACATGGTGTTCCTTGCGCTAATGACTGGAGTCGTCTCTGGCTTCAACGTTGGACAAAGGGGCGTGCGATCCTTCGGTGCCGGCACCGAAGGATGCAGTTTGCTTTGCCGGCCAGTCAGCCGTGATAGGGGCTGCCTAAAAACTGTTCCATTCGTCAGCCTTGGCGGTTTGCGCCACCAGAACGGGCTGCGGAGCGGACCGCTTCACGGCTGGCTTGGCCGGCGCTCTGGCGCGCGCCGGAGCCGCCGTGTGCATCTGCGCGCCAGCCCCCCTGCCGGGGTCGTGCGAAACGTCCAGCCTGAACATCGAAACAGCGGCTTTCAGATCGCTCGCCTGCGACTCGAGCGCACCGGCGGCGGCGGCCGCCTGTTCGACTAGGGCCGCGTTCTGCTGTGTGACTTCGTCCATCTGCGTGACGGCCTGGTTGACCTGGCCAATGCCCTTGCTCTGTTCCTGTGATGCAGCGGTGATTTCACCCATGATGTCGGTCACGCGCCTGATCTCGCGGGTGATCTCGTGCATCTTCGTTCCGGCTTCCTGTACATGGCTGGCGCCTGTCCGCACCCGTTCGACGGAATCGTGGATCAGCTCCTTGATTTCCTTGGCTGCCGCCGAGGAGCGCTGCGCCAGCGACCGCACTTCGGAGGCCACCACCGCAAAGCCCCGTCCCTGCTCACCCGCCCGCGCTGCTTCGACAGCAGCATTCAGCGCAAGGATATTGGTCTGGAAGGCGATACCCTCGATGATGCCGACAATGTCGGCAATCTTGTCCGAGCTGGTGTTGATGCCCTCCATGGTTTCCACCACCCGCGACACCACGGCGCCGCCCTGTTCCGCCACCTGGGCGGCCTGCGCAGCAAGCTGGTTGGCCTGACCGGCATTGTCGGCATTCTGGGTGACGGTCGAGGTCAGTTGCTCCATGCTGGACGCCGTTTCCTCGAGCGAGGCGGCCTGCTCTTCGGTGCGTTGCGACAGGTCCTGGTTGCCCGCCGCAATCTGGTGAGTAGCGGTGGCAATCGAGTCGGCCGAAATCTTGATCGTGCCGATCGTTTGCGTAAGTTGCTCCTGCATGCGCTTCATCGAAAACAGCAGGCTCGAGCGGTCATCCGGTGCCGTCTTCACCACGGCAGTCAGATCGCTCCTGGCGATCTGGTCGGCAATTTCGGCGGCGTAGGACGGCTCGCCCCCCAGTGAGCGTAGGATGCCGCGGTTGAGCAGTACCACCACAGCCGACAAGGCCCCGGCAAGGACCACCAGAATCCCGAGGCTCTGATACATCGACGAGCGGAATGCCGCATCGATGTCGTCGACATATAGACCCGTCGTGAGAATCCAGTCCCACGGCTGGTAGGTCACGTTGTAGGCAATTTTCGGAGAGGCCTCGGTGGCTCCCGGCTTCGGAGCGCTATATGCGGTAAAGCCCTTGCCGTCGCGCTTGATGACAGCGACCATATCTCTGTATTGGTGAACGCCGTTCGGATCCTTGTAGTCGCCGACGTCCTTGTCATTCATCTCCGCTCGCGTCGGGTGCATCAGGACCCTCGGCTGCGAATTGACGATCATGAAATAGCCGTCCTCGCCGTACCGCATGTTCCGGATGCGGTCCATGGCCCGCTTCTGGGCTTCCGCCACGGGCATGGCGCCAGCGGCCGCGTCTTTGCCAGAGGTCGTGACAACACTCAGGGCGATCTCCGACGCGTGTATCAGGTCGGCCTTCCGCTCCTCCAGCCGCATTTCTCTCGTCTGGTAAGCGTTATAGATCGATATTCCAGCGAGACACAGCAAACTCAGGATGAGTGGCAGCCAAAGCTTCTGGACAAAAGACAGTTTCATATCTATGCAACCCTTGCGTTGAACATGTCACGAGCAGGCAAAATTGCCGCCCGTATAGAGGCTTGGACGCTGCTGCGGCAAGCAGCCAGTACTAGCCATTTATTCTTTGACGTGAAACTGAGATCTTGTGCCGCCAAGGCGGCTATGCATGCGAGGTAAACTTCATGCATACGTCGGCTCAGGATGCCGGCATTGAGCCGAAAACGAATCTAGGTGCATGTTTATCGGTTCAAGCCGAGCGGACTTTATTCGAAAAGGCGCAATCAAGGATTGACAAAAAAGAGGCTGGCGAGCGGTGTACCCGTGATGCGAAGATCCGCGGAAGGGATCGGCCACGACTACGATGCCATTCGCGCTGCACTGCAGACGCCCTACGTCAATGGGATGGTCGAAGGCCACGTCAATCGCCGGAAAAGTTCTGAAGCGCCAGATTTCTGGACGTGCCGGCTTTCAACTGCTTCGCGCGCGTGTGCTGAATCACTTTTCCTTCACGCCAGGAGGAAGAGTGGGTCAGTTTTACATCGGAGTTATCAAAACTGTAATCGCACGGTTCGCTTTGCGTCAGCTTGTCGGAGGTAAGTTAGTGAAGTGAGCCCCTATCTTATGCGTAGTCGCCGTGAACCAGCTTGACGCCATGCGTATGTTTGCAAAAGTCGCCGAATCGCTGAGCTTTGCGGCTGCGGCGAAGCAACTCGGCGTATCCAGTGCCGTTGTCACACGAGGCATTGCGACGCTAGAGGCGCACCTCAACACACGCCTGCTCAACCGGACGAAGCGGCGTATATCGCTTACCGAGGCGGGTCAAGCCTACTTGCAAGGATGCACGGAACTGATAACGCAACTCAACATGTTGGATGCGAGCGTCTCGTCCGCGACGCAGGAGTCGGTCGGCTCGCTGAAGATAGCGGCTTCGGAGTTCTTTGCTGCCACCTACCTCAGCGATTTACTGACCGCATATCACGCTGCAGAACCGGGCGTGAGATTCGAAATGACGGTCTTCGCAAGCACGCAGGATCTTGACGGCAACGATCATGACGTGTGGTTCAGTGCCGAACGCCGGCTGCGAGATTCGTCGCTGATCTGCCGCCCGCTCACGCAGTGTCGCGACGTGATCGTTGCGTCGCCAACGTACCTTGCGCGGCGCGGTCCGCCAGAGGTCCCGCAGAACCTTCCCGACCATAACGTTCTGCTCGCGTCGAACGTAGCGACTCGCCACTGGGAATTCCGCGATGCTCACGGTCCCCGTCGAGTCGCCGTGCATCCGATCTTCACTTCGCCCAATCTGATGGCGGTAAAACGGGCAGCATTGGCGGGTCTCGGCGTTGCGCGCCTGCCGCGGCCGCTGATCGAGTCGCAACTGCGTGCGGGCGCGCTCAAGCTGCTGCTTGACTGTTTCGATCTCGAAGGCGACGAGCGCACTATGTGGATGCTCTATTCGGGGCGTCGTTACATAACGCAGCGCGTGCGAAGTTTTGTCGACTTCGTTGTTGCTCGCTATCGGGAGCCGCAGATCTTCTGATAGCAGCAACCATCGTCGCAAAGGCGATGGGTTGTTTAGGTAAGTGTTCAGGAGATAGAGAATTCAAACTCTGCGGGGTACCTACCTACCCATGGGCGCAGCAATTTCCCCTTTGCTTAAACCATAAGGTGTCGACAGTTGTCCCCGGCTCGCGAACTCACAAAACGTGATTGCAGCAGTCGCAGCGCATGGGGTGGATGTGTGATATTGGCGCCAGAGCTGCCTGCCGATAACTTGTGCCGACAGGCAGGTCAAGGTCGAGCGGAAGATCGAGCCGACCAATGAAGCAACGCACCGATAAACTCGTGCGCCAAAGCAACTTTACATCCGAG
The DNA here is from genome assembly GCF_030511745.1 of Paraburkholderia sp. SECH4. Classification (NCBI taxonomy): domain Bacteria; kingdom Pseudomonadati; phylum Pseudomonadota; class Betaproteobacteria; order Burkholderiales; family Burkholderiaceae; genus Paraburkholderia; species Paraburkholderia sp. SECH4. Next base: position 485,467 of record NZ_JALOCP010000002.1, read on the forward strand.
CTATGCCTGCACCCACTATCACTCCGCCCGCCGTCGACCCACTTCGGCCCGTGAGTCCAGCCGATCTCAACGGCGGCCTCCAAAGATGGATCGGTCGTTCGTTGACCCGCATGGCCAGGTGCGGCAGCCGGCCAATGTGACGGTGCCATGAAAATGCCAACGTACGCAATCGCACACTTCTGCTCGGTTTGGTCTTCGGGCTTCGCGCCCAGAGCACTATTTTTCAGAAGCACGTCCCTCGACTGACAAAACCGGCGCGGAACGTGCCGGCCTGTACGGCCCGCCGATTTGATTGCGCCGGACCGCATCCTTACTTGCCAGCCACCTCATTGCAGCCATCCGGTTTCCTGATGGCGGCCGTTGCACGTGTTGCAAATTGGGGGTACGTCATGAAACGAATCTGTGCCGCATTCCTTGCGGCAATGCTGAGCGCTACGATCGCGTCAGAATGTCAGGGCCAGTACACGACTGACTGGATAGCGAATACGTTTGGGACTAACGCCACTCACGTAGGTAACGCCGCGCGTTCGATGTGGGTTGCGCCAGAAGGCACCATTTACACCGCTTCCATGTGGGACGAGAACGAGGGCGGCATTGCGATCTACAAGAGTGGTTTGAACGCCGGCAGCCTTGGCGCGCATGGTGAACCACAAGGCAGTGCCATCACCGGCAATGCCACCAAGCTCTGGGCACCGCGCCAGTGGGGACGCGTGAACGGGGTCTACTCGAGCGGCCTCGTGATCAGATACGACCGGGTGACGGGAGCGTTTGACCAGAGCATCCAGGTCTCGTGCGACACCACCGAGCGGCGCGCCGATGTGATCACCGGTATCGCCACCTGGTCCCACTTCTGGATGGCGAGCGACAACCCGTGCGCGCGCATGCGACTTTACGACATCAATGGCACCTGGCTGCGTGACATTGCCGTGACTGACCCCGGTGCACTAGCGTTCGACGGCAATGGCAACATCCTCGTCGCCCAGGAGGCAGAGGGCACCGTCCTTCAGGTCAGCCAGACCGGCACGATCCTGCATACGCTCACCCTGCCCACCGGCGAAGTCCCGCATGCGCTCTACTTCGACCCAACCACGCAGTATCTTTGGATCGGCGACGCAGGACCGGACCAGAATGCGAAGATCTACGACACGCGCACGTGGACACTGAAAAGCACGTTCGGGGTGACGGGTGGCTATCTGGATACAACGACTGGTACAAAAGGGCAGGTGGGGAGCCTGCGCTTCGCGCGCATCGACGGCATCGGCAAAGACTCGGCCGGCAACCTCTACATCCTTTCCCAGCCGTGGGGAGGCTCATGGGACCATGGCCGCACAGGAGGCACAGACCTCTACGCATACAGCCCGACAGGCAAGCTCCTCTACAACCTGCGTGCACTGAATTTCGAGGCGATAGCCGCCCCCGATCCGGCGACTGACGCAACCCTGTTCTATTCCGGCGTGAACATCTATTCAGGCACAGGTAGTGCGGACTGGAAGTTTGTCGCCAACACCGTTGACCCGTTCACGTATCCGTCCGACCGCCGCCTCGACGTGACTTACCGGGGTCGCGGCCTGCACTTCGGCATGATTGCGAGCGCAGGAACGAACAGGGTGCTGGTCGCCACTGACCAGAACCCCGACGGCTTCTACTTCTTTCACTTTGACCCTGCCCAGGGCTACACTGCCGTCCCGGATGGGGTATTGCCGGGCACGCTATTCAATGCCACTGCGCTAGTTCGCAACGGCTTCTGCCTCGACAGCAGGGGCGACGTGTGGGCCGGGCTCGACAAGACGAACCGGATCTGGCACTGGCCGCTGACCGGGTTCGATGCGAACGGCAAGCCGTCATGGGGAGCGCCCGTAACCGTGCCGGTTCCTGCATCGATCGGTGACCTGAGCCGCATCATCTACCTGCCCGAAAGCGACACGATGATTCTCGGGCAGCGGATCACGGGCAGCACTGACTGGACCGGCATCGGAACCCGCGTAGAGGTCTACCACGGGTGGCTCGCCGGCAACACAACCAACCCGAACCCGGTTATCACGCTCACCAGCGCGAATCCGAAGTCCGTCACTGCTGCTGGCAACTACCTGTTCGTTGGCTACGTCCACACCGTGCCCAACATCGATGCCTTCAACCTGACGACGGGCAGTTTGGACAATACGTTCATCAACAGCAACCCCAGCAATGTGTACGTCGGCAATGACATGGATTCGATGTACGGTCTTAGATCGTACCTTCGATCGAGCGGGGAGTACGTGGTCACGAAGGACAACTACAACGGCACCAGCATCGTTGTTTATCGTTGGACTCCGTGATCACCCGTGCCCGTCGCGCCTACTCCACCGGCCTCAGACCAGCAATCTGGCAAATCGCAGCGCGCAGACAACCACACGCCGCCAATGGATCGTTGACCGATGTACCGTCACAATGCTGTAGATCTGGCTGGATTTGACGAGACGACGGTAGACAGTTGTTTTGCGAAAAATCGAGTTACTTCAATGGGTTATGGCCGTCCTGAGACGTGCTGAGCATCCGCTCCACATACCGCGCAATCAGATCGATCTCCAGATTGACCGGCGAACCCTCGCGCAAATTCTTCAGCGACGTCACCTGCACCGTGTGCGGAATCAGATTGATCGAAAACTCACAGCCATCGTCGCGATCTTTAATCGAGTTGACGGTCAGGCTCACGCCGTTGACGGTGATCGAGCCTTTATAAGCCAGATAGCGGCCGATCTCGCGCGGCGCCAGCACGCGCAGTTCGTGCGATTCGCCGACCGGCGCAAAATACGTGACCGTGCCGAGGCCGTCCACGTGGCCTGAGACGATATGACCGCCGAGCCGGTCATGCGCGCGCAGCGCCTTCTCGAGATTGACCTCGCCGGTCTCGCCCAGGCCCGCCGTGCAGTTCAGGCTTTCGCGCGACACGTCGACTTCGAACGAATGCGCGGTCTTTGCCACGACCGTCATGCAGGCGCCCTGGATCGTGATGCTGTCGCCGAGCTGGACGTCTTCGAGTTCGAGGCCGCCGGCTTCGACGTTCAGGCGCACGCCCGCGTCACCATCCGTGCCGAGGGGTTTGACTGATTCGATGCGGCCCACCGCCGCGACGATTCCTGTAAACATCGTGCTAGTCCTTGATCAATTCGAAGTTGGTTGGGGTGCGGGCTCGGTCCCGGCTTCGGGTGCAGGATTCGGCACGGCGCGGGGCACAAAGCGCGCAAGAATCCGCAGATCGTCGCCGATCCGGTCGACTGCGTGGAAGTTCAGTTGCGTGCGGCCGTCGAGCGTCTCCGGCGCGTTCAGATTGAACATGCTCATCGAGTCTACGCCAAGCAGGCTGGGCGCAAGATAGACCAGCAGTTCGTCGACGCAGCCTTCGCGCAGCAGCGAACCGTTCAGCTTGTAGCCCGCCTCGACGTGCAGTTCGTTGACGTTACGCTCGCCGAGTATTTTCAGCATGGCGGGCAAATCGACCTTGCCGGACGCGTTCGCCAGTTGCACGATCTCCGCGCCGCGATCGCGCAGTGCGGCGGCTCGTTCAGTGTGACGTTCGTCGAGATTGCCGCAGAAAATCAGCGTGGGTGCGCCGGCCAGAATCTGCGCGTCAGGCGGCACGTCGAGCTGGCTGTCGATCAGCACGCGTTGCGGCTGGCGCGGCGTGTCGACGGCACGCACGGTCATGCGCGGGTCGTCTTCCCGGACGGTGCCGATGCCCGTCAGAATCGCCGACGCGCGGGCGCGCCACGCGTGACCGTCGGCGCGCGCCGCTTCGCCGGTAATCCATTGACTGACGCCCGAGGGCAAACCGGTGCGGCCATCCAGCGAGGCGGCCACTTTCATGCGCACCCATGGGCGGCCGCGCGTCATGCGCGACACGAAACCGATGTTGAGTTCGTGCGCTTCGTTGGCGAGCAGCCCGCAACGCACTTCAATGCCGGCGTCGCGCAGCATCTTGAGACCACGCCCGGAGACCTGCGGATTCGGGTCTTCCATCGCCGCGACCACGCGCTCGACCTGCGCTTCGATCAGCGCGTTCGCGCACGGCGGCGTGCGGCCGAAATGGCTGCACGGTTCGAGCGTCACGTAGGCCGTGGCGCCGCGCAGATCATGGCCGCGCGAACGCGCGTCCTTCAACGCGCGCACTTCCGCGTGATCCTGGCCGGCCGGTTGCGTGAAGCCTTCGCCGATCACCTCGCCGTTCTTGACGAGCACGCAACCGACGCGCGGATTCGGGTCGGTCGTGTACATGCCGCGCTTGGCTAGTGCGAGCGCGCGTTCCATATGGACGAAGTCGGTTTGCGAAAACATCGGTGTCCGATCGGGTGCGGTGGCTAGGTAGTGTTGGGCCTGGGTTTCGGCGGTTTCTGCGTCTCGTTCTGTGTCTCGCCAGCCTCAGGCCGCGAGCGAGGTGAACGCGCCGCGCGCGGCGTCGATCGTGGCGTCGATGATCGCGTCGTCGTGCGCGATGGAAACGAAGCCCGCTTCATAGGCCGACGGCGCGAAGTACACGCCCGCGTCGAGCATCTTGTGGAAGAACGCATTGAAGCGCGGCACGTCGCTCTTCGTGACTTCGGCAAAGCTGGTGGGAATCGACTCGGTGAAGTAGAGGCCGAACATGCCGCCAAGCGAATCGGCCGCGAACGGCACCTTCGCTTCGCGCGCGACATTCGCGAGACCTTGCGCGAGACGCGTGGTGCGGGCGGAGAGGGTGTCGTAGAAGCCGGGCGCCTGAATTAGTTGCAGCGTTTTCAGGCCCGCGGCGACCGCGATCGGATTGCCCGACAACGTGCCAGCCTGGTAGACGCCGCCGAGCGGCGCGAGGTGAGCCATGATGTCGCGCCGGCCGCCGAAGGCCGCGGCCGGCATGCCGCCGCCGATCACCTTGCCCAGACACGTCAGGTCTGGCTTGATGCCGTAGACCTCTTGCGCGCCACCCAGGGCGACGCGGAAACCGCACATCACTTCGTCGAAAATCAGGACCGAACCGTACTCGGTGCACAGGCGCCGCAAGGCTTGCAGGAATTCAGGCGTGGCGCGCACGAGGTTCATGTTGCCCGCCACCGGCTCGACGATCACCGAAGCGATCTCGTTGCCGAACGCCTTGAACGCTTCTTCGAGTTCCGCGACGTTGTTGTACTCGAGCACCGTGGTGTGTTTGGCGATATCGGCCGGCACGCCCGCCGAAGTCGGATTGCCGAACGTGAGCAGGCCCGAGCCGGCCTTGACCAGCAGGCTGTCCGCGTGGCCGTGATAGCAGCCTTCGAACTTGACGATGCGGCTGCGGTTCGTGAAGCCGCGCGCGAGACGCAGCGCGCTCATGGTCGCTTCGGTCCCGCTCGAGACCATGCGGACCTGCTTGATCGACGGGACCAGTTTGCAGATTTCTTCGGCGATTTCGATTTCGGATTCCGTCGGCGCGCCGAACGAGAAGCCGTTGGCCAGCACGCGCTGGACCGCTTCCAGCACTTCCGGGTGGACGTGGCCGAGGATCATCGGGCCCCACGAGCCGATGTAGTCGGTATAGCGTTGTCCGTCCGCGTCCCAGAAGTAGGGGCCTTGCGCGCGCTCGATGAAGCGCGGCGTGCCGCCAACCGAACGGAAGGCGCGGACCGGCGAGTTCACGCCGCCGGGGATGGTGCGCTGCGCGCGTTCGAAGAGGGTCTGATTATTGGACATGGCGATGGCTGGAAATTGGGTTGCGCAGCGGCGCGGGTAGCCTGGAGGCGGCTGGCGCGGCGCTGGGATGAGTACAGAAATTGTACCGGAGTCAGCGTGAAGAGGTTTTGGGTATGCCCAAGCCGGCGGATGTGTCGAGCTTTGGCGGCTTGCGCTTGCCCGTGAGCTCGGCCCAGCGCTTCTCCAGCGCGCCTTCCGCCATGGGCTTGATCACGGTGCCCGAACTCTGCGCGTCCCACGTTTGCACCGAAAACGGATGCGTGCGCAACATCTCGCGTGGAATCACGACACCCTCGTGTGCGTCGACCACCCAGTCGTAGACGAAGTCGATGCACAACCTGTAGCCGCGCTTCGTCGCCGGGTCGGGGACTTCGTACGGCGCGCGCGTCACGTAGCCCGAGCCGAAAATGCCCTTGGGTTCCTGCGCGACACGGTGCAGGAACACGCGGTCGCCCGGCAGGATGCTGCGGGCAAATCCGCAACCCCATACATCAGCCACCGCTACGCCTGCGGCGACCCGTTTCGCCACGTCGGGCAACTCGGGCCACGGCCATTTCTTGGGGCTCCAGATCAACAGGAAGGCAGTCATGACAAGGTCGGAACAGGGCAGTGTGGAAGGCGTAGCGGACAGGTTTGTGTCACGCCCCGAAGCGTTCTGGCGGCAGCTTAACCGATCGACGGCGCGCTTGTCGCGGGGCATGAACGGCCCGTTATCATTCGGACCTGGACGCCTCGGACGGTTTAGCTGTCGCGTACAATCGAGGTCGTCAAGCTGCTGCTTTCCCTGTTTCACCGCGTGTCGCTGCCGATGAGGGCGCGGCGCTTCATCTGGATTCCCATGTCTCACGTCACCCGAAGCCGGCCCGATGGCCGGCTGATTCTGTTGCTCGGTGCGCTTGCCGCATGCGGGCCGATTTCGATCGATATGTATTTGCCGAGCCTGCCGACTATCTCGCAGGCATTCGCCATCAGCAACGGCGCCGCGCAAACCACGCTCACCAGCTTCATGTTCGGCTTTTCGATCGGCATGCTGCTCTATGGTCCGTTGTCGGATACCTATGGGCGCCGGCCCGTGCTGCTCGGCGGCATCATCATGTATGCGCTGGCAAGCGTGGCCTGTGCGCTGTCGTTTTCGATCGGATCGCTGGTGATATTCCGCTTCGTGCAGGCGCTCGGCGCGGGCGCGGCCTCGGTGCTGGCGCGCGCGATCGCCCGCGACGCGCACGGGCCGACCGATGCCGCGCGTGTGCTGTCGATGCTCGCCATCGTCACGTCGATCGGGCCGTTGCTCGCGCCGCTGATCGGCGGACAGTTGCTGTTGCTCGGCGGCTGGCGCGTCGTCTTTATCGTGCTGACGCTGTTCGGTACGGTGTGCGCGGTGACCGCTTTCCTCAAGGTGCCGGAAACGTGGCCGCCCGAAAAGCGTGCGCATTCAGCGCTGCTGAAATCGTTCGGCGCCTATGGCAAATTGCTGCGCGATCCGGTCGCGTGGGGGCACATGCTGTGCGGCGGGATGGCGTTCGCGTCGATGTTTGCGTACATCACCGCGACGCCGTTCGTGTACATCGAATATTTCCATGTATCGGCGCAGCACTATGGCTTTCTGTTCGCGCTGAATATCGTCGGCATCATGTTCGGCAACTTGATGAATACGCGTCTCGTCGGCCGGCTCGGTTCACTGCCGATCATTTCGTTCGCCGCGACTGTGAGTTGCATCGCGTCCCTGTTCGTTTGTCTCGTCTCGCTGACGGGGTGGGGCGGGTTGTGGTCGATCGTTTTCGGTTTGTTCTTCGTGGTCGGCGTGGTGGGGTTGTTGTCCGCTAACTGCACGACCGATCTTATGCATCGGTATCCGTTGAATGCCGGCGCCGCGGCCGCCGTGTTCGGCGCGGTGCAGTTGGCGCTCGGCGCGTTGGCGAGCCTCGCCGTCGGACTCTGGCAGGATGGCTCGCCCAAGGGCATGGGCATCGTCGTGGGCGTCGCGGGCGTGCTGTGTTACGTCGGGCGGATTCTGGTAGTCAAATGGCACGGGATGAAGGTACCTGTCGCTGCTGTTTGACGGCATCGCGAGCAGGCATTCTTCGCTAAACGCGGATCATTGTTCCTTAGCCGAAACGCGCGGCATGCTTGCTTCTTCATCCTGCGCGAACAATGTGTCTACGGAAAACACCAGGTGTTGCGTGCGCGCGACCGTGCGTTTCAATTTGCATTGCTATGATGGCGTCACTGTTCCTCGGAGCGGCAATCATGGCGATCAGAGATTTGATGAATGGCGAACGGCAACATGCTGCCTTCGCTGAAGCGCAGAAGCTGGCAGACAGCGGCGCCTATCACGATTACACAGACATCGAATACGTCTTGCGCTTTGATTACGGTTTGTCTGATGTATCGGCGCTGCTCGACAGCCAGTTGATGCATCGCGACCTGAATCGCCGTTGCGCCGATGCGCGTGAGAAGCTGGATGCGCTTAGCGTGTGACGCGTCTGACGTGGGCGGTGAGTGGCATGCAGCGTCCTGTGCATAGCCACGCGCCGCGAAGGCGCCATCCACTTTGGAGTTGCATTCATGGCCGTTAGCCAGCACGACCCGCATTTGCCGCACATGGACAATCCCGCTGGCCTGGCAAAACCGGGTGGCCATTACAGTCACGTCGCGATTGCGAATGGTTTTGTTTTCGTCTCGGGACAGTTGCCGATCAACGCACAGGGGGAGAAGCTTACTGACGCCTCGTTCGAGGTCCAGGCCGAGCAGGTGTTGGCGAATGTTCAGGCTGCGCTCGAAGGTGTCGGCAGCAGCATTGCACAACTGGTGCAGGTACGCGTCTATATCGCCGACGTCGAACACTGGGCGAGCTTCAATCAGATCTACGCGCGTTGGGCAGGTGAGGCACGGCCGGCGCGGGCCGTCGTGCCGGTTCCACACCTGCATTACGGGTTGAAGGTCGAGGTCGAGGCGACCGCGCTGGTTTAAGTCGTTGTGGTGTCGAGGCGTTGCGACTCAGTGAATGATGAGCCCGTTGAATTGGGCATTGCCCACACCGGACGCGATATTCACGCCGACATTGCCGCTCACCGCCGCCAGTGAGCCGGCACCGAGTTTGGCGGAGGTGCTGCCCGTCACTTGCGCGACGGCATGCACATTCTGTTGTGAGGTGATCGTTGCTTGCGGTGTGGTGATGAGGATGATCTGGTTGGCCTGAGCATTCAGCGCACCGGCTGAGACGTTCACGCCGATATTGCCGCTTGCGCCTCTCAGCGTATTGGCGCCCAGGGTAGCGGCGGAGGCGCCCACTTTCGCGCTGCCGCCAACGTCCTGCAGATTCGACAGCCTGGCCGAGCCGAATACCGCTGCGCTATCGTCGTCGGACAGCGCCGTTGACGTGCCTGCAAGCGCGGACGATGCGCCCGCGCTCGCGGCAACCCAAATTAGTGCACAGGCTAAAGTACTGACTTTCATGAGCAACTCCCTGGCGTGCTGACGCACAGATAGTCTTGATATCGACCATGGGAGCAAGATGTTGAGGGAGGGGTTCCCCTTAGTGCGGGTGGTGCCGAGAGATTGACTGATACGACCTTGGCCAGGAACGAGCTTGGCCAGAAATTACCACCTCCCGCGGCCGCCGTAATAACCGCCGACGCCAACCCCCACGCTGACGCTCGGGACGGCATAGTAGCCGGGCGCATATCCGTATGCCGGTGCGTAGCCATAGGGTGGTGCAACCACACACCCGGTAAGGCCCACTGCGAAACCTATCGTTAACAGTAACTTGAGCATGGTTCCTCCCTCTTCATGAGTTGGAGGAGCCGGGCGCAGCATTCGTTCGGCCTGGCTTGTGACAGCAAATTACGCAGCCTCGGTGCAATCGGGCTTTATTTACAGTTGCTTACCCGTTCGACACGTTGCGCATTCGCCGATGGGCGGATTCTTTGATGGCCAGAAATGAAAAACGGGCCGATCGGCCCGTATTCATTGATTGTCTGGCGGAGGCGGTGAGATTCGAACTCACGGAAGGATCACTCCTTCGCCGGTTTTCAAGACCGGTGCCTTAAACCGCTCGGCCACACCTCCAAGCCCTAAATTGTAACCTGAAAAATCCTCGTTGCGGCGCTCGGCGGGGCTGCAATCACTGCGGATCTTTCAGAAACAGCGCCTGCAGATCGTTCAGGAAGGCCTGGCCAAGCGGTGTCGGCGCGATCTTTTCGTGGTCGCGCGTAATCAGCTTGCGCCGTTCCGCCTCCTGCAAAGCCGGTTCGATGGAGGTCATCGAGAGCCCTGTGCGCTCGATAAAGCGATGCACAGGAAACCCTTCCACCAGCCGCAGCGCGTTCAGCATGAACTCGAACGGCAGATCGCGCGGCCCGACCTCGTTCTCTTCCTGCACTGCCGTGCCGGCCAATGCCTGCTCGATGAAGGTGGTCGGATGCTTGTAGCGCACCTGACGCAGCACGCGGTTCGGAAACGACAGTTTGGTATGCGCGCCCGCGCCGATGCCGAGATAGTCGCCAAAGCGCCAGTAATTCAGATTGTGCTTGCTCTGCCGATGCGGCTGCGCATACGCGGACACCTCGTAGCGTTCGTAACCTGCGGCTGTCGTGCGTTCGTGAATCCAATCCTGCATGTCGGCGGACGCATCGTCGTCTGGGAGCGCAGGCGGGAATTTCGCAAACAGCGTGTTCGGTTCCAGCGTCAGGTGATACAGCGACAAATGCGGCGGCGCGAACGACAACGCCGTCTCCACATCAGCCTGACACTCCGCGAGCGTCTGCTGCGGCAGCGCGAACATCAGATCGAGGTTGAAGTTGTCGAACGTGTTCGCGGCCACTTCGACCGCGTGGCGCGCCTGCGTCGCGTCGTGAATCCGGCCGAGCGCCTTCAGATGCGCTTCATTGAAACTCTGGATGCCCACCGACAGGCGATTCACGCCGCTCGCGCGAAACTGCGCGAACTTGGCGGCCTCGAAAGTACCTGGGTTCGCTTCGAGCGTGATTTCCGCGTCGGCGTCGAGCGGCAGCAGCGCACGCACGTCGGACAGCATGCGGTCGAGCCCGGCCGCAGACAGCAAGCTGGGCGTGCCGCCGCCGATAAACACAGTATGCACCTGGCGCCCCCACACGAGCGGCAACGCCATCTCGAGATCGGCGCGCAGCGCGTCGAGATACTCGGTCTCCGGAAACGTGTCGCCTTTCCATTCGTGCGAGTTGAAATCGCAGTACGGGCATTTGCGCACGCACCAGGGAAAGTGCACGTACAACGCCAAGGGCGGCAACGACGTCAGGCGAATGCTGCCCGGCGACGTGAAGGCCTTGATGACGCCGTTGCCGATATCGGCAGGCGCCGGTTTGATCGGAATCACGCTTCCTCCGTCAAACGCGCGAGCAGGTGGCGCAAGGCAATCGCGCGATGGCTGCTGGCGTTCTTCACCGCCGGTTCGAGTTCCGCGGCGCTCGCATTCAGCGACGGCAGGAAGAAGTACGGGTCATAGCCGAAGCCATGCGCGCCGCGCGGTGCATCCAGCATTTCGCCATGCCAGCGGCCTTCGGCGATCAGCGGTTCGGGATCGTCCGCATGACGCACGAGCGCCAGCACGCAGTAGTAATACGCGCGCCGATCGGTTTCACCTTGCAAGGCTGAAACGAGCTGCGCGTTGTTCGCTGCATCGCTCTTTTCACCGCCGGCGAGTTGCGCGTAGCGCGCCGAATAAACGCCGGGTGCGCCGCGCAGCGCGCGCACGCACAAGCCGGAATCGTCGGCGAGGGCGGGCAGGCCGGTGAGCTTCGCCGCGTGACGCGCCTTGGTCAGCGCGTTTTCGACGAAAGTCGGATGCGGCTCTTCCGCTTCCGGCACGTTCAACTCGCCTTGCGGAATCAGCTCGATGCCGGCCGCGCCGAGCAGCGCCGCGAACTCGCGCAGCTTGCCCGCGTTGTTCGACGCCAGCACGACTTTCTTCAGCGGCGAGTCAGACGCAACAGCGCCGTTGCCTTGACGAACTTCACTCACTCTTTTGCTCCAACGCTGCTTTCTGCTTCGCGATCAGCGTGTTGATGCCGTCGCTTGCCAGATCGAGCAGCGAATTCATTTCGTCGCGCGAGAAAGGCACGCCTTCGGCCGTGCCCTGAATTTCGACGAAGCCGCCCGCGCCCGTCATCACCACATTCATGTCGGTGTCGCATTGCGAATCTTCGTCGTAGTCGAGATCCAGCACCGGCAGACCGTCGTACACGCCGACCGAAATCGCCGCGACGTAATCGGTAATCGGCGAGCTTTCGATGCGGCCCGTAGCCAGCAATTTGGCCACCGCGTCATGCGCCGCCACGAATGCGCCCGTGATGCTGGCCGTGCGCGTGCCGCCGTCGGCCTGGATCACGTCGCAATCGATATGCAGCGTACGCGCGCCGAGCTTCTCGAGATCGAACACCGAGCGCAGGGCGCGGCCGATCAGGCGCTGGATTTCCTGGGTGCGGCCGGTTTGCTTGCCGCGTGCGGCTTCGCGGTCGCTGCGGGTATGCGTGGCGCGCGGCAGCATGCCGTATTCGGCGGTCAGCCAGCCCTGGCCGCGGTCGCGCAGAAACGACGGCACGCTCTCGGCAATGCTCGCCGTGCAGATGACCTTGGTGTCGCCGAATTCGACCAGCACGGAGCCCTCCGCATGCTTCGTGTAGTGGCGCGTGATGCGCACGTCGCGTAGCTGATTGGCCTGGCGGCCGCTGGGGCGTTGGGTGTTGTCGGTCATGTTGGGATTGGTCTGGAAGAAAAGCAGGAGGGAAACCGCGATTTTACCGCCGATCGCGTCGGGCGCGGCGCGGCCGGTCGATCGCACGGCCGCCCGCGTGTGCCGGGGCTTTGCGCGGGGTAGCACTTCGCGCGCGGCGGCGCGCGCGTTACCCGGCTGCCGCCCGCGTACGAAGGGGCCTCGTCGGTAAAAATGGGATAATGCGGATTCTCCGCCCCGCGTCTCGTACACGCCGGGCGATTCGACTCTTCGGCCATCGTCAAACGCATGGCCACAATCGCGAGAAATACGATGATCTACAGCATGACTGGCTATGCGAGCGCCACGCGCGAACTCGTCCCGGCCTCAGGCACAGGCGGCGTGAGCGTATCGGTCGAACTGCGCACGGTGAACTCGCGCTTTCTCGATCTGAACTTCCGGATGCCGGAAGACGTGCGCGTCTGCGAACCGACGTTGCGCGAAATGCTGATGAACAAGCTCTCGCGCGGCAAGGTCGACATCCGTATCAACCTGCAACGCAGCGAACAGTCGGCTAACGCGGGCTCGGTCAATCGCGATGCGCTGACGCAACTCGCGCTGCTCGAGCGCACGGTGTTGTCGACGTTCCCGGAAGCAGGGCGCCTGCGCACCGGAGAAATTCTGCGCTGGCCGGGGGTGCTGGCCGAAACCGGCGTGGCGCCGGACGTGCTGCGCGATGCGGTGCTCGCATGCGGCAAGCAGGCGATTACCGATCTGATCGACGTGCGTGCGCGCGAAGGCGCGCAACTGGCAACGGTGCTGCTCGCCAACGTCACTGAAATGGAAACGATCGTCACGAAGATCACGCCGCTCGTGCCGGAGTTGATCGCCAAGCATCAGCAGAAGATCGTCGAACGTCTGCAGGAAGCGCTGGGTATCGCCGCGCCCGACACGACGGCAACGAGCGTCTCGCGCGAAGAAATCAACGAACGGATTCGCCAGGAAGTGACGATGTACGGCATCCGCATCGACATCGCCGAAGAACTGTCGCGCCTCACGGCTCACCTGAACGAAACGCGTCACGTGATCGAGAAGGGCGGCAAGGTCGGCAAGCGGCTCGACTTCATGATGCAGGAACTGAATCGCGAAGCGAACACGCTCGGCTCGAAGGCGGCGGCGAAGGAACTGGCCGATTCGTCGATGACCCTGAAGCTGCTCATCGAACAGATGCGCGAGCAAGTACAGAATCTGGAGTAAGGCAGGAGCCTCGATAACATGACCGACCACACACGCGAAACCAGCGCACCGCGCAACCCTTACGCCGGTGCTTATCCCGGCAACCTGTTCATGGTGGTCGCGCCTTCGGGCGCGGGCAAGTCGACGCTCGTGAACGCGCTGCTCGCCGGCGACGAAGCGATCCGTCTGTCGATTTCGTACACGACGCGCCCGCCGCGTCCGAAGGAACAGGACGGCGAGCACTATCACTTCACGAAGGTCGACGATTTCCTGACGCGTCACGCGGCCGGCGAGTTTCTGGAAAGCGCGGAAGTGCACGGTAACTACTACGCGACCTCGCGCGTGTGGATCGAAGAGCAGATGAAAAGCGGGCATGACGTGCTGCTCGAAATCGACTGGCAAGGCGCGCAGCAGGTAAAGAAACAGTTTCACAACGCCGTTGAAATTTTCATCTTGCCGCCGTCTCTCGATGCGCTCGAAGAGCGTTTGAAAAAGCGCGGCCAGGACGAGCCGAACGTGATCACGCGCCGTCTGCTCGCAGCCGGCAGCGAGATGGCGCACGCGGCCGAAGCGGAGTATGTCGTGATCAACGACAACTTCGATCGCGCGCTCGGCGAACTGCGCTGCCTCGTGGCGGCGACGCGTTCGCGCTTCGCCTCGCAATACGCGCGTCACACGCAGCTTTTCGTGCAACTCGGCATTCACCTGCCACACGCGTGAACGCGGCGGCATATTGAGCACATAAGGTAGAATAAGCAACATCAATTAACGCCCCCAGACCCGTCGCTTCGCGCCGGCCCCCCCGAGGGCAACAAGAAGACTTGGGGCGGCCCAGCGTTTTCTGGAAAGAAGGAACCCAACATGGCCCGCATTACCGTCGAAGACTGCCTCAAACAGATTCCGAACCGTTTCGAACTCGCGCTTGCCGCGACCTATCGCGCGCGTCAGCTCGCACAAGGTCACACGCCGAAGATCGAAAGCCGCGACAAGCCCACGGTCGTCGCATTGCGCGAAATCGCAGCTGGCCAGGTTGGCGTCGAAATGTTGAAGAAGGTGCCTGTTTAAGGCGCACGCTTCCGTTTTCGATTGCCCAGTTGCCATGTAATTGCATCAACGTACAGACCGGCGTCCAACCCTAACCGCTACGGAGGCGAAATTGAGTGCTACCCCGCCCACCGCCACGGAAGTGGAACACGACGCCGATTCTCCCTCGTCTGCACGGAAGTACATCGACGCGGTCCTCGAACAGTCGTTTCGCCATCTGTTCGGGCCGACCGCCACACCGGAGCAACCGCGCCGGCATGACGTCGTTTCGATTGCCAAGCTGACAGGCGTTCTGTCCGGCTATCTTCAGCCGGAAGAAATCAAGGACATCAAGGCAGCTTTCCATTTCAGCGACGAAGCCCACCTTGGTCAGTATCGCCAGAGCGGCGAGCCCTACATCACCCATCCTGTCGCCGTCGCGGAAATCTGCGCCGGCTGGAATCTCGACGCCCAGTCGATCATGGCGGCGCTGCTGCATGACGTGATGGAAGACCAGGGCGTGACCAAGGCCGAACTCGCCGAGCGATTCGGCGCGAAGGTCGCGGAACTGGTCGACGGCTTGTCGAAGTTGGACAAGATGGAGTTTCGCAATCGCGAAGAGGCGCAGGCGGAAAACTTCCGCAAGATGCTCCTCGCGATGGCGCGCGACGTCCGCGTGATTCTGGTCAAGCTCGCCGACCGGCTGCACAATATGCGCACGCTGGGTGCGGTGCCGCATGAAAAGCGCCGCCGCGTGGCGCGTGAGACGCTGGACATCTACGCGCCGATCGCCCACCGGCTTGGCCTGAACAATACCTATCGCGAGCTGCAGGACCTGAGCTTCGCGAACTTCAACCCGCATCGCTACGCCACGCTCGAAAAGGCCGTCAAGGCCGCGCGCGGCAACCGGCGTGAAGTGGTTGGCAAGATTCTGGAGTCGGTGCAGCGCGCGATTGCCGACGCGAAGCTCAACGCCGAAGTCACCGGCCGCGAGAAAACCATCTTCAGTATCTATAAGAAGATGCGCGACAAGCAGTTGTCGTTCTCGCAGGTGCTCGACGTGTACGGCTTCCGCGTGGTGGTCGAAAGTGCGCTGGAGTGCTACACCTGCATCGGCGCGCTGCATGCGCTCTACAAGCCGGTGCCGGGCAAGTTCAAGGATTACATCGCGATCCCGAAGGTGAACGGCTATCAATCGCTGCACACCACGCTGGTCGGCCCGTTTGGCGCGCCGATCGAGTTTCAGGTGCGCACGCGCAAGATGCACGAGATCGCCGAAGCGGGCGTCGCCGCACACTGGTTGTACAAGAACGGCGGCGCGGATCTGAACGACGTGCAAAAGCGCGCGCACCAGTGGCTCAAGTCGCTGCTCGACATTCAGAGCGAAGCGGGCGATTCGAGCGAATTCCTCGAGCACGTCAAGATCGATCTGTTCCCGGATGCGGTGTACGTGTTCACGCCGAAGTCGAAGATCATGGCACTGCCGCGCGGCGCCACCGCACTCGATTTCGCGTATTCGATCCACAGCGATCTGGGCAACCAGTGCGTCGCAGTGAAGATCAACAATGAACTCCTGCCGCTGCGCACCGAGCTGAAGAGCGGCGATATCGTCGAAGTCATTACGGCGCCCTATTCGAAGCCGAATCCGGCCTGGCTTGGATTCGTGCGCACCGGCAAGGCGCGTTCGGCGATCCGCCACTACCTGAAGACCATGCGTCTGAACGAGTCCGTGCAGCTCGGCGAGCGTCTCGTCGACCAGGCGCTGAAGGGCTACGGGCTGGCGCTGTCGGACGTCACGCCTGAAGCGTGGGAAAAGCTGGTGCAGTGGACGGGCAACAAGAACCGTCAGGAAATCTTCGCGGATATCGGTCTTGGCCGCCGTGTTGCCGCAGTCATGGCCAAGCGCATCGAAGTGCTGATGAGCGGCCGCGATGCGGACGACGACGGCTCGCGCGACGGCACAGCATCGCATGCGCCGCCGGTCGTGATCACTGGTACAGAAGGCATGTCGGTGCAACTGTCCGCGTGCTGCCGTCCGATTCCGGGCGACGACATCATGGGCTACATCGGCATCGGCCTCGGCATGGCGATCCACACCACGGACTGCCGCGTCGCGCAGCGTATCCACCGGCGCGATCCGGGCCGCTGGATCGATGTGGCGTGGGCGCCGCAGCCGGGACGTCTGTTCGACGTCGCGGTGAAGGTGCTGGTCAAGAACACCAAGGGCGTATTCGCCCGCGTGGCGGCCGACATCACATCGGCGGATGCGAACATCGTCCACATCGCGATGGACGAAGACCTGTCGCAGGAATCCACGGTGCTGCGTTTCGTGATCCAGGTCAGCGATCGCGTCCATCTCGCCAACGTCATGCGCCGCGTGCGTACGAATCCGGACGTGATGCGTATTGCGCGCGAGCGGCCGAGCGAGGAAGGGCATCACCGTCACGACGGCGGGATGCGGATCGACCGCGAGCGCGCGGATTACTGATCTGACGGCTGGCTGGGTCTGCTCGACCACGTTGGACGTCTGGTCGCCTCGGGCGGCTTCAGGCGGCTTTCGTTTGAATCTGAACGCACCTGCCCGCCAGCGAGTCTCACCGGAACTTCAGGGAGAACGCTTATGAACGTAGCTGACCTCACCGGCGTGGCGCTCGACTATTGGGTGGCCCGCAGCCTGCACGACTTCGTGCGCGAAATCTACTTTACCGACAGCGGCGAAACCGTCTCGATCCGAGGCAATGACCGTGGCCGCCCGTGGGATGGCCGTTTTACGCCGTCCACGTCATGGGAAGCGGCCGCGGCGGTGCTGGAGCGCGCGCAGCGGCTGGAGGTGCGTGAGCGGACCGATCATGGCGCGGCACATTGCATCGCTGAGTTCGAGGGCGGCCATCGAACCGTGGAAGGGCGGGGAGACTCGTTACGGGTTGCGCTGCTGCGGGCGTTTGTTGAAAGCCGTTTCGGCGATAGCGTGGGTGAGGTATTGCGGCAGGCGCAGGCTGTGACTGGCGAGCGCGCGGCGCTGATCGGCGAGGAATCGGCGGAAAGTTCGTTCGTGGATGTGCCGAGTCCCGATGGGCAGATCGGTGATATTCAGTCGATACCGCGATAGCTGCGGTGACGCTGCCAAGGCCTGGGCCCTGGCAGAGTGGACCGGTTGAGCAGAACCGGTCACGTAAAAAACAAAGGGCCTTCCGATCGGAAGGCCCTTCATAGGTGGTGCGGCTGGCAGGATTCGAACCCACGACCCCTTGGTTCGTAGCCAAGTACTCTATCCAACTGAGCTACAGCCGCACGCTAAACAGGTGACGCTAAATACGATGATACTGCAATGAGGCTCGGTAAAACGTAAGGGCCTCCCCGGAGGGAGGCCCTCGAATAAGTGGTGCGGCTGGCAGGATTCGAACCCACGACCCCTTGGTTCGTAGCCAAGTACTCTATCCAACTGAGCTACAGCCGCACGCAGAAACGAGATTATAGCAAAGGTTTTCAAAAAGGGAAGCATGTAACTGCGATTTGTCTCATTGCCCTGATCGTGTACCCTTGATAGGCAGTCGCTTGCTGCAGTTAACGGACCATCATGAACAAGGCCTTTGTCAAAGAGTCGAGTGAAGAGAATGACGACGATCTCGACGTCGCCCAGCCCGAAATCCCCCCGGGTACGAAAAACTACATCACGCCCGCCGGCTACCGGCGGATGCGCGACGAACTGCTGCATCTGATCGATGTCGAGCGGCCGGAGGTGGTCAGACTGGTGTCGTGGGCGGCCTCGAACGGCGACCGCTCGGAAAACGGCGACTACATCTATGGCAAACGCCGTCTGCGAGAAATCGATCGGCGGATCCGCTTTCTGACCAAGCGCCTCGACATCGCTGAAATAGTCGACAGCAGCAAACAGGAAAACGTCGATCAGGTGTTCTTCGGCGCGACTGTCGAATATGCGACGGAAGACGGCGAGGTGCATACGCTGACGGTTGTTGGCGTCGATGAGGTCGACCTGGATGTCGGCCACGTGAGCTGGATCTCGCCGATCGCGCGAGCGCTGCTCAAGGCCAAAATTGGCGATACGGTGACCTTGTACACGCCCGCCGGCCCACAGCCGATCGACATCCTGGACGTCAAGTATCCGCTGCCTGATACCGGCGGCGGTGCAGCATAAAAAAAGGCGCCGCGAACGGCGCCTTCGATGCTGCGGATGTTGCCGGCCGCTTTAGAAGCGGTGACGCAGACCAGCGGTCACAGCGACTTGGCTGTTCGTCGACGACGCCGCACCCAGGCCATTGATGTTTGCAACCAGGCCCGAGCCTTCGTTGACGCGCTGATACTCACCCTGCAGGTACACGTCCGTGCGCTTCGACAGCGCGTAGTCCGTTTGCAGGTTGAACTGGTTGTAGTTCGGGCGCACACCGTTCAGGCTGGCGCGCGTGTAGGTGTACGAACCCGCCACGCTCACTGCCGGCGTGAGGGCATAGCGGCCGTTCACTTCGAAGTTCTGGAAGTGAGCGCTGTTGCTCGGCAGGGAGACGGCAGCCGAGGTACCCCCTGCAGCTGAGCTGATGCTGGTCAGGCCGGTCAGGTTGGTTTGCGTGTACAGGAGGCCAGCCGTTGCCGGGCCGAACGTGTAGTTCGCGCCTGCCCCCCAGGTTTGCTGACGCTTTGCTCCGAACGTGAAGTCGTCCGACACTGCGCCGCCGGTATTCGCCGTGCCGCTGCCGTTCAACTGCATGAACGCAGCTGCGACGTTCAGGCCACCCCAGTTATACGTTCCACCAACGCTGTATGCGCGGTTGTTCGCAAATCCGCCAGCCTGGTTCGAGAAGCCGTACATGGCGCCGCCCTTGAAGCCGCCGTAGTTCACGCTGGTGTACTTGACCGAGTTGTTGACGCGGAACGAGTTGTTCAGGTTGTCGTTATCGAACGGGTGGGCGAACTGCGTGCCGCCGTATTGCGTGCCCGTCAGGGACAGCGGGCCGACGTAGTCCACCATGCTGTCGTATTGACGACCGAGGGTCACGGCGCCGAACTGGTCGCTCGACAGGCCGACGAACGCTTGACGGCCGAATTCACGGCCACCTTGCTTCAGCGTGCCGTTGTTGATGCCGAAACCGTTTTCCAACGTGAAGATGGCCTTGAGACCGCCACCGAGGTCTTCAGAGCCACGCAAGCCCCAACGGCTGCCGTTCACTGAACCGCTGGTTTCTTGCCAATTGCTGTGGCCGTGCTGGTTATTGGTATAGGTGATGCCGGCATCGATCAAGCCATACAGCGTGACGCTGCTCTGGGCATGTGCTGCCGTTGCAAAAACGCCCGTGAGGGCCGCGACCATGAGAGTCTTTTTCATCTTGTAACTCCGAGAGCTAGAGTGGGCGTTGAACCCAGGCTTAAGGAGACCATCACGCGGGCGCTGCGAGAGGCGAAATCCGCATGAGAAGCGCGCTGTACGCCACGCGCGCCGGTTTCCGGTTACGCAGAGTGTAGAGAGACGCTCGCAAAGCGGATGTTCCGATTTCCACAATAAAGTATTACTGGATATGAAACGATAGGCGAATAGCGTTTAAGCCTTGCTGATAAAGGCTTGCAGCGCTATTGAGGGGGGCGTGAGAGGTGAGTCAACTGAATTGCGTTGCACATTCGCTACAGTAATCGATGCAAAAAAACAACGCGATAAATCGTAAAAAAGGATTGTTGTCGCTATAGCAATAGATGGTTGTCGATTATGCGAATAATCGATCTCGACTAAGCCGTTATACTGAAATCTCTGCTTTCCGAAGCAGACTTTTTCGTTGACGAAAAAGATCTCCAAACCTTTGTCGGCGCGACTTCCCAGTCGCGCTTTTTTTTTGCCTTCCGGTTGCGGATTCGCGGACGTTAGTCAGTGCGCCGGCGCAGCACCGTCCACATCACTCCAGTCGGTTGTCACCGAGACGCTCCAGTCTTCCATCACATAGCGGCGTGCATCCATGGGGGACGAGAGCAGATTTTGCCAGTGATCCCCATGCCACATGGGATCGACCTCGAAGGCCGAGGGTGATGGAGCGACCGGCTCGGATTGCGAGGGAACTGTCTTTGCGTGGGATTGGGTGAACCAGGCGATGAAGCGACGGAATTCATTGAACAGCATGGCAATCTCCTGACGCGCATTACTTCGCGCTACTGATTTCCATGATGCTGGCATGAGTGCGGCGCAACAACTCGGACAAACACTTACTAAAAACATCTTCTGTTACATGTTTTCGTGGGTATGCCGAAATTTTTTCCGATATCGGTTGTGCCCGATATCGAGTGAGTAATATTGACGTGAAAAGCGATTCTGTTTTCGCTGAATATGCGGTCGGAATTCGTCGATTCATTTGGCATTGACTTATCGCGCCGCATGCTAAGTGAATATGAAAAATTCGCTTGACGTTGTTTCTTCGTTCCCCGTATAACAGCAAAGCTGAATTTCAATTGCCAGATATGAAAGTGCCGAAGGCTTCAGAAATGCCCGATCGCAGATGAAATGGCCATGAAATGCAGTTTGAGGGCAATGCCCCGATTTTGATAAATCCTCGAGGGAAACTGGAATATGGAAACTGGTATCGTCAAATGGTTCAACGATGCTAAGGGCTTTGGCTTCATTACATCGGATTCGGGTGGCGAAGACCTGTTCGCGCACTTTTCGGAGATCCGCACCGAAGGCTTCAAGTCGTTGAAGGAAAGCCAGCGCGTCTCCTTCGAGGTCAAGGCCGGCCCGAAGGGCAAGCAAGCGGCGAACATTCAACCGCTGTAAGCCGCACCGCGCTGCTCCGCGTATGTCGCCGGGCAGCCTGATCGCCGGAAAGCCTTCGCACGACGCGAAGGCTTTTTTATGGGCATTCGTTATTATCATCGCGGCATAAACGATTAACTACCTGGTTCGAATTAATCTGGAGAAGATCGGGGGCGTAAAATTGAGCCCTGGAATCTAAAATCGACATCATAGAAATATAATAATTAACAGCTTTATGAGCGAATCGCAGGTCGTGCCGGAATCCAGTCTTTGTGCCGCACGGCGACAAGGGCAAAGCAATACTGGCTGGGTGCGCGGCGGCTAACTGGTGCATACTTGCCGCAAAGCCACGCGTCCAAAGTATCCCTTTCCATGTCTGAACAGTTTCTGCCGCAACCGGCCCTAGATGTGCCAATCGTCTTCGTCGACCTTGAAACCACCGGCGGCTCGACCAGTGAGCATCGCATTACCGAAGTCGGCGTGGTTGAAATAGGACCGGCCGGCGTGTCGCGTTGGAGCAGCCTGGTCGACCCTCAGCAACCGATTCCTTCCTTCATTCAGCAGCTCACCGGCATCACGAATGCGATGGTGCGAGGCGCGCCTACTTTCGACGTCATTGCGCCGGCATTGTTCGAGCGCCTGAACGGCAAACTGTTCGTCGCGCACAACGCCAGTTTCGATCGCGGTTTTCTGCGTGGGGAGTTTCGCCGGGCCGGACTAGCGTTCGATCCGGATGTGTTGTGTACCGTGCGCCTGTCACGCGCGTTGTTTCCGGCGGAAAAGCGCCATGGGCTCGATGCATTGGTGGAGCGTCATGGTCTCGTCCCGTCCGATCGTCACCGCGCACTTGCGGACGCCGATCTGATCTGGCAGTTCTGGCAACGTCTGCATGGCGGTCTCGTGCCACCGGACGTTTTGCAGGCGCAGATCGAGCGAACTACGCGGCGCTACCGGCTTGCAGGCGACATCACCGAAGATCTGCTCGACACGGCGCCAGCCGGATGCGGTGTCTACGCGTTCTATGGAGAAGGCGACCTGCCGCTCTATGTTGGGCGAAGCGTGCGTGTGCGTCAGCGGCTGCGTTCTCACTTGACGGGGGAGCGGCGGTCGTCGAAGGACGTGAGGCTCGCGCAACAAGTACGGCGTGTCGAGTGGCTCGCGACCGGTGGCGAGCTGGGCGCCATGCTCGCGGAGGCGCAATGGATCGCGACGCTGCGTCCCGGCCATAACCGGGTGCCGCGCGTCTTGAAGAGCGATCCCGTGGATGCGCCGTGGCCGTTCGAAGGTCCGATCGTGTTTGAGGAGCGTGAAGAAGCGTCGCACGCGCGTGCCTTTCATGTCGTCGACCGGTGGCGTTACCTTGGGCATGCGCCTTCGCTCGCCCAGGCGGCCGCGCTGCATGCTTCGAGCGAGGGTGGACCGTTCGAACTGTCGACCTATCGTCTTCTGCAAAGCCATCTGGCGCGCGGCTTGCGCGTGATGCCCTTGAGCGTCTCGAGCGGCACGCCTGTGCCGAGTCTGGCTTAACGCGAGTTTCGTGCGACAACCCGCTCATCAGGGCGGGTTCAATCCGCACCTGAGAGCGTTGGACCGATCGGAGTCTCAGACTCCGTTCGACCGCACCAACCGATCATCCCGTCGCACCGACTCCACCCGCTTCGCACACATGACCGAGAGCGCGCGTCAACGCGCTCGAATGGGCCGAGTCATAGCGCGTCAGTGATTTCCAGTTAGCAAGCGATTGCGCCACGCGCGACGGACAATCCTGCGCTGTGCGCAGCGGTTGCACCCGTGCGAGTCCGGCCACGAGCGACTGCGTCAGCCGGTCCAACTCCGGCCTCGTGCTGGTGGCAAGGTCGGGCGCAGGGCCTTCGGGCGGCCGCGTGCTGCGCCAGGTGTCAAACAGCGCGTTTTGCACTTCCTTACTGGCGTCGATCTGATCCTGGAAGAAGGAGCGCGCAAACGCTGGATCGATGTTCGCTGCGACGGCGCGCTTTTCGACGTCGGCGAGCAACGCATTCTCGCGCGGTGTATCCGTAATCGCCTGGTGGTTCGCCCACTTCCAGCGCGCAACGGGTTCCGCGAGCGCGAGGCGCTGCGAAGCCAGTGCAATCAGGTTGGTGAGAGCGGTGTCGTCGCCATCCGCGACGGCAGGGGCGGGCGCGAGCGCAAGCGCCGTGAACAACGCGAGCGCGCATGACGCTCCAAAGCGATACGAGCGATTCATGGAAGGCGGGAGTGGCCGGTGGCCGCGGAAGAAAAAACAGAAGAATAGACGATGCGCGGATCAAGCGGGCGCGCTGAACGACTGAAAACAAGCTGCCGGGATATTTAAAGGCGCCCTAGGCGCCTATCAGAGACAGAGACAGAGACAGAGACAGAGACAGAGACAGAGACAGAGACAGAGACGAGCGCTCTCAGTGCGCCGGGCGAAATCAGCCGGGCGTCACAATCAAGCAGGCGTAACCCGCGTCGCGAAAGCGGCAAACGACAATCGTAGGGGCACGTAGCAACTTTCGCCGCGCGCCGGACGCGCGGACGCTGATGCTGCATCGCGCCACCGCACACTTACTTCGAGTCGCACGACTTACGTTGTTCGTCGAAAAATGCGCGAACGTGCTCAGGCAGTTCGGCACCCAGAAACTCGACGCCAGCGGGTTCCGGATCCGGGCTAAAAACTTTATCCGGGGTCGGAATCTTCGGTGGTTTGGCATCCATGATCTCTCTCCTTTACAAACCGATTATCTGCCTCGGTCCCCGTTTTGCACCAGTGTCCGATGCGGCTCACATGTTGTGTGTTGCTTTAACGGTACAGCCTTACATTGGAACGGAATGTTTGAATAGAATTTATCGGTTGACTGCGCAGAACTGAATTTGCAGCAGCCAATCAAAAACAGTCCGATATCTTCGCCATTCCCTTCCCAGCCTTGCCTCATGCGCCTTCCGCGCATTATCTCTGTTGCGTCACAGCACAGCCTGTTCGTACCCGTTGATATGAACAAATCGCGGCGATTTTTGTGCGCTGCCGCATCGGAAGGATTTTCTCCGCGTTAGTCCGAACGTTCGTTTATTACCGATTGGTTCAGCGCGCTCATTCAGCCCCCTAATTGTTTGTAAACGAACGATTGCGCGACTTCGTTGACGAACAGGAATACTTTCCTGAATATTTTTTGCAAATAAAAAGCGCCGCGCTCCAGACGAAGCGCGGCGCTCGCTGTGGACGATTTTTACGCGTTCGGCGCCGGAATTGTCACGGGCGCGGAGTAGGCCGCAGGTTTATCGGCGACTTCGACCTGGCCATGAATCCGCGCCTGATGACCGTCGGCAAACATGTAGTACGGGAATGGACGGGCCGGTTCCGAGACGGCGTCGAGACGCGCGATCAATTCCGGCGCGAGCGTGAAATCGAGCGAGCCGAGCGACTCCTGCAGCTGCTCGGGCCGGGTTGCGCCGACAATGATGCTCGACACGCCGCGCTTGTGATGCAGCCAGTTCAGCGCAACTTGCGCCATCGGCCGCTCCGCCAGATTCGCGACGGCCTCCAGTTCCGCGACGATGCGGAAGTTGCGCTCGGTCAGCTTGTCGAATCCCGGCGGCGGCGCGCTGGCCATGCTCGCAAGGCGCCCGTCGCCGGAAACAGCGCTCGCCGCTCCGCCTTGCGAAGGACGGTATTTGCCCGACAACACGCCCATACCCAGCGGACTCCACGGCACGAGCCCCATGCCCAGATTGGCGGCGAGATCGGCGAACTCGTTTTCGGCGTTGCGCTCGATCATCGAGTATTCGAGTTGCATCGCCGCGACCGGTTCGAAGCCGCGCCAGTCGGCAAGCGTCTGCGCCCGCCCGGCGAACCACGCGGGCGTATCCGACAGGCCGACGTAACGGATCTTGCCTGCGCGCACGGCGTCGTCCATCGCGCGCATTACTTCGTCCACCGGCGTGACGCGATCCCATGTGTGCAGGTAATACAGGTCGATGTAGTCGGTGCCCAGACGCTTGAGCGAGCCGTCGAGCGCGCGCAGCAGATTCTTGCGATGGTTGCCGCCCGCGTTCGGATTGCCGGTCTCGGCGTTGTAGCCGTACTTGGTGGCGATCACGAGCCGGTCGCGCAGACCGCGCGCCGCGACGAATTTGCCGAGCCATTTCTCACTGGTGCCTTCGGTGTACAGGTCCGCGGTGTCGACGAAGTTGCCGCCGGCATCCACGTACAGATCGAACAGGCGTTGCGCCGCTTGTTCGTCGGCGCCCCAGCCCCATTCGGTGCCGAAGGTCATCGTGCCGAGTGCGATCGGGCTCACGCGAAGGCCCGAGCGGCCGAGCAGGGTGTAGCGGTCCATCGTCATATCAGTCTCCTTGAGCGGTGAGGCGGGAAGCGTTGAATCGATGGCGTTATCGTGCGCCGATTCTTTGCTTGGAAAAATGCCGTCCGTCTGCAAGGATTGTGAAGTCTGGCTTAATAATGGAGATCGCGATGGACCCAGCCCAGTTGCCGGCGTTGATGGCATTCGCGAGCGTGGCGCGCCACGGCAGTTTCACGCACGCGGCTGCGGAAACCGGCGTGACGGCATCGGCGTTGTCGCAAAGCATTCGTTCGCTTGAGACTCAACTGAATGTGCGCCTGTTCAACCGGACCACCCGGCGTGTTGCCCTGACGGAAGCTGGCGCGCAGTTTCTCGCGCGCGTGCTGCCTGCGCTGGGTGAACTGGAGGCGGCCTTCGAGGCGCTCGATGAAACTCGCGAGCAGCCCGCCGGCACGCTACGCATCAATTTGCCGAGAGTCGCGAGCGAGCTGCTGGTGTTGCCGCATCTGGCCGAGTTCACGCGTCGCTATCCGCAGATCCGTCTTGATCTGACACTCGACGATGGTTTCGCTGACTTGGTCGGCGAAGGTTTCGACGCGGGAATCCGGCTCGGCGAACGGATCGCGCAGGACATGGTGGCGGTACCCTTGGGCGGCGAGATCCGCATTGTCGTAGCCGGCTCACCGGCCTATTTCGAGCGCTATCCGGCGCCGGCGACGCCATCCGATCTCGCCGCTCACGATTGCCTGCGCTACCGCTTCTCGACCAGCGGCGGCATCTATCGATGGGAGTTCGCGCAGCCTGACGATCCGTCGCGTGTGTTCGAAGTCGAGACACGCGGGAGTCTCGTCACCAACGATCTGTACACGATGGTGCGGGCGGCGGAGCAGGGAGTGGGCCTCCTCCACGTGATCGACGACTACGTGAACGAGCAACTCGAAGACGGCCGCCTGGTCCGCGTGCTGGACGGGTGGTGTCCGAGCTTTCCGGGCTTTTATCTGTACACGGCGAGCCGCGCGCAAATGCCGTTCAAGCTGCGCGCGCTGATCGATTTCCTCCGGGAGAAGCGCGAAGTCCGATAGACCTCGCGTGTTGCTGCAGCTTCAGGCTGTGAATCGTTGCGTCGGACAGGATGCCGTGCGGCTCTCCCCGGGTGGTGTCTGCAACTGCCGTTGGTTTGTCGTTCGCCTCGATCGTGCCGCCGACTATCATTGAAGCGGCTATCTGCGGCACAGGGTGCGGTGGATAACGGAAGCGCCGGCACCGGCGCGGAAGATGGCTGTCTTCGCCCTTCAGAGAGTTCGCCATGGAAAACGCTGTCTACTGGAAAGGACGTCAGGTCGGTATCGAGTGCGCTGGCCGGACCTTGTGGTTTTCGTCGGCGCCGCAGGAAGCCGTGTTGGCATATGGCACGAAGCCGGCTGAGAACGTGATTGTTGAAGATGCGGTCGTCGTTCGCAATCTCGGCGTGACCGCGCGAAGCGATCGATTGGATTTTGGCGGCTTAAGGGGCGCTACCGTTGATCGTTGTGACGGTCGGTTGAAGCGGGAGCCGCGTTGAAAACCGGCACCAGAAAGCAAAAAGCCCAGTCACGAGGACTGGGCTTTTTGCTTGAATCTTGTGGTGCCGGAAAGAGGAATCGAACCCCCGACCTTCGCATTACGAATGCGCTGCTCTACCGTCTGAGCTATTCCGGCATCAGGAGAAACGAGATTATAGGGACTTCTTCAGGAACTTGGCAAGCCCTCGCGGTCACTTTTTTGTTTCGAGATGGTAGCGCGTGACGCGGTCGACTTCGTTCTTCGAGCCGAGGAACACCGCCACACGTTCGTGCAGACTTTTCGGCTGGATGTCCAGAATCCGCTTCTCGCCGTTGGTCGCGGCGCCCCCGGCCTGCTCGACGATGAACGCCATCGGGTTTGCTTCGTACATCAGGCGGAGCTTGCCCGGCTTGTCCGGCGTGCGCTTGTCGGCCGGGTACATGAAGATGCCGCCGCGGTTCAGGATACGGTGCACGTCAGCCACCATCGATGCGATCCAGCGCATGTTGAAGTCGCTCTGGCGCGAACCGTCCTTGCCGTCTTTCAACTCGCCGATGTATTTCTCGACCGGCGGATACCAGTGACGCTCGTTCGACGCGTTGATCGCATATTCACGCGTTTCAACCGGAATGCGCATATCGCTTTGCGTGAGTACCCACGAACCCAGTTCGCGGTCGAGTGTGAAGCAGTTCACGCCGTTGCCGGTGGTCAGCACCAGCACGGTTTGCGGGCCGTACACCGCATAACCTGCCGCGACCTGCTGCGTTCCGGGTTGCAGGAACGACTGTTCGGTGGGCTGCTGGCCGTCCGGGCAGCGCAGCACCGAGAAGATTGTGCCGATCGACACGTTGACGTCGATGTTCGACGAGCCGTCGAGCGGATCGAACACCAGCAGGTATTCGCCCTTCGGGTAGTTGGCGGGGATCGGGAAGAACTGCTCCATTTCCTCGGACGCCATGCCCGCCAGGTTGCCGCCCCATTCATTCGCTTCGAGCAGGATTTCGTTCGACAGGATGTCGAGCTTCTTCTGCACTTCGCCCTGAACGTTCTCGCTGCCCGCGGTGCCGAGCGCATCGCCCAGCGCGCCCTTGCTGACGTGGTAGCTGATCGCCTTGCACGCGCGCGCGACGACTTCGATCAAGAGGCGCAGGTCGGCCGGCAGGTTGTTGGTCTCGCGCTGCTGCTCGATCAGGTACTTCGTGAGAGTGGTACGACGTTGCAAAGCCATTGCTGTACTCCGGGAAGGCTTAGGGAATGTCTCGATTTTAACCGCTCGCTGTGTCGGTTCCGTGCTTTTGAGATACGAGGGCGTGCGCCCGCCTCGCTGAGGGCTGTAAACGCGCGTGAAACTCAGGCTTTGCGGCGAGCCTTGATGGCCGTGACATGGCCGGCCACGTGGGTGGCAAGCGCGGCGGCACGGGCGTGTTCGGCCGGGACCTTCGGCATTTTGGGCCGGTTCGCCTTGGGCATCGGCTCGATCTCGCGCTCGATCTGCTCCCCGGCCGCCGCGGTAGCGACACGCAGGTCGTAGGCGATCTGGAGATTCAGCCAGAACTGCGCACTCGCGCCGAAGTAGCGTTCGAGCCGTAGCGCGGTGTCGGCCGAGATGGCGCGTTTGCCGCGCACGATGTCGTTGATGCGCGGCGCCGGTACGCGCAGCGCAAGGGCGAGCGCGTTGACGGACATGCCGAGCGGTTCGAGGAACTCGCACCGCAGAATCTCGCCGGGATGGATTTCCGGGATGCTTTCGCCGGTGCTGATGTCGGAGAAATCGATGCTGCCCAGATCGGAGCGTTTGATGACCATGCCGGTCTCCCAATAATCAGTGATAGTCGACAATTTCGACATTCAGCGCCTCCCCGTCGACAAAGTGAAAACAAATGCGCCACTGCGCGTTGATGCGAATACTCCACTGCCCGCTGCGCTGGCCTTGCAAGCATTCGAGCCGATTACCCGGCGGCGCATGCAGGTTGCGGATTGACCTGGCGGCGTCGATCATGAGCAGCTTGCGGCGCGCGAGCGCCTGCATATGAAGCGGCAGTGAATGCACGAACTTGCCCTGAAAGATTGCTGCCGTGGCCTTGTCGCCGAATGTCGTGATCATGGGATGATATAACGCGTTGCGTTAAACGTAAACCGTTAAATGAATGCGTTTACTTTCCACCCGCCGAACCGATACGAACAGTCGTCCAGACGGCTAACGTTGACGTCCGCACACCGCTTCATCGCAAAATTCAGGACGAAAAAAAGCCGGCAACACGTGCCGGCTTTTCGCTGCGCAAAGCGCTGTCAGACGATCGTCACGCCAACGCTTTCTCCACGATCTCGCGCACGTCGCGCGACTTCACCTGCGACGCCACTTTCTCCAGCGCCGCGCGCATACCGTCACGCAGTGTCGGCGTAAAGCGGCGCCACAGTTCCAGCGAGCGGGCGAGGCGGGCGGCCACTTGCGGATTGATGGCGTCGAGCGCGATCACCTGCTCGGCCCAGAACGCATAGCCCGAACCGTCTTCGGCGTGGAACTGTGCGGGGTTCGCCGCGCAGAAGCTGAAAATCAGCGAGCGAGCCCGGTTCGGATTCTTCAGGTTGAAAGCCGGGTGCGCCATCAGCTTGCGTACGATCTCGATCACCGGACGCTGCGCGCTGCCACGTTGCGTGGCTTGCAAGGCAAACCACTTGTCGATGACGAGCGGTTCCTTTTCGAAGCGCCGGTAGAAGTCGTCCAGCGCCTGCTGCGCCTCAACGCTGCCGCCGTTCGCCGCCGACGCATTGAGCAACGCCGAGAGCGCCGCCGAGCGGTCGGTCATGTTGTTGGCGGCATCGTATTGCGCGGATGCAAGACGCACGGCTTCAGCCGGATCGTCGAGTTCCGCGAGATACGACAACGCAAGGTTCTTCAACGCACGATGACCGGAAGCCTCCGGCGTCGCTTCATAGGCGCCCGGCGTGCGGTGCTTTTCGTACACGGCAAGCCAGTCCTTCCTGAGGGCATTCGCGAGGCGCTTGCGCACGAATTGCCGCGCGGCGTGTACGGCAGCCGGGTTCGATTCGGCCATCTGTTCAGCCAGATACGCTTCCGACGGCAGCATCAATGCCAGTTCGCGGAACGACGGCGAGAGCGTTTCGTCGGTTAGCACGCGCGCGAACGCAGCGACGACCGAGTCGTCGAGCTGCAGCGGCACGCCGGTTGTGGCGCGCCCGGCGAGCGTCAGCAACTCGCGCGTGGCGAGCCGTTGACCGGCTTCCCAGCGGTTGAACGGGTCGCTGTCGTGCGCTAGCAGGAACGCGAGCTGATCGGCCGAGTAGTCGTATTCGACGATCACCGGCGCCGAGAAATTGCGCAGCAGCGAGGGCAGCGGTTCCTGCGCGACGTTGACGAACGTGAAGGTCTGTTCGGCCTGCGTGAATTCCAGCACGCGCGTTGTGGCGTCCGACGCCTTGGCTTCGCTTTCCAGTTGCAGCGGCATGTCGTGGCCGTCCTTGCCGATCAAACCGATCGCGAACGGGATCAGCAGCGGGCCTTTTTGCGTTTCACGCGCGGCTGGCGCGGCATCGCCGTAGCCTTGCGTGAGCGTCACGCTGTAGCGTTGCTGCGCGGCGTCGTACTTCGTGCGTACCGAGACGCGCGGCGTGCCGGCCTGACTGTACCAGCGTTCGAATTGCGCGAGATCGCGGCCGTTCGCATCGGCGAGCGCGTGACGGAAGTCGTCGCAGGTCACAGCCTGGCCGTCGTGACGCTTGAAGTACAGGTCGATGCCTTTGCGGAAACCGTCGCGGCCAAACAGCGTCTGATACATCCGCACGACTTCGGAGCCTTTTTCGTAGACCGTCATCGTGTAGAAATTGTTGATCTCGACGTAGCTTTCCGGACGCACCGGGTGCGCCATCGGACCCGCGTCTTCGGCGAATTGCATCTGGCGCAGCACACGCACATCCTCGATGCGTTTGGTGGCGCGTGCGGCTTCGTCGGTCGCGCCGCCCGCCATGTCGGCCGAGAATTCCTGATCGCGGAACACCGTCAGGCCTTCTTTCAGGCTTAGCTGGAACCAGTCGCGGCACGTTACGCGGTTGCCGGTCCAGTTGTGGAAGTATTCGTGGCCGACCACCGCCTCGATGTTCGCGAAGTCGGTGTCCGTTGCCGTTTCGGGGTTCGCCAGCACGTACTTCGTGTTGAAGATGTTGAGCCCCTTGTTCTCCATCGCGCCCATGTTGAAGTCGCTCACCGCGACGATCATGAAACGGTCCAGATCCAGTTCCAGCCCGAAGCGCGACTCGTCCCAGCGGATCGAGTTGATCAGCGAATCCATGGCGTGACGGGTCTTGTCCAGGTCGTGCGGTTCGACCCACACCTGCAACAGCTTTTCCTTGCCCGAGCCGCTCTTCACGCGTTCTTCGAGCGCGACCAGCTTGCCCGCGACCAGCGCAAACAGATAGCTCGGCTTCCTGAACGGATCTTCCCAGCGGGCGAAATGGCGGCCGTCCGGCAGATCGCCTTCTTCGAGCAGATTGCCGTTCGACAGCAGCACCGGATAGTCGGCCTTGCTGGCGCGCAGTGTGACCGTGAAGGTCGCCATCACGTCAGGGCGGTCGAGGAAATAGGTGATGCGGCGAAAGCCCTCGGCCTCGCACTGCGTGAAGAAGTTGCCGCCCGACACATACAGGCCCGACAGCGTGGTGTTTTCCGCCGGATTGCAGATGCTGGTGAGCGTGAGCTCAAAGTTATCCGGCACGTTGTCGAGCGTGAGGCCGTGTTCGTGCGCATGCGCGTGGGCGAACGGGGCGCCGTCGATCGTGGCGCCGACGAACTCGAGTTGTTCGCCCATCAGTTCGAAATTCGCGGCGTGGGACGCGTCCGGGTTGCGGCGCACCCGCATCGTGTTCCTGACGACGGTGCGTTCGGGGATCAGATCGAACTCCAGTGCGACGGTGTCGATCAGGAAGGCGGGCGGCGCGTAATCGGCGCGGCGGATCACATTGGGCGTTGCGGTATCGGCCATGGCGTTCTGTAGTGATGGGACTCGAGCCGTCACGCGTGCTTATGGCGCGCGAGCCGGGCTTGTCGAGCCATTGTACAAAGGCTCGGCGGATTGTGCGGGTCGAACTTTTTACCGATTCGCCTGGTCAGCGTATTATCGGGGCCGCTCGGCGCAGCAAAGCATGCGCATGAGCCAACCCGCTCAAGAATGGCAATAACAGGCATCACGAGGTAGACCATGAAATTCGATCGATGGACCCGCCGCGCTACGCTGCTGCTGGCCACGCTGACGGTGCTGTTGTCCGGCTGCACGAGCTATGTGACCTCCCAGGTCACGGCGTTTTCCGACTGGAGCGGCAACGACGCCACCCGTACCTATGCCTTCACGCGGGCGGGGGATCAGCAGAACAATCTCGAGCTCACCACCTACGAGCGTCTCGTCGGCAATGAGCTTGCCACGCATGCGTTCCGCCAGGTCGACACTTCCCAGGCGCGTTATCTGGTCGGGCTCTCTTACGGGATTCGCTCGGACATGGTGACGGTCGCGCAGCCGGTGTATTACAACCCCTGGCCGGCGCCGTACTGGGGCCGGCCGTTCGATCCGTGGGGCCCGTGGGGCGCGTTTCCGACCGCCTATGTGAACCAGAGCTACCCGATCTTCACGCACCTGCTCGGCGTGCGGATCACCGAGCGCGCCAGTGGCAAAGAGGTCTATAACGTGACGGCGCGCAACTCGGACGAAGAATCGTCGCTGGTGAGGGCCATGCCGTATCTGGCACGCAGCGCGCTGGCTGACTTCCCGCTCGGTAACGGCGTGGTCCATACCGTGAAGATTCCCGTCGACAAGAACGGTGGGATCTCGAACGAAGTCGCAACGACGGGCGCCGCGCCCGCGGCCGCGCCGGCTTCGGCGCCGGGTGCGAAGGTCGTGCAATAGGGCGTGCAATAGGGCGTGCAATAAGCGCTACACCGGCGCGGGGGTAAGCGCCCGTAAGTGGCGCGTGAGATTTGGGAGACGCGCGGCATCTAACTCAGCAGAGCGGCACCGACGCATTGAAGTGTTCCGAAACGAAACACTTGTTTAGAAAGCTAAATGAAAGTATTCGCGTCTATTTACGGATGCGACAGCGCCTGTCTGGCCCGCGGAGCTCGCTGCAAGCGGCTTTGCAGGCTTTTCACGGACGCGCAAGGGCCGCCAGGCCTATATTTTGACGTTGTCCAGGCATCCGTCGCACCCGCGATACGGATACAGATAGATACGTCTTTTGTGGCTGATTTAATCCACAATATTCAGTATGATTCCGGCGACCACAGGGAGCCTGAGTCAATCCATCAGACTAATTGGCAAAGGCACCTAAATAATCGGGGCCAAGTGCCGTTAAATCGCTGAACCCTATATAAGAAGATTGGATTGACCCCCGGCTGGAGATTGTCGTTCCGCGCGGCGCGCATACGCTGTGACGGCTGCGTATTCCGTCAGGCACCCTCAGCCTCTCCTCGCTTCTACGCGCGAACACCGATATGCCCGATCTGCACTGGACCATTCCGGTCGCTCGCTGGTCTAGCTGGCCTGCTGCCGCATCTGCCGCACCCGACATCGGCTTTATCGAGCCGATCGTGCGGCGTCGCCTGAGCACGCTGTCCAAAGTCGCCCTGAAGGTCGCGCACGACTGCGTGGCGCAAGACGAGGTCAGAGTCGTGTTCGCTTCACGCCATGGCGAATTGCGGCGCACCACGGACATCCTGCGTACCATCAGCGCGGGCGAGCCGGTCTCGCCGACCGCCTTCAGCCTGTCGGTGCTGAACGCCATGACCGGTGTCTTCGGCATTGCGCGCGGTGACCGTTCCGCTGCCAGCGCGATCTCGGCCGGCGCCGAGACGCTCGGTTATGCGTTGCTGGAAGCGTACGCGCAATACGCAACGCAGCCCGGCTCACCGGTATTGCTGGTGTACGCTGACGAACCGGCCGATCCGGCGTACGGCACGATTGAAGACGAAGTGCAGGGCGGCGCGATCGCGATCCTGCTGAACGGCGAAGCGGCGACGGGGCAACTGGTCTGCACGTTGTCCGGCGGAGGCGAGCCGGAGGCAGCCCGGGCCGCGCAGGAGGCAAATCACGCAGACGCGGGGAATATGGCAACTGCGGTGGCAACTGCGGTGGCAACCGCGGAGGCAAGCGCGGAAGAAAGTTTCGCGACCCAGAGCCAGGCGCTGCAGCACTGTCTGGAAACGGGCAGGCCCGCCGTCTGGCAAGGCGCCGGCGCGGCCTGGCATTGGAGGTGGCATGAACGCGCGGCTTGATTACGTTTGGCGGTTCTGTGCGACAGGCATGGCCTTCGTGGTGTTCGGCATCTGCGGCGTGCTGTTTTCGGTGCTGGTGTTCCCGCTCGCGTGGCTGTGGCCGCACCGGGCGTCGCGTCAGCGCGTGGTGACGACCGTGATTCACTGGTTTTTCCGCGCACTGGTCGCGGTGTTGCAGCGCATCGGTGTGATGGAGCTCGAGGTATCGGGTGGGCAGGCATTGCGCGCCGGCGGCCCGGCGATCGTGGTCGCCAATCACCCGACGTACCTGGACGTGATGGTGTTGTTGTCGCTCACGCCGCGCGCCTGTTGCGTGGTGAAAAACGCGCACTGGGGCAACCCGTGTTTCTGGGGAATCGTGCGCTCGGCGGAATATGTGAGCAACGCCGATCCCTCGGAGCTCGTCGAAGCCGGCGCGCGGCAGCTAGCAGCGGGCTACACGATGATTATTTTTCCCGAGGGCACGCGCAGCCCCGCGCCGAACCGGCTGCACGCGTTTTCACGCGGGTTCGCGCACATGGCGTTGAAGGTCGGCGCGCCGATCGTGCCGGTGCTGATGGACTGCGATCCGCCAGCGTTCACCAAGCAGATGCGCTGGTACGACGTGCCGGCGCGCGCTTTCCGGATCCGGGTGAACGTGCTCGAGCCGCTTGGCGTCGAGCAACTCGCCGACCACGACACTTCACCGTCTCTCGCGGCGCGCAGCGTGACCAGCGCCATCGAAGCCCACATTACTCAGCACCTGTTCGATTATGGATTCTTTAAAACTGGAAATTAAACAGCTTCTGATCGAAGCCCTCGATCTGGAAGACCTGAGCCCGGCCGATATCGACGACGACGCCCCGTTGTTCGATACCGACGGCATCGGTCTCGACTCGATCGACGCGCTCGAGATCGGCATCGTGCTGCGCAAACAATACCAACTGACCATCGCAGCGAACGACGAACGCACCCGCGAACACTTCCGCTCGATCAGCACGCTGGCCGCGCTGGTCGCGAGTCAACGCGAAACGGCGCATGCTGTGAACGAAACCACAATAAAAGGGGATTAATCGTGTCCGAGGCAGAGATTCTTGAACGCATCCGCGCCATCTTCAAAGAGAACTTCGCGATCGAGCCGGAGCGCGTGACGCCCGACGCACATCTCTTCGAAGACCTCGATCTCGACAGTATCGACGCCGTCGACCTCGCGATCAAACTGCAGGAAATGACCGGCCGCCGCATCAAGCCGGAAGAATTCAAGTCGGTGCGCACGGTCGGCGATGTGATCGGTGCGGTCGAGTCCCTGCTGGCGGCACAAGGCTGATGCCATCCGTGCGTTCGCGAATGCAAGCGGCGGCGAGTCGGCCCGCCGAGGCATCGCCCGGCACTGAGCGCCACTGGGCCAAAACGGTGGTGCAGGTCCTGCTGAAACTCGCATATCCCGCGTTGATTCTGTGTGCCTGGCGCTGGGACACGCCGCGCTATGTCGGCTGCATGCTGTTTGCGATTCTGTGGCTGCAACGCTGGGCCGGCAGTGGTCCGGTCGCAACCTCGCTGCGCCGGCTCTCCACGATCGACTGGACCGTGGTCGGCTTGCTGAGCTGCGCCTCGGCGGCGATCGTGTTCACCAACAGCGAGCTGCTGCTGCGCCTCTATCCGTCGCTCGTCAATCTGGGCCTGTTGATCGCGTTCGGTGCGACGCTGGTGCGCGGGCCGTCGATGATCGAAAAATTCGCGCGGCTGGGCAATCCGGATCTGCCACCTGGCGCCGTGCGCCATACGTGGCGTGTGACCCAGGTGTGGTGTGTTTTCTTCGCGCTGAACGGCGCGTTCTCCGCTTATACGGCGTTCTATTGGAGCCGCGCAAACTGGTCGCTCTATAACGGCGCGATTGCGTATGGGTTGATCGGCGTGCTGCTGGTGGCCGAGGTCATCTGGCGTTATCTGGTGGTGTTGCCGCGAGCCGCGCGTTCGGAGGCGGCATGATTGCGCTGCATGATCTGTTGTCCGCGGGCCATGGGGCCGCCATTGTGAATGCGCCGGTATGCCGCGACGGCGCGACGGTGCTCGACCGCGCAGCGTTTCGCGCGCGCGTGTCGGCTCTGGTCACGCTGATGCAAACGCAAGACGCGCGCCGCTACGCGTTATGCATCGACGATCCGTTCGATTTCGCCTGCGCGCTGTTTGCGCTGTTCGCGTGCGGCAAAGAGCCGGTGATTCCGGCCAATGCGACGCCGGGCTATCTCGCCGATCTTGCCGACGCGTACGACGCCGTGCTGACCGACGCCGATCTGCCGCGCGGTGTGCGAGACGCTGACGCCGATGCCGATGCCGATGCCGATGCCGATGCCGATGCCGATGCCACACACACGCCAGGCGCCTCGCACACGATCGATCCGCAAGCTCCGTTGACGCTCTACACCTCCGGCAGCAGCGGCGCCCCCAAGCCGATCCGCAAGACCCTCGCGCAATTCAACGCCGAAGTGCACACGCTCGAAAAACAGTGGGGCGCTTTGGTCGGCGATGCGACGATGCTCGCGAGCGTGCCGCATCATCACATTTACGGTTTGCTGTTTCGCGTGCTGTGGCCGCTTGCAGCGGGCCGCGCGTTCGACCGCGCGATCAGCATCGAGCCCTTGCATCTGCAAACGCAGATCGAGCAATGCGGCGCGACGGTGGTTGTCTCGACGCCCGCGCAGTTGTCGCGTTGGCCCGCGTTGCCTGGTTTCGCCGCGTTGACGCCGGCGCCGCGCGCATTCTTTTCTTCGGGCGGCCCGCTCACCCTGGAAGCCGCGCAGGAATACGCCGCCGCTTATGGCGCTGCGCCGCTCGAAATCTACGGCAGTACGGAAACCGGTGGCATCGCGTGGCGTCGTCAGGATCAGACTGATGCCTGGCAGCCGGTCGTCGGCATTGAAGTGCGCCGCGACGAAGACGGCGCGCTGAACGTCCGCTCGCCGCATCTCGATCACACCGGCTGGCATCGCACGGACGACAAGATCGCGTTCGACGCCGATGGCCGCTTCCGCCTGCAAGGTCGGCTCGATCGCGTGCTCAAGCTGGACGGCAAGCGCGTGTCGCTGCCGGAGCTCGAAGCGCGTCTCGCGCTGCATCCGTATGTCGCGCAAGCGGCGATCGTGCCGCTTGAAGGCGCCTCGCGCGAGCGCGTCGGCGCCGTCGTGGCGCTGACGGAAGCCGGCTGCGAGGCATTGCGGGACGAAGGTCGTGTGCTGCTCGCGCAAACCCTGCGCCGGCATCTCGCTGCCTATTTCGATGTGGTGGTGCTGCCGCGTCACTGGCGTTTTCGCCTCACATTGCCGTTCGACGCGCGCGGCAAACTGCCGGTGGCTGCGGTCGCGGCGGCATTCGAGCCGCGCGCGGACGGCGTGGAAGTGCTCGCCGAAGCTCGCAGTGCCGACACGTTGCATTACGAACTGCGCGTGCCGCCGACGCTTGTGCATTTCGCCGGCCACTTCCCCGGTCTGCCGATTTTGCCGGGCGTGGTCCAGGTGCATTGGGCGATGCATCTGGCGGCCGAACACGTGCCGGCCGTGCGCGCGCTGGCATCGGTCGACCGTCTCAAGTTCATGGCGCCGGTGCCGCCGGGCGCGGTGCTGAATCTCACGCTCGCACACGACGCAGCGCGTGGCCGCGTGCAGTTCGCGTACCGGCTGAGCGGGCGTGAATGCGCATCGGGCGTGATCGTGTATCGGGAGCCTGCATGATGCGCTTCGCTCCTTGCATCGTTATTCCGATTTACAACCACAAGGACGCGGTCGACGCGACCGTTGCCCATCTCGCGGTGCACGGCTTGCCGATCTTTGTCGTCGACGACGGCAGCGACGAGGCGACCCAGCAGGTGCTCGCCTCACTCGCGCAACAGTACGCGGGGCAGCTCACGCTGCTGCGTTTGCCAGTTAACGGCGGCAAGGGCGCGGCCGTGATGGCGGGACTGCGCGCCGCGCGCACTGCGGAGTACACGCACGCTCTGCAGATCGACGCCGACGGCCAGCACGACGCGACCGATGTGCCACGTTTCATCGAAGCGGCGCTCGCCGAACCGGGCGCGGTGATCCTCGGCCGCCCGGTCTACGACGAGAGCGTGCCGAAATCGCGCCTCTACGGCCGTTATCTGACGCACGTATGGGTGTGGATCGAAACGCTCTCGCTGACGATCCGCGATTCGATGTGCGGCTTCCGTCTGTATCCGCTGGCGCTGGCCTGCGAGCTGATCGACAGCGTGCAACTGCCGACGCGCATGGACTTCGACATCGAAATTCTCGTGCGTTTGTACTGGCGGCGCGCCGCGTTCCGCTCGATTCCGACGCGCGTCACCTACGCAAGCGATGGCGTCTCGCATTTCGACGTGCTGTGGGACAACGTGCGCATCAGCCGCAGCCACACGCGCCTCGTGTTCGGCATGCTGTGGCGTCTGCCGATGCTGCTCGCGCACAAAGTGATGCCACGCCGTCTGGCGATCGCAAGTGAGGCGGTTAAGCAGAGCGAACCGGGCAAGCCGGGCAACCTGAGCGAACCCGGCCAGCACGCTGAGCAAAACGAACAAAGCCCCCAGGACTGGTGGCGGATCGCCGAACGCGGCAGCCATCTGGGCATGTCCTTGCTCGCGCTCAGTTGCAAGCTGTTCGGCCGCCGTTTCACGGCGCTCTGGCTGCATCCGATCGTCGCGTATTTTCTGCTGACGGGCCGCGCCGCACGCGAGGCGTCGAGCAACTACTTCACGCGTCTTGGCGAAGCCGCACCGCACGGCGATACGCCGCGTCCGGGTTGGCTGTCCGCCTATCGCCACATGCTGGCGTTCGCGCAATCGGGCTTCGATAAGCTCGCGGCATGGTCTGGCCGCGTCAACAACGCCGACGTCAAATTCGAAGACCCATCGGCATTCGAAGCATTGGTCGCAAGCGGCAAAGGTGCGCTCGTGATCGGCGCGCATCTCGGCAATCTGGAAATGACCCGCGCGCTCGCCGCGCAGGGCGCCTACGCGAAAGTCACTGCCGTGGTCTACACCGAACACGCGCGGCGCTTCAATAGCGTACTGGCTTCGGCGAATAGCCAGTTCGCGCGGCATCTACTCGAAGTCAGCGACTTCGGTCCCGAGACCGCCATGATGATGCAGGAGCGCGTCGATGCGGGCGAGCTGCTGGTGATCGTCGGCGACCGCGTGCCGGCACACGAAGCGGGCCGCACGACCGAAGCGCAATTTCTCGGCTCGACCGCCCCGTTCGCGCAAGGCCCCTACGTGCTCGCCCATGCGTTGGGCTGCCCTGTCTATCTGTTCTTCTGTCTGAAAGAGCGCGACGGCTATCGTCTGTATTTCGAACCGTTCGCCGAGCGCATCGAGTTGCCGCGCCGCGAACGCGCGCAGCATCTTGCCGCGTGGGCGCAGCGTTACGCGGCGCGCCTCGAACACTATTGCCGCAAGGCACCCTATCAATGGTTCAATTTCTTCGATTTCTGGGCCAGCCCCAAGCGAGGCACACATGGCCGAACATGATCTGATCGAGGCGCAGAGCGCTAGCTCAAGTGAGAATGCCCGCGGGAACGCAAACGCAAACGCGGCGGCGGTAACGATCGGCGGCCGCAAGCTGACGATCGAAGAAGTCGTTGCGATCGCCCACCATCGCGCACCAGTTGCGTTGAGCGCCGATCCGGCGTGGCGTGCGCGCATCCAGCGCGGCGCGGATTTTCTGCGCCGGCATCTGGCATCGGGCGCGACCGTGTACGGCGTCAACACCGGCTATGGCGACGCGTGCGTGGTCGACGTGCCGATGGAACTCGTCGAAGCCTTGCCGTTGCAACTGACGCGTTACCACGGCTGCGGAATGGGCCAGTATCTCGACGACGCGCAAACGCTCGCGGTGATCGCCGCGCGACTCAACTCGCTGGCCTACGGTTTCTCCGGCGTACGCCCGGTGTTGCTCGAACGCCTTGCCGATCTGATCAATCATCGCGTGTTGCCGCGCATTCCGTCGGAAGGCTCGGTCGGTGCAAGCGGCGACTTGACGCCGCTCTCGTATGTGGCCGCCGCGCTCGCGGGTGAACGCGATGTGATGTTCGAAGACAGTCTGCGCAACGTGCGCGAGGTCTGGACCGAACTGGGTCACGAGCCGCTGACGCTCGCGCCGAAAGAAGGCCTCGCGCTGATGAACGGCACCGCGGTGATGACGGGCCTCGCCTGTCTCGCATTCGCGCGTGCCGATCATCTGACGCGCCTCACCGCACGTCTCACCGCGCTCTGTACCGTTGCACTCGACGGCCGTGCCGCGCACTTCGACGCGATGCTGTTCGAAGTGAAGCCGCATGCAGGCCAGGCTGAAGCCGCGGCGTGGATTCGCGACGATCTGAGCGGGCGCGACGATACGCCGGGGCATCGTCTGCAGGATCGCTATTCGATTCGCTGCGCGCCGCATGTGATCGGCGTTGCTCGCGATGCCTTGTCGTGGGTGCGCCGCGATGTCGAGAACGAACTGAACAGCGCGAACGACAACCCGCTGATCGATCCCGACAACGAGCGCGTGCTGCACGGCGGCAACTTCTACGGCGGCCATATCGCGTTCGCGATGGACTCGCTGAAAGTCGCGGTCGCCAATCTCGCCGATCTGATGGACCGGCAGCTTGCATTGCTGGTCGACGTGAATTTCAACAACGGCTTGCCGCGCAACCTGTCGGGTGCGGCGCCCGCGCGCGCCGCGATCAATCACGGTTTCAAGGCGGTGCAGATTTCGTCGTCCGCATGGACGGCCGAAGCGTTGAAGAACACGATGCCCGCGAGCGTGTTCTCGCGTTCGACTGAGGCGCACAATCAGGACAAGGTCAGCATGGGCACGATCGCTGCGCGCGACTGTTTGCGCGTGCTGGAGTTGACCGAGCAGGTCGCCGCCGCGCATACGCTGGCGACGGTGCAAGCCGCGCGCCTGCGGTTGAAGATCGACAGCACCACGCCGGTTCCCGCGCCGCTACAAGTATTCATCGATAGCGTGACGGCGCAGTCGCCGTTCGTCGACGAGGACCGCGCGCTGGAAAGCGACCTGCGCGCGCTGACTGCGCGCATCGCCGCGTGCGATTTGTTGAACGACTATCGGGGAGGATTGCACGCATGACCGGCTCCCCTAAAGTGCTGACAGCCAGCGCGATGGTCGAAGTGCCGTTTCACGACGTCGACGCGATGAACGTGTGCTGGCATGGCCACTATCTTAAGTACTTCGAGATCGGCCGCGCGGCGCTCCTGCGCACCTTCGACTACGACTACCGCGAGATGCAGGCCTCGGGTTACCTATGGCCGATCGTCGAGGCGCATCTGAAGTATGTGCGCCCGGCCACCTACGGCCAGGCGCTCGAAGTGCGCACGCAACTGCTCGAACACGAAAACCGCCTGAAAATAGGCTATGAAATTGTCGATTGCGCATCCGGTACGCGATTGACGAAGGGCTACACGATCCAGGTCGCAGTCGATGCCGCGACGCAGGAATTGCAGTTCGTGTCACCGCCCGTCGTATTCGAAAAGCTGGAGCGTGTATGGGGACGATGAACTTGCGCGGTGTGGCAGCGGGCGGGTTTCTCGCGCTAGGCACGCTAAGCGTATTGAGTGTATCGAGTCTGGCAGCATGGCCGACTGTGGCGTCTGCGGCTGAAACTGCACAGTCCGCCGGCAACCCCGCTCTCGTTTCGCAGATCGCCTCCCATCTCGCGCAGGCCAAGGGCGTCCGCGCGCAATTCACGCAAACGCAAACGCTCGCGGCGATGAAGCAGCCGCTCGTCAGCACGGGTTCACTGCTGTTCTTCCGCGATCGTGGCGTGATCTGGCAGATCGACACGCCGTACAAAGCCACCTACGTGATCACCGATGCGGGCGTCGC
Organism: Paraburkholderia sp. SECH4; assembly: GCF_030511745.1. NCBI lineage: Bacteria > Pseudomonadati > Pseudomonadota > Betaproteobacteria > Burkholderiales > Burkholderiaceae > Paraburkholderia > Paraburkholderia sp. SECH4. The sequence continues at coordinate 527,813 of NZ_JALOCP010000002.1, forward strand.
CGAAGTCGACACCAACGGCCAGCGCGTGACGGCTCACAGTGCCCAGGGCACACGCGGCGTCGCGCAGGTTTCGAAGATGATGCGCGCGATGCTCGGCGGCGATCTGTCGGCGCTGTATTCGCAATTCGACGTGCAGGCCGAAGGCAGCGCCGCGCAGTGGCGCATGCAACTCACGCCGAACCAGCCGCAGATCGCGCAGTCGATCAAAGTTTTGCAGATGAACGGCGGCGACTATCTTCAAAGCCTGCGCATCACGCTCGCGAACGGCGACATCACAAAACTCGACTTTGCTAAAAGCGCAGCGGTGACCGAACCAACGCCGGCTGAGCGCAGCCTGCTCGGAGCGCCGTAATGCTGGTGCTGCAACAGCGGTCCGCGAAACAGGCGTGGGGCATGCGCGCCGCGTGGCTGCTGCTCGCGCTCGCCGCGGTGCTGTATTGCGGCTGGCGTTTCGCGGGACCTTCGCCGCTGCAGACCAATCTGCTGGCGTTGCTGCCTGCCACGGAAGCGGATCCGGTCGCCGAGAAGGCGGTCGATACGCTGGCGAGCGCGCTGGGCGACCGCACGGTTTTTCTGGTCACCAGCAACGATGACGCGCACGCCAAAGCGGCAGCGAAACAACTCGGCGCATCGTTGCAGAAGAGCGGGGCGTTCGGCTCGGTGACGGCGGAGTTGCCGCCGTTCGATCTGTCACAGATCGCCGCGTTGTATATGCCGTATCGGTTCGGTTTGCTGGCGCCCGTTGACGGCGCGGCACTCGCGCAGAGCAATGCGGCAAGCCCCGCGCTGCATGACGCACTCGCGCAGCGCATCTACAGCCCATTGCACGGCGGCCTGACCACGCCGCTCGCCGACGATCCGTTCGGTTGGCTCGAACACTGGCTCGGCGGTTTGCCGGTCGCCACGTCGAATCTCGAACTCGAAGACAACATGCTGGTGGCGCATCGCGGTGCTGCGACCAGTGTGCTGATCGTCGCCACGCTGCCGGGCTCGGCCTACGAATCGAAGACGCAGCACGCCGTGCTCGCCGCGCTCGCGCAAGGCGAAAGCGCCTTGAAGCAGGCGTTCCCCGAAGTGTCGGTGGCGAGAACCGGGGCGGTGTTCTACGCGGAGTCGGCACGTAGCGCATCGGAACACGAGGTGCATCTGATCGGCGTCGCGTCGCTGTGCGGGATTGCGTTGCTGATGATGTGGGTGTTCCGCTCGCCGCGTCTGTTGCTGCTCGGTTTCGTTTCGACGGCGCTCGGCATCGTATGTGCGCTCGCGGTCACGATGCTGATGTTCGGTCAATTGCATCTGTTGACGCTGGTGTTCGGCGCGAGCCTGATCGGCGAAGCGGTCGATTATTCGATTCAGTATTTCGTGGTCTATCTCGGCGCGGAGCGCGATTGGGATTCGCGCCGTGGTGCGCGTGCGGTACGTCCGGCTTTGACGGTTGCGCTTGCCACCAGTCTGCTCGGCTACGCGATCCTCACGTGGGTGCCGTTCCCCGCGCTCAAGCAGATTGCATGCTTCGCGATGGCAGGCATTGTGACGGCGTATGCCTCCGTGCTGTGGTTGTTGCCCGCGCTGCTCACGCACCCGCCGAAGCGCCCGCGGCGCCTGTTCGCTGGTGCGGCGCGTGTGCTGACGGTCTGGCATCGCACGATCGGCGGCAAGCGCGCATGGTTCGTCGCGGCGCTGTTGCTGATCTTGGCGATTCCCGGCTGGTTGCGTCTGACGAGCGACGACGATATCCATCTGCTGATCCAGCGTGATCCTTCGCTGGTCGCGCAGGAAGACCAGGTGCGCGCGGCGGTGGGTGTCGATAACAGCGCGCAGTTTTTTGTCGTGCGTGGCGAGACGCCGGAAATCGTCTTGCAGCGCGCCGAAGCGCTGGGCGCGAAGCTCGACGGGTTGAGCGGCACGGCGAACAAGGTCGGCAGCTATCAGTCGGTGGCGCAGTTCGTGCCGTCCGCGAAGCAGCAAAACGAAGACCGTGCATTGCTTGCGCAGCACGTATTCAACGATCCCGCGGCATTGCGTGCGACGCTGCTGCAGGCGGGCTTTAAAGACGAAGTCGCCGATGCCTGGCTCGCTGCGTATGCGAAACCGCAGCCGCTGCTTACGGTCGACACATGGCTCGCCGCACCGTGGTCGCAGCCCTACAGGCATCTGTGGCTGGGTGAAGTCGATTCGGCCACCAAAGCGTATGCGGCGGTCGTGATTCCACAAGGCGTGACGCCGCAGAACGAACCCGCGCTGATCGCCACCGCGCAGGCGCTGCCCGGCGTCGTATTCGTCGACAAGGCGGCGAGCGTCTCGAAGCTGTTCGGCGCGTATCGCGTGGACAGCGGGTGGTGGCTCGGCGGTGCGCTCGCGCTCGTGCTCGTCCTGCTGATGCTGCGCTACCGCGCGCGCGGCGGCATTGCCGTGACGCTGCCGGTGCTGCTCGCGGTCGTCGTCACGCTCGCGGTGTTCGGCTACGTTCACGTGCCGCTCAATCTGTTCAACTGGCTCGCGCTGATGCTGGTGCTCGGCGTTGGCGCAAACTATGCGGTGTTTCTGCGCGAAGGCTGTTTGCGCGCGGACGCGGATCTCGGCGCGGTGTGGACCGGCGTGCTGCTGTCATCGGCCACCACGCTGTTGTCGTTCGGCATGCTCGGCATGAGCGCGATGCCCGCGCTGAAGAGTTTCGGCGCCACGCTCGCGCTCGGCATCCTCGTATCGGTGCTGCTCGCACCGATCGGCATGCCATCGGAATCAAGGAGGGCCGCATGAAGGCGCCATCAGTTTATTTGCACGCGCTCGGCATGATCAATGCGCTCGGCGGCGACCTCGATGCAATCGTCCCGGCGCTTGCCGCCGGTCACGCACCCGGTATGGCGCACGCGCATACGGGCATTGGCGAAGCGTTTGTCGGCAGCGTACTCACGCCGCTCGATATTGCGCCGCCCGCCGGGCTCGCACGGTACGACTGCCGCAATAACCGCTTGCTGCTGGCCGCGCTGACACAGATCGCGCCCGCGGTCGACGCGGCGCGCGAGCGTTACGGCGCGCATCGGATCGGCGTGGTGCTCGGCACCAGCACGTCGGGTATCGAAGCGGCCGAAGCCGCGTTCGTCTATCACGCGCAAGCGGGCGACCTGCCCGCCAATTTCAATTACCGGCAGATGGAGATCGGCACCGCCGCGCCGTTCGCCGCCGCCGCGCTCGGCGTGCAGGGCCCGGCATTCACGATCTCGACCGCTTGCACTTCGAGCGCGAAGGCCTTTGCGTCGGCGCGCCGTCTGCTGCAATTGCGGCTGTGCGACGCGGTGGTGGTGGGGGGCGTCGATTCGCTGTGCGAGTTGACGGTGCAGGGTTTCGCCTCGCTCGAATCGACCAGCGGTGTGCGCAGCAATCCGATGAGCCGCAATCGCTGCGGGATCAACGTCGGCGAAGGCGCAGCCGTGTTCCTGATGAGCCGCGAAGAAGCGGCAGTACGCCTCGCGGGTGTCGGCGAATCGAGCGATGCGCATCATATTTCCTCGCCGGACCCCCAAGGCGTGGGCGGCGAACTCGCGCTGCAAGCGGCGTTGGCCGACGCGGGCATCGCATCGTCGGCAATCGGCTATGTGAATCTGCATGCCACCGCCACACGCAAGAACGACGACATGGAAGCGAAGCTGATGGCGCGTGTCTTCCCCAACGGCGTGGCGACGAGCGGCACCAAGCCGCTGACGGGTCACCAACTCGGCGCGGCGGGCGCGACCGAACTCGCCTTCGCGTGGTTGACGCTGGCACGCGCGAATGAGTCGCAACCCGTGCCGCTGCCGCGTCATCTGTGGGACGGCGCTGCCGATCCCGCGTTACCGGTGCTCGACCTGGTCGAAACCGAACGCTTTTTGCCGCAAGGCACGGGACCGCAGTACGTGATGAGCAATTCGTTTGCGTTCGGCGGCAGCAATGTCAGCCTGATCCTGGGACGGTGACGCGCGCGATGACCCAGACGCCCTCCATTCAGGATCTCATCCTGCAACCGATCGAAACGATCATCCCGCATCGCGGCACCATGCTGCTGATCGATGCCGTGAGCACTTTCAGCGAAGACGCACTGAGCGCGCGTGCCACTGTTCATGCCGACGCGTGGTATGCCGACGCCGACGGGGCGATGCCCGCATGGATCGGCATCGAGTTGATGGCGCAGGCCATCGCGGCGCACGTCGCGCTGCTGGCCATGCGCGGCGGTGGCCAGGCGCGCCCCGGTGTGCTGCTCGGCTCGCGCAGCTATCGCGCTTTGCAACCGTCGTTTGCCGGCGATGCCCAGTTGCTGATCCACGCAACAGAATTGCTGCGCAGCGAAGAAGGCCACGGCGCCTACGAATGCACGATCCATCATGGCGACGTGTGTTGCGCCGAGGCGGTCATCAAGATCTTTCAGCCGCGTGATTTTCAGTCATTCATCGAAGGGAGTTTCAGTTCATGAGCCGGCGTGTTCTCGTTACCGGCGCAAGCCGCGGCATCGGCCGTGCGATTGCGTATCAGTTGGCCGCCGACGGCTTCGCGGTGTCGGTGCATTGCCGCACGGGCCGCACCGAAGCCGAAGCCGTGGCAACGGGCATTGCCGCGCAAGGCGGTTCGGCGCGCGTGCTGCAATTCGATGTGCGCGATCGCGCCGCGTGCCGCGAAGTGCTCGAAGTGGATGTTGTGGCGCACGGCGCGTACTACGGCATCGTATGCAGCGCGGGCGTGACGCGCGACGCCGCGTTCCCTGCGCTCACCGAAGAAGACTGGGACATCGTGATCGAAACCGGTCTCGACTCGTTCTACAACGTCGTCCATCCGCTGACCATGCCGATGGTGCGGGCGAAAAAGGGCGGGCGCATCGTCACGATCGCGTCGGTCTCCGGCGTGATGGGCAATCGCGGCCAGGTCAACTACAGCGCGGCGAAGGCCGGCCTGATCGGCGCATCCAAGGCGCTCGCCGTCGAACTGGCGACGCGCAACATCACCGTCAATTGCGTCGCGCCGGGTTTGATCGATACCGGCATGCTCGACGACATGCCGCTCGAGCAGGCATTGAAGACGGTGCCGATGAACCGCGTCGGCCAGCCTGCCGAAGTGGCGTCCGTGGTCAGCTTCCTGATGTCCGATGCGGCCTCGTATGTCACGCGTCAAGTGATCGGCGTCAATGGTGGGATGGTGTAATGAAACGCGTCGTCATTACGGGCATGGGGGGCGTCACGGCGTTCGGTGACGACTGGAACGCAATCGAAGCACGCCTGAAGAGCGGCGTGAACGCGGTGCGCCGGATGCCTGAGTGGGATTACTTCGAGTCGCTGCACACGCGGCTCGCGTGTCCGTTGCCGGGTTTCACGGTGCCTGCGCATTATCCGCGCAAGAAAACCCGCTCGATGGGGCCGGTGTCGATGTACTCGGTGCGCGCGAGCGAGCTGGCGCTCGCCGACGCGGGCCTCGCCGGCGACACCAGCATCAAGGACGGCCGCATGGGCGTCGCCTACGGTTCGTCGTCGGGCTCGGTGCAGCCGATTCGCGCGTTCGGCACGATGCTCGAAACCGGCTCGATGAGCGACGTCACGTCGAACAGCTACGTGCAGATGATGCCGCACACCACGGCGGTCAACGTCAGCCTGTTCTGGGATCTGAAAGGGCGGATCATTCCGACCTCGTGCGCGTGCGCATCGGGCAGCCAGGCGATCGGCTACGCGTATGAAGCGATCCAGGCCGGCAAGCAGACGCTGATGCTGGCGGGCGGCGCGGAAGAAATGTCGGGCCCGGCGGTCGCCGTGTTCGACACCTTGTACGCCACCAGCACGCGCAACGACGAGCCGCATCTCACGCCGCGTCCGTTCGACGCCGCGCGCGACGGCCTCGTGGTCGGCGAAGGCGCGGCGACGCTGGTGCTCGAAGAATACGAACACGCGGTGGCGCGCGGCGCGCAGATTCACGCGGAGATCGTCGGCTTCGGCTGCAATTCGGACGGCGCGCATATGACCCAGCCGACCGCCGAAACCATGGCGCTGGCCATGCAGCTCGCTTTGAAAGATGCGCAACTGCCGCCCGAAGCGATTGCCTACGTGAACGCGCACGGCACCTCGACGGACCGCGGCGACATCGCCGAAAGCCATGCGACCGCGCAGACCTTCGGCGCACGCATGCCGATCAGTTCGCTCAAGAGCTATGTCGGCCACACGCTCGGTGCGTGCGGTGCACTGGAGGCGTGGTGGACCATCGAGATGATGAAGCGCAACTGGTATGCGCCGACCTTGAATCTGGAGAACGTCGATCCGGCCTGCGCATCGCTCGACTACATCGTCGGCACAGGCCGTGAGATCGACGCCGAATATGTGATGAGCAACAACTTTGCATTCGGCGGCATCAACACGTCGCTGATTTTCAGGCGCGTTCGATGAGCGTGCCACTGCAACGCGTGGTCGTCACCGGCATGGGGATCGTGTCGTGCCTCGGCAATACGCTCGACGACGTGTCCGCCGCGCTGCGCGCGGGCCGCTCGCGCATCGAGCGGATCGACGCGTGGCGTGAGCGCGGTTTTGGTTCGCAGGTGGCGGGCGTCGCATCGGTCGCGCAGGAGCCGCCGTTCGATCGCAAGCTCGAACGCTTCATGGGCGACACCGCGCGCTTTGCGTGCCATGCCGCGAAGAAAGCGATCGACGATGCCGGGCTCGACCTCGCCGCGTTGCGTTCGCCGCGCGCCGGGACGGTGATTGGTTCGGGCGTCGGCACGATGTCGAGTTACGACGTGTCCATGTCGATTGCGAATACCCGCGGCGTCGACAAAGTGCCGCCGTATACGGTTCCGCATGCGATGAGCAGCACCGCGTCGGCCAACGTCGCGCAAGTGTTCGGACTCGAGGGCGTGAGCTATTCGCCATCGTCGGCATGCACGACGTCGGCGCTCGCCATCGGCCAGGCGATGCAGTTGATCCAGACCGGCCGCCAGCACATCGTGCTGGCCGGTGGCAGCGAGTCCTTGCACGACAACATGACGCTGATGTTCGACGCCATGGGCGCACTGTCGCGCAACTTCAACGACACGCCGCAGCGCGCTTCGCGTCCCTACGACACGGCACGCGACGGCTTCGTGATCGCCTCGGGCGGCGGTGTGCTGGTGCTCGAATCGCTCGATCATGCGTTGGCGCGTGGAGCCCGCATTTACGCCGAGCTGACCGGCTTCGGCGACTGCACGGACGCGGCCGGCATGGTCACGCCGCGTGCGGCAGGCATCGCACGAGCAATGCGCGGTGCGTTGAGCGAAGCGGGCAAGCGTCCGGACTACATCAACACACACGCACCGTCGACACCGCTTGGCGATGTCGAGGAATTGCGCGCTTTGATTGACGTATTTGGCGCTGAAGTCCCCGCGTTTTCGTCGACCAAGGGTATGACCGGGCATCCGCTCGGCGCATGCGGCGCGCACGAGGCGATCTACACGTTGCTGATGATGCGCGACGGTTTCATCGCGGGGACGGCAGGCATCGAGACGCCGGAGCCGGGCGTCGTCGGTATGCCGCTCGTGCGCACGACGCGTGACGCGCGCATCGGCACCGCGATGTCGATTTCGTTCGGGTTCGGCGGCAGTTGCGCAAGCCTGATGTTTGAAGTGTGGCAGGGCGGCTGAACCGGCCGTCATTTAAAAAAACGAGGGCAATAAAAATGAAAAAACGTTTTGTACTGGGTGCACTGGCAGTGGTGGTGCTGACGCAAACGGGGTGCGCCACGGACGTGAAGTCGGTGCCGCTCGCGGCGGCCGGCGGCCAGTCGCGCGGTGGTGTGCAGATCTATTTTGGCCAGCAGAGCCACCCGGCAGTGAAGAGCCAGTTGGGCGATGTGTCCTATTCTGTGCGGATCGCGCGCAAGGTGGCGAATCCGGATGACGCATGCCACGAAGCGCTTGCCCAAGCCGTGCAGAAGCTGCGCGCTGCAGCCCACGAACGCAACGCCAACGCCGTGATCGACGTGTCGACGCGCTTTCATAGCACCGAGAGCAACTCGTCGACCGACTTCACCTGCGGCGTGAGCCCGAGCGCGGCCGCCATCGCCGTGAGCGGCCAGCTTGTCGTGCTGGAAGCGAACTAGGTCGAATCGAACACGCAAATAAGCACGCAAATAAGCACGCCGTGATGCTTACCAGGGCGGTGGCATGCCACCGCCCTGGCGAGATTCAATCTGCCTTGACTGCAGCGACATTGACCAACGTTTCCCGACGCTTGCCAGGCTGCGGGTGGTACATGCCGAGGCGTTCCAGCAGGCCGAAGTCTTTCGCGCGGCTCCACCAGAGATACGGCAGCGAGACGTTGCGCTGCTCGAAGCGGAAACCGCCGCGGCGGATCATGTCGAGGTACCCGTCCGCGCTTTTCTGCACATGCATGGGATGACGGAACAGCAGCCGGATCACCCACGATTTGATGTACGCGTCGGTGGATTCGGCGAACAGCAGGATGCCGCCTGGTTTGAGCACGCGGCGGAATTCGGCGAGCGCGCGGTCCTGCTCGACGAGATGGTGGAAAGTTTGATGGCAGAACACGATGTCGGCGCTGGCATCGGGCAGCGGTAATTTCGCGCAGTCGCCGTGCAGCACTTCGATATCGGCGAGCTTGTCGCGGCACGCGCGGGCTGCATTGGCGGCAAGCGCCAGCGACGGTTCGTGAAAATCGACGCCGACAAGGCGGCGCGGCTTGAACGCTTCGGCAAGCAGGTGGAACGAAATGCCTTGCCCGCAGCCGACGTCGACGATAACCGGCGCGGCTGGCAAGGGCGCGTCGATCAGGCGTTTGAGGTCGTTGATCGCGACCCGCAGGACGTGATGTTCCCACGTGTAAGTGCGCAGGAACCAGATCCCGAAGGCCGTTTCCGGCACGAAAGGCACACTGGATGTTTCGGATGGCGACACGCTGGGCTCCCCGACGAAATATTGTTCTTGCTGTGAAGCGTAATTGTAACGAAAAGTAAGGGCGCAGCGTAACGCTGTTCCGTGCAAGCAAACGATTGAGGCAACCTTGAGTACACATTCGTCAAAGCGCATAACTGTCGACGTAGCGATCATCGGTGCGGGTCCGGCAGGCGCAGTCGCGGCGGCGCTCTTGCGCCGGGCGGGCCGTTCGGTGCTGGTGCTGGAGCGCCAGCATTTTCCGCGCTTCTCGATCGGCGAAAGTCTGCTGCCGCAAAGCATGGCCTACCTCGAAGAGGCGGGCATGCTGCAGGCGGTGGTCGAAGCCGGTTTCCAGTACAAGAACGGCGCGCATTTCGTTTACCGCGACCAGTCGTCGGCGTTCGACTTCCGCGACAAGCATTCGCCGGGGTGGGGCACCACGTACCAGGTCGAGCGCGCGGTGTTCGACGATATTCTGATTCGCTGCGCGGCGGAGCAGGGCGCCGACGTGCGCTTCGGCCATACGGTGCGTGCGATGCAAACCGGTGAAAATGGCAGCAAGCCGGTGCTCGACGTGATCGACGAAGCGGATAACGCGTATGAAGTGGAGGCGTACTTCGTGTTCGACGCGAGCGGTTTCGGCCGCGTGCTGCCGCGCTTGCTGAACCTCGAAGCGCCTACGCGCATGCCGACACGTGCCGCGATCTTCACGCACGTACGCGATGGCATTCCGGCTGGCGCGACCGATCGCAACAAGATCTGCGTGGCGACGCACCCGGAGCGCCGCGACGTGTGGTTCTGGATGATTCCGCTGGCGGGCGGCCGGTCGTCGGTGGGATGCGTTGCCGAGGCCAGTTTCCTCGATGTGCCGGAGGCTGAGCGCGACGCGAAACTGCGGGCGTTGATCCAGCAGGAGCCGACGCTCGGGCCGTTGATCGGCAATGCACCGTTCCTGATGCCGGTGCGTCATATCGGCGGCTACGCGGCGAACGTCGAGCGTTTACATGGACCGGGTTATGCGCTGCTCGGCAATGCGGGTGAATTTCTCGATCCGGTGTTCTCATCCGGCGTGACGATTGCGTTGCGTTCCGCGCACCTCGCGGTGCAGACGTTGAACCGGCAACTAAATGGCGAACAGGTCGATTGGTCGGCCGCTTACGACGTACCGTTGCGCAAGGGGATCGATACGTTCCGCGCGTTCGTCGAGCGTTGGTACACGGGCGAGCTGCAGGACATCATTTTCTATCCGGACCAGACGCCTTCGATTCGCCGCATGATCAGTTCAGTGCTGGCGGGTTACGCGTGGGACGAAACGAATCCGTATGTCGCCGATCCGGTGCGGCGCTTGAATGCGTTGCATGAGGTGTGCACGCATCGTTGATCAAGGCTGTAAGCATCGGAACATTTCCATGCTCCGCACGGGCAAAAGAAAACGGCGCTTCTGTAAAGAAGCGCCGTTTTTCTCAATCGACTGAGTCCGCTAGAGAGTCAAGCAGGCCATCCAATCAGGCCGCGATCTTCGCCACGCGCGGCGCATGCTGACGCACGTCGTCGCGACGATGCACGCGCTTGCCCGCGGCATATGTTTCGTAGATCGCGCGGTCGTCGCCGAGCAGCGCGAACGCGAACAGCAGTTCTTCGAGCGATTCGGTGCGTGCGGTACGGCGTGCGAGCAGCGGCGTGGCCTGCGGATCGAGCACGACGAAGTCGGCTTCCGACTTCGGCTTCAGCGTGCCGACCTTGTCGGCCAGATCGAGCGCTTCGGCCGCCCCTGCGGTGGCGAGATAGAACATGCGCGTGGCCGTCAGATGATGACCAGTCAACCGCGCGACCTTGTGCGCTTCGTTCATGGTTTGCAGCATCGAGAACGAGGTGCCGCCGCCTACATCGGTTGCTAGCGCGATCGGCATGCCGGCTTCGTCGGCCTTGTCGAAGTCGAACAGGCCGCTGCCGAGGAACAGGTTCGAGGTCGGGCAATGCGAGGCGACCGTGCCGGTTTGCGCCATGCGTTTGCGGTCTTCCTCGTCGAGGTAGATGCAATGGCCGTACACCGCGCGGCGGCGCAGCAGGCCGTAGTGATCGTAGATGTCCAGGTAGCTGCGGTGGCCCGGGAACAGATCGGCGACCCATTTCACTTCGTCGGTATTCTCCGCGACGTGGCTCTGGATGAAGATGTCCGGATGCTTGCCCGCCAGTACGCCGCATGCTTCGAGTTGCGCTTCGGTCGAGGTCGGCGCGAAACGCGGCGTGAGCGCGTACATCTGGCGGCCACGGTTGTGCCAGCGGCCGATCAACTCGGCGCTGTCGTCATAACCCGATTGCGCGGTGTCGCGCAGAAACTCGGGGCAGTTGCGGTCCATCAGCACCTTGCCGGCCACCATGCGCAAATTGCGTGCTTCGCTCTCGGTGAAGAGGGCGTCGGCCGATTCCTTGTGGACCGTGCAATACACGAGCGCGGTGGTCGTGCCGCAAGCCAGCAGCTCTTCGACAAAGAAGCTTGCCGTATCGCGTGCATACGCCGGATCGGTGAAACGGCGCTCGGTCGGGAACGTGTACGTGTCGAGCCACGGCAGGAGACCCGGCGCCGGCGACGCGATCATGTCGGTCTGCGGATAGTGAATGTGCGTATCGATGAAACCCGGCACGATCAGCTTGTCGCGCATTTCCTGCACCTGGGTGCCCGGCGCGAGTTGCGACGCGAGCGCTGCATACGCGCCCGCTGCGACGACATGGCCGTCTTCGACGATCAGCAAACCGTCCTCGTTGAAGACCGCCGCGTTGGGCGATTGCGCAGGGTCGCCGTTGAAGGTCAGCAGTTGTGCGCGGAACGCTGATTGTGTCGGTTGAGTCATGGAAAAACCGTCTCCGTATTTGTGAGGAGCTAAACAGCGCAGACGGCGGCTTGATTCCGGGTCCGAAACGAACCCGTGCCGCCGCCGGCTGCCATTCATTGGCCCGTCAGTGCGGGCCGCCTGGGTGCCAGTGCGCGTCGAGCTTCGCGATCAGTTCGCTGCGTTGCTCGGGCGTGACGAACGACGCTTCGAAGCTGTTGCGGATGATCGTGTAGACCTCGGCATCGTTGAGCTTCAACGCGTCGATCGTGGCGAAATAGTTGGCGTTCACGTAACCGCCGAAATAAGCCGGATCGTCGGAATTCACCGTGACGGCGACGCCGCGATCGAGCAGGTCCTTCAGCGTGTGCTTGGTCATGTCGTCGAACACGCAGAGTTTCAGGTTCGACAGTGGGCACACGGTCAGCGCGACGCGCGAATCGGCGAGACGCGTGACGAGCGCCGGGTCTTCGATGCTGCGCACGCCGTGGTCGACGCGGTCCACTTTGAGCAGGTCGAGCGCTTCGTAGATATACGACGGCGGGCCTTCTTCGCCCGCATGGGCGACCAGTTTCAGACCGAACGCGCGTGCCTTGGCGAAGACGCGTTCGAACTTCGAAGGCGGGTGGCCGCGTTCGGACGAATCGAGACCCACGCCGATCAGCCGATGTTTGTATTGCTCGAACAGCGGCAGCGCTTCTTCGAACGTGGCGAGCGCGTCTTCTTCCGATAGGTGACGCAGGAAACACAGAATCAGCTTGCTCGTCATACCGCGCTTTTCCGCATCGGCCAACGCGCGATCAATGCCTGCGACGACGGTTGCGATCGGCACGCCACGCTCCGTATGCGTCTGCGGATCGAAGAAGATTTCGCTGTGGATCACGTTGTCGGCGAGACAGCGCTCGACATACGCCGTCGTCATGTCGTAGAAGTCCTGCTCGTGCAGCAGCACGCTCGCGCCGGCGTAGTAGATGTCGAGGAACGATTGCAGATCGGTGAACGCATACGCGGCGCGCAGCGCTTCGATCGACTCGTACGCGAGCTTCACGCCGTTGCGTTCGGCAAGCGCGAAGATCAGCTCGGGTTCGAGCGAGCCTTCAATATGAATGTGCAACTCGGCCTTCGGGGCGCGAGCGGTTTTCTCAATGAGTGCCGTGGGGGTAGCGGTTGTTGTATTCATGGTCGGTCAGAAGTTCGTTGGAGTCGTTTCGCGCCGGATGCGGGATGCAGGACAGAACGCAATCGCTGTGGGGCGGCAGGTCGATTGTGCGGCAAATCAGACCGTCTGCGCCGCGTGCGCGCCCGCATTCGCCTCTACTGCCTGCAACACTTGAGCAGCCGCGGAAATCGCAATGATCTCCGGCGACTTGTCGACGATACCGTCGACGCCGAGCGGGCACTTCATCCGCGCAATCTGCGAAGGATCGATGCCACGCGCGGCCAGCCGATGTTCGAACTGCTTGCGCTTGCTGTGCGAGCCGATCATGCCGAAGAACGCGAAATCGCCGCGCCGCAGAATGCGCTCGGCCAACTCGAGATCGCGCGCATGGTTGTGCGTCATCACGATGAAGTACGTGTGCGGCGCAGCCTGGTCGATGGCTTCGTCGGGTGCATCGTTCGGATCGATCTTCACGTTGGGCGCACGCAGCGTCTCCACGGGGGGAAACTGCGCGTCGCGTTCGTCGACCCAGCGTACCGTGCAAGGCAACGTGGCCAGCACGCGAACCAGCGCCGCGCCCACGTGACCGGCGCCGAACAGCACGACCTGGAAATCGCCTGGCGCGATGGTTTCGGTGAGCAGCGCGCCGCTGTCGTCGAAACCGGCGCCGTCCCACAGCAGGCAGTCGGAGGCATCGACACCCGGTTCGGGGTCGGACAGCATCACCGCATCCGGTGCGGGGCCGAATGATACGCTACGCACCGTCGAAAGGCCCGCGGCCACGCGTTTCGCGAGCGAGGTGATCCAGCCGAGGTCGCCGATGTCGAGGCGTTCAAAGGCGAGAATCACGGCGCCGCCGCAGCACTGGCCGAGACTGGGGCCAAGCGCGAAACGTTCGAGGCGGCGCATATGCGGCGAGCGCATGCCGTCGCGCAGCACCTGGCGCGCGGTCTCGATGGCTTTCCATTCGAGGTGCCCGCCGCCGATCGTGTGCTTGGCCGAATCGCGTGTGACGATCATCTTGGTGCCGGCTTCGCGGGGCGCCGACCCTTCGACGCGTGCGACCGTCACCAGCACGGCGGCGTCGCCGTGCGCGAGCAGTTGTTGCAGGTCAGGTAGCCAGGCTTGCATCCGGCGGTTCTCCATACATGGCCGCGCGGGGTGTCCGTGCGGCCGGTTGAGTGTGGCGGGACGCGTTCGTGTCGCGTCGGGCCCAGGCTTTAAGTTGCTTAACGTCGTTCAACGCTTCATCAATTTGCTAAACCGGCGTGGTGGCGGATGTGGCTGCGGCTGCCGCTTCCGTTGCTTGTTCCGTCGGCTGTCCTGTCGCGGGTTCTGTCGTCGTCGCGGGCGATTGCAACGCGTCCAGCGCGTCGAGAATCGCTTCAGGTGTCGCCGGCGCGCGAAGCTGCGGTGCGTTTTCCGCGCCCGGCACCGCGGCCGCGACCGCGTCACGAATCGCGAGGAACACCGAGAACGGCAACAGCAGTGGCGGCTCGCCTACTGCCTTCGAATGGAACACGGTCGGCTCGACGTTCTGATTCTGATAAAGCTGCACGTTAAATGCCGCGGGCGTATCGCTGACGGCGGGAATCTTGTAGATCGACGGCGCGTGCGTCATCAGGCGGCCATCGCGGTTCCACCACAATTCTTCGGTGGTGAGCCAGCCCATGCCCTGAATGAAGCCGCCTTCCACCTGGCCGAGATCGATCGCCGGATTGATCGATTGGCCGGCGTCGTGCAACACGTCCGCTCGCACCAATTTCCATTCGCCGGTCAGCGTATCGATCACTACTTCCGACACGGCCGCACCGTAGGCAAAGTAATAAAACGGGTGACCGGTCAGCGTTTTCGCATCCCAGTGCACTTTCGGTGTCGTGTAGAACCCATCCGACCACAACTGCACACGGGCCAGATATGCGGCGGCGACCAGTTGCTCGAATGGCATCGCACCGCCGTTCACCGACACTTCACCGCTGGCGAATTCCACTGCATCGGCGGTGCCGCCGAGTTGCTTCGCCGCGAGTTTGGCGAGCCTGTCGCGAATGGTCCGCGCAGCGGCTTCGGCGGCTTTGCCGTTCAGGTCGCTGCCAGTGGAGGCGGCGGTCGCCGAGGTGTTGGCGATCTTCGACGTATCGGTCGCCGTCACGCGCACGCGCGAAAGCGGCAGGCCGAGCTGGTTCGCGACGACTTGCGCGACCTTCGTATTCAGTCCCTGGCCCATTTCGGTGCCGCCGTGATTGACGAGGACCGAACCGTCTTTGTACACGTGCACCAGCGCGCCGGCCTGATTCAGAAACGGCACGTTGAACGAGATGCCGAACTTCACCGGCGAGAACGCGAGGCCGCGTTTGAGCACAGGACTTTTTGCGTTGAACGCGGCGATCGCGTCGCGGCGCGCGCGGTAGTCGCTGGTTGCAAGCAACTCATCCGTTAGCGGGGCGATGATGTTGTCTTCGACTGGCTGTCCGTACGGCGTCGTGTCGCGTTCGCCGATGCCGTAGTAGTTGGCGAGGCGCACGTCGAGCGGATCGCAGTGCAATTGACGCGCGATGCTGTCGAGCATCACTTCCATCACCAGCGCGCCTTGCGGGCCGCCGAAGCCGCGGAATGCGGTGTTCGATTGCGTATTGGTCTTGCAGCACAGCGCGACGATGTCGACGTCGGACAGGTAGTACGCGTTGTCGAAGTGACAGACGGCACGGGTTGCGACCGCACCGGACAAGTCAGCGGAATAGCCGGCTCGCAAGGCAATTTCGACGCGTGCGCCGAGGATGCGGCCGCTATCGTCAAAGCCTGCTTCGTATTCGTAGACCGCGTCGTGGCGCTTGCCGGTGATCATGAAATCGTCGTCGCGGTCGGCACGTAGTTTGACCGGCCGGCGCAGCAGCTTCGCCGCCAACGATGCCACACACGCAAACACCGCCGATTGCGATTCCTTGCCGCCGAAGCCGCCACCCATTCGCCGGCATTCGCACACGACGTTGTGCGCCGGCCAGCCGAGCATATGCGCGACGACCTGCTGCATTTCGCTCGGATGCTGCGTCGAACTGTAGACGAGCATGCCGTCCATTTCCTTCGGCACGGCGTACGCGATCTGGCCTTCGAGATAAAACTGTTCCTGGCCGCCGACTTCGAACGTGCCGCGGATCTTATGCGGCGCGGCAGCGATTTTCGCATCGGGTTCGCCGCGCCTCAGATGCAGCGGCGGCAGGACGAACTGCTTATTGGCTTTCGCTTCGGCGGGAGTGAGGACGACCTCGAGCGGTTCATATCGCACGACGTCATCGCTTTTCGCCAGCGCTGCCGCGCGCCGCGCGAGATCATGACTTTCGGCGATCACCGCGAACACCGGTTGACCGAGATACAGCACTTCGTCCACAGCGAGAATCGGATCGTCGTGCAGCACCGGGCCGCAGTTGTTCTCGCCGGGGATGTCTTCGGCGGTCAGCACGGCGATCACGCCAGGCGCTTTTCTGACAGCGTCCAGATCGAGCGACACGATCCGGGCGTGTGCATGCCGCGACAGCCCAAGCGCCGCGTGCAGCGTGCCTTGCAATTCGGGGACGTCGTCGGTGTAGGTGGCTTCGCCGCTCACGTGCAGCGCGGCCGATTCGTGCGGCAAGGAGATGCCGATCGCCGTCTCGCTCTCCTGAGCGGCGGCGTGCCTGGCAGCATGTTCGACGAAAGCATCGGTCCGGTTCATCACGACGACTCCTTCGCAACGGCCGCGTCGGGCGCGCCGGCTTCGTACGCGAACGCATTCACGTCGAAGAGGGCGAGCGGCGCGTCATCGCGCGTTTCGAGGTGGAAGCGCCACAACAGGTTGCGCGCCACCTTCAGTCGATAGGCGCTCGAGGCGCGCATGTCGGTGAGCGGCTGGTAATCGGCGACGAGTGCGTTCATCGCTTGCCGCGCGGTGCTTTCGTTCCATGTTGCGCCATTCAGCGCGGCCTCGGTTTGCGCGGCGCGTTTAGGCGTCGCAGCCATGCCGCCGAATGCAATACGGGCTTCCCTGATCGCGCCGTTTTCGCCGATGTGCAGCGCGAATGCGGCGCACACCGCGGAGATGTCCTGATCGTAACGCTTTGACACTTTGTAGGTGCGGAAGCGCAGATCACGCGCCGGACGCGGCACGCGCAGCGCTGCGACGAATTCGCCGGCCGCGAGCGCGGTTTTCTGATAGCCGAGGTAGAACGCGTCGAGCTTCAGCGTGCGGGTTTTGGCGCCTTGGCGCAGCACGACTTCGGCGTCGAGCGCGAGCAGCGCAGGCATCGAATCGCCGATTGGCGAGCCGTTCGCGACGTTGCCGCCGAGTGTGCCGGCATTGCGGATCGGCAGCGACGCGAAGCGCGTCCACATCTCGGCCAGTTCCGGGTAGTCGACGGCGAGCGCCGCGTAGGCGTCTTCGAGCGTCACGGCGGCGCCGATTGTCAGCGTCTGCGCATCGCGCTCGATCGTCTTCAATTCGGCGACGTTGCCGATGTACAGGATGTCGCCGAGATCGCGGAACTGCTTGGTGACCCAGAGGCCGACATCGGTGCTGCCGGCCAGCAGACGCGCTTGCGGATGCTCGGCGCGCAGTTTGGCGAACGCGTCGAGCGAGATCGGTGCATGGAAAGTGGGCGAGCCGAACGTGGCGCCACGCGTATCGGGCGCGCTGTACTCGAAGGTGTCGCGGCGTTGGATCTCACGCAGCTTGTCGGCGACCGCCTTGCGGTCCAGCGTCACGCGTGGGTATTGCGGATAGTCGAACATTTTCTGCGACGCATCGACAATCGGCCGGTAGCCAGTGCAGCGGCACAAATTGCCGGACAGCGCGGCGTTGATCTCATCGCGGGTGGGCAGGCCGGCGGCGGCCGGCTGGTTTTCATACAGCGCCCACATCGACATCACGAAGCCGGGGGTGCAGAAACCGCACTGCGAGCCGTGGCAATCGACCATGGCCTGTTGGACTGGGTGCAGGGCGCCATCGGCGGCGCGCAGGTCTTCGACGGTGAAGAGGGCTTTGCCGTCCAGCGTCGGCAGGAACTGAATACAGGCGTTGACCGCTTTCAGCGCGAGCCCGCCTTGTGCATCCAGTTCGCCAATCACCACCGTGCAGGCGCCGCAGTCGCCCTCCGCGCAACCTTCCTTGGTGCCCGTGCAATGCAAGTCCTCGCGCAGGTGCTGAAGCACGGTGCGCGACGCCGGGACGCCCGCGACCTCACGGACGGACCCCTGGTGATAAAAGCGGATGGTTTGCGTTGTCATGGCGAATCCGAAAGACAGTGCGGACCGGGCGCGCGTTACGCATGGGGTCGCGCCAAAGCCGGCCTCGCGCACGTAGATCGCCATCCAGTTCCGAAGATAGCACTACCTCGTCCCGAAAAGATTTCCCAACTCGCATGAAGCTTATTCGGAAGCGGTCATGAGATAAGTACGATTCGCGCCAGGGCGGGAAGTTGCGTGAGGCGGGATGAGTGGCGCAAAGCCTTGAGGGACGGGGCACGGCGAGAAAAGGGGGCGGAGCGGACGTGAAAACGCCGGCCTTCAACCCGTCAGAGAAGACGGATCAAAGGCCGGCGCCGATTCAATCAGATCGACCGGAAGCGCCGATCAGGCGATCCGGCGGTGATTCTTAACCAGGCTCAGCGCCAGCGGCACGAAAGCCACGACGAACGCCACCAGCGACCAGGTGGGCAGCGACAGGCCCAGAATCGGCGGATAGGCTGTTTCGCAGAGCCCTGCCACTTTGAAGACGCCCGGCAGCCACTGCGCGGGCGGCAAGCTGTCGACCACCGGCTGCAGCGCGTCAAAGCCGCAACTGAAGCCCGGATTGGCCTGCACATAGACGTGCCGGGCGGCGGTCACGATGCCGCCCAGGGCCGACAGGGCCGCCAGCACTTCCAGCAGCCGCACGCCACGCCAACTGTTAAAGCGCGCGCCGAGGAACGCAAAAATCGCGATCAGCAGGAAGAAATACCGCTGGATGATGCACAGCGGACACGGGTCTTCGTGCAAGCCGTATTGCAGATACAACGCGCCGGCGACGAGGCCGACGCAGATCAGGCCAAGCAGAACCAGCAGGGAGCGCTCGCGGCGCAGCATCGCATTGTCGTTATTCATGGGTCGTGTGGCTGTCTGGAAACGAAAAGGGCGGGTGCCCGCGATTCTAGCGCGAACCCCCGCCCTGGCGCTTATCGCGCTTTTAAGTCGCAATCCCCGCTCAGTGTCTGCGCCGTATCCCGTTCAGCGCCCCAATCAGCGAATCGCGTTGAGCACCGCCTGGGCGCCGCGGCCGATGGCCAGCAAGGCGTCGTCGGCGTGCGGTGCGCCTGCCAGCATCAGGCCGACGGGCGCGTCGCCGCGCAGATGGCAAGGCAGCGACAGCGCGCAGGCGTCGAGGAAGTTGAACACGCTGGGGTTGCGCAGGATCAGCGCGTTGGTGCGGCCAAATGCTTCATCGTCGTCGATCAGATCGGCCACGCGCGGCGGCACCACCGGCACGGTCGGTGCGACCACCGCGTCGAAACGCTGCCACAGCGTGCGTGCGGCTTCGTCGAGCATGGCCTGGCGCTCGGCGAGCAGGTCCAGATAGTCGACGGCGCTGGCCGGCTGGCCTTTCAGGATGCGTACCAGCACGCGCGGATCATATTGATCGCGGTGCTTTTCCAGCAGCGGACGGTGCCATGCATACGCTTCGATCGGCGAAAAGCCGAAGCGGTTGATCTCGGGCAGACGGTCGAGCGGTGCAAAGCGCACTTCCGTGACGATCGCGCCGGCCGCTTCCAGATGTTTGAGCGCCGTGTCGATCGCGGCGGCGACCGCCGGTTCGACGCCGTCGGTCACGAAATTGGTCAATACGCCAAGGCGCACGCCTTCGAGCGGCCGGGCCGCCGGAATGCGCGGCTCGAGCCCGGCCAGCATGCGGTCGACCAGCGCGCAGCACGCCACTGAGACGCCGATCGGCCCGAACGAATCCAGTGTGGAAGAGAGCGGTACGCCGCCTTGCTTCGGAATGCGATCAGCGGTCGGCTTGAAGCCCGTCAGGCCGCACAGCGCAGCCGGAATGCGGATCGAACCGCCGGTGTCAGTGCCGAGCGCGACGGCCGCCATGCCGTCCGCGACCGACGCCGCCGCCCCCGACGACGAGCCGCCCGAAATCCGCTCGTCGCCCTTCACGTCGCGCTGATACGGCGACAGCGGATGTCCGTAGTGCGGGTTCAGGCCGAGTCCGGAAAACGCGAACTCGCTCATATTGGTGCGCCCGACGATCACCGCGCCCGCCCGTTTCAGGCGCGCGACCGCGACCGCGTCCGCTTTGGCGGCGGGCGCGTCGGCTAGCACCACGGAACCGGCGCGGGTCGGCTGCCCTTCGATATCGAACAGATCTTTGACCGACACCGGAATCCCGGCGAGCGGCGAGAGGACGGTGCCGGCGGCGCGCAGGCGGTCGTGCGCATCGGCCGCGGCGCGGGCGCTGTCGGCGTCGACGTGCATGAAAGCGACCGCACCCTGGCCGGCAGGATCGGCGATCCGTTCGAGCGCGGTTTCAACGAGCGCGCGGCTCGTGGTGCGGCCGGCGGCGAGGTCGGCGGCAAGCTGGGCGAGCGGCGGGAAGGGCGTGAATTCGGTGGCCATGATGTCGGGAGAATCCGGTTGAACCGGGGGAAGCCGGTTAAGGTGGATGGGAAGCGGTCGAGAGATTCGGTCGATGGGACGCGGTCGATCAGATGCGGTTGAAAAGCGTCGCGCGGAACGCTTCGATATGCTTTTGCACCGATTGGCGGGCGCCTTCGGCATCGCGTTCGCGCAGCAGGCGAAACAGCTCCAGATGTTCTTCGTGGACGTCTTCGAGATGATGCAGCTCGGACAGCGAAATGAACCAGAAGCGCAGCGAGCGTTCATGCAGCCCACGCAGAATGTCGGCCAGCACCGGGTTGCGCGACGCCGCCGAAATCGCCAGATGAAACTCGCGGTCGATATCCATCATGCCTTCGATATCGTGCGCCGCGACGCACACCGACGAGCGGTCCAACAAGGCCTGCATCGCGTCGAAATCGTGTTGCTGCGCATGGCGCGCGGCCAGCTCGACGCAGTAGCTTTCGTTGACGAGCCGCACGTCGATGATCGCCAGCACATCGTCGAGCGAAACCGGGCGGACCATGATGCCCTTTCTCGGCATGATGGTCAGCATGCCCTCGTGCACCAGCCGGTGCAGCGCCTGATGCACGGGCGTTCTGCCGATGCCGGTCAGCACCATCAATTCCGCTTCGTTGAGTACCTCGCTTGGCCGCAGGCGCATCGTGATGATCTCGCGCTTGACGAAGGCATAGGCCTGTTCGGCGAGGCTGGCCGTGGCGGTCTCGCGGGGGGTACTGGAGCGGCGGGCAGTCTGCAAAAGCGTCATGTGAAGAAGGTGCGGGCGTTGTCGTCCGCATTGTAGAACAAGGTTTTGCGCGGACGGCGCCGGGTGGGCGGTTGCTCACCCGGCGCCGTTTGCGCATGACGCGTGGTTCTCACACGTCACAGCAATCACGGCAATCACAACGTGTCAGGCGCTCCTCGGCGTCACCGCCGCTGCGTGCTGCACCTTGACGCGCGGCATCATCAACGTAACCAACCCGCCGACGATCAACGCCCCCGCGATCAGCACCAGCCCGAAGGTCACGCTATGCGTCGCATCTTTGACGATGCCGAGCACATACGGGCTCACATAGCCGGCAAGGTTCGCAATCGAGTTGATCACGGCGATGCCGGCCACGGCTGCGGAGCCTTGCAGGAACGTGGTGGACATCGACCAGAAAATCCCGAAGCCCGCCAGAATGCCGATGTAGGCGATCGACAAACCAGTGACGGCGAGCGGAATCGAATTGGTCACCGAGGCGCTGCCGAGCAGGCCCGCCGCGCCGATGAAGCAGCATACGGCGTAATGCCAGCGCCGTTCGCCTGTGATATCCGACGAGCGGCCGATCAGAATCATGCCGATGCCCGCCGCGAGATAAGGAATCGCGGTGACGAAGCCGTTCGTAACGAGATTCGTGACGCCGAGGTCTTTGACGATCTGTGGCAGCCAGAACGAGAAGCCCGCATTGCCGGTGACGAGGCAGAAGTAGATCAGCGTCAGCAGCCAGAAGCGGCCCGAGCGCAAGGCAACCGCCAGACTCTGCTCGGCGCCGGCTGCCGCAGCGGCCGTGTTTTCACGCGAGAGGCGGGTGAGGATCACGCGCTTTTCGTCGTCGGTAAGCCAGGCGGCTTCGGCGGGCGTGTTGCGCAACACGGCGAGCGCCCAGAAGCCGGCGAGGATCGACGGAATACCTTCGATCAGGAACATCCACTGCCAGCCGCGCAAGCCGTGAGCTTCATGCAGCGCCGACATCAGAAAGCCCGACAACGGCGCGCCGATGATCCCTGCCACCGGAATCGCCGCCATGAACACGGCGACCATCCGCGCGCGCCGGTCGGACGGAAACCAGAAGGTCAGATACAGCACCACGCCCGGCACCAGTCCGGCCTCGGCGACGCCGAGGAAAAAGCGCAGCACGTAGAACATCGTTTCCGAGCGTACGAACATCATCAGACACGACAGCAGCCCCCACAGCATCGTGATGCGGGCGATGGTGGCGCGCGCGCCGAACTTCTTCAGCAGCAGATTGCTCGGTACCTCGAACACGAAATAGCCGAAGAAGAAGATCCCCGCGCCGAGTCCGTAAGCCGCGTTCGAAAGCCCGAGGTCGCCGGTGAACTGCAGCTTCGCGTACCCGATGTTGACGCGGTCCAGATACGACAGCACGTAGACGAGAAACAGGAACGGCATGATGCGCCAGGTGATCTTGCGCAGGGCGGCGGCTTCGAGCCACGCGTCGGAAGACGCGTCGGCGTTGGCGGATAGCGAAGGGGGATTCATGGGTGCCTCATTCGACGATAGGTAGCGCGTGCACGCGGTAAGCGTGGCGCAGCGTGCGGTTCAGGATGGGGTCGTGCAGTTCGAGTTCGAGCGCGTCGCCGTCGGCCATCCCGACGATGCCGCCTTGTACCGCCAGCGTGCCGCAGAACATCGCGGCGCCATCCGCTACGGGCGCGCGTTCCAGCAGATCGGCGGCCGGCAGCAGCGACGCGACGGTGCCTTGCTGGTAGACGCGCCGCTCGCCGTTCTTTGTCACGGCGAAAGCACGCAATTCGAGCTGATCCCAGTGCCCGGCGACATCGTCGAAACGCCATGCGTCGCGTGCGAGCGGTTTCGGGCAGACCTGTTTGGAGACGGTGACGCCGTAGGCCTCGACTTCGCGGTCAGTATGGTCGGAGCCGACGGTGACGAAGAGCCCCGCCTTCGAGCGCACCAGCACGCACTCGGCTTCACCGCTCGACTTCACACCAACCACGTCGATCTGTTCGGCCTGCGTCAGCAGCTCGGCGCCGAGGCGGTAGAAGCAGGGTGTGGTCGACGGCCGCTTCACGCCGAGTTCCGCCAGTTCGGCGATGTGATGCTCGATCGCCGCCTGATCGCGCCCGGCCCAACCGGCGATCGTCAGTCGATTCACTTCGACGATATCGGCGCGACTGTCGCCGGAACGATTTACGACATTGAAGGACACCTGCATCACCCGACTCCCAAGAAAATATGCGGCAAATATTATTGTGATATTTCACTGGCGTCCAGCGTGTCAAAAAAGTTTCGGGCCTACGGTCCGGTTGCTAGGCCCCTGATCCGGCCAATCCCACGCCCTTTCGACGTTTGCGCGATTCGGCGCGTCGTGCGGGTGCGTTACACTGCGTTTTTGAGACATTACTTTTTGTAAGGGGCGCATCAATGCATCATGGCATCGGCTTCATTCAGGATCTGGCGGTCGTGATGGCGCTTGCCGGCGTCGTCACCGTGCTGTTCCATCGCCTGAAGCAGCCGGTGGTGCTGGGCTACATCGCCGCGGGCGTGATCATCGGGCCGTACACGCCGCCGTTCCAACTGATTCACGACGAGCAGACCATCCAGACGCTCGGTGAACTCGGCGTGGTGTTCCTGATGTTTTCGCTCGGACTCGAATTCAGCCTGCGCAAGCTGTTCAAGGTCGGCGCGACGGCGATCGTCGCGGCGCTCTCCGAAATCGTGCTGATGCTTTGGATCGGCTATGAGATCGGCAGCGCGTTCGGCTGGAGTTCGATGGACTCGCTGTTCCTCGGCGCGATTCTCGCGATCTCGTCGACGACCATCATCGTCAAGGCGCTCTCCGAGCTGGGCCTGAAGCGCGAGGGCTTCGCGCAACTGGTGTTCGGGATTCTGATCGTCGAGGATATTCTCGCCATCGCGATGCTGGTGCTGCTCTCCGGCATTGCGCAGACAGGGCAGTTGAGCGCGGGTGTCGCCGTCGTGACGCTCGGCAAGTTGCTGCTCTTCATGACGGTGTCGTTAGTGGTGGGCATTCTGGTCGTGCCGCGCGCGCTGAACTACGTGGCGCGCGCCAAGAGCGACGAAATGCTGCTGGTGTCGGTGCTCGGCTTCTGCTTCGGCTTCTGTCTGCTGGTGGTGAAGCTCGATTACAGCATTGCGCTTGGCGCTTTCCTGATCGGCGCGATCATGGCCGAGTCGCGCCATCTGCATCGGATCGAGCACCTGATCGCGCCACTGCGCGACGCCTTTTCCGCGATCTTCTTCGTGACGATCGGCCTGATGCTGAACCCGGCCGTGCTGGTCGACTATGCCTGGCCGATTGCGGTGATTACGGTGGCGGTGATCGTCGGCAAGATCGTGTCGTGCGGGCTCGGCACTTTTCTCGCGGGCAAGGATGGGCGCACGGCGATGCGGGTCGGCATGACCGTTTCGCAGATCGGCGAGTTCTCGTTCATCATTGCGTCGCTCGGTTTGACCTTGAAGGTGACGAGCGCGTTTCTGTATCCGATAGCGGTGGCCGTCTCCGCTTTGACCACGCTTTTCACGCCTTACCTGATTCGTGCCGCCGATCCGCTGACGCAGCGTCTCGGGCAGGCGATGCCACGCACGCTCGTCAACGTGTTCGGCATGTACGGGCAGTGGCTGCGTAGTTTGAGCACGGGAACCGGCGAGCCGACGCTGTTCAGCATGACGCGGCGGATCATTTTGCAGATTGCCGTCAATCTCGCGCTGGTCGCGGCGATCTTCCTGATCGTGTCGTATAGCGCGCCTTATACCAGCACCTTGCTCGGGCAGTGGATGAATTCCGAGCCGATGCAGCGCGTCGTGCTGTGGAGCATCGCGCTGGTGCTGTCGATGCCGTTCCTGGTCGCGGTCTATCGCAAGACCAAGTCGCTTGCGTTGTTGCTCGCCGAGGTGAGCGTGCAGCCGGCGACAGCGGGGCGCTTCACCAGTGCGATTCGTTACGCGATCTCCGACCTGGTGCCGGTGGTCTCGATGGTCGGCGTGTTTCTGCTGGTCGCGGCGCTCTCCAGCAGCATCTTGCCGCCGACGGGTCTCCTGACTGTGGTGCTGGTGTGCGCTGCGCTACTGCTGGCGCTGGTGTGGCGCTGGTGCGTGAAAATCCATGCGGCGATGCAGATCGCTCTGCGCGAAACGTTCGAAGAACAGCCGGATCCCTGAGTTGGACGACCTGCGTTATGAACCGCAACAATGTGAGTAATTGTGTGCGGGTTTGCCGGGCTTGCCGCGCTAGCGGATAATCAGGGCATATTCATTCGTTCGCGTGGAAGGGGCCTGTCTGACTGTCATGAGCGAAAACAAACCTGAAAACACCGGTAAGCCCGGCAGCCCATCGTCGCCTTCGGCGACGCCAGCGTCCTCAACGCCCTTAAGGCCTTCCACGTCGTCCGGCGCAACTCCCGGCGCGTCGAAACCCGACGTTTTGCCGCCTGAGCCGGCGGCCTCGTTACCGCTTTCCCACGAAGATTCCATCCAGTCCCCGATCAAGGACGTGGTCGCGCCGTCGGCTGCATTGCCGGCTGCCGGGGAGGCCGCGGCGAGATCGTCGACCGACGACCCTGACAGCGCATCCACTGTCACCCCCACCGATGCGCAGACGGCGCGGCAACGCGACGCGGCTGAAGCACGCAGTTCAGCGGCTGCGTCGACCGCACAGCAGGAGGCCGAGGTTCACGAGCGGGCGGCACGCAAGGCGGGACAGGCCTACAAGAGTCCAGCCACACCTCCTGGCACGCTCGAGAGCAGCGAACCGCTCACCGGCGAATTGAGCGCTCCGGCCGACGAAGCTGCCCTCACCGGAAACGAGGAAAAAGCGCAAGAAGCGGCCGCTTCCGCCCGCCGGGCCGGCTCGCCGCCGCCGGGTTTCGGCGCCGCGCCTGACTTCACCGCAACGAACCCGCCGCCGCCGAATGCGTTGCCGCCGTCGCCGCCGCGCTATCTGCGGCAAAGCGATTCGGCGTGGACCGTGTTCGGCCGCATCATCGCGGCGCGCGCGCGTCAGTTATTCGATCGCGCTGGCCAACGGATCACGCAGCGCACGCTGCGCATCGGCGTGTCGGCGCGCATCTTTCACCCGGAACCGGGTGCGAAGGGGCTGCGGGGCAAGACGCTGCAATACCTCGAGGAATCGATTGCGCACTGGGTGATGTCGCGCGACGTGCTGGTGTTCATGATTCCGACGGTTGGCCATCAGGGCATGCTGCACCCGAGCAATATCCGTTTGCGCGACTACGCGAAGCATCTCGACGGTCTGCTGCTGCAAGGCGGCGCGGACGTCTCGCCGCAATCGTACGCGGAACAGGCGACGAGCCCCGAGTGGCCGGGCGACCGCGTGCGCGACATGTACGAACTTGAACTGCTGCATGAGTTCATCGAGTCGGGCAAGCCGGTGCTCGGCGTGTGCCGCGGTTGCCAGTTGATCAACGTGGCGTTCGGCGGCACCTTGTACCAGGATATCGCCACCGAAGTGCCGACCGCCGGCACGCACGTCAACGAGCACTACGATCAGCATCGGCACGGCATTCACTTCCCGGACGGCTCGACGCTGGCCAATATGTTTCCGGGCCGGCGCGAGGCAATCGTCAACTCGATTCACCATCAGGCGGTCAAAACCATCGGCCGCGATCTGAATATCGAGGCGGTGTCGGCGTCGGACGGCATCATCGAGGCCGTGCGCTATCGGCGTGCGCCGTTTGTGATGGGCGTGCAGTGGCACCCGGAGTTTCATCGCGCGGGCGGTCCGGAGTTGCTCGATTGCACGCCGTTGCTCGACACCTTCCTGCGAGTGGCGCGCGAAACGCGGTTTTAAGGCCACACCTTTAAACCGCGCTTTCGAGTTTCGAGTCCGGTCTTTCAAGCACGATTGTCACGGGCCGCCGCCATGTTTGGCGGCGGCGCCCCGTGAGGTTGTTTTCCCACTGCGGCTTTCCGTTCGTCTTCGCTTCGCTATCAGGGCCTTTACGGGTTATGCGGGTGATGCACCGGTCATCGTCGGTGGCTTATCAAGCTGCTGCCTATCTCCATATTGCAGCTCTGCTTGATGTTGGATTCGCGCGAACGCCATGCAGATTGGGAAACGTCCGCATGAGTCATGCGCGAGTCAAATTGTTGCGTTTTCGTCTTATCTGAAATCTTTTATTTCGCGACGGGTACGTCCATCCGGCCGAATCATTCGCTATCGATTTATCTCGATTTAAAGTCCGTCAGCGCGACGCTTGAGTGCTTCGCTTAACGACTAATCCGCGCGATAATCCAAGGCTGTTTTGGATTCGCATGGAGCATGCACGTATGAAGTACCCCTTAATTGTACGGCGCGCCATGTTGCTCGCGGCCTCGTGTGCGCTGTTGCAGCATGGTGGTTTCGTACTGGCGGCGCAAAGCGGCGAGACCGCGCCTCTGGTCGGCACGCGGCCGGCCATCAATACGCTCACGCCGCAACCGGTCGCCGCCGCACTGCGTAGTGCGGCATCAACCACGCCGCCGGCTACTGCCGGTGACGCGCAAGGCAACGTCGCCGAACTGATGGAGATGATTCACGACGCCAGGCTGAGCGAACTGCGCACCACATATAACGGTAGTTACGGCGCGAGTCTGTTTTTCTATCCGCAAGAAATGACGTACTACGTCGCGCTTTTTCAAGACAAGCATTTCTGGCGCGTGATCAAGTCGGAGGACATAGGTCGTGCGGAAGCGGTCTATGCAGGTTTTGTTCAGCAGACGGCGCAACTCGCGGACGTCGAAATTCGCCGCACGCAGTTGCAGGCGCAGAAAGCGTATATCGAAGACATCATCGCATTGTCGGAAGATCGTGCTAAGCGCTTACAGGCCGACCTCGACGTCGCGCGTACGCAGCAGGCCAAGGTCAACGACTATCAGCGGCAGACGCAAGGCGAGGCGGTTGCGCTGCACGCGGAAAAGGAAAAGGCGCAGGCGCAATTGCGTCAGGTGCAGGGTGAAGTGATGCAGTTGCAGCGGCAGACCGAGTTCGGATTGCCAACGCAGAAGTAGGCGGACGAGCGTAAAAAACCAGGCCATTCATGGCCGGGCTTGGTCTGCTGATCAACCCCACGCTTTTCGGAGCGTGGGGTTTTGTTTATTTGCGGCCCGTTTTTGCAATCACGACGCGGTTACTTCGCGAATTCATCGGGAACCTCGGTCACGCGACGTTGCGATACGTGATTGATCCATTCTGTCCCACCGGTTTCAGGCGGATTGATCGTCGAAGCAGGGCGCGATGGCGGCGCAATATCGCGCAGGTGTGTGCGAGCTGACAGGGTCATTGATCCGTATTCGTCGGTGCCGAGTTGCGAAGGCGCGAGTGGCGAGTAGGCTCCCGCCGACGAGGGTTTCGGTGAAGCTCGTTGTGGATTCGCCGACAGTGGAATCTGCGGCACTTCGTAGTTCGTCGGCGAGATGCGTGACACCTGCGCTAGCGACTGCATCGCGATGGTGGTCTGCGAACTGCGGCCGCTTCTTTTATACTGGTTCGGGGCGCTTTCGCGTAGCTTATCCCGGCGACGCGATAGGTTTTGACCGGCTATAGCGCGCGCCGGTGTTGCCGTGACGGGCGTGACGATTTCCGTCGTGGCGCTCGGCGCAATCACCGCTGGACGAGTATCAGCAACTGCGTAGGGTGTAACAGCAGCATCAGGCGAGTGACGATTCGCCGACTGCGCCTCCTGACGGATCGGGACCTTGCCCGCCGGTTTGGCATCGCTAATCGTGTGACGCTGCGCCAGATGACCGAACCCAATCCAGGCAAGCATCGCGGCGCCGCCGAGTGCGCAGGCGCCGCCCGCTAGCGCACGCCAATGCAACGACCCGCCGCGCGGCGAGGCCGGAACCGGCGAGAAAGGTACGGCTTCGGCGGACGTTCGCAAAGATTCGTCGGCCGGTGTGTCGAACACGGTTGTTGAGCTGGCAGGCGAGGTGAAGCCTGAGGACACAGCCGGCGGCAAGCGCCACGACTCCCACTGGCAGAGCGCGCGGATGGTGTCCGCATCCAGACAAAAGGTACGTAAGACGGCCGCATAGAGCGCCTTGAGCTCCGCACGCAAACTGTGTCCTGGCGGCAGCAGCGCCCAGTCGCGGCCGAATGGCGGGGGCAGCAGGCGGCCCAGGGGCGACAGGCTCGGCAGCGCCATGGAGCCTTCGATGAGGGTGAGGGGGATAGTGGTCGACATCGGTTTCTTCGCAGCGCCTCGTAAAAGGGCCGCGGCTGGCGGCTCAGGGGCTCTGGCTTCGGAGCGATGCGTATGAAAACGCTGTACACAACGCCATATGGAAACGCCGTACTCAGGTCGAGCACGCCGCCGCATGAGCGGTTACTGTGAAGCCATCGGGATGCGGAAGATGATGCCAGGAAGTGGCTGAACTAACGATCGGATTGTTCCGAAAAAGACGCGCCGGTCCGTCCTGAGTCGGACGAGTTCTGGACGATGATCAAACCGGGCACGCCAGTCTCATCGATCCAGCCGGTACACGTAGCGCAACGCAGTAATATCCACGCCGCCCATGTGATCCGGTTCGGCGCCGACGAACTGCCAGCCTTGCCTTTCATAAAAGCCGATCGCCGGTGTGTTGCCTTCGAGCACGTAGAGATACAACTGCGTCTCGCCTTGCGCGCGCGCCCAGTCTTCGGCAGCACGCATCAACAGCTTGCCTGCGCCGATACCCTGGTGCGCAGGCAGTGCATGCAGGTTGTCGAGCAAGACACCCCACGCGGACTCCGGCTGCCGTTCGACGCAGACGAAACCGATCGGCTCGCCCGCGAGCTCGGCGATCAGAACGATGCGGCGCTCGCCGCCTGGTGCGCGCAAGCGCGCTTCCCAATAGGCGGCGCGCTCCTGCGTCACCTCGCCGTCGAGGAACGCGTCCGGCAGCAGGCCGCGATAGGTGGCCTGCCAACTGGCGCTATGGATCGAAGCGATTAGCGCCGCGTCCGCGAGGGTCGCAGGCCGCAGTGAAAGTGCGTGGGAGGTTTGCATCGGGATGGTGGTCAACGGGAATGGCCTGTCTGCGAAAAGTCTACCGCAAGGGTGAGCAGATGTTGTCTGTAATGAAACTGTATGGAATGCGCGACAGCGCCAGGAACGGTAACATTGCGTGTTGCGGGTTCCGGGTATTTCACAACGTTTACCCTGATACCGCGCAAATGTGTTCAGTATGAAAATGCGGCGCCCCCGGCGCGTTCTAATAATTGAGTTGCCCGCGGCATCCGCTTGCCGAACGCAGTGGATCGTTTCAACCGCCTGAGCGCCGCCCGTCTGCGTGGCGACAGGTTTATCAGAGAATGTCATGTCTACCGCGTCACACGCCGCTTCCTCATCCGAAGAATCCAAGTTCAAGACAGTTTTCCGCGTGGTTAGCGGCAACTTTCTTGAGATGTACGACTTCATGGTCTACGGCTATTACGCGTCCGCGATTGCCAAGACCTATTTCCCGAGCGGTAACGAATTCGCCTCGCTGATGCTGTCGCTGTCGGTATTCGGTGCGGGCTTCCTGATGCGGCCGCTTGGCGCAATCGTGCTGGGTGCTTACATCGACCATCACGGCCGGCGCAAAGGCCTGATCCTTACCCTCGGCCTGATGGCGCTCGGCACCCTCACGGTCGCGTCGATACCAGGCTACGCGACCATCGGCGTGCTCGCACCCGTGCTAGTGCTGGGCGGCCGGCTGCTGCAAGGCTTCTCCGCCGGGGTCGAACTGGGCGGCGTGTCGGTCTATCTGTCGGAGATCGCCACCAAGGGCAACAAGGGCTTCTATTGCGCGTGGCAGTCCGGCAGCCAGCAGGTTGCCGTGGTGTTCGCCGCACTGATCGGCGTGTTCCTGAACAAGTGGTTGCCGGCTGACCAGATGACCGCCTGGGGCTGGCGCGTGCCGTTCCTGATCGGTTGCCTGATCGTGCCGTTCCTGTTCCTGATCCGCCGTTCGTTGCAGGAAACCGAGGAATTCAAGGCGCGCAAGCATCGTCCGAGCATGGGCGAGATCATGAAGACGATGGCCGCCAACTGGGGCATCGTGCTGGGCGGTATGGGCATGGTCATCATGACCACCGTGTCGTTCTACATGATCACGGCCTACACGCCGACCTTCGGCAAGGAAGTGCTGAAGCTGTCGTCGATCGATACGCTCGTCGTCACCGTCTGTATCGGTTTGTCGAACCTGATCTGGCTGCCGCTCGCGGGCGCGTTGTCGGACCGCATCGGCCGCCGTCCGGTGCTGATTGCCTTCACTATCCTGACGATCATCACCGCATACCCGGCCCTGCAATGGCTGGTCGCTGAGCCGTCGTTCGCTCGCCTTCTGGCGGTCGAGCTGTGGTTGTCGTTCCTGTACGGCAGCTACAACGGGGCCATGGTGGTGGCGCTGACCGAAGTGATGCCGGTCGAAGTGCGGACCGCCGGCTTCTCGCTGGCCTACAGTCTGGCTACGACGATTGGCGGCTTCACGCCGGCCATTTCCACGTTGCTCATTCACACCACTGGCAACAAGGCAGCGCCTGGACTGTTCCTGGGCGTGGCGGCGATTTGCGGGTTGATCGCGACGCTGGTGCTGTATCGCACGCCGGAGTCGCGCAATCAGTATCGAGCGGCTTAAGCGTCGCCGTTCATCCGGACAAACAAAAACCCCGCGCTTCACACGAGCGCGGGGTTTTTTCTTGAGCGTTGCGTCGGCGACCGATTTCGGTGAGTTCGGCTCAGTTAGCCGCGGCGCAATTCGTGAGCCACTGCCTCCACCACATCGCCCCACGCGCCGGGCTGTGGCTGGCGCAGCAGCGTTGCGCCCGGATACCACGGACTGCGCGTCTCGTCGACGAACCAGCGCCAATCCGCGGCGAACGGCAGCATAAGCCATAGCGGCTTTTTCAGTGCGCCGGCGAGGTGAGCGATCGATGTATCGATCGACACGACTGCGTCGAGCCGCTCGATGATCGCCGCAGTATCCGCAAAATCGCCGATCCGCCTATCGAAGCGATGAATCGACGCCGCGCGCGGATGCGCGTCGAGCGCCGCGTGTTCCTCGGCGCCCAGTTCAGGTTGCAGCACGATCCAGTCGATCCCTTCGAGCGCGAACAGCGGAGCGAGCGCGGCGAGCGGCATCGAACGGGTTTCGTTCTGCTGGATGCGTCCTGACCACGCGATGCCGATCTTGCGCTTCGCGTGACCGCCGAGCGAGCCGCGCCATTTGCGGCCGTAAGCCGGAGGTACGCTGAGGTAGGGCGTGCGGTCGGGAATCGTGTCGTAGGTTGTGCCGAGCGCGAGTGGCAAGCTCAGCAGCGGGCATTGCAGATCCGCCGCTGGACGCGGTGTGCCCTGGGCGATCAGCGTGACGCGCCACACTTGCGCGGCCGGTGCAAGCAGCGGCAGCAGTTGCGGCTGCACTTCGAGCACAACGCGCGCGGCACGCTGCGCGGCCAGTGGCACGAAGCGGACGAATTGCAGCGTATCGCCGAAACCCTGCTCGGCATGAACGAGAAGCGTGCGTTGTTCGATCGGCTCGCCATGCCAGCGCGGCAACGTCTGAATGACCGGCTGCGCGGTGGTTTGCAGCCGCCATTCGTATTCCGGCAGCCCGCGCGCGAAATCGCGCAACGCGAGCCAGGCAAGCGCGCGGTTCATGTGCGCGGACGCTAGATCGGGGCGCAAGCGCAGCGCCTGATCGAAGGCACGCACTGCCGCGGCATGCGCGCCCAGTGCCTGGTGTGCAGTGCCGAGACTCAGCCATGCGAGCGCGAACTGCGGATCGAGACCCACCGCGCGCTCGAGATACGGCAGCGCTTGCGCATGGCGTCCCAGCGCCGCGAGCGCGTTGCCGAGCCCGAAGATGGTGGGCGGCAGGTTCGGCTGCAAGGCGAGCGCCGCCTGGAAAGAGGCGACCGCTTCTGCGTGGCGGCCGGTGGCGTCGAGCGTATTGGCGAGATTGAAATGTGCGGCGACGAAACGCGGTTCGGCTGCCAGTGCCGCCTGGAAGCGCGGGATCGCCTCGTTCGCGCGGTCAAGCGCGTTCAGCGACATGCCCATGTTGTTGAGCGCACCCGCATGCCCAGGGCGCAGTTCGAGCGCGCGCTGGAACGACGCGATCGCCTCCGTATGCCGGCCGAGCGCGTGCAATGCATTGCCCAGATTGTTATGCGACGAGGCGTCGTTCGGTTGCAGGCGCAGCGACTTCTCGAAGGCGTCGGCGGCGTCTTCGTGGCGGCCCACCGACGCGTATGCATTGCCCAGGTTGTAGTGCGCCATCGGGAAAGACGGCGCAAGCGTAAGCGCATTGCGGAACTGTTCGATGGCGTCGTCGATCTGGCCGAGCGCCTTCAGCGCATTGCCGAGGTTCAACTGCAGCGCGGCGTCTTCCGGGCGCAGGTTCACCGCGCGCCGTACGAGCTCGGCGGCTTCGGCGTGCTGGCCCTGCTGGTGGCGCAGGACGCCCAGCAGGTGCAACGCATCGACGTGCACGGGGTTGCCCTCGAGCGTCGCGCGGTAGCCGCGTTCGGCGTCGTCGAGGCGGCCGTCACGATGCGCCGCGAAAGCGCGGTCAAATACTTGTTGCATGACGGAGGGATGGCATTCGGGTGAGGCAGAGGCCGCATTTTCCCACACTCGTCGGGCCGCCCTCCAATTTGACCTGTCACCTCGATATCTATAACATATGAATACCTGTTCATATGTATGTCAATGATGCCGCTTGCCATGGCTTCCGCTATCTCGCCTGTCAGTTTCGAAGACCGCCCGGTGGAGACGATTGTGCCGCTGGCCGACCTGTTTCGCCTGCTTGGCGATCCGACGCGTTTGCGCATCGTGCTCGCGTGCGTCGACGAGCGGCGCGCGGTCGGCGCGATCGCCCAGGGGCTGGGCCTGTCGCCGTCGCTGGTGAGCCACCATTTGCGGCTGCTGCGCGCGGCTCGGATCGTGCGCGCGGAGCGGCAGGGCAAGCAGGTGTTCTATCTTGCCGCCGACCGCCACATCAGCGCGATGCTGGCCGGCATGCTCGAGCATGTCGCTGAGCCGGCCGGCGAATTTTCTTTGGACCCGTCATGAAGAAAATTACCGCCCCGAACCGGGCCGCCGAAGAGCGCGAGGACGACCACGCGCCGGTGTGGCTCGAGGGGGAATTCGATGGCATCGATGGGGAAGATGCGCAGGGCGGGGGGCAGGAAGGCGATGCTCGCGATCAGGGCGAGCTTCGGCACGGCGCGGTTCGTCCTGAGGTCGACGATGCAGGTGGGAGCGGCACGGAGGGGCACGGCACGCAGGGGCACGAAGCGCATGAGCGCGAGGCGAGCACGCACGGTATGTGTAAGCAGATCGCGCATGATCACGGCGCGGACCATAACCGCAGCGCCGACAGTCATAGCAGCCACGTCGACCACAACCACGGCAGTCACGCCGACCATAGTCACAGCGACCACAACCACGGCAGCCACGCCGGCCACAGCCACAGCGCCCACAATCACGCTGGCCACAGCCACAGCGGCCACAGCCACGCCCACGCACCCGCCCCAGGCCACGGCCGTGCCTTCGCGCTCGCCGTCGGGCTGAACGTAGCGATCGTGCTGGTTCAAGCCGTCTACGGCGTGATCGCGCATTCCACCGCGCTGCTCGCCGACGCCGGCCACAATCTCTCCGACGTGCTCGGCCTGCTGCTCGCCTGGGGCGCAACGTGGCTCGCCGCGCGTCGTCCGTCGGCGCGCTATACCTTCGGCTACGGCAGTTCGTCGATCCTGGCGTCGCTCGCCAACGCGGGGTTGTTGCTGTTCGCGTGCGGCGTGATCGTCGCGGAGGCGATCGGTCGCCTGATGAACCCGGCACCCGTCGCGGGACTGGTGGTGTTCGTCGTCGCGGCGGTCGGCGTGGTCGTGAACGGCTTCTCGGCGTGGCTCTTCATGCGCGGCCAGAAGGAAGATCTGAACATTCGCGGCGCGTTCCTGCATATGGCCGCGGACGCCGCCATCTCGGCCGCGGTCGCGATCAGCGGTCTCGTGATTCTCTATACCAACTGGACGTGGCTCGATCCGGTGATGAGCCTGTTCGTGGTCGCGGTTGTGGTGGTTGGCACGTGGGGTCTGCTGCGCGATTCGGTGCGCATGGCGCTCGACGCCGTGCCGCCCGGCGTCAGTCTGCAGGATATCCGCGACTATCTCGCCGAACAGCCCGGCGTCACCGACGTGCACGACCTGCACGTCTGGGCGCTGTCGACCACCGGCAATGCGCTCAGCGCGCATCTGGTGATGCCGGCAGGCCATCCCGGCGACGAGTCGATCGACGCCATCGTCGTCACACTGCGCGAACGTTTTTCGATGCAGCACGCCACGCTGCAAGTCGATCTCGGCACCACCGAGCATCGATGCGCGATGGATCATCCCCACGATTGATGCAGCGCACCGTTGAGCGGGTTATCGGCGGCGTACACTAGAACGATCTGTTGTCTCCGGAGTCCCGCATGGACGCTGCCGCACACGATGCGTCGCCGGTGCTGATCGTTGGGGCGGGTCCGACCGGGCTCGCCGCGGCAATGAGTCTGGCGCGTGCCCACATCCCCGTGCGTCTGATCGACAAAGCGCTGCAACCGAACCCGCATTCACGGGCCATCGGCATTCAGGCACGCACGCTCGAACTGTTTGAACAGCACCGCCTGATTGAGCCGTTTCTCGAACTCGGTCATCGCGCGCGCATCGCCAATCTTTTTTCCAATGGCATGCGTCTCGCGCGCCTCGATTTCGATCCGTTGCGCACGCGCTATCCCTATCTGCTGTTTCTCGATCAATCCGTAACCGAACGGTTGCTGACGGAGCATCTCGCGACGCTCGGCGTGACCGTCGAACGCGGCGTTGAACTGATGATGTTCGTGCAGGGTTCCGCCAGCATTCAGGTGACGCTGCGTCGCGCGGACGGCCGTACCGAGACCCTGCGCCCGTCGTACGTCATCGCGGCTGACGGCGCGCACAGCACGATCCGCCACCGGCTCGGCGTGAGCTTTGCGGGCAGCACCTTCGAACAGACGTTCCTGCTGGCCGATGTGCATGCCGAAACCGATTGGCCCGAGGACGAATTCCATATCTTCGCGTCGGGCGAGGGTCTCGTCGCACTGTTTCCGATGGGTCATGGCCGTCACCGTCTGATTGCGGACCATCCGGTCGAACCGACCCCGGTCCCGGCGCCGGTCACGCCCGCTGTGCTCGGCGAGCCGCCACTCAATCACGTCTCGCCGCCGTCGCTCGCCGAATGCAAGGCGCTGATTACCCGGCGCGTGCGGGAACGTGTCGACGTGTCGGAGCTGGCATGGTCGTCGTATTTCCATCTGAACAGCAGAATGGTGGAGCGGCTGCGCGTCGGCCGCATCTTCCTCGCGGGGGATGCGGCTCACGTACACAGCCCGGCCGGCGCGCAAGGGATGAACACGGGCATTCAGGAAGCGTTCAATCTGGGCTGGAAGATCGCGCGCGTTCTGAAAGGCGCGGCGCCTGACCGTCTGCTCGACACGTATCACAGTGAACGGCATCCGATCGAACGCGACGTGCTGCGGCAAACGGGCTTCATCACGCATATGGCCGAGGCCGATCATGGACCGCTGAAGCTGCTACGCGAGCGCGTGATGCCGGTGCTGGCCGCGCTCGGTCCGCTGCGCGATGCGGCGCGTATGACGATCAGCGAGTTGTCGGTCCAGTATCGGCGCAGTCCGCTGACGCTCGAACGCCTGCTCGACGGCGGCCCGCGTGCCGGCGAGCGCGCGCCGGATGCGCTGGTGCACGTAGTGGATGGGCCGCTTGGCCGCGCGCCGGGCGTCGGTTGCATTTTCGATCTGCACGATCCGGCGTTCTTCTCGTTGTTCCTGCTGGTCCCGCCGCTGGCCGTCGACGACACGCCGCTCGATCCGGCCGCGAAGCACGCACCGCCGCCGGACCCGGAACTGGAGCGGCTGGCTGCGGAAGTCGAGAGATTGTTGCCGGGCGCGGTGCGCATCTGGCGCGTGACCGATACGAGCGGCGAGGGCGGCCCGGCGCTGTCCGAATCGTATGGACGCACGCGGCCGTCGTTCTATCTGGTGCGGCCGGACGGCTACATCAGCGCGCGCGGACGCACGGGGTCCGACCTGCACGGCTTGCTGCGGCACTGCGAAGCATGGTTCGCAGTGGGTGGCGTGATACCGGAGCAGACGGCGCTGTGAGGAGGCGCTGACACGAACGCGCCTCGCGCGCGTCGTATCCGCTGGCTGACCGGCCTTCGCTTACACCGCAGCCGCAGCCGCCGGCGTCAACCCGTCACGATGCTTGACGAGCGCTTCCCTGACGATGCCCGACATTTCGATACCGCTTGCATCCGGCTCATCGAGCACTGCCAGCAGCGCGCGCCGCATGCGCGGCTCCCAGAAGCGGCGGATATGATCGGCGATACCGGCGAGTGCTTCCTCACGGTCCGGCATCGAATCGAAAAAGTCGCCGATCCGGTTCGCCATGTCGATCAGATTCTGATTGTCCATGGCTTGCCTCACTTACCCGATGTTGCGTTGGCCAGCTCGCGCTGCTTCAGCAGATCGAGCTGCTCCGTGTTGAAGCGCGAATAGTCCTGCTGCCATTGCGACGGCTGTTCGACCGGCATCACCTGCACCGCGGTCACCTTGTACTCGGGACAGTTGGTCGCCCAGTCCGAGCTATCGGTGGTGATCACGTTCGCGCCCGATTCGGGGAAGTGGAACGTCGTGTAGACGACGCCCGGTTGCATCCGCTCGGTCACCTTCGCGCGCAATACGGTTTGTCCGGCACGGGATTCGATTCCGACCCAATCGTCATTCCTGATGCCGCGTTCTTCCGCATCGTGCGGGTGGATCTCGAGACGATCTTCGTCATGCCAGCGCGAATTTTCGGTGCGGCGTGTCTGTGCGCCGACGTTGTACTGCGACAGGATGCGGCCCGTAGTAAGCAGCAGCGGGAACTTGCGCGTGACCTTTTCCGGCGTTGCGATGAACTTCGTAATCACGAACTTGCCCTTGCCGCGCACGAAGGTGTCGATGTGCATGGTCGGCGTACCGTCTGGAGCGTCCTCGTTGCACGGCCACTGGATGCTGCCGAGCTCGTCGAGCTTCCTGTACGACACGCCGTGGAAAGTCGGCGTGAGACGTGCGATCTCGTCCATGATCTGCGACGGATGCGCGTAGTCCATTTCATAACCGAGCGCGCGCGCGAGCATCACGGTGACTTCCCAGTCGGCGTAACCCGGCACCGGCGGCATCACCTTGCGCACGCGCGAGATGCGGCGTTCCGCGTTGGTGAAGGTGCCGTCCTTTTCGAGGAACGACGAACCCGGCAGCAGCACGTGCGCGTACTTTGCGGTCTCGTTGAGGAAAATGTCCTGCACGACGATGCATTCCATCGACGACAGCGCCGCCGACACGTGGTGCGTGTTCGGATCGGATTGCACGATGTCTTCGCCCTGGCAGTACAGGCCCTTGAAGGTGCCGTGCACGGCGGCGTCGAACATGTTCGGAATGCGCAGGCCCGGTTCGGGCTGCAGCGTGACGTTCCATGCTTCCTCGAACAACGCGCGCGTGATCGAATCGCTGATATGCCGATAGCCCGGCAGTTCGTGCGGGAACGAGCCCATGTCGCACGAACCCTGCACGTTGTTCTGGCCACGCAACGGATTCACGCCGACACCTTCGCGGCCGATGTTGCCGGTCGCCATCGCCAGATTCGCGATACCCATCACCATCGTCGAGCCTTGCGCGTGTTCGGTGACGCCGA